>CBFGUO010000014.1:0-124171 GCA_965652375.1 uncultured Opitutus sp.
GGGACGGGGAGGGATGCGGGTCGGTGGGTCGTTGTTGCCGGGGCTTGCGGCGGGGGCGGGGGGGCGCTGGAGTGCGCGCCATGGCCATCTGGGGAACCCTTGACCTGATCGAACAACAACTGGCGTCGAACGAGCGCTTCGCGATCGCGCTGGCCTACCTGCGCGAGGCGCTGGATCCGCAATCGGCGGTGCATGCGCGCATCCGGGGGATCGCCGAGGGCGTGACCGAGCGGGTGGAGCTGGGCGACGGGGTGTTTGCGCTCGAGCAGGTCTACCGCGGCAAACGCCCGGGGGAGGGACGCTTCGAAGCGCACGACCGCTTCGTCGATCTGCAGGCGGTGTTGTCCGGCGAGGAGGCGATGGAGGTCACGGCGCGGACGGGCCTGGCGGTGACCGAGGATCTGTTGGCCGACAAGGATGTGGTGTTTCTCGGCGACCGGCCGCAGGTGTCGCGCTGGATGGTGGCGCCCGGTGAGGTCGCAGTGTTTTTCCCGGGCGACGCGCACAAGCCGTCGCTGGCGGCGGGGGCCGAACCGGTGGTGGCGCACAAGACGGTGGTGAAGGTGCGGCTGTGAACTACCGGCATCATTACCACGCCGGAAATTTCGCCGACGTCGCCAAGCATGCGATCCTGCTGGCGCTGGTGTCCGGCATGCAGCGCAAGGAGAAGGGATTTCTGTTTCTCGATACGCATGCGGGCCGCGGCGGCTATGACCTGAGCGCGGCCGCTCGCGGCGACTCGCTGGAGCGAGCGGCGGAATGGCCGCACGGCTGGGGCCGTATCGACGAGGTGGTGACAGCCCCGGCGGCGACCGTGCCGGCAGCGGTGAGGCGCTATGTTGAAGCAGTGCGCAATTTTGCTCAGGCGGAGCGGGCGAGCGGCGGCACGGCGGGCGGTGGCCGGCCCTACCCTGGTTCACCGGCACTGGTGACGGCCATGCTGCGTCCCCAGGATCGGGCGATGTTGTGCGAGCTGCATGCGGCGGAGGCGGAGGGGCTGCGGGAACGCCTGGGCGGACGGCGCGGCGTGCGGGTCGAGGTGCGGGACGGTTACGAGGCGGTGAGAGCGTGCCTTCCGCCGCTCGAACGGCGGGCGCTGGTGTTGATCGATCCGCCCTACGAAGCGGAGAACGAAGCAGAGCGGGTCGCGGCGGCGTTGCGGGAGGGATTGCGCCGCCTGCCGGGTGGAACGTTTGCGGTATGGTATCCGCTGACGGCGCGGGCCGGGGCCCCGGGCTTTCTGCGGCTGACGGCGGTGGCGGATTTTCCGCCGGCCTGGACGGCCGAACTCAGCGTGGCGGGGGAGGCGGCCGGGCTGAAGATGCGGGGGGCCGGACTGCTGGTGGTGAATCCGCCCTGGCGGGTCGAGGCCGAGATCGAGCCGATGATGGCCTGGCTGGGCGAGGTACTGGCGCAGGCTCCGGGCGGGTCGGGTGAGCTGCGGTGGCTGGTGCCGGAGCGGTGATCTGCCCTCGCTGAAACGACGAACGACAAGTCCGCGGGGTGGGGCGGGAGCAGTCCGGTCCGCGGGGAGAAAGATAAAGAGAAAGAAGAACGAGAATAGGGGGGGCGAGAACGAGTAAGAGAACGAAGAACGAGAATGAGAATAGGGGCGGTACGAAAACGTCCCGCGGGCCTGGAGCCCGGCGGGACGATTGAACGAACTACCGAAAGGGGCGGACAGCGGGGGGCGGTATGCGCGGGAGGGGACGCGGGCTCAGCCGATTCGCTTGTCGCGCACGCGGCCTTTGAAGGGTTTCTGCGGGTGGGGGAAGTACCCTTCCTTCTTGCGCGGGGCGAAGGATTTGATCTCGGGGGCGCGGAAGATGGGGCGGCCCCAGATCGTGTCGGCCTTGGGTTGGGAAGCGACGACGTGTTGCACGATAGGTTGGTGATCGATGGTTGAAGGGGGAGGGGGAAGTGGCGCGTCCATGGATCCGGGAGACGGTCTCCGGTTCATCCGAACACCTTCTCTGACCAGAGACATCGGCCGGGGCTCCCTGAACTTTAACAAAAAGTCCGCTCCCCGCGCATTTTTCGGCAAACACGCGGGGAGCGGCCGGGGCCTTGGTCCGTGCCCCGGGCTTAAGCGGCGCGGACATCCTCCGAGTTGAAGCCGGTCACGCTCGAACCATTCCGCTTGGGGATGGTGATGGTGAGGGCGCCTTCGCGGAGTTCTGCCTGCAGCGCCATGAAGTTCAACGACCGCCCCAGGCGGAGGTTGAGCAAATAATCGCGCTGCACACCCTCCACGTGCATGGATTTCCAGTTGGCTCGCAGCAGGTGGGCCTTGCGTGCGGTGACGGTGAGATCGGGCCCGCGGGTGGCGATTTCCACGCCGGCGGGCTGAACTCCCGGCACATACACGACGAGCCGCAGGGCGTCGGGCAGGGTCTCGCAATCGAAGTGCGGCGTGCGGAAGGTCCCGGGAGCCGGGACGGGTTCCACGAAGCGCGCCTTCGCGGCGGACGGAGGAGGGAGGGTGATGTTGTTCATGGCAGGAAACGGTGGGAAAAAGGAAGGTGGCGGACCTCGGAGCCTTTTGCGGCGGCCGGGCTTTTCAGGGGGGCTAAACGAGGTCCGGGGAAAGGGAACGGGTTTAGGCCTGAGAGCCCGTGACGCGTTGGTGTTTCTGCCAACGTTGCACGGAGGCATGACCCTGACGGCCGCAGGCCACCGCACCGCGCTGCATGGAGGCAGCGGCGAGGCACGGATTGGAGCGGGTGGTCACGGGTGTCATGCGGGATGTTCTTCTACTCTTAATAACGGCTCATGCAGGCATTGTGCCAAGTGCCTAAGCGATTTTTCAGGTGAAGATTCGGTGACGGCGGTGGCGGCTGTCGCCGCAGTGAAAGGGAGGGCGGCTGCTGCCGCAGTGAAAGGGAGGGCGGCTGCCGCCGCAGTGAAAGGGAGGGCGGCTGCTGCCGCAGTGAAAGGGAGGAGGGAGGAGGGAGCAGGGCGGCGGGAAGGAGTAGCTGCGTTGGAGCTTGCGACGACGTGGCTGGGTTTCGGCAGAACGTCCCCTCGGCCGGAGAGATTTATCGAAACCGCAAATCACGCGAAGGGACGCGAAGCGGTCAGCCTGCTCCGCGGACGAGGTGATGGCTCGGCGGGGTTTTCGCGGTTCTTCGCGTCTTTCGCGGTTGAAATCCTGCCTTGAGTTGGGAAGGCGCGGCGGCAGGGTCCGGCGGCGTGCCCCTGCCCCGATTTCTCGCCCTGTTGACGAATGCCTTTCCCCTGTGGGTGCTCGCGCTGTGCGCGGCGGCGCTGGTGGTGCCGGAGGCGTTCACCTGGTTCAGCGGGCCGTGGATCGTGTGGGGGCTGGCGGTGATCATGCTCGGCATGGGCGTAACGCTCACGGTGGAGGATTTTCGCGCGATCCGGACGATGCCGAAAGCGGTGGCCATCGGTTTTGTGGGCCAATACACGATCATGCCGCTGCTCGGCTGGGGACTGGGCTGGGCGCTGTCCTTGCCGACCGAATACGCGGTGGGCCTGGTGCTGGTGGCCTGTTGCCCGGGCGGCACCGCCTCGAACGTGGTCACCTTCATCGCGCGGGCGGATGTGTGTCTTTCGGTGGTGATGACGGCCTGTTCGACCCTGGCGGCGGCGGTGATGACGCCGGTGTTGACGGCGACGCTGGTGGGGGCGCGGGTGCCGGTGGACGTGCTGGGGCTGATGGCCGACACGGTGAAGGTGGTGTTTGTGCCCGTGCTGCTGGGCGTGGTGCTCAACCGTTATTTTCACCGGGCGGTGCAGCGGGTGCTGCCGGTGGCCCCGCTGGTGTCGGTGATCGTGATCGCTTTGATCTGCGCGAGCATCATCGGGCAACGCGGCGCGGAGGTGAAGGCGAGTTTTGGTCCGCTGTTGCTGGCGGTATTTCTGCTCCACCTGGGGGGCTTCGTGATCGGCTACCTGTTGGCGCGGGGGCTGCGCCTGCCGATCAAGTCGGCGCGGACGGTGGCGATCGAGGTGGGCATGCAGAACTCCGGGCTCGGCGTGGTTTTGGCCAACAAACACTTCGCCAACGCGGCGACAGGCGTGGCGCTGGCGGCGGTGCCCTGCGCCATCTCGGCGGCGATGCACTCGGTGATCGGCAGCATCTTCGCCGGCTGGTGGCGGACGAGGGAGGGACACGGGGCGGGGGACGGCCCCACTCGCTCACGCTCGTAGCCACGGATCAGCGGACGACGCGGACGTTGCGTTGAGCCGAACCGCTCGTCAGGGTGCGGCCCATGAGTCCATGGAGTGACGGCGCGACGACGGTGGCGGAGATCAAGGCGCGGGTGCTGGCCTTTGCGCGCGAACGCGACTGGGAACAGTTTCATGCGCCGAAGAACCTGAGCATGGCGCTGGCGGCCGAAGCCGGCGAACTCATGGAGCACTTCCTGTGGGCGTCCTCGGAATCGTCCCGCGAAACCATGCGCGATCCGGCCAAGCGGGCGAAAATCGAGGAGGAGCTGGCCGACGTGGTGATCTACGCCCTCGAGTTCGCCAACATGGGCGGCATCGACGTGGCGGCCGCGATCGAGCGGAAGATGGCCGCCAATGCGGCGAAGTATCCGGTGGAGAAGGCGAAGGGCCGTTCGGAGAAGTACACGGAGCTTTAGGCGCGCCCGGTGGGCGCGTCGGAAAAGCTGGAAAACCAAAACGCTAAAAAGCTGGAATACCGCCCCGCCGCCCAGCGCGCCGGTTTCAGCGCTTCACAATTTCAGCTTTTCAGCATTACAGCGTTTCAAAACACGTCGCCCTTCCAGCCCCACATGCCGCGTTGGACGTCGATGAATTTGACGTAGATGCGGGCGGGGTCGATGCCGAGGTGTTCGTGGATGAGTCGGCACAGTTCGGCCGTGAGTCGCTTGGTTTGGCGGGCGGGGATGCCGATGGCCTTGAGCTCGAGAAAGGCCACGGGATCATCGGTGCCGGCGAAGAGCATTTCGATGCCGGGTTGCACGGCGATCATGCTGAAGTCCTCGGGCTTGCCCAACTCCTCGCTCACGAGCGTCGAGGCAGCCTGGGCGACGGACTTCTGCGCGGCGGCGGTCACCGGCAGGTTCGTTTGAATCAACAGGTAGGGCATGGCCGGATTCTGGATTTTCGATTCCCGGTTTTCGATGGGAAAATCCTCGGGGCGCGGCCGGAGAGGTGAATGCGCGCCGGCCTTACCTGCCTTCGGCGTTGAGCTCGGCTCCCGCGGGCACCGAGTGCGGTGCCGCGACCGCGGTCACTTCGCTGGGCGGAAGCAGGTCATGACCTCGGGTTTTGTTTCCAGGCGCGGGCCGCCGATGAGGTCGATGCAGTAGGGGATGGCGGGGAACACGGCTTCGAGGTTTTCGCGAATGGCCTTGGGGCGGCCGGGCAGGTTGACGATGAGGGTGGACCCGCGGGTGCCGGCGGTCTGGCGGGAAAGGATGGCGGTGGGCACGTAGCGCAGGGAGGTGGCGCGCATGAGTTCGCCGAAACCGGGCAACATTTTTCCGCAGACCGCGGCGGTGGCCTCGGGGGTCACGTCGCGCGGCGCCGGACCGGTGCCGCCGGTGGTGACGACGAGGGCGCAGTGTTCAACGTCGGCAAGACGAATGAGCTCGGCTTCGATCTGCGGCTGCTCGTCGGGGATGACCGCGTAGACCGGCTCGAAGGGCGAGCTGAGCCATTCGCGCAGGAGGGCGACGCAGGCTTGGCCAGGCTCGTCGGCATAAACGCCGGCGGCGGCACGGTCGGAGATATTGAGAACGCCGATGCGGATCATCCGATTGTTGAAACGCGGAAAAGCTGAAAACTGAAATGCTGAAATCAGAAACGGGCGATGATCTCGGCGGGGGTGGTGCCGGTTTCGCGGAGGGTGCGGAGGCTGAGGGCGTCGTGACGTTTGGCGAGGCGCTGGCCGGTTTCGTCGGTGACGAGGGGCGCATGGTAGTAGCCGGGCTCGGGCCGGCCGAGGGCGCGCAGCAGGAGCAATTGGCGGAAGGTCGATTTGATGAGGTCGGCGCCGCGCACGACCTCGGTGATGCCGAGTTCGCCGTCGTCTACGGCGCAGGCGAGCTGGTAGCTGGGCACGTCGTCCTTGCGCCAGACGAGGAAGTCGCCGAAGTCGCGGCCGGCGACGGCGGATTGCGGGCCGGCGCAGGCATCGGTAAAGGTGATGGTTTCGCCATCGGGCACACGGAAGCGCCAGTTGCAGTCGACCGGGTCGGTGAGCGGTGGGAGCGGCGCGTCCGCGGGCGGGCGCCATTCCGGAGGATAGAGCGGTTCGTCGTTGAGCCCGCCTTCATGCGGCGCGCTGGCGGCCTCCGCGATTTCGCGGCGGGAGCGGTGGCAGAGGTAGAGGTGACCGGCGGCGTGCAGGCGGGCGAGGGCGGCGCGGTAGTGCGGCAGGCGTTGGCTCTGGGTCAGCATGGGCTCGCGCCAGGTGAGGCCGAGCCAGGCGAGGTCTTCGCGGAAGGCGGCGACGAATTCGGGCCGGCAGCGGGCGGCGTCGAGGTCGTCATTGCGCAGGAGCAGTTCGCCGCCGCCGGCGCGGGCGCGTTCGGCGGCGATCCAGAAGGTGCGCGCGTGGCCGAGATGCAGCAGACCCGTGGGCGAAGGAGCCAGACGGCCGAGGTAGGAGGTTTTTTTAACCACGAATGGACACGAAGAGACACCAATAGAAAGACAAAGGACAAGCCGAGGTGACGGCTTGATGCGGGCTTGTCGCTCCGCGCGGAACGTGGTTTTGAGCCCGAGTGACGAAGCTGCTCTGTGTTTATTGTTCCTCGAGTCGAAAACTGGATCCGAAGTATTACGCGGCCGGCGAAGCGGTCGGGCGGGGCCTGGCCGAGCACGGCTGGGGCTTGATCTACGGCGGCGGCAGCATCGGCACGATGGGCGCGGTGGCGCGCGGCGTGCATGCGGCGGGCGGGCAGGTGGTGGGCGTGATTCCGCAGTTCATGGTGACGCGTGAACTGGCCTACGACGCGGCCGACGAGTTGGTGGCGGTCGACTCGATGCGTGAACGCAAACGCATCATGGCCGAGCGGGCGGAGGGCTTTCTCACCTTGCCCGGCGGAATCGGGACGCTGGAGGAAGTGAGTGAGATCATGGTCGAGCGGCAGCTGGCCCTCTCGACGAAGCCGCTGGTGCTGTTCAACCAGGACGGGTTCTACGACCACCTGCTGCGCTTCCTGGAGCACATGATTGCGGAGAAGTTCAAGTCCGACGGCATGCGCCGGCTCTTTGGGGTGGCGAATACGATCGACGAGATCTGGCCGCTGCTGCACGGGCCGGACGAATTCGTGGCGGAGGCGCTGTGGCGATGAGTCACGTCGGCCGGGAAACGGTGGCGGACTTGTTGCGGGCGCATCTGGCGCGGGCGGAGCCCGGTCACGAGGCGGAGATGACGGCGGCGACGCTGGCCTTTGTGGAGGCGGAGCCGCGGTGTGCGGAGCGGTCGTTGGCCGTCGGGCACCTGACGGGTTCGGCGTGGATCGTGAATCGGGAACGGACGCGGACGCTGCTCACGCACCATCGCAAGTTGAACAAATGGCTGCAGTTGGGCGGCCATGCCGATGGCGACCTGGACCTGGCGGCGGTGGCGCTGCGGGAGGCGCAGGAGGAGAGCGGTCTGCGCAATCTACGGTTGGTGTCGCCGGTCCTGTTCGACGTGGATCGGCATCGCATTCCGGCGCGCGGCACGGAGCCGGAGCACTGGCATTACGACCTGCGCTTCGTGTTCGAGGCGGATCCGGACGAGGCGCTGGTGTTATCGGACGAGTCTCACGACCTGGCGTGGATCGAGATCGCGCGCCTGGCAGACTTCAACGACGAGGAGTCGATGCTGCGCATGGCGCGCAAAACCCGCCTTCGCTGAAGCTTCGGCGGGCGGGGCCCGCCGCATGGATCGTGGCGACGGCGGCGGAGTGAAAGGGAATGGGTGAAAGTGAGAGTGAGTGGGGGGCGACGGGATGTGTCGTTTAATCCCTTTCCCTTTCACGCACTCCCTTTCACTTGCCGCTTGCCGATGCGGCGCTTTGCCAAAGCGGCACGAGTTCTTCTGCTCGGACCCAGCCGGTTTGGCCGTTGGGGAAGGTGAGTTGGCGCCAGCCGAGGAAGTTTTTGGTGACGCGGGCGAGGGAGCCGGCCGCCAGGGGCGTGGTTTCCTGTTCCTCGGCGAGGTCGGTGGGGATCGAGTGCAGGGAAGTCGCGCGCCAGGTGAGCGCGACATCGGCTTCGGCGGTGAGGCCGTAGCGTTGCAGGCTCGAACCGGCGGCGGCGGCGGCGAAGGTGGCGACGACCATGAACAGCCAGGCGAAGGGCCGAAGCGTGCGGTTGCGGGGGAAATACGGGGCCGCCAGCAAGAGGCCAAAGGCGAGGGCGAAGCCGGCGAAGGCGGCGAGGAGGGCGTGCTGCCACTGGGCGGGCGAGGCGAGCCAGGCAATCTTCTCGCGCCAGGTGGGATCCAGGAAGCGACCGAAGACCGGCGGGGTGTAGCCGCTGCGATCAAGCATGTAGCGCAGATGCCAGCGGGTGGACGGGTGGCGGGGGTTTTGGATGAAGGCGACCGCCGCGTGGGCGCCGGCCTCTTCCGTGCGTCCCTGCTGCGCGAGGGCCAGGGCGAGGTTGTGACGAGCGATCCAGTCGGTCGGGTTCGCCGCCACCGCGTCCCGCCAGGTTTTTTCGGCCGCCGGGAAGTCGCCTTCGTTGTAGGCGGCTACGGCTTGCGGGGCGGTGGCAGCGTAGGCCGATGATGGATACAGCGCGGCGGCGGTAAGCCCCAGGACGACGACGGGAAACAGGTGACGAAGCGCGAAGCAGCGCAGGAAGGGAAAACGGGGAGCGCGTTTGCGGTCGGCCGCCGTACGGGCGCGCTCGACCCAGTCGGCCGGCAGGGTGGCGTCGCGGGCATAGAGCGCGCGTTCGGCGTCACGCCACAGCCGGGCCATGGTTTCATCGTCTGCAAAGAGGCTCCGGGTGGGGGTGGCGTGAGGAGACTGCCAGAGGATGGCAATGAGGCGTTTCCACTCGAGCAGGGCGGCGGCCCGGGCGTCGTCATCGTTCGCGTGGGCGACGCTTTGAATCGAGGCCGGGAGCTGGCGTTTGGCGGCGCGGGCAAAGCGGCCCGGATCGCTGGCGCGGGCATGCCGGTAGGCGAGCAGCAGCCAGCAAAGCGGCAGGACGGCGGCGGCCACGATGCCGGTCATCACGAGCGTGCGGGTGGTCACGGGCGTGGGGGCCGCGGCGGTGCCGGGCAGGGGCTCGAGCGGCAGGGCGGAGGGCGACGTGGGAGCCGGGGTGGAGCGGATGGGCGCGCTGGCGTCGAGCGGGAACGGACCGTCGACCGCGGGCGGGGTGGCGGGGGCCGGGCTGGCGCCGCGGCCGGCGGGCGGCGTCGCCGGAGCCACGACGAGTTCATGCGGCTCCGTGCGCACGGTGCGATAGACGCCCGCTTGCGGATCGAAGTAGGTCCACTCGACCGGCGGCAGGGTGTAGGTGCCGGCCGCGGTGGGGATGAGCACGACGTCCTCGGCAATGGAGCCATCGAAGAGTTTGCCTTCGGCGGTGCTGCGGTTGGCCTGCGGCTGGACGACGCGGAAGGCATTGGAGGCTTCGCGGGCGGGCAGGGCGGAGATGGCGGGCCAGTTGCCGGTGCCCTCGAGGGTGAGGGTCCAGGTGACGGGTTCGCTCACGCTGGCCTCCTCGGGCACGACGCGGGAGGTGAGGGTGAAGCTGCCGACGGCGCCGGCGAAGGAGGCGGGTGCGCCCGCCGGCAGGGGTTTCACGGTGACCTGCGGCGCATCGCTGGTGATGGCGAACTGTTCGGCCCGCAGGGAAGTGAAGAAACCGCCGGTCGAAACGCCGATGTTCACCGCCTGCTGGACGGAGCGCAGGGTGTGGGTGCCGGCCTGGGGAAAGTATCCCCGGGCCGAATACGTGATGACGTTGCGGGCGCGGGGGCCGCTCGCGTCCTTGCTGACGGTCGGCTCGCCCCAGGCCTCGACCACGAGCGGGGCCGGATCCCAGGTGGGCTCGCTGGCGAGGTTGGCCTGCACGCGACCGGCGATGCCCAGTTCGTATTCGACGGGAATCACTTCGCCGGCCCAGATTTCGCCGTCGCCGACGCGCAGGGTGGAGGACGTGATGTCGGTGACGGGGATGCCGCTGTCGCCGAGGGTGGCCTCGCGGGAGGTCATGGTCGCCGCCGGAACGGTGAACTGTCCTTGGTCGGTGGATACGGTGAAGGACGGGATGGTGATGGTGCCGAGCGTGGCGGGGCGGACCGGGTAGGACAGGTATTTGAGAGTGATCTGCACGCGCCGGCCGGTGGTGTCGGTCGAGATCGAGTTGTAGGAGTTCTCCGAGGGGTTGCCGAACTCGAGGTCGGGCACGGCGGGCAGTGGTACCTCGCCGGCCGGTTCGCAGCCGTCGAAGACGAGGGCCAGTTGGCTGATCTTGCCGCGTTCGAGGCCGTTGTCGGGCAGTTGCCAGCGCACGCTCTGGGCCGTGGCGGTGCCGGCGAGGAGGAGGCTGAGGAGAGGAAGAAGAAGACGTAGGCGCATGGTCACCAGTCGCGGCCGTTCTTGGGTTTCGGTTTCGCGGGATCTTGCATCAGTTGGAAAAGCGTGGCGGGGGAGTCCTGCTCCTTGAGCTGGTCGAGTTTCTGCAGGGGCAGGGCGAGGGCGGGATTGTCGGTCGCCTCGGTGCTGCGGGTAGGCTGGCCGCCGATGCGTTGGGTGCCGGGGTTGCGGGGTGGGGCGGGCTGCGGTTGAGACTGCGGCTGCTCCTCGGGCGGTTTGGGCTCCTCAAGATCGCCGAAGGCGGATTCGCGGTGTTCGGGCGGGCGGTGTTGGCCGTCGGATTCGGAGTTTTCGCCGGTCTGGTCGCGGTTTTGCTGCGGCTCCCCCTCGCCCTCCTGGCCTTCCTGCTCGGAGGGGGAGGAGGATTGCTCCTTTTGCTGTTCGCCCTGATCGCCGCCCTGGCCGGAGTCGGACTGGGATTGATCCCGTTGTTGGTCGCCCTGCTCGCCGTCCTTTTGCTCGTTTTGGCCGCCGCCCTTTTGCTGCTGCTGTTGCTGCTGGTTTTCCTGGTCCTGCTGGTCCTGCGATTGATCCTGATTCTGCTGTTGTTGCTGGGGATCGTCCTCGAGCAGCTGCTGCAATTGCTTACGCAGGGCGGGCCAGTCGGCGACGGTGGCGTCGAGGGCTTCGCCGGCGTCGACACCGGCGAGGGCGTCATGCACTGCGCTCTTCTGCAGGGGCTGACCGGTGCTTTTCTGGCGGTGGCCGTAGGTCAGGGTTTCGTTGGCGAGTGCGGCGTAGTCGGTGGCGCTGACCGCGGCTTGACCGGCGAGACGGCCGACGATTTCGCGCACCGGGGCTTCCGGTGGGGGAGGGGCCTCCTCGCCAGTCACATCGAAGGAGTCGGGCAGAGGTTCCAGGATGTGATTGGGATCTTCGATCGTGTTGCCGGAGGCGTCGACGCGTTCGACGGCGCGGGCCTCCGGAAGCGGCAGCGCGAGAAGGGCGCAGGCGAGCCAGGCGGCGGCGGTGCGGCCGGTGCGGGCGGCGGATTTGATGGTGACGGCGCGCTGACGCGGCTCGACGGGGAATTCGCGCCAGACGCTCCACAGCAGGAAAACGAGGGCGGGGACGAGGGCCCATTGGAAGCGTTCGATGCGGCGGGCGCGCCGTTGCTCGGCGAACTCGCCCTGTCGGCCGGTCTCGACGGTTTGTTGGAGGAGGTCGGCCAAGTCGACCCAGGCCGAAGCGTCGCGATAAACGCCGCCGGTGCGGCGGGCGAGGTCTTCGAGCGTGGAGGGATTGAGGCGGGAGAGAACGACGGCGCCGCGTTCGTCCTTCACGAAGCCGCCGGCGCCGTCGGGCAGCATGGAACCGGCGGCGGTGCCGACGCCGAGGGTGATGACGTGAATGTCGCGCTCCTGCACCTCACGGACGCGGTTTTGCCACGCCTCGGTCTGGGACTCGCCGTCGCTGAGGATGATGAGGTAGCGATCGGCGCCGGAGTCTTCGGAAAAGGCCTCGAGGGCGGTGTCGAGCAGCGCGCCGTAGTCGGTTCCGCCCGCGGGCAGGTAGTCGGGGTTGAGGGCGGGCAGAAATTCCTCGAGGATCTCGTAATCGGCGCTGAGGGGACTCTGCAGGAAGGCGGTGCCGGCGAAGACAATGAGGCCCACGCGTTCGCCGGCGAGGCGATCGAGGAGGGAAGTGGTGAGCAGCTTGCTGCGCTCCAGGCGCGACGGAGCGACGTCGGGCGCGAGCATCGAGCGGGACAGGTCGATCGCGATGAGGATCTCGCGGGATTGCTCGAAGACCGGTTCCTCGACCTCGCCCCACTGGGGGCGGGCGAAGGCGCAGACGACGCACGCGAGGCCGAGCCACAGCCGCCAGCGCACGCGGACGGCGGGGCCGGCGGTGGCGGTGGCCGGGAGCAATTGCAGGCCGGCGCGCGAGGCCTCGGCGCGCAGGATCTTGGGATGGCGCCGCACGGCGGTGCGCACGCGGCGGCCGACTTCGGCCAGGGCGAAGGCGGCGGGCAGCAGGAGCAGCCAGAAGGCGTGGGGCCATTGAAAGGTCATGCGGAGGAGACGAGCGCGTTGAAGGCGGTTTCGCGACGGCGACGGACCGCGACCACGGCGGCGAGCAGGAGAAAGCCGGCGGCGGGTCCGGCAAACCAGGGAAAGAGTTCGTCGGCCTGAAGGTAGGACTTGGCTTCGAACTCGATCTTCCGTTCGCGATCGATGGCGGCGAAGGCGGATTCGATCGTGTCGCTCTCGCCGGCGCGGAAGTATTCGGCGCCGGTCAGCTGAGCGATCTGGCGAAGGGTGGCTTCGTCGAGTTCGGACATGCGGCGATCGTAGCCCATGATCTGGCCCGTGGAGGGATGGATGCGCGGCACGTGCACGATGCCGTTGCGGCCGGCGCCGATGGTGTAGACGGGGATGCCGCGGCTCTCGGCGATCTTGGCGGCGTCGAGCGGTTCCATGGCGCCGCCGTTGTTGACGCCGTCGGTGAGCAGAATGACGAAGGCGCCCTGGCGGCGGTTGTCGGTGTTCGTGCGGGCTTCCTGTTCGAGTCGGCTGAGCGCGACCCCGAGGCCATCACCGAGGGCGGTGCCGTCCTCGATGAGACCGATGGAGAGTCGCTCGACCTGGCGGGCGAGCCATTGATGGTCGAAGGTGAGCGGGGCGAGGGTGTAGGCGCGGCCGGAGAAAACAACGATGCCGATGCGATCGCCCGGGCGATCCTGGATGAAGGCGGAGATGACGGGCTTGATCGCCTGCAGGCGGTTGATGCGGCTGCCGCCGCGCATGTAATCCTCGGCGAGCATCGAGCCGGAAAGATCGATGGCCAGCATCAGATCGTAGCCCTGCTGGCGCACCTCGCGGCGATCCTCGAGGCGCTGGGGGCGGGCGAGGGCGGCGACGAGGAGGATGAGGCCCACGGTGGCGAGGACGATGGGGGCGCGGGAGGCATTGACGGCGGACGGGCGATGCCAGGCGGCGGCGAACGGCACGATGCGCACGGGCAGCCGCCGCCGACTGCGCAGGGCATAGATGACCGGCAGGAGCAACAGGGCCAGAAACCAGAGCGGGTCTTGGAAGGCGTAAGACGTCACAGGGCGAAATTCCGGATTTTTTTAACCACGAATGGACACGAATGGCTTCCTCCTACGGCGAGGCTTCGGCGGACAAGTCGGCTACCGCCTACGCAGCGAAACCAAGAGAAAGGGTGGATTGAAAACAGAGCTCGGTGGAGTGGTTCTGAGCCGAACGGTAGTGAGGCCCATTCGTGTGCATTCGTGGTTAAGGAAGGGTCACCGCGCAGCCAGGCGGGCGTGGAAGAAGCGGACGAGGGCGTCGAGACGGTTTTCCTCGGTGCTCACGACGAGCCGGCTGAGGGGATCGGGAAAGAGGGTGGTCCAGGCCTCGTCGCGCTGCTGGCGCCAGGCGGCGTGGGCGGCACGCTCCCCGCGGGAGCCGTCGAGGGTGACGAGCTGGGAGGTGAGCGGGTCATAGGCGGCAAAACGTTCGCCGGCGGGCAGGGCGCGTTCCCACGGATCGTCGACCCGGAAGCCCATCGTTTGGTAGCGGCGGGCGAGCACGGACCAGCCGTCGGGCGTGGCGCGGGGCGGAAAATCGCCGAGCCAGATGAGAATGGAGTGTTTGGGCGCGGCCTTGGACAGGAGGCGCCAGGGGATCGCGACCTCGGGCGCGGCGTCGATGGCGGGGGCGGGGCGGCCGACGAGGTTGGCGGCGCTGTGCATGATGGCGCCACGGCCGCGCTGGGGTTGATTGAAGGTGTAACCGTCGGGCGTGGCGTGGATGCAGCCGACGCGGTCGCGGTTGACGGCGCCGAGGAGCATGACGAGACCGGCGAGCTCGAGCAGGGCCTCGCGCTTGGACTGGGCGCCCGAGCCGAACTGCAGCGAGGGCGAATCCTCGAAGAGGACCATGAAGGTGATCTCGCGCTCCTCGACGAACTTCTTGCGGTAGGGCTCGCCCAGGCGGGCAGTGACGTTCCAGTCGATGTCGCGCACATCGTCGCCGAATTCGTAGCGCACAACCTGGTCGAACTCCATGCCGCGGCCGCGAAAGGCGGAGCGGTATTCGCCCGAGAGCACGGTTTCGACGGCGTGCCGTACGCGCCACTCGAGCCGACGCAGGAGCGCGAGGGCGGAGGTGGTGACGAGTTCGGAGGTTTCGGGCATGGCGGGGGGATTTCTTTATTCTTTCCTCTTTATCTTTCTCTTTCTCCCCGCAGGCCGGATGGGGCTGTTTCGCTCAACGGGGATAAAAAGAAAGATAAAGAATAAAGAGAAAGATCGAATCAGGCCGACGGCACCGGCGTCTTGGTGATGAGTTCGGCGAGGATCTGGTCGGGGGTCTTGTCGGCGGCTTCGGCTTCGTAGGTGAGACCGATGCGGTGACGGAGCACGTCGTGAGCGATGTCCTGCACGAGGGCCGGAGAAACGAAATCCTCGCCGCGCAGCCAGGCGAGGGCGCGCGACGCCTGGTAAAGGGCGAGGGAGGCGCGGGGAGAGGCGCCGAAACTGAGGAGACGGTAACCCTTGTCGTCGGGCACGGTGAGGGCGCGGGTGCCGCGCACGAGGGCGAGGATGTAGCCCTGCACGGCGGGGGAAACGTGGACCTCGTCGACGGCGGTGCGCAGGGTGAGCAGTTCCTCGCCGGAGGAGGCGGGCTGGAGTTCGGGCGCCTTGGTCACCTGACCCCAGCGTTCCATCATGAGCGCCTCCTCGTCGGCTTCGGGGTAGTCGACGAGCAGTTTGAACAGGAAACGGTCGACCTGGGCCTCGGGCAACGGGTAGGTGCCCTCCTGCTCCACGGGGTTCTGCGTCGCCATGACGAAGAAGGGGCGGGGCAGCGGATGCGTGCCGCCGCCGATGGTCACCTGGCGTTCCTGCATGGCCTCGAGCAGGGCGCTTTGGACCTTGGCGGGGGCGCGGTTGATTTCGTCGGCGAGAACGAGGTTGGCGAAGATGGGGCCGCGGTGGGCGCTGAACTCGCCGGTCTTGGGCTGGAAAATCATGGTACCGACGACGTCGCTGGGCAGGAGGTCGGGCGTGAACTGGATGCGTTCGAACTGGACGCCGAGGGCGGTGCCGAGGGACTTGACGAGCAGGGTCTTGGCGAGACCGGGCATGCCCTCGAGCAGTACGTGCCCGTTGGCGAGCAGGGCCACGAGCAGGCGTTCGATGATGTCGTCCTGGCCGATGACGGCCTTGCCGATTTCGGCGCGAAGTTTTTGGGACCAGGTGGAACCGTTGATCATGGTAAAGGTTGAGAAAAGGGGCGAAGTGTCCGTTGACTCGGATTCACCCGCAAGGTTTCGGGCGAAAACAAAGGATCGACCCGTGGATTTACCACCTCAAATCGATGAACGATTGCAGGCGCTCGGCGTGGAGGCGAGCGAGGTGGAGGAGCGTTTCGTGCGCGGGACCGGGCCGGGAGGGCAGAAAATCAACAAGACGGCCTCGACGGTGGTACTGCGGCATGCACGCAGCGGCGTGGAAGTGCGGCGGCAGACCGAGCGCTCCCAGGCGGCGAACCGGCGGCTGGCGTGGCTGGCGTTGTGCGAGAAGCTGGAGGAGCGGCGCGACGCGGCGCGGGCGGCGGCCGTGGCGAAGCGGGAGAAGGAGAAGCGGCGCAAGCGCGGCAAGTCGGCGGGGCAGAAGCGGCGGCAGGTGGAGAGCAAACGGCGGCGGAGCGTGGTGAAGGGGCGGCGGAAAGGGGTGAGTGAGAGGGAGGAGTGAAAAGGGATGAGTGAGAGGGATGAGTGAAAGGGAGGAGTGAGAGGGGGCGGCTGCGCTGCAGGGAGGGTGGGAAGGGGAGTGAGGGCAGGACGAGTATGGAACCGCGAAAGACGCGAAGGGACGCGAAGCGGTCAGCCGGTGGCGCGGATGGGAGGCGACGGCGGGTCCACTCGCGCACGCTCGCAGCGAAGGGGAACTGCGTTGCTAGAGCTCCAGCAGGCTACGGAGGGTGTTGAGGTTGCGGGTGGTGCCGACGGGCAGAGTGAGGGGGTTGTCGTGCTGGTTCTGCCAGACGACGGACTGGGTGAGTTTGGTGGCGCAGCGCCAGTAGAGTTCACGGCCGATGACAGCGAAGGCGTCGGTGGCGGTGCGGGTGGCGACGACCTGGGCGACGGTTTTGGCGGGCAGGGGCTCGGGGAAGAAGGTGACCTGGGTGCTGGCGTCGGGTTGATCGGCAAACAGGTCCCCGAGCGGAGCATGTGCAACGATGTGCTCCAGTTCGGCGCGGGTGCGCACGAGGGTGGGGACCTCCCAGCCGGTGCGCGCCTGGAGGTGGGCGGCGATCATCGGCTCGAGCTTGGCGGGAGAGCGGGCGGTCGAGTCGAACAGCACGTTGCCGCTGGCGAGGTGGGTGGCAACGTGGGTGAAGGGCAGTTCCTCGAACAAGGCGCGCAGGGCATCCATCTTGATGCGGCGTTTGCCGAGGTTGATACCGCGCAGGAAGGCGATGTAGCGGGGCATGGCTTTGGGAACGAGAACGTTTTGGGGAAGGAAGAGGTCAGGTGAGGTGGAACCAGGGGAGTGCCCCGGGGTCGAGTAGGGAATCGCATGAATCACCAGACGCAGTCGTGGGTCGGGCTGTTGAGTGCTGTATCCGTTTTATGGGCACTCGCCGGCTGCGAAAGCGCGCGCCGGCCGGAACCGGTGCCGGAGGCGGCGGCGGTGAAGCGGATGCCGTCGACGGCGGAGTCCGGGATCGGGTCGGATACGCCCAGCGGGGCGCGGCACTCGCCGGCGACGATTGAAGTGATCGTGGAGGAAGGGACCGGCATGGTGGTGGTGAACCGGCAGCCGGTGGGACTGGCGCCGCAGCGCGTGCGGCTGGCGGTCACGCCCCAGGGTTTTCTGGAGGCGCCGGTGGCGGTGGCGGTGAGGTTCGTGGCCCACGATGAAAGTGAAGCCTCGTTTTCGGTGGAGGAGGTGCTCGAGGTGACGGATCGACCGCCGACGCGTCTGGTGTTCACGCGCGAAGGGGTGCGACGGGAATTCGACGGGATGCTGTGAGGCCAAGGTCGCGCGAGGACCGTGAGGCGGCGCGGGTTAGTCCTCGGTCTCGTTGGCGGCCGGGAGCGACTTTTTCGCCCGCGCGCCGAGCCGTTTGAGGTCCTCGACCTGGTTGAGCAGGTTGCCGCGGCCGGTGCTGAGTTTGTTCATGGCGCCGTCGTAGGCGGAGCGGGCGCTGTCGAGCTGGCGGCCGATGGTTTCGAGGTCGGAGATCAGACCGACGAACTTGTCGTAGAGGGCGCCGCCGCGCTCGGCGATGGCCTGGACGTTTTTGGTCTGGCGGTCCTGTTTCCACACCATGGCGACGGTCTTGAGGGCGACGAGCAGGCTGGGAGCCGTGACGAGAATGACGCGGCGATCGAAGGCCCATTCGTAGAGGGTCGGATCCGCGTGGATCGCCAGGGCAAAGGCGTGGTCGAGCGGGACGAACATGAAGACGTAGTCGGGGGTGACGAGTTTACCGGTGTCGTCGTATTGTTTGGCGCTGAGTTGTTCGACGTGGGTGCGGACGGCGCGGACGTGCTCGGTCGTGGCGGTGGCCTTGGTGGCGTCATCCTCGGCGTTGACGGCGCGTTCATAGGCGATGAGCGAGACCTTGGAATCGATGACGAGGTGGCGATCGTCGGGCAGGCGAAGCAGGATGTCGGGGCGGAGGCGGCGGCCGTCGGCGGTGGTGAGGGATTCCTGGACGAGGTAGTTCTCGCCTTTGACGAGGCCGGCGGAATCGAGGAGGCGCTCGAGCACCAGCTCGCCCCAGGCACCGCGGGCCTGGGCCTGGCCCTTGAGGGCGCGGGTGAGGGCGGCGGCCTCTTCGGTGATGTGGGTGTTGAGCTGGCGGAGCTGTTCGATCTGGGTCTTGAGTACGGCGCGATCCTCGGTGTCACCCTTGTAGACGGTGTCGACGCGTTCGCGGAACTCCTTGATCTGCTGGCGGAGGGGATGGAGGAGGGCGTCGACCTGCTCCTTGTTCTGGGAAGTGAATTTTTGGGATTTCTCGTCGAGGAGTTTGGAGGCGATGGCCTGGAACTCGGTCTGCATGGTGGCGCGGAGCTTCTCGAGGTCGGCGAGGTGTTGTTTGGTGCGGGACTCCTGTTCGGTGAAGCGGGCGCGTTCGGCGTCGAGCCGGGCGGCGGAATCGGCGAGGGTCGCGGCGAGCTGTTGTTCGGCCTGGTGGCGTTGGTCGCGCTCCCCCGCCAAGGCAGACTCGGCGGCGACGAGCTGTGCCCGCAGACGTTCGGCTTCGGCGGCGGCGGACTCGGCCCGGGATTGGGTCAGGAGTAAACGTGCGCGCAAAAGGATGGCGAATGTGAACACCCCCAAAGTGACCACGAGCAGAATGATTAGGGTAAAATCCATGTAAAGGTAGTGAAAAAGTCCTTACTGCAAGCGACTGCCAGCTGCACTGCTTGACATGCTAAGTCCCTGCTCGCAAACACTTCCGATTTTCGGCCCCCTGCGGCCGATCGGATTGTGCAGCGACGCGCCGGTGGCCGGCCCCTAACGAATTCCCAGCTCGTTCCCTGTTTTTACCTTGGCAATGACGATAACCGATCAGCCTAAACAGACCCCCACGAACAGGCCTAAGGTCCTGGTGGTTGACGACGAGTTCGGTCCGCGGGAATCGCTCGGTTACGCGCTCGGGTTGCATTTCGATGTACGGGTGGTTTCCAGCGGCATCGAAGCGGTGGAAATCGTGAAGGAGGAGGAGTTGGCGGTCATCGTGATGGACATTCGCATGCCGGACCAGTGTGGACTGACAACCTTGGAGAAGGTGCGCGAGATCGATCCGCATGTGGCGGTGATCATGATGACGGGATACGGCACCCTGCGCTCGGCCCAGCACGCGATGGAGGCCGGGGCCAACCAGTATCTGCGCAAGCCGCCCGACGTGCGCGAGCTGGTGACTTCGGTCAAGACGCAGGCGGAGGCGGCGCGGCTGCGGCGTCAGGAAGCCAAGGCGAATCAACGGATCCGGGAGATGCTCGATAAGCTCAACGAGGAGCGAAAGGAAGCCTCGTCCCAGATCTGGCAGGGGCGGGCGTCGGTGGAGCTGGTGCACGATCTGGCCAATCCGCTCACGGTGATGATCGGGTATGCGAACCTGTTGCGCGAGGAGATGGAGCGGATCGCGGCCCCCTCGGATGAAGCCCGGGAGCTTTGCGAATACGCCGGCATCGTCGAGAGCGCGGCGGAATACTGTCACCACCTGGCCGAGAACTGGCGCCAGGCTTCGCGATCTTCGGGTGAGTTCTGCGACGTGAATCTCTCGGCGCTGGCGAGCGAGATGAAGAAGGTGATTTTCTACGACGATCCTGCGATCGAGATCGTTGATACCTGCCGGGCGGTGATCCGCGGGTCTCGCTTCGAGCTGGCGCGGGTGATCCAGAATCTGACCCGCAACGCCAAGGAGGCGGGCGCGACGCGGGTACAGATGCGGTTTCTACGCGGCCCGGACTGGCTGGAACTCAAGGTGGCGGACAACGGCCATGGCATGGATGCGACCACGCTGGCCGAATCGGTGAAGGGCGGCTTTTCCACCAAGGCCAATGGCACCGGGGTGGGCCTGAGCATCTGCCGGCACATCGCGGCGATCCACGGCGCCCGGTTGAGCATCGAGTCGGAGCCCGGCGTGGGCTCCGAGGTGCGGATCCGCTTCCCGCTATGAAGGAGCCTTGCCGAAGGGGTCGAGATGACCGGGGCCGACCGCCGGCGGACGGGGATTGCGCTTTCCGTCCGAAGCCGTTGTCTGCGGCTTCCTCTCGGCCGCCCGACCGGAATTTCCGAACCATGATGCGACGACTCATCCTCCTGCTGGTGATGCCGGCGGCTCTCTGGGCCAATGGCAGCCGGCTTCCCAATCAGGACGCCCGGGCGACGGCGCGTGGCGATGCCTTTGTGGCGACCGCCGATTCGGCCGCCGCCGTGTTCTACAATCCGGCGGGCATGACCCAGCTCGACGGTGGCGACGTGATCCTCGGCTCGTATGTCCTGGCGCCGAAGTACGATTACGACGGCCCCCTGGGCACCTACGCCGCCAAGCGCGAAACCTTCGTGCTTCCTCACGCCTACGTCGCGCGCCGCCTGGAAGGACGGCCCTGGGCCGTGGGCATCGGCGTGTTTGCACCCTTCGGCCTGGCGACCGACTGGGGGACGGGCACCCCCCTTTCAACCTTCGCCTCGCGCAATGAGATCGTCTATCAGACGGTGGCTCTGGCGGTGGCGCGCGAGTTCAGCCCGACCCTTTCGATCGGCGGCGCCGTGCACTTCAATCGCATCGAGGTGGAGCTGGGCCGCGACACGGGTCTGGCGCCGGGCAGCGAGCTGCAGGTCACCGGCGACGACGAGACCGTGAGCGGCAGCGTCGGCTTTTTGTGGCAAGCGAGTCCCGGGCACTTCCTCGGCGGCCGCTATTCGCTGGCCACGACTGCCGACCTGCGCGGCGAACTCGACTTCACCCCCTTCGCCCCCACCTCGCCCGCGACCGGCAGCCTGCCGTTTCCCGACAATCTGGTGATCTCCTATGCCTACCGGCCCGATGCGGTGTGGAATTTCGAGGTGAGCGTGGATTGGACCAATTGGGAGCGTCTCGACACGGTGACGATCACCAATCCCGTGCTGCCGCTGGATCTGGTGTTCGATTGGGAATCGAGCCTGTACTTCGACCTGGGCTTGAGCTATGCGCCGGCGGGCGGACCGTGGACCTGGCACGCGGGCTTCGTGCACAGCCGCAACTCGGTGCCCGATGCGGTTTTCATGACCTCCGTGTCGGACGACACGCGCAACTTTCTCTCGGCCGGCCTCGAATACCTGGCGGGCCGGTTTGCGGTAATCGGGGTGCTGCAGCACGGCCTGCGCACGACGCGTACGGTGAGCGGAAGTCCGCCCTCCCTGGGCGGATTCAACGCCGACGGGCGCTACACCAGTGAATTTTGGGGTGGCAGCCTGGGGCTGGACTGGCGTTTCTAGACCTGAACCTTTCGGGATCATGACTGCCTCCTGCGCCTCTTCCCCCGACGTCACGAGTCAACGGCCGCGCGTGTTGGTGGTGGATGACGAGCACGGCCCGCGGGAGTCGATCGCCTTCGCCCTGCGGCGGCAGTTCGAGGTGGACACGGCTTCCAACGCGGCGGACGCGCTGGGATTGATCGCCGAATCCCAGTATGCGGTGATCATCCTGGATATCTGCATGCCGGACATCGACGGCCTGCAGGCGCTGTCCCGGATCCGCGAGTTGGACCGGGATGTCGGGGTCGTCATGCTCACGGGTTACGGCACGCTGCGCACGGCCCAGGATGCGTTGGAGGGCGGGGCCAATCTGTTTTTGAGCAAGCCGCCCCGCGTTGCGGAACTGATGGATTCGGTCTGCAAGCAGGCGGCGAAGACGGAGGTCAAAAGGCGGGAGGCCCGGGCGAATGAGGAGGCGCGGGAGCTGACCGACAAGTTGAAGCGGGAAATCGAGGAAGCCTCGCCGCAGTTGTGGCAGGGTCGCGCCTCGGTCGAGCTGGTGCACGATCTGGCCAATCCCCTGACGGTGGTGACGGGCTATGCCGAACTGATCAACGACGAGATCGACAAGCTGCAGGGACTCGAGGGGGAGTTGGCCGAGCGCCTGCGGGAGTATTCGAGCGTGGTGGAGCGGGCGGCGCGCTACTGCCATCATCTGGCCGAAAACTGGCGACAGGTGGCGCGGGGCACGGGGGATTACGAGGAACTGGACCTGCTGGCTCTCGTGGAGGAGGTGCGCGAGGTGATTTTCTTCAAGAACTCCGCCATCGTGGTGGAGGACTCGGGGGCGCATCTGGTGCGGGGCTCGCGTTTCGAGTTGTCGCGGGTGTTTCAGAATTTTTTTCGCAATGCGCTCGAGGCCGGCGCCCGGACCGTGCGGGTGAAGGCGGCGCGACTGCCGGCCACGATCAAGCTCACGATCGCGGACGACGGTTGCGGGATGGACGCGGCGCTGGTGCGCAACGCGCTGAAGGGAGGCTTCAGCACAAAGGAGCACGGGCTCGGCATCGGCCTCAGCATTTGTCGCCACATCTTGAATACGCATGGCGCCCAGTTCAGCCTCGACTCGAGTCCGGGCGACGGAACGACGATCAAGCTGAGCTTCCCGAGCGCGTGAGCGCCGGCGGCCGCGGGCGTCAGGATCGATCGACGGGAACCGAGGCGAAATGGACGGCCACGCTGGTCCCTTCGCCGGGGACGGAGCGTACGGTGAGCAGGCCGCGGTTGGACTTCACCAGGCGGGAAACGATGGAGAGGCCGAGGCCGGTTCCGTTGGCGGCTTTGGTGGTGAAGTAGGGTTCGAAGACGCGATCCAGTTGTTCGGCCGGAATGCCGTCGCCCTCGTCGCAGATGGTGATCGAGGTGACGGGGCCCGTGGGATTGAAGGACTCGGCGCCGACGGTGTAGGTCATTTCCTCGTCGACGACGGACGGAACGGTGGTGAGGCGGGTGGCAAAAACGCGTACGGTCTGGCGTCGGGTGGTGCTCTGAAAGGCGTTCACGCCGAGGTTGATGAGGATCTGGATAAGATCGGTGGCATCGATTTCGAGCACCTGGTCGGGCTCGAGCATCTCGACTTCGAGTTCGTTGGCCTTGGAGCTGCGATGATGTTTGAGCAGGGTCCGGAGGTCGTCGAGCGTCTGATTGACCGAGACGGGGGTGGGGCCGTTGTCGCGCTGCTTGATGAAGCGCAGGTAGCGGGCGGCGATGGCACCGCAGGTGGTGGCCTGTTTGGAAATGATGTCGAGTTCGCGGCGTACGTGATCGAGGTCGTTTCCGCTGAGGCTCTGGTGGCGCTTGAGGCGTTCCTGCAGGACGTCGATGTAGCCGTTGATGACGGTGAGCGGGTTGCTGATGTCGTGGAGGACGCCGGCGTAGATTTCGTTGCGGGTGCGCGCGACCTCTTCCCGCAGTTGGGCATCGCCGAGGCGGTTGGTGAGTTCGCGGAGGCGTTCGCTGGCCGAGGCGATGTTGTCGGAGAGGGTGCGCAGGTGCAGGGCGCGGCCGACCGCCTCACGGATGGTCCGCAGCTCAAAGGGCTTGCTGAGGTAGTCGCAGGCACCGAGGCGCAGGGCCTGCCGGGCGGTTTCCAGCGTCTCGTAGGCGGTGAGCATGATGACCTCGACGCGGGGATCGATTTCCTTGATCTGGCGCAGGACGTCGATGCCCGAGCAATCGGCCATGCGAATATCGAGGACGGCAATATGGATCTCGTGCTCGCGGAGATAGGCGATGGCCGCGGCGCCGGATTCGACGGTGACCACATTCAACTCGCGCCGGAAGACCATGCGCAGGGATTGGCGGGGGCCTTCTTCGTCATCGACGACCAGCATGGTGAGCCGGCCGCCCGCATCGGGGCCGGCCGCCGCAGCCGGGGGGCCGTCCAAGGGGGCGGGGGAGTCGGTATTCATCGGGAGGCGCCGGGGCGGTTCAAGTTCGGCAGGGGGCGGGGCGGTGGCTTCCATGGCAAGGACCAATCGCGAAAAGTGAAGCTTGGAAGGAGCAGGCGCGCACCTAGCGGAGCGGCAGCTGGACGATGAGGTCGGCGCTCTCCGGGTTCACCTCGCGGGCGAAGATCCGCAAGGTGCCGCCGTGCGTCTCCAGCACGCGTTGCGCCACCGTGAGACCGAGGCCCACGCCGGTGTTGCGCGTGGTGAAAAATGCTTCCGTGGCGCGGTCCGCCTGCTCGCGATCGAAGCCTTTGCCATCGTCCTTGAAGTGAAGTTCGATCTGCGAGGCATTGTTGAGCCGGGCCGAGCGCGTGAGGGAGACGGTCACCGTGCCGGTCTTGGAGGACTGCAGCGAGTTGAGGAAGATTTCCTCCAGGGCGTGCATCATGCTGCGCTGCTGAATCTGCACATCGTAGCCGTGGAGGGCCTGGTCGAGATTGAGCGAGCCGGTTTTGCCGAAGGCCTGTTCGGCGCGCTGGAAGGATCGGACGAGCACGTCGGCCAGGTTGACGGTCTCGAAGTGCTCCGTGATGGGATGGGAGAGCAGGAGCATCTGATCGGTAAACCGCTGGATGCGGCTGGTCTCGCGGGAGAGGGCGGATTTGAGGGAAGCGCGAAAATCGGCCTGATCGTATTCGGTCTCGAAGAGCTGCTCGTGCGTGTTGAGGGGCACGAGCGAGTTGCGAATCTCGTGAGCGAAGCGTTTGGCGATGAGGGTGGTCAGACGGAGGTTGGAGGCCTCGATCTCGGCCTTTTGCGCGGCGAGAACCTGGGTGAAGTCCTCGGCGATCACCATGACGGCCTGGGGCAGATGGCTCTGGGTTTCCGACAGGGAAACCACGCGGACGCGGTAGGTGCGGGCCGGGTAGGACGGCGACGGAACAAGAATCGGATCCTTGAGTTTCCCTTCGGTCACGGCGGCCTGCAGCGTCGCACCGACTTCGGGCGGGAGTTCGGACAACTCGACGGGGATGTCGGGGGCGGCGTCGCGGGGACGGATGAAGTTGAGAAAGGCCCGGTTGACGTGGCGGACGCGAAGATCGGCCTCGAGCACGAGGCAGCCGCTGTCGAGGGCGCCCAGGATCTGGTTGAGCTTGCGCTCGTTGGAGGCGATGGCGTGGTGCAGCCAGGAATTGCGGACGGCGACACCGAGTTCTTCGAGCAGGTGGTAAACCAGCTTGAGTTCATCGTCGTTGAAGCGGCCGCCGGTGAGTCGGCCGCCGATGACCGCGAGGCCGATGGTATTTTCCCGATCGTTGATCGGGAGCGCGACCTGGCAGCCGAGGATTTCGAACTCGCGATCGATCCGGGGATCGGCCTCGCCTTCGAAGGCGAGGGTTTCGCGGGCCCGGCGCAGCACCTGACCGTTTTGGGTGATGTGACGTCCGAGACCGGAGCGGCGCGACAGTTCCAGGCAGCGCAGGACCTCGCGGGGGATGCCGACCGAGGCGACGCAGCGGAGGAGGTGGGACTCCTTGCGTTCGAGGGTATACGGAGCGGGCTCGAAAAAGACCGCGATGCGGTTGGCGGAGATGATCTCCCGGAGTCGCTGCACGAACTGCTGGGCAAACTGGTTGGGATCGAGGGAGTAGCCGAGCAAGCGTGAGAAGTCGCGCACCAGCTCGAGTGACTCGGCGTTGGGAGAGGCGGTGGGGGCGGCGGTCGGGCCGAGCAGCAGTTCCGGTTCCCCCAGGGCGGCGAGGGAGGTGCCGCGTTTGCTCGCGGGCGTGGCCCCGGACGAGACCATCGTGACCAGGAGATCGAGGTTGACGGGGGAACTGAGGGTGGCGGACACGCCGGTCTCGTAGGCCTCGGATTGCTCATCCGCCGTCCAGGCGGGGGCGCCGAGCACGAGACGGCTCGCCCCGGGCAAGGCGGGCAGGGCGGCACTGAGCGTGATCGATTCCCGGGCGGAAGCGCCCACGACGAGCACGAGGTCGAAGATGCCCGTTTCGACCAGGGGCCGGGCGGCGGCAGGGTCGTTTTGGCAGACCAGTTTGACGTCGGAGAGATCGCTCACGTTCTCGACCACGGGGGAACGCAAGTTCTTGTTTGATATGACCAGCAGGTGGATCACCAGATTTTGGCGTGACGTCGCTTGTGTTCTAAACTTATTCCCAAGTTATTCACACGTAAAAGTTGATCCTCCCGGGCAAGCAATCTGAAAGTGCTCCGCTCTTGTTCGGTGATCCTTTTCGCCAAAATCTAGCAACAGCGAATCTGCGGCCGCACTTTTCCGGTAGCTTATGCCCGACTCCACGCAAACCCCGGCCAGTGTGAAAATTAGCAGCGAGCGCATCGCCTTCCCGAGTCGGGCGGGCGCCCAATTGAGCGGTTTCGTCGATCGACCGCACGCGAGGAAAGCCGCGGCGGACTGTGTCGTGATATTATCGCCAAAATATGGCGAGACGAAGAAGAACAATTTAGCATTTGCCTATGAATTCGCGGCCAACGGCCTGACGGCCCTGCGCTTCGATCACGCCTACCATTTGGGGGAGAGCGAAGGGGTGAAGACGGCGTTCACCCTGCCCGGCGGGGTGGATGACATTCTGGGGGCGGTTGATTACGCGGTTTCGGCACTGGGAGCGAAAAAGGTGATCCTGGTGGCCAGCAGTCTTTCGGGGCGGACGGCGATCCGGGCGGCAGCGCTTGATTCGCGTATCGACATGCTTGTGGGTCTGGTGGGAGTGGTGAACGTGCGGCACACCTTGCGCGAGGTCTATCAGGAGGACCTGGTGCAGAATCATCTGGACGGGAAGCGTTGGGGAGTGACCGACATCCTGGGCGTGGAGATCGATTTCGATCGTTTTCTGGAATCGGCCGTGGCGAGCGGGATGCACGACCTGCAGGGCACGGCGGAGGACCTGGCCCGGACGCAGGCCCGCGTGGTGATGTTTCCGGCCGAACGCGATACCTGGGTGTTGCTCGATGAAGTGCGGGCGGTGAGCCGCAGCTGCGCCGAAATCGAATTGCGGCCGATCGAAGGAGCGATGCATGAGATCCGCGAGAATCCGCAGGCGGCGGACCGGGCGACGCGCGATCTCATCCGCTGCTGCGTGGAGCAATGTTTCGGGCGGACGCTGGACGACGCGGAGATGCGCCAGGCGGATCGGCGGGCGCTGATGCAGCAGAACAAGCTCGAGCGGGACGGGCTGCGGGCGAGCAACCCGATCACCGTGCCGGAGAAGGAGTTTTGGTCCACCTACCTGCAGAAATACCAGATGTTGTCGCAGGTCGCCGACTACCGTGCCTACCTGGACACGGTGGGTCGCCTGTTGGGGCCGGTGCGCGCCGGCGAGGTGGTCTTGGATGCGGGTTGCGGCAACGGGTTGTTCGGCGTCTGGCTGATGCGAGATCTGGTGGCGCGGGTTGATCCGGACGCCGACCTGCCGCCGGTCTATGTCGCGCTGGATCTCACGCTGGACGGCCTGTGGGATGCCCTGCGGGGGCAGGCGGAGGTGCTGCGGCGACTGGAGCGAAGGGGGGGGGCCGGACCCGTCCCGGAGCCGGGCCGCGTTTATCGGCAGGTGGATCTGGACCGTTTGGGCCGCGAAATGGACGAGCTGGATGAACTGGTGTGTTTTGAAGACGGGTGCTTCGACAAGATCTGCTGCAGCCTGGTGCTGTCGTACCTCAAGCAGCCGGACCTGTTGCTCAAGGAACTCCATCGGATCCTGCGGCCCGGGGGGAGCATCGTCGTTTCGAGCATGAAGCCGTTCTGCGACATGTCGGTCATCTACCGGGATTTCATGGGCCAGCAGGTCGGGGAGGAGGAGCTGGCCTCGGGTCGCCAGCTGCTGAGTGCGGCGGGTGAGATCAAGGTCAAGGAGGAGTACGGCGTCTACCATTTCTACGCGGGCGACGAATTGCGGGACGCCATGGTGGCGGCCGGATTCACGGCCGCGTCGTGGGAGCACAGCTTCGGTGACCAGGCGGTCGTCGTCGCGGCGAAGAAATGATCCTCTATTGCATCATCTCGGCGGTGGTGAATGCCTGTGCCAGCATCCTGCTGGGGCTGTTGGTGCTGCTGCGGCGGCCGGGCGACCGGCGCAACCGGACGTTTGCGGCCTTCGCGGCCTGGGTGGCGGTGTGGTCCGGTTTCTATGTCACGTGGCAGATTTCGGCCGATGCGGGGACGGCGTATTTCAACGCCAAGCTGCTTTCCGCCGCGGCGATTTTTGCGCCGATGTCATTCTTCCATTTCGTGAGCGCCCTGCTGGGGCGCCGCAATCCCGGCGAACTCATCGTAGGCTACGGCGTGGCGGTCCTGCTGTCCCTCGCTTCCTTATCGCGGTTGATGGTGGCCGGGGTGGAAGCGAAGATGATGTTCCCGTTCTGGCCGCGGCCGGGCGCGCTGTATCCGCTCTACCTCGCGTTCTTCGGCGCGGTGGTCTGCCTGACGATCTGGCGGTTGATGCGGAGTACCCGATCGAGTGAAGGCCGTCGCCGGGACCAGCTGCGCTTCGTGATGCTGGGCTCGACCGTCGGCTTCGTGGGCGGATCGACCAACTTCTTTCTCTGGTATGACATCCCGATCCCGCCCGTGGGCAACGGCGCGGTGGCACTCTATGTCATCGGGGTGGGCTATGCGGTGGTGCGGTTGAAGCTGCTCGAATTCGACGTCCTGCTGGCCCGCATCGCCACCTACTCGGTGTTGATCATCGGTGTGGCGCTGATCGTGCCGGGCGTGGCGCACCTGGCGGGTGGGACCCTGCTGTTTGAAACGAGCGAGGCGCGGTTCGGCCTGTTGTTTGCACTGTCGCTGGTGATTGTCGCGTTGCTGTTTTCGTGGGCGCCGGTGCTGCGGTCCCAACTCGACGAGTTCCTGGAGCTGCAGGTCCTGGGAGACCTGCGTTCGCGCACGGAAAAGCTGCACGGACTGGCGCAGAACATCGCGACGGTGGGCGACAAGGAAACGATTTTTCGCGAAGCGGTCAGCACCGTGAGTGAAACGCTGGGCATCAAGCGGGTGGGCTTGTTCTACCGCGGACTCTTTGACCGGGAATATCACCTGCAGCACGGGATCGGCTGGGATGGAATTCGCAGTGTGTCGCCGGATTCGGCCCTGGCCCTGCAATTGCAGAAGCAGCCGGAGCATCTGGTCGCCCGGGATTTCGCGGAATGGGAGCAGTCGGCCGAGGCCCGCGCGGTGTTGGCGGAATGCGTGGAGATGAAGATCGAAGTGGTCGTGCCGATCTACCTGGAGCGCTGCCTGTGGGGCATGCTGTTGTGCGGCTCGCGCGACAGCGGACGCTATCTCAACTCCCTCGAGCTGGCGATGCTGCAGACGCTGTGTCTGCAGGTCGGCATGGGCGTGCGAACGCGCGAGTTGGAGCGGCGGTCCAACGAGGCGGAAAAACTCATTTCCCTGGGCACTCTCGCCGCCGGCCTGGCGCACGAAATGCGCAATCCCCTGGTATCGATCCGCACCTTCAGCGACTTGCTCGAGGAGCAGGGCGGCGATCCGGCTTTCCGGCGGGAATTCACCGCGGTCATGACACGCGATGTGGACCGGATCATCACCATCATCGAGAATGTATCGGCCTTCGCCCAGGACACTCACGTGCCCTACTCGGCGGTGAATCTGCAGGAGGTGCTGAAGGGAGTGCACGAGATCACCCACGCCGAATTCGATCGGCTGGGCGTAAAGTACGAGTGTGAAAGCCGGGCGCTGCCGCCGGTGAACGGCAACTACAGTCAGCTCATGCAGGTATTTCTCAATCTCTACCAGAATGCCCTCCGGGCCCTGGAGGAGCGGCCGGCCCCGTTTATCCGGGTGACCTTCGAGGTCACTGCGGCGCAGGATGGCGGCAACCCGTTTGTGGTGGCGAGCGTGAGCGACAACGGCTGCGGGATCAAAGCCGAGATCCGGGAGCGGGTCTTCGATCCCTTTGTCACCTCCAAATCCACCGGCGACCAGATCATGCGCCGGGGCATGGGCCTGGGACTCGCGCTGGTGAAACGAATCATCGACGGACACCAGGGAGCCATTACGGTCTCGTCCCGCGAAGGTGTCGGCACCACCTTCCAAGTACACCTGCCAACCTGCTGAATCATGGAAGCATCCGAATCGCGCCTCTCCACCCTGGCTGCGCCCGTTGCGCTGCGAAAGCTGGCGCGTGCCCTCGGGGAGATCGATTCCCTCCAGGCCTTCACCCGCGCGCTCGAATCCACTTTGCGCGCCACCGGCTGGGTGGGATCGGCCGAGGTGCAATGGAAGGGGCCCGAGGCGGGGGCGGAGGATTTTGCCGCGGCGCGTTTTGCGCTGCCGCTGGCCGGTCCGTCAGGCGTGCGCGGGGTTCTGCGCACGACCCTGCCCGAATCGTCGGACAAAATTGGCGCGGGAGACCTTCACCTCCTTTCCGCGTTGGCGGCGGTGCTGGCCTCGGCGATGGACCACGCCGTGCGGCACGGGGAGATGCGCCAGCAGCTCGAGTTGCTGGGATTCCTGATGGACCTGGCACCGGTGGGGCTGCTGGCGTTTGACGACCGCGGGGCGGCCGTGGGAAACAAGCTCGCGCGACGCTGGCTGGGCAGCCAGGGCGAAGGTGGTGCGGCGATGGTTGAGCGCATGCGCCCGGAGGTCCTGGGAGTCGACTGGCGGAACGAGGACACCTTCCATTTCCGCACCGAGGGTCGCCTTCTCGCCGGCGAGGTACGGAGCTTTGCGCGCTCCGGCGCGGAGGCCGCCGCCACGCATTGCCTGGTATTGACCGACCTGTCGGCCGAACAGGGGCGTACGCTGGACGCTTTGCAGCGGGAACTGTACCGCGCCAAATGGCTGCGGCGGCGCCTGGACTTTTTGATGCTGGAAATGAAGGCGCCCTTTGGGGCGATGCCGCGACGGCTGCAGGACATTCGTGAAACGCTGCGGCCCGACGAGATCGCGGGACCCTACGACGCCGCCCGGATCGCGGTCATTTTGCCCCGGGGAGACGTGAGCCATGTCCGCCAGCGCATCCGCTCATGGAACGGCATCCTGCCGGCCGACGTGAAGCTGGCGCACATCGAGGCCAATTCGGAGCGCGCCGAAGAGGTGATCGGTCAGGCGCTCGGCGCGATGAAGCCGCTGCGCGAGACCGCGAAGTTTTCCCTGCTGCTGTTTGACGAGTATCCAGCCGTCAATGACATGATCGAGATGGTGCTCGGTTCCTCCTATCGCGTGGTGAAGTGTTCGCGGCCCGACGACGCCATCACGCAGCTGCAGTCGAGCGAGTTCGACGGGTTCATCACCAACTGGGAAGGCACCGAAGGGCGCAGCGCGGTGGAGTGGGCGCTCTACGCCAAGAAACACCAACCGGGCATCCGACCGTTCTTCACCACCGTCACCGAAGGCGAAAATCTCTCGACCTCCTCGCCGTTGCTGGTCGATCACCGCGTGATTCGAAAGCCCTTCAACGTGTCCGATCTCGAACGGACCGTCCGCGAAGGTCTCTCGGTGGGTGACACGTCGGGGCAGGCCGTCAAGGGATGACCACCCACTCGCGGGCCAGCTCCTTGGGCGTGGTGCGGCCAAAGTGTGGGGCGGCGGCCTTGATCATGGGCTCGTAACGAGCGTCGAAGGGGCCGCGATCGGCGCGAAAACTCAGGGCGGCGCGCCAACGAAGCTCGCGCTTTCCCGTCTCGTGCCAGGCGTCCATGTCGAAGGCCTCGAGCACGATGTAGTAGCGCGGTTTCAACAAGGCATCCACCAGTTCCTCATAACGATAGTCGGTCGCGACGTTGCCGAGGGAGTATTCCAGTTCGTCGAGGCGGGCCTTCCAGCCGAGACCCGTGGCGATGGTCTGCAGGTTGCTGCCCGATTCAATGAGATCGGTGCCGGCGCCGACGGTGTATCCGACGATGGGCAGATTGCCCGGAGCGGTGACCAAGCCGCCGCCGGAACGAAGGCTGCCTGCTCCGCCCTCATCCAGGTCGTAGCCTGAATTGACCCGGTTGTCGCGGGGGCTGGTGCGACCGCGGTGGACGAGAATCAGCAGATCGGCGTGAGCGGGATCGCGAGCGACGGCGAAACCGTGGCGACTGAGTTCAATGCTGAGGCGGCGGGCGACGGCCGCGAAGGGCACGGCGTCGAGCGAGGAATCGGATTCCCCGGCGACGTTGAATTTCCCTTCGCCAAGGGCGATGGAAAGACGCTCTGCAGCCGGTGTATGCGCGGAAGCGTGGTGGACGAAATCACCGAAGGTTTGGGCGGAGACGACCACCTCGGCACGCTCGGCATGCACGGAGACAAATGAAGTTGAGAGCACGGCCAGGCCGAGCAGAGGGCGGCGGTAAAACGATATCATGCTTCTTTTGGGGGTAGACCGCGGGCCAGTCGCAGGGGTGATGGCGAAGACAAACCGGTCACTGCCGCTCGAACAGGTCGGCGATCACGTCCTCGAGGGGGACGTCTTCGATCGTGATGTCGGCGACCGGGCCGTGCTGCAGGATTTCCTGGGAGACGGCGGCGACGAGGGTGTTGGGGACGCGCAGGGTGAACTTGCCGGAGTCGTCGCGGGTGGTGGCGCCGTGGGCGGACTGCCAGTCGGCCGGGAAGGCGATGCGGCCGGCACTCTCGATGCTGTGGAGGTCGGGCTCGAAGGTGATGATCTTCTGCCGCGTGCCCGCATTGCCCGTCTCGAGCAGGGCCAGGTTGCCGTCGTAGATCTTGCTGCCCTTGTGGATCACGATGACGCGGTCGCACAGCTCCTGGATGTCGGCCATGTAGTGGCTGGTGAGCAGGATCGTCACCTTGTGGCGCCGGTTGTAGGCGCGCAGGAAGGAACGCACCGCCCGCTGGGAGACGACATCGAGACCGATGGTAGGCTCGTCGAGAAACAGCACGCGCGGACGGTGCAGGAGGGCGGCGATGAGTTCCATCTTCATGCGCTCGCCGAGCGACAGCTCGCGCACCATGACGTTGAGCTTGTGCCGCACGTCGAGCAGGTCGACGAGTTCGTCCAGGGTTTCCTGCCACTGCGCCGCGGGGAGGCCGTAGATGTGACGCAGGAGCAGGAAGGACTCGATGGCGGGCAGGTCCCACCAGAGCTGGTTCTTCTGGCCGAGCACGAGCGCGAAGATGCGGCGGTAGGCGTTCTCGCGTTTCGTAGGATCGAAGCCGGCGACGCGGGCGGTGCCGCTGGTCGGGTAAATGAGGCCGGCGAGCATCTTGAGGGTGGTCGTCTTGCCGGCACCGTTGGGACCGAGGAAGCCGACGAACTCGCCCTCGGCGATGGAGAACGAAATGTCCTTGGCGGCGGCGAGTTCCTCGAACTCGCGTTTCACGAGTCCCTTCACGCCGCCCCAGAATCCGGGTTGCTTCTTGTAGGTGCGAAAGACGCGGGTGAGGTGCTCGACTTCGATCATGACGGCAGGAGCGTGGTAAATACGGAAACGGCCGCCGGCACACGGTTTTTCTGCGGGGGCGCATGCCCCGTCGTCATTTCCACAGGACGGTGAAGGCCATCTGCCGTTTTTTACGCCACAGCTCCCGCGCGAGTTGGCGCGAGCGATCGAACTGGCGCTGCGCGAGCTCGGCCTGCGTGGTGAGCGTGCCGTAGTCGGGATGATAAAGTTCAGCCAGGAGGTTGGCCGGGTGCGGCATGATGAGGTGACGGGAAAAACCGGCATCGCGGCCCAGGGCGATGATGAGGGCCGGCGGCATGTCCTGTTCATGCACGCCGAATTCCGCCACCGCGCGCTGCGACGTGTCGGCCGCGTGGTGGCCTTCGCCGGGTTCGAAGGCGATCAACATGCCGCCGGGCTTCAAGGCGTGGGCGGCGGTGCGCAGCGCGAGCGGTGGTTCCTCGGCGTGATGGAGCGAGTCGTAGAACAGGACCACATCCCAGGCGGCGGTCTCGCTTTGCTCCTCGTAGTCGCCGACCCGATACTGCAGCTCCGTCAAACCCGCTTCATCGCGGCGACGTTCGGCGGCGGCGATGGCCTCCGGCGCGATGTCGACGCCCGTTACATGGTAGCCGCGCAGCGCGAGCATTTGACTGAGCCAGCCGACGCCGCAGCCCAGATGCAGGATCCGGAGCGGCGGCGGCGGGAGCAGGTGAAACAGGGCCGCGAGGTTGGCGAGGTTGAAGGCGCAGTTCTCGTCGGAGAATGGTTTGCTCGTGGCGTGTTCGATCGCCTCGGCGCCGATGCGGGCGTAGTATTCCCGTTCGCCTTGCTTCGGGTCGGAAGGGGTGTCCGGCATCGGGCGCGAAGCGGTTGTGGGGCTTACCAGATCTTGGCGCGCTCTGCCGGAGCGACCCACATGGGATCGCCCTCCTCGATGTCGAAGGTCTCGAAGAACTCCGGCACGTTCACGAGCGGACCGATGGCGCGGATCATGCCGGGCGAATGCACGTTGGAGGCAACGGCGCGCTTGAGGGCGTCGTCGCGATACTTGGTGCGCCAGACCTGGGCCCAGGCGATGAAGAAGCGCTGCTCCTGCGTGAGGCCGTCGATGAGGCCGACCCGTTTGTTGGTCAGCGAGCGTTGCAGCGCCTCGAAGGCGATGGAGACGCCGCCGAGGTCGGCGATGTTTTCGCCGAGGGTCTGTTCGCCGTTCACGAATACGCCCGGCAGCACTTCGTAGGCGCTGTATTGGTCGACGAGCTTCTGGGCGCGGGCGGTGAATTCGGCGGCGTCCTGTTCGGTCCACCAGTCGGAGAGGTTGCCGTGGGCGTCGTAGTTGCGACCCTTGTCGTCGAAGCCGTGGGTGATCTCGTGGCCGATGACCGCGCAGATAGCGCCATAATTGACGGCGTCGTCGAGCTCGGGGTCGAAGTAGGGCGGCTGCAGGATGCCGGCGAGGAAGACGAGCTGACCGGCGGAGGGCTGGTAGTAGGCGTTGACCTGCTGCGGGGTGCGCAGCCACTCGGAGCGGTCGAAGGGCTTCTCGAGTTTGGCGAGGTTGCGTCGGGCCTCGAATTCGGCGGCGGCGGTGATGTTGCCGAAGAAATCGTCGGCGTCGATCTCGAGCGCGGAGTAGTCGCGCCATTCGGGCGGGTAGCCGACGACGACGCGGAAGGTGGAGAGTTTTTCGAGCGCCTTTTCCTTGGTTGCTTCGCTCATCCAAGGCAGGCCGACGATGCGATCGTGCAGCACGTCGCGCATGTTGCCGATCATGGTCTCGAGGTGTTCGCGCACCTCGGGGGGGAAGTACTTGTCCACGTAGATTTCGCCGACGGCGAAGCCGATCCCGGTATCGAGCATGCGGGCCGCGCGCTGCCAGCGCGGTTCCTGTTGCGGGGTGCCGCTGAGTTCGGTGGAGAAGAAGCGGAAGTTTTCTTCGTCGAAGGCCTCGGAAAGGTAGGGCGCGGCGGAACTGAGGGCGTTCCAGCGCAGGTAGGTCTTCCAATCCTCAAGCGATTCGCTGGCGAGCAGTTCGCTCAAGCCGGCGTAGAACTCGGGCTGCTTCAGATCGATCTCGGTCTCGGAAGCGGGAATGCCGAGTTGCTGCGCGTAGCGGAGCAGCGGGAAGTGCGGCATTTTGGCGGCGGCTTCGGTGAGCGACATCTTGTGGTAGTTTTCAACCGGATCGCGCAGCTCGGTGACGGTCTTGGAGAAGCCGGCGAGTTTGGTCTCGAGCGCGAGCACGGTCTCGGCATCGGCGCGGGCTTCCGCGGTCGGGGTGCCGGCGAGTTCGAACATGCGGGCCATGTGGTCGACGAAGAGCGGCAGGTATTTGGCATGCTGTTCCTCGAAGTAGTAGTCGCGGGTGGGGAGGCTGAGGCCGCCTTGGACGAAGATGGGGATGACGTCCTCGTTGTTGCGCTGATCGGCGTAGGTGTAGAAGCCAAAGAGGGGGCTGCCGATGGAATTGTGGGCGGAGGCCACGTAATCGGCGAGGTCGTCGAGGTCGGCGATGGCGTCGATGCGTTCGTAAGTCGGGAGCAGGGGCTTGATCCCGGCGGCGTTGATGGCCTCGACATCCATGGCGGTGCGGTAGAAGTCGGCGACCTTCTGCAGGTTGGTGCCGGGCTCGGCGTGGGTTTCGGCCACCTCCTCGAGCAGGAGTCGGATGCGGCGCCAATTGTTTTCGGCGAGGGAGGAAAAGGCGCCCCAGCTGGATTTGTCGGCGGGGATTTCGGTGGCGTCGAGCCAGCCGCCGTTGGCGTAACGGTTGAAATCCTCGGCGGGGTCGACGGAGCGGTCCATGAAGTCGGTGGTGAACTTCATGGGAATGAACTCGACCTCCTCGGCGGGAAGGCTGGAGACGAGCGGAAGCACGAGGGCGCAGAGCCCCCACAGGCGGTTCAGTTGCATGACGCGCCACGACAACCAGAATCAGCCGGATGGCAACGGTCGGTTGACGAATGGTCGCGGCGCAGGGTGGATGGTCGGACGGCTCGGTCGTGGCGCAACGGCTAGAGACCGGTTTCCGGTGCCCCCACCGGGGGCACAACGTAGAGTTCCAGGAGGGCCGTGCCGGTGGAGCCGTCGTCGGACTCGACGACGGCGGTGTAGGCGCCGGCTGGAAGCTCGACCAACAGCGCGGCGTCGTTCTGACCGCCGAGCAAGGGGAAGGCTCCGACCTCACGCGTCGCTGCCTGAAGATCGTCGATCGTACCCTCCTCCCAATCGTCGTTGGTCGCAATGAGGTTCTGGCTGGCATCGAAAATCTTGAGCACGGGGTCGTCGAGCCCATCGCTTATCCCGTGGGAGGAAAGGCTTGGACCGACGGCGCGGACCAGCAGTCGGGCGTGGCGGGGGGTCGGCAACTGGCCGGGATTCTCCAGCACAAAACCACCGATGAGGCTCTGAGCGCCGACGCCCGCCGGCGCGCGGACGGAAAGGTTGACGAAGCGTCGATTGGGACCCGCGACGTAGGCTTCCAGCAGGCCGATGCCGCGGGATTCGACCGGATCGGAAAAGAGCTGAAGGGTATGCCGGCCGGCATCGAGGGAGCGAACGAGGGCTGCGTCGTAGCCGCTGTATTCCAGCGGAAACGCGCCGACCGCCGCGATCGCAGTGCCGATGCCGTAGGGCCAGTCGTCGTTGGCGGCGATCACCCGCGCCTCGGCGTCGAGCAACTGTATCCACGGATCCATGACGGTGGCCTCCTCGATGAACTGCGCCAAGCCCGGGCCGATTCCGCGGAAAACGAAAGCAGGCACCCCGGGTGCGTCGGTCGTGGCGGCCACGAATCCGAGCGTGGCGGGCTGTTCGATTCCCGGCACCTGACTCCGGGCGGACAGGTTTACCAGGCGTGGAAGCTGCGCGACCGCAGGAATATCGATCACGCGACTGTAGGTCGTGCCCGCGGCATTCGAGGCGCGGAACTGGTAGCGTCCGGGGGCGGACGCATCGAGATCGAGCCGGTTGCCCGATGCGGTGGGTAGAGACTTATCGTCGAGCGCGTTCCACCCACTCTCGGTGGTTGTGGTCGGCAAGACGCGGGCGGTGAGGGTGGCGCCGAGGGTGGCAAAGCTGTCAGGATCGTAATCGATGGATACATCGATCGCGATGGTGGGTGGAATGGGAGTCTGGCGGTATTCACCGTCCAAGCGAACGGCGTGAGCCGCCGGCATGCCCCCAAAGGACGTGAAGTCGCCGACGACCATGATGTTGCTGTTGGGGATGATATCGAAGTTGAAGGGTGCCTCGGCTCCGACTTCATCGAAGGGATACTCCGGTGCCGGTTCGCCGGGCAGGGTGAGGATGCGCAGGTACCAGCGAGGGCGATCGTCGACCTGTTTCTGGGCGAGTTCGAAGATGGTGCCGTCGGCGGTGACGCGCAGGGGATGATTGGTCTGGTAGACGAGCGAGCCGGCGGCGGCGTCGGGGGTGCCGTCGGCGTTGAGTCGAAACAGCGTGCGGCGATTGCCGACGGAGGGATCAGCCACGGCGACGAGGAGTTTGCCGGCAGGAAGGTTGGCCAGCAAGCGGATGGGCTGGGCTTGATAAAACGCGTTGAAGTGGCCGTCACGGGTGCCGGCGGCGTCGAAGCGCTCGAGCCGGAACGCGCGGTCCGCTCGAGCGCCGGAGTCGTGGACCACGGCGACGAAACCCTCATCGGATGTCGTGTGCAGTTGGTAAAGCACCCCCGGGCGGGAGTCAGTGCGGGTGAAGGTGGAGTCGATGTCGCCGTCGGAGCGCAGGCGCGACAGCGCGTGACGGTAGTTGCCGGTGAGCGGGAATAGATTCTGCCCGATCAGGATGGTTCCGTCGGGCCTGGCGGTGAGGGTGTCGACCTTGGTCGAATGGGGCAGATCCAATGGATAAGTCTGCCCGGATGCGTCAGCGATGAAGGTACTGATTTCGGCCTCAAACATCCCGTTCACCCGACCGGTTTTCAGGAGAAACCGTCCATCGGACAAAGGTTGGAAGAAATCGACCGAGCTGTTGCCGTGGGGGATGTCGAAGTCCGGGGTGAGGGTTACGTCGCCCGGATCGATGCGCCGCACGCGATTGCCGTCCGGGGTTTGGACGTCGATGTAGATCGCGCCGTTGCGGCCGGTGTGCACCAGACGGTAGCTGGTACGGTCGTCGGGCAACCGGTATTCGCGGCTGAACAACGGGCGGCGGTCCGGCTGCACATTAAGCGTGATGATGTTGCTGCGGTCGTCGGCGGTGCGGACCTCGTAGTTGCCCGCCTGGGCGGGCGTGAAGCTGTTGAGAATCAGCGTGTCGGAGGTGGCGCCAGCGATGGGGTTGCCATTGTGATACCATTGCAGGTCGTTGGGGATTTCGCCGCTCGAGGGCGGCGCGATTGACAGTGAAACCCCGTGGCCGACCTCGACGGGATACGGAGCGGAAGGGGCGGCTGCGTCTTCATAGAGCCGGATGCCGAGGGCGTAGCCGAGCGGGCAGATCGCGATGGCGAGCACGAAGACGAAAGAGCGCCAAATGCGACGATGGCAGCGCATGGAGGCGGTGGCTTTTGTTGGGATGTTCATCAGGTGAGAACCGGGTCAGTCGACGACGTAGATCTCCAGCAGCGCGATGCCGGGTGCGATGGTGGTGGCCTGGGGCTGGACGTGGGCGGTGTAGGCGCCGGCGGGGAGGTCGATGAGCAGGGCAGCGTCGGACGATCCGTCGGTGAGGGAGAAGGCACCGACGGTTTGGGCGCTGGCGGCGAGTTCCTCGGCGTTGTCGGCGTGGGCGCTCCAGTTGTCGTTGAAGGCGATCTCGTCGCCGGCGGCGTTGAAGATCCGCAGGACCGGGTCGGCGAGCGGGGCATCGATGCCGTAGCCGGCGAGCGCGGGGCCGACGCCGCGGATGAGCAGTCGCAGGGAGCGGCCGAGTTGATCGGGGTCTTCGATTACGAAGCCCGCGACCAGGACGTCACTTTCGTTGCCGGCCCAGCCGCGCAGGGAGAGGTTGGCGAGTTCGTTGCGCGTGCTGAAGTCGGTGTCGTCGAGGTAGATCTCGGTGAGGGCGATGCCGCTTCCGGTGGATTGCGGCAGCGTCAGAATCGTGAAGGCGCCTTCACCGAGCGGACGGTGGAGCATGGCGTCCTTGCTGTTGACCGGCGGAGTGAACGCGCCGACGCGTTCAAACACGCTGAAGGTCAGAGTGGACTCCTGGGCCCAATCGTCGTTTTGCGCAAGCAGGGTGCCGTCGAGGCGATGCAGCTCCAAACGCGGATCGGGCAACGGGGCGGCGATGTCGAAGTCGGCCAGGGTGGGGCCGATGCCGCGCAACAGCAGAGGAGTCTTGAGGTCGGCGTCGGCGGCTGCGCCGGAGCGGGGGCGCAGCACAAAACCCGCATTGGCGGCGTCGGTGGAGGTGGTGACCCGGGCGCGACCGGACAGGTTGCTGAGCCGCGGTTCGTATTGGGGGCGCAGGTCGACCACGGGACCGAGGGCACGGCCGGCGGCATTGGTCACCACCAGCTGATAGCGGCCGGCGTAGGCCGATGAAAAACCCGGAATGATGCCGGTGCCGTCGGCGCGGGTGATCATCGCCGCGGTGCCATCGAGCGCAATCCATTGCACGGAGGTGATCCCGTCGCCGAAATACGGACAAAACAGGCGAAGGGCTTCGCCGGCGCGCGGGCCGGTGCTGCCATGACGCTCGAAGGGCAGGAAATGTCGCAGGTTGTCGTAGGGGAAGGTTGAATACGAAAGGACGCGGCTGCCGACTACCGGAACGGCGTCGGAATGGTCGCGAATCGCCTGGACCCCCGCGAGATGGGCGGCGGTCGACGGGCCGTTGACTGGCGTCGCGGCCACGATGACCCGGCCGGTGTCGGTGATGAACGGGAAGGTGAGGTTCCAGTCGTTGCCCTCCTGGTCGGGCAGATAGAAGGTGCCATCGAGCTCGAGGTCGGAGGCTCGGTAGCGGACCAGTCCGAGTTCCGGAAGCCGGGCATAGATGCTGCCATCGGGGGCGAGCGAAAGGCTGAGGTTCAGGCCGTCGATCGGCAGGGAACGTTTGGCAGTCGGAACACCGTCGGCCGTCCAGCCCGACAGGCCATCGGCATCGATCCGTCGCCAGGAACCGTCGGCCAGTTCGACGGGGAACTGATAGGGCGAGGGATTGGCGATAGCTTGGAAGGTCGGGTCGAAGGCGCCGGCGGTATTCAGACGGATCGTTTCGCCGGTCGCCGAGTTTCCATCGGGAGCGGAGAACTGCAGATGCACGGCGATGCGGCCATCGCGCAGAGCAGTCGCGGAATGGAAGTAGGTGGCGCCGAACCGGGCGGGCGTGTGAGCGAAAATCACCGTGCCGTCGCGCGAGGCGCCGACGAGGTGCTCGCTATTGAGCAGAACAATGCCGCGGGCTCCGCGATCGAGCAGGTGATAGGGAGGCGATGCGGAAAAGACCGAGGGCAGCGAGAAGGGAGCCGCGGTGCCGTCGATCGTGTAGCGGTGGGGCGCGGTCGTGATGTAGAACGAACCGTCGCCAAGGGCGCCGAGGAAACTGCCGGTGGTCCAATTGTAGTTGAAGAGCGTCGTGCGCGGCTCGTCGGGGCCGGGATGAGCGGCGAAGTAGTGGTGGTATTGGCCCACGCCGCCCCAGGTGGTACTGCGCCCGACGACGCGGCCATCGTCGAGCAGTCGTTCGATATTCAGCTCAGCGGAAAAATACCGCTGGCCGACGCAGGTGTCGACGGTGCCGAAGTGCGGCGTCGGAAGTGCCCCCACCGTGATCGGCAGGAGAGCGGTTTCTGCTGCAGGGTCGGAACCCCAACGCGCCTGATAATTGCCGGTATCGGATGTCGTCAGGTTGATGAGATCCAGATCGCCCGCGGTTGTCGCGAAGGCGACCCCGTTGCGATACCAGGTTACGCTGGCGCCGGCCGGAGCCGGGGCGCGCAGCTGTAGAGACGCTCCGAGGGCAAGCCGGCCGGGATGGCCCGGCAGGTGATCGCTGGCGGCGCTGATCTCGAGTTCGGCGGCGCCGTGGAGCATGCCGCCGACAAGCCCGCAGAACGCGGCATAGAACAGGAAGGTACGTCCGCAGCGTGGACGCAGAGGTGCGAAAGGCATGGCAGGGTCGGCCGTGACGTCGGCCGGTCGCCGGCGGTCGGCTGACTCAGAGGTCGAGCGCGAGGTGCGGCAGTGGCAGGCCGCGGGCCTTGCAGGCGATGAACGTCTTGATCTGGCCGAGCGTGCACAGGTGGCGCATCTCCTCGGCCGATACGTTGATCCGGAAGACGTCCTCTGCCACGAGCACGATTTCCATCATGGTGAGTGAGTCGAGGCCAAGGTCTTCGCTCAGCCGCAGGGTGTCATCGGCGTCGTGGAGGCACGGGCGGAGCTCGGGCTCGACGAAGCGTTCGATGACGCCGGTGATGACCACGGGCAGCAGCGCAGTGTCACCGGATTGTCGATACTCGACGGCGGCTTCGATCGCTTCCGGTCGGCACCGTTTCAGGGACTCGCGCAGGGCTTCTTCACTGAGAGGGAGGGAAGGCATGGTCATGGCTTGAGACAGTTGCCGTGCTCTGACCCGCTATTCGGGCGATAGTTTTTAAAACTCCGCCGTGAGGGACAGGGAGAAGGTGCGCCCCCGCCAGTCGCCATAGGGTTGTACCCCTGCACCGGATTCCTCGTTGGCGTAGGCGGGGTAGCCGTTTTTGAAGACGTTGTTCACCCGCAACTGGCCCTTGAGGCCGAGCCGCGATTTGTCGGGGAGGAGCCAACGGCCGAGGTCGCCCTGCAGGTAAACATCTGCCTGCCAATAGGGATCGATGGTGCGGGCGCCCTGGGCGGGCCACTCGAGTTCGGGCAGCCGGCGGGAGTGAAAGTATTGGCCGTCGATACCGCAGGAGAAGGTCTTGGTCGACCAGCCGCCGCCGAAGGTGGCGCGATACTCGAGCAGGCCGGAGGCGCTGCCGCTGGGTGAGCGAATTTCATCGATGTCGGGATCTTCGGGAAATATCTGGCGATCGAACTTGGCGAACCACACGACGCGGGAGCGCAGTTCGAGCGTGCCGCCGAGCACATCGCGGCGGGCGAAATCGAGGGTGGCCATGAAGTTTTGCGAATGGCGCCCCGCGAGATTGTAGGCGCCGGTGCGGAACTCCCGCACGCGGCCTACGCCGAACGGATCGCCGGGCGCCGGTGCGTCGCGCACGACCAGTTCCGGGAAATACTGCTCGAGATTGAGCAGCTCGCCGGGGCCGAGCCCCACGATCTCATTGGTCTTCTGGGTATCGAAGAAATCGAGCGAGGCGCGGAAGCGGTTGCGTTCGCCGCGTTCGTAGATGACGCCGAAAGTCTGGGTGACGGCGTTTTCGCTGCGCAGGCCGGGATTGAGCACGGCAACCTGTTCGGCCTCATATTCGTCGCCGGGGCGGAGGGGGTCCTTTACGTCGACATAGGTCACGCCCGTTCCCGTGTTCACGCCGTTGCCGCGATTGCGGCTCATGTAGGGGGTGGGAAAGCGATTGGAAGTCGTGAAGCTGCCGCGAAAGGTGAGGCCGTTGGCGAGGCCGAATTTGAGCGCAACCGTCGGGGCGATGTTGGTCTCGGCGGCGGTGTCGGCGACGACGAAGCGCGAGGCGAGGTCGGCCTCGATGGTGTCGATCCAGGTCGGCAGTTTTTCGCGTGGGTAGAGCGGGGCCTGCAGTTCCAGAAAGGCGCTGACGCGCTCGAGGGTGCGGCCCTGCCAATGATCGGGCAGCCGCTGCAGCGAGCCGTCGCCGTAGCGGCGCACGGCGTCGTAGCCCTTGAGGGTCATGATGCGGTAGTCGGCGCCGAGGTTGAAGATGGAGCGGCCCATGGGCAGGAGCAGGTTTTCGTGGGTGAGGCGGAAGGCGCCATCGAAGGTTTCGTAATCACCGAGGGTCACGAACTGACCGCGGCCGCCGGTATAGATGAGCACTTCGTCATAGAAGGCCTGGGGCGGACTGAAGACCTGGGTGTCGCGCAGGGGATTATAGTCGCCCCGGTCGACGAGGGCCTGCCAGCGGCCGCGGTCGACATCGGCGATGCCCCGATACCTGGTGGTGCTGCGGGAGTATTGGGTGTCGATGGCGGCTTTCCAGTCCCACGGCAAGGTGATGAGCGCGCTGCCCACCAGGGAGGAGAAGTCGATACGCGCTTCGCTGTAGTCCTGGCCGAGGGCGACGGGCGTTTCGTAGAGGGAAACGCGGGCATCGGTGGCGAAGGGACTGAGGGGATTGGTGCGGCGCAGCAGGAGATCGCCTTTGAACACATCGTAGCCGCGATTGATGGTGGAATTGGAGTAGGCGGCATCGAGGCCGAGTTCCAGCCAGTCGGAAACGGTGTAGACCGCCGAAGCGAAATAGAGGGCGCGGTTCTGCCGACGGCCGTAGGGGAAGTCGACGCCGGCCAGCGCGGAGGCGAGGGTGCCGGGGGAGTCGTAGAGGGCGTAGTTGCGGGCGCCTTCGCGGCCGGCGAAGGCGGCGCGTCCGCCCAGGCCTTCCGCGCCGGGTGCGACGGAGGTCACGCGCGTGTTGATATCGGAAAACAATGAGCCCGGGCCGACGGCGCGAACGTTCGGCGTGGCGCGGTGCAGCGGATCGGTGGCCAGTACGTCGGCGGGCGCGTTGTCGCGATGGTATTTCAGTTCGGAGTCGGTCGCCGGCGTGGTCTCCACGAAGTTGGCGTTGAAGCGCAGGCTGAGTTTGCCGCGTAGCAGCGACTCGGTGTGCATGAGGGAGACGGCGGAGTAGGGGGCGTCGAAGCCCTCGGTGGCGTTGGTGTAGGTGGTGGTGACCTCGGTATGGCGGCGTTCGCCTTCGGGGCGCAGGAGGATGTTGATGACGCCGCCGATGGCGTTGCCGCTGTAGAGGGCGGAGGCGGAGGCGGGCAGCACCTGCACCTGTTGCACGAGCGACAGCGGAATGAAGTTCACGTCGGGCGGCTGATAGCCTCCGCGATCGCCGGAAAGTTTGGTGTTGGTGAGGATCTCGGGCAGGCGGCGGCCGTTGACGAGAACGACGGTTTCGTCGGAGGCGAAGCCGCGGAGATTGAGGTTGGAGCTGCCGCTGGCGATGAGGTCGCCGCCGCCGTTCTGCTCGGGCGGCAGGGCGGAGGCATCGGTATCCAGAAGTTCGCGACGCAGGAAGTCGTTGAGGTTCACCACGCCGCTGCGGGTGATACGGTCGCGGTCGTAGATGATGAAGGGCAGGGCGTCGTTGAGGGTACGGGTGAGGTCGAGGTTGCCGCCGGCGCGGCGCGGGCCCCAGATCGTCGGGCCGGGGTCGAGTGGTCCGCGGCGGTTGAGGTGACCCTCAACGATCACGGGCGCGAGTTCGGTGGTCTCGTGCGCGGGGCGCAGGGTGGCTGGCGCGAGGTAGGTGCGGAGATCGGCGGTGACGCGGACGTTGTGGATGTGGAGCGGATGGAATCCATCGCGGTTGGCCACGACGCGGTAGGTGCCGAGCGGAACCTCGTCGAAGCGGTATTCGCCGTGCCGGTTGGTCGTGGTGGAGCGATGCAGGTCGGGGATGACGACGAGGGTGCCGCCGTTGGGGGCGCCATTGCCGGTGGTGATGCGGCCGACGAGTTCGCTGCGCGGGCGCGGGATGCGGGTGATGAGGTAGGCGTCGTTCTGCAGGCGGGCGCCGAAACCGGTGCCGCGCAGGAGGCGCACGAGGGCATCGCCGGGCTCCATCTCACCGTGGACGGGGGAGGACTGGACCTCGTGCAGTTCCGTGGGCGCGAAGAGCAGATTAACCTGCGTCTGTTCGATGAAGTTCGCCAGCGCCCGGTCGGCCGGTTGGGCCGGGATATCGAACACGACCGGGGCCGCGACGGCAAAGGCACCGCCCAGCAGGGCGGTGCCAACGCGAAACAAGGTGAGGATCAGGCGTAGTCGGACGGGAAACGGACGCATGCAGCAGCTTCAACAGGAGTTACTCGCGCAGTTGAACCCGGGTGGTGCCGCTTTGGTCGTGGACGACCTTCACTGCGATCACGGATTCGAGGTCGGAAAAGAAACTGTCGAGATTCTCCAGCGAATAGCGGCCGGTCAACGCGAGCTCACCGGCGCCCGGATCGGCGCTGATGCCGCGGCCATGGTAATGGGCGAAGCGGGAGAGAACCTGCTTCAGCGGGGTTTCGTAGAACACGATCTGACCATTGATCCACGCGAGCGCGTCGTTCACGCCCTGTTGGCCAATGCGCCGGACCGCGGGGGGCTGGTGGGCGCGCGTGGTCAGCTGGTCCTCTGCCCCGAGATCGATCGGGCCGGTGCTGGCGGGAGCGATGTCGGGACCGAGCCGGACCTGGACCGATCCCTCGAGGACGGTGACTTCGATTTCGTCGGCCGAGGTGGTGCGCACGTCGAAGGCGGTGCCGGTCACGCGGACGGAGCCGGCCGGGGTTTCGACAATGAAGGGACGATCGGGGTTCTTGGTGACTTGGAAGAAGGCCTGGCCGTCGGCGAGGCGTACCCGGCGTTCGGTCGGTGAGTGTTGGACGACGAGATGGGTGCCGGCGTTGAGGTCGACGTGGGTGCCGTCGTCGAGGGTGATCGACTGGCGGTGCGCGACGGGCGTGGCGTAGCTCGTCGGGGCGAAGCGATCGCTCCTGCCGTTGAACAGGACCACGCCGACCACGACTACCGCCATGGCGGCGGCGGTGAGCCAGCCCCAGAACGGCGAACGCCGAGTCGAGTGGCGTTCGTCGTTCGGGGTGGTTTCGGGCAGGTGTACGGAACCGGATGAAAGGAGCGTGGGAAGATGGCGCTCGAGGTCGGTGGACAATTGGCAGTAGTGGGCGAGTGCTTCGCGGTGCCGGGGATCGGCGTCGAGCCAGACATCAAGGTCGGTTTGTTGTCGGGACGTGAGCGTTGCACCCTCCAACCGAGCCGCCCACAGAGAGGCCGTTTCCTCGATCGAGGACTCGGGACGGTAGTTTGAGGGATTCATGACGAGTTGGGAGAGTCGGCGGCAAAGGGCGACGCGGTGTCGTCCTCGGCCAGAGCCAGCAGGGAACTGCGCAGCAGGCGCAGGGCGCGGGCGTGTTGTTTTTCGACGGTGCTGACGGCGATGCCGAGGCGATCGCCGATCTCCTTGTGGGAGAGACCGTGGATCTTGCGCAGCAGCAGCACGTTGCGGCAGCCGGGCGGAAGATCGTTGATCGCCGCCTCCAGCAGCTCGAGTTCCTGGCGGGCTATGACCTGCCGGGGCACGTCGGGCGTGGTCGAGGCGGCGGTTTCGAGCGGCGCGTCGGTGGGCGCGATGGGGGAAATGGACCGGCGTTTGATGCGGTTGATCGCGAGCCGGCGCGCGGTGGTGTAGAGCAGTGCCTCGGGTTTCTCGGCGGGATGCCGGTAGATCCGCGCGTAAGCGTCGTGGGCAATCTCCTCGGCCTCGGCGTGGTTGCCCAGGAGGCGGCCGAGGTAGCGGCGCAGGGGATCAATCGTCGCCCGGTACAGTGCGGCGAAGGCGTTGGCGGAGCGGGGATCTTCGGGTTCGGTTTCCGGCATCACACGGGCGCGGGTGGGGACACGGGCGGATCGAGCCTCGCAGTGTTTGCGGCCGGTGACGTTTGACAACGGAATTGGTTGGAGGGCAGGCACGGTTCGCCGCTGATGACATCCGGCGACAGCATTTCCCCTATCCGATGCTGAATGTTTTGTGTCTCGTGCCCGAAGTCGCTTTTGCAGCGAACGGGTGGTCAGGGAAACAGCTGGCGCAGCAGAGCGGGCGAGACTTCGCCGGCCAGCCGTGCCCGTGCCGCTTCGAAGCCCGCCCGGTCGCGTTCGTGCATGGCCAGGGTGAGGCGGGCGAGTGTCATACCGGCGGCACTGGCCCGGAGCACGGCGGGATCCGTATGGGGCAGGCGTTCGGCGTTGCGGGCATTGAGGCGGTCGAGCCAGTCCAACAAGGGAGCACCCGTAAAGGCATGGCGGTGCTCGAGTTCGGACGCGCCCAGCAGCTCGAGCCAAGGCCGGTCCTCGCGATTCAGCCGATGGGACGAAGCGGCGGGCAGATCCGTCGAGTCCAGGCAGCCGACGAAGTTCAACCAGAAAGCCTCGGCCAAGGCGAGTTGGGGGTTCGCTGGGTCGGGCGCGCGCAACGCGGCGAGGTTGGTTTTGGCGATTGCCGGGTCGGGCAGGGAACCGTCGGCGGTCGACACCAACGCGAGGGCCGGTTGCCGGGGTGAAAAATCGCCCCGCCAGACCTGGGCGCGGGGAAACACGCTGAGCCAGGTTTGCAGCAACAGGTGCAGTTGAGGCTCGGAGAGCTGAAAAAGCGGCACCCATTGGCAGACTATCCCGTCCGGGGTGAGGGCTGCCCGGGCATTCTGAAAGTGTTCGATCGTGAACAGCGCCCCTTCACCCGGACGCCACGGGACGACAAGATCGCCGATGATGACATCGTAGGCTCCCTGCTTGTGGCGCAAATGAGCGCGGGCGTCGGCGGTCACCACCCGCACGCGCGGGTCGGCAAAAAGTCCGCCGTTGGCCTCGGCAAAATAGGTGCGGGCGACATCGACCACTTCGGGCACCAGCTCGACCACGGTGATCGAGTCGACGGGATGAAACAGCGCGCCGCCGGCGGTGATGCCGGTGCCCATGCCCAGGAAGGCGACCGATTTCGGGGCGGGGTGCAGCAACAGAGGCACGTGGGCCTGCAGACGTTCGTCACCGGTCGCCGCGGTGCCGCCGAGCACGTAGTGATTGTTCAGTTTGAGCCGAAGCGAATCGTCCAGCCGGGTTACCGCCACGACGCCGTGGGCACCTTCCTCCAAATGCACCAGGCGTTCGCCGGCGGCGGCATCGAGGTGGGTACGGGGCAGATCGATCCAGCCCAGGGCGAGGATCGCGATCGCGCTCAGCCCGGCGAGCCATCGACCGACGGGAGGACGTTTGGCCCACGCGCCGAATCCAAGCGCCAGCAGGCCGAGCCACGACACCGTAGGCCACAGCCCCGCGAGCGCGGGCAGCACGAAGCCGGCGGCCAGGGCGCCGGCCACGGCGCCGACGATGTTGCCCGCCAACAGGCGTCCGATCAACGTCGACGTCCGATCGCCGGAGCGTCGTCCCGCTTCCTCGAACAGGGCCGGCAGCGCGCAGCCGAGGAGGACCATCGGCAGGGCGAGCGGCGGAAGCGCCAACAGGAAGAGGCGCGCGGTTCCGCGTGATTCTCCGGCCGAGGCCAGCACCTCGAAGGGCGAGTGATAGAGGAGACCGTGGCTCATTCCGACGAACAACCACGGGCCCACCAGCACCAGTGCACCGCCCCACAGCCAGGCGGAGCCGAGCAAGCGCAGGGGGGAGCGGCCACGCCGCAGCTGCCCGCGGCAGAACTGCGCTCCGATCGCCAGCGCCACGATCGTGATGGCCGCGATGATGGCGAAGGAATGCACCGCGTTTTCGTGCACCAGGGCAAAGGCACGATTCCACGATACCTGCAGGGCGAAGGTGAGAAAGCCGGAGGCGGCGGCAAACGGAGCGAGGGGCAGCCGCGGCTCGGTCGCGGCATCCGGTGCGGGCGTTCGGGGCGGCTCCGCGGGCGCGACAGCGGGTGTATCCGCGTCGTGGGCACGAGAGCGACGATCGAGCCACCAGGCGGCGGCGCCGAGCAGCAGGTTCAGCGCTGCGCCCAGCCAGACCGTGCGTTGCGCGCCGAGCGCGGGCAGCAGCAGGAAGGGCACCGACAGGGCGCCGAGGGCGGCTCCGAGGGTATTGACGACGTAGAGCCAGCCGACGGTGAGGCCGAGCCTGCGCCGCGCGTGATCAACGTAGTCGCCGAGCAGCGGCAGCGTGCCGCCCATGCAGAAAGTCGGCAGAAACAGGACGATGAAGGCGACCAGGATCCGCCCCGCCAGCAGGATCGGGCCTTCCGGCGCCAGGGAGCCGTTCGTCGCGGCGTCGAGTGCGCCAGCGAGGAGGTGGAGCAGGGGGGCGACGAGCACCGCGCCGACGCCGATGAGCGATTCGACGATGGCGTAGGCGCGGAGTGGATACCGCCATCGGCGGGCCCAACGGCCCACCGTCCAGGCCCCGGCACCGAGTCCGGCAAAATAGGCGGCGAGCACGGCGGCCGCGGCGGGTGCGCCGGCGCCGAAAACCAGGGCGAACTGACGCAGCCAAACGACCTCGAAGATCAGGGCGACGGCGCCCGATACGAACAACAGCAAGGGCGGCAGCCAAAGCGTCGGGCCGGTGGCGGCGGCGGAAGGGGAATCGGTGCGGCGAGGGGGGCGTTTCAAGGTCCGTAAACGGAAAGTGACGACGGTCGGAGACCGTCGTCACGCAGAAAGGATCGGGCTGGGCGAAGTCCCGCGGCGACCTCAGAGCCGGTAGGAGAAACTCGCGTTGATCGAGTAGTCGGCGAAGGAGGCATCGCCGGCGCGGGTGGACCCGAAGCTGGTGGTGCGATTTCGATGCACCGCGATCGGGGTGGTGAGGGTGCCGACGAAACGGCCGCGGCTGAAGCTGATGCCGGGTTCGACGGCCACGATGAAACCGGGACGACGCCGACCTTCGTTGTGGCCGATGAGATCGGTGCCGGGGACGCCCTCGATGCGACCGCCCAGACTCAGCACGAGACCGTTGTCTCCGGGGAGTCGATAATCGAAGCCGCCGCGCGCCATGTAGGAATCGGGGATGGAGAAACCGGTCGACTCCATGCGGCCCTCGGGGTTGATCAGGTAGAATGCGTTGCCGTAGGCGGAAAGGCCGCCCTTGATGTGGCGGAAGCCCTGCAGTTCGATCGTGTAACCCCAGCCGCCGTCACCGGGCTGGATGGAGGAATCGACAAAGCGTACCTCGGGACCGTTGCGGCGGGCGAAGACATCGGTGGCGTCGTAGTCGCCCGTGGGGGCCTTGATGCCGAAGCCGATGGAGATGTTGCCCGGGCGCTCGGCATTGGGATCGATGAGCCACCAGTTGGCGGCGAGGCGGATGTCGCCGAGACCGGCGGCCTGCGTGTGGAAGCGCTGGCCGGAGCTGTTGCCCATGTGTTCGTAGAGCGACGAGCGATCGTGGTAGACGAAGGGGATGGTGAGGCTGGTGTTGAGGCGCTTCGACCAGGCGTAGGTCGCGGTGAAATCGTAGAAGTAGGAATCGTTGATGACCTGGGTGCCTTCTTCCTGGCGGTGCTTCTGTTCGACGTCGCCGACGAAATGGCGATCGGCGTTGAACCAGCGAAACGCGAAGTTGAGGTTCCATTCACCTTGTTCGAGGTAGCCGGCGCTTTCGGAGATCATGGCGCCGCCGGCGCCACGAGCGATGACGCAGCCCTGGCCTTGAACCGACAGGGGAACGAGCGCCAGCGACATGATCGCGGCAAGGCCGGCCAGACGGCGGGCGAGGGAGGATCGAGGGGAGGTTGTTTGCATGGGATAGCGGGGTGCAGGTAGAGCAAGAAATGCGGGATCGAAACCGCGTGAGCAGGTCGATGATGCGTCGGGGGCGCAGTGCAAAGTCGCGAGGGACCAAATGCCGCCAACGGTGGGTGAACCGCCGTAAAAGGGGATCGAGTCGACGCGCGATTCTCGTCGGTCGACGCGACGGTCTTGCCTTGGCGGCTGGAGTCCGCATTGGCTGGCGTGCATGAAATGCACAGTCGCATCCCGTCCGACCGCGCGCTGGTTTGCCGGCGTTTGTATGCTGTTCGCAATGACGCTGGGCATGCGAAGCGCCGTTGCTGAACTGCCGCGGCTCGATCCGGCTCCGGAGTGGAAGCTACGAAAGCTGGATGGCGAGTGGCTGCGTTCCGCGGACCTGGCGGGCAAGGTGGTGGTGATCGATTTCTGGGCGACGTGGTGCGGGCCGTGCCGGCAGGAGATTCCCGGTTACATTGCCATGCAGCAGGAGCTGGAAGCGGAAGGCGTCGTGATCGTCGGCGTGTCGCTCGACCGGGCTTCGCCGCGCATCGTGCGCAAGTTCGTCGAGAAAAACGGCATCAACTATCCGATCGTCATGGGAACCGATGCGGTGGTCGACGCCTTCGGCGGGGTCACGGTGGTGCCCACCACGATCCTGATCGACCGCGAGGGTCGGATCCGGCACCGCAAGGAGGGCGTGATGCATCGCGAGGAGTACGAGCCGCTGGTGCGCTCCTTGCTGGCGGAGTCGCCGGACCGAACGAGGGACGGCGGCGAAGTTTAATCGGCGACGGACTCGAACCACACCCGGCGGGAAAGCTGGGCGGGCTGATCCCCGTCCGGCAGGACGCGGGCGGGTCGGCCATCGATCAGGGCGAATCCGATCGCCATGGAATTGATCGGTCCCTCGTGGCCGGAGAACGCGAAATCGCGACCGCGGTTGAGCCAGACGCGCTGATTGGTGAGCCCGGCCAGCCAGTGCTCGCGAAGCTCGCCGGTCGCGGAGTCGGCCTCGACGATGTCGGCCGACACCCAACCGTATCCGGGAAGAAAATACTCGGCCCAGCAGCGGTAGCCGGGATCCACTTCGCGGCCATCATTGCGGGGCAGGAGTCGGTAGCCCATTTGCAGGCGCGCAGGAATGCCGCGGGAACGGGCCAGGGCAATGAAGAGCGAGTGCAGGTCGGTGCAGGTGCCCCCGCCGTTGAGAAGGCAGGCCGAGGCGTCACCGGGGCTGTGACGGGGTTTGGCAGGATCCTTGCCGTAGTGTTCGGCGCGGGTGGCGACGGCATCGAGCAGCAGTCGGGCCTGCCGGGCCGGATTGGTTTCATCGGCGCAGGCGGCCTCGGCGAGAGCGGCAATGGCCGGCGTCACCTGCATGTGCGGTGCATCGAGCCGCAGTTCGGCCGCCAGGGCCCGACGGTGGGAATCGGTGAGGGGGCCGACCTTGGACGGGTCGATGGCGGTAAAGACGGTGTCGCGTCGCACGGTGAAGTCGATGGTGGCCGAGATCGATTCGGTGGCGGGGGCGGGCACCTCGAGATAGAGGAAGCGGTTGCCCTCCTTGGGTTCCCGGACCATCTGCCAGGTACCGGGGGCGGAGCTGACCACCAGATCGAGTACCTCCTGGTGGCGTTGGTCGTCGGGCAGGGCGATCCACCAGCGGACCAGACCGGCGTCAGCCGGGATGTCGGACAGTGTCACCGTCTGTTTGACCCGGTAGGTGGCGGCGGGGGCGGAGGTGGCGGCACGGACGGCAAAGGGCGCGGCGAAAACGCCGGCGAAGGTGACCAGCAGACGGAGGGAGGGAAGGGAATTCAGACGGGGCATGGGGTTGAATCGGGGGTTAGAAACTCCAGTTGAAATCGAGTCGGAACCGCTTTCCGTCCTGCGACGACGTGATGGCTTCGACGAGGTAGAGACGGGCGACGATGTTCATCCGCGGGGCCGGCACGTAGGAGACGCGAAACTCGTGACCGCGGGCGTTGGTACCCTCCGTTTGCGGGCCATTGCCCCAGCGCACCCAGTCGTCCTGCGCGAAGGCGGCGTTGACCGCGAAGGCCTCGATGTGGGCCAGATAATAGTCGAAACGCCAGTCGCCGGGATCGCGGAGACGTCCCCATCGCGCGGATACAACCCAACCCAGCGTCTCATCGCCGTCGGCGGCGGGAAAGGGCGCGACATCGGCCGGATCGTAGTCGGCGAAATTGCCGAAAAAATCGGCCCCGAGTACGAGGGGGTGGTCGCCGGCCGATACCTGCCACTGGGCATTGAGTTCACCAAGGAGGTAGTCGCGTGCGCCATTGCGGTTCAGGAGATGGCGTGCGCCATCGGTGCCGTTGATGACCTTGAAGGAGGAGGCGAAAATCAGTGCTCCGGATTCGAGCGGCTGGCTGACCTTGAGCTGCCCGGCGACCATGCTGCCATGGAAGTCGTTGCCGCCGTCCGGCAGCGCGAAGGCACCGGCGGCGACGGTCAGCCGACGAGCCGACTGCGCAAACTCGTAGGTGCCCGCCACGCCGGCCGGAGTGACGTCGTCGTCCCAGCCGAACTCGTTTTGTTTCCAGAAAGGCAGGTTGTTACGTCCAAGCCAGAAGGAACCGGCGCCTTGCTGGTAGCCCAGGTAGTATTGATCGGCGACGACGTCGAAGTCGTCGCTGCCACCGTTGTCGGCCGCAAAGGTGAGGTGGGGAGATTGCTGGCTGCGGGGGCTGCCGGTGCGTGCGCGGGCGCTCCACGTCCAGCCGGAGTCGGTGGTGTGGCGAAACCCGCCTCGCAACCGCACGCGTCCACGCTGGCGATCCGCGCGTGCTACGCCCGCCGCATTTTGAGAATCCCAGTCGGCTTCATAGCGCAAACGCAGGTCGCCGAACCAATCCGTGGTCGCGGCGATGGTGTCCGTGGGACGGGCGAAGAAGGCAAGTGAGGCGAACAGCGACAATCCGAGTCGGGGTAATCGGAAAGCGCGACGGTCGATGGCGGGGTGGCGGGGAAGGTCGGACATGGCAAAACAGTGACAGGACGACGGATGGGGTAGAGGGGGCATCGGCAAACGGCCGAGTCCTCGCGTCGGTAAGAGGTATCGGTGGTGGAGCAAACGCGCGGGGGTAAAGTGCCAGAATTGGGGGCCGAACCTGCAGATGCGGCGCTCGAGTTGTCAGGACGGGAGGGGACTCCCTTCCTTCATGGGTCCGTGGCGCGGCGGACAAAATGTGCGAACCGGGGCCGACCGGTCGCGGCGCGGGTTGGCGGATTCAGGGGCGATCAAGGGCTGTCGGCCCCGGAACGGCGGCAGTCCGCCACTGTGCAGTTTTCCGGACTGACAAAATTTGCGCTGCTGGCCTCCGCTTTCTCCGTGGTGCGGATCCGCCGCATCCTCGGTGCCGCTTGGATTCCTCGATTCGGCGGAGCCCCTGCTTATGTCGCCCCTCACCTTGCTTGTGTTCGATGAAGATCCGTCGGATCTCGGCCGACTGAGGTCCGCCTTGGAGGCGGCGGGCGGCGTGATTTTGGAAGCGACCGGCGACCTCGGTCGGTTGTTGGATCTCGTGCGAACGGTGCAGGTCGATTTGGTGGTATGTGCGTGGAACGGCGGGCGGGGCGACGCGGGTGAGCGTCTGGCGCCGCTCTTTGCCGGAGGGATGCCGAAAGTCGTGGTGGTGGCCGACGACGCGAGTCACGCGCTGGATGCCTTTCAGTGGGGCGCGGCGGACTATCTGACCAAGCCCTGTCTGCCGGAACGCTGTCGCGCCATGCTGCAACGGGCCGAACTGCGCTGCTCCCGCCGATCGATCAAAGAGGAACCGGGCGGCGCCGGCGTCGGCGAAGCGCGTGAAGTCGACGCCCGGCATGGGTTGGCCCGACGGATCCTGGCCCGGGACGGGGACGCCCTGGTTCCGGTGCAACTGAATGAAATCCTCTGGGCGCAGGCCGAGGCCGGAGGTTCGCTGTTGCATTTGTTGAACGGCCGTATTCTGCGCCTGGCAGAACCCTTGACCCGGCTCGAAGGACGATTTCCCCCCGCGGCCTTCATGCGCATCCGGCGGGACACCCTGGTGGCACTGGATGCCGTCCGGGAGGTGAGGCAGGGACCGGGTCGCAATCACACGGTGACTTTGACCGGACGACGGAGATTCGAGGTCACGGGTTCGCGGCGGCGGGAGTTGGAGCAGCGGCTGAACTGTCTGGCGTGAAGAGCGTCGCGCCGTCCGAGCGGGTTCAACTTCGCGGGCGATCTTGTCGGTTACGGCTGGAGATTTCGGCACTTCGTCCCCGCCGACTTTCGTGGGCCAGGCACGGATGCATGGTGCCGCCCCATGTCCAAGACTTCTGTACGTGGCACCGCAGCGTCTGCGCGCGGCGAGCGGTATGTCGCCCGGCCGGGATGGCGTCGCTTCGCTCGTTTGGCATGCACGGGAGGGATGCTGTTGGGAATGAGCGTACTCGCGACCGCGGCCGGGGACAACGGGGTTCACGGCGCGCACGGATCGACGCAGCCGCCGAGCAATCGACGCATGGCGGCATGGCTGCGCGAGGCGAGTGAGACACTGCGATCGTTTGAAAGCCCGTACCGCTTCACCGAAACCGCCGCGATGCTGCGCCAGGTGATGGCGACGGACCTCGATCCGGCGAGGCGCCTCAAATTCAGCATCCCCTACGGCAACGCGCTGCTACGATCCGGGGACCCGCGGGGGGCACTGGCGGCGTATGAGGATTTTGAGCGTCTCTTCCACCAGACGGGCCGCTCACCCGAGGCCCGGGATTACGTGTGGCTGCAGACGGCGAAGGCGGTGGCCCTGCTGCGACTGGCGGAACAGGAAAACTGTCTGCTCAATCACAACCAGGATTCCTGCCTGCTGCCGATCCAGGGCGGCGGGGTGCATGTGCGGGAGGAAGGATCGCGCGGCGCGGTGGCGGCCCTCGAACCGTTGCTGCAGCGCTATCCGGGAGACCTGCGGGCCCGATGGCTGTTGAACATCGCGTATATGACGCTGGGCGAGTATCCGCACGGGGTGCCCGCGGCCTGGTTGATCCCGCCCGAAGTATTCGCGTCGGAGCATGAACTGCCGCGGTTTCGCGATGTCGCCGGTCCGGCGGGCCTGGCCGTGGATGATCTGGCCGGCGGCGTGGTGGTGGACGACCTCAACGGCGACGACTGGCTGGATGTGATGGTCTCGGCCTGGGGGGTCGATAGCCCCACACGCTATTTCGAAAATCGAGGTGACGGCACCTTCGCGGAACGCACCCGCGAGGCGGGACTGGAGGGCCTGAACAGCAGTCTCAACCTTGTGCAGGCCGATTTTGACAACGATGGATTCATTGACGTGCTCTCGCTGCGGGGAGCCTGGCTGGGACGCCAGGGCGCATATCCCAACTCCCTGCTGCGCAACAACGGCGACGGCACGTTCACCGACGTGACGGAGTCGGCCGGAATGCTGAGCCGGCACCCCACACAGACCGCAGCCTGGCTGGACTACGATGGGGACGGCTGGATCGATCTCTTCGTCGGCAACGAATCGGTCGAACAGCAACTGAATCCCTGTGAACTGTATCGGAACAATGGAGACGGAACATTCACGGAATGCGCGGAAGCGGCCGGGGTCGACATCGTCGGCTTCGTGAAAGGCGTGGTGGCCGGCGACTTCAACAACGATGGTCGGCCGGATCTCTATCTTTCGCGGATGGACGGCGCCAATCACCTCCTGCGCAACGACGGTCCGGGAACGGCGGGTGGGTGGCGTTTCACCGACGTGGCGAAGGCCGCCGGCGTGACGGAGCCGTTTCAGAGCTTCACCTGCTGGTTCATGGACTACGATCAGGACGGTTTCGAGGACCTGTTTGTGAGCGGCTACAGCATCCAGGACGTGGGCGACGTGGCGGCCGACTACCTGGGCTTGCCTCATGTCGGTGAGCGCGTCCGGATGTATCGAAATCGTGGCGACGGCACCTTTGCCAACGTCACCCGCGAGACGGGGCTCAATCGCCTGCTGCACACCATGGGCGGCAACTTCGGTGATCTCGACAACGACGGCTGGCCGGATTTCTACGTCGGCACCGGCGATCCGGATTTCTCCACCCTGGTGCCGAACCGCATGTTTCGCAACGACGGTGGACGACGGTTCCAGGACGTGACGACCGCCGGCGGTTTCGGTCAGCTGCAAAAGGGGCACGGCATCGCCTTCGCCGACTTCGACCATGACGGCGATCAGGACATTTACGCGGAAGTCGGAGGCGCGGTCGACGCGGACACCTATCCCAACCAACTCTTCGAGAATCCCGGTGCCGTCGGTGCCTGGATCAAGCTCAGGCTGGTGGGGGTGCGTGCCAATCGAGCGGCGATCGGAGCCCGCGTGCGTATTCGCGCCACGTTCCCCGACGGGACGCAACGGGTGTTTCATCACACGGTGAGTTCAGGCGGGAGCTTTGGCGCGACGACACTGCGGGTGGAGGCGGGGCTCGACGGTGCGTCTCGCATCGACGGGGTGGAAATCGACTGGCCGGGAAGCGGTGGGACGGAACGCCTGACCGGTCTGCGCCCGCATCGTCTCTACGAGGTACATGAAGGTGAGGGGGGCGCGCGGGAAATCACCCTCGGCAGTTTCCAATTCGGCGGCCATGGCGACGGCCATTCACACTCCCATGACCACTCGTCCGGACATCATTGAGCCATGCAAACGTCACTATCCTCCTGTTTGAGTCTGAAACACCGTCCTTTTCCCGCACTGCGCTGGGTGGCCATGTGCCTGGGGGCGGTCGTCGTGGCCGAGCCCCCGCCGTTATCACCCGAACTACGCCCCTTCGCGGCGGTCGGCGCGGCGCTGGCGGAACAGATGCGGCTCGGCGAGCAAGGGTGGACGGACGCGCAGGTGGAATCGTTTCTGAACGGCATGCGGACGGCGGTCGCCGGCCGGCCCGTGGAGATGGATCATGCGGCGCACCAACTGCTCGGATCGATGCGGCGAAACATTGATCAACGTGGCGGTGCTGCGGGCGGATCGGCGACACGCCGGGACGGTGTCGGCCGCTCGGGCGACACCGGGAACGAGGTGCCTGCGGCGTATGCTTCATTCGGGGCCGACGAAAGCGAGGGCCTGGTGGTGCGCGTGATCGAGCGGGGCGCGGGTCCGCGGCCGCGGCCGGAGGACACGGTTGTGATCAGCCTCGCCGCCAAGGTGGCCGCCGACGGCCGTGACCTCCCGCGCGTTGCCCTGGACCATGCCCGGGTCCGGGTGACGGATTTGCTGCCCGGACTGGCGCAGGGCGTGCAGATGATGGCGCTGGGCGGAAGCGCGATGCTGGTGGTGCCGCCGCCGTTGTCATTCGGAGATGACGACCGGAAGTGGCCGACCGGCGTGGCCCCCGGCTCGGTGTTGGTGTTCAAGCTCGAGTTGCACGACATCGAGCCTGCGGTGGCTGGGCCGATGGCGGGGAGCGATCACTGACCGGTCGGGCCGTCGATGGTGGACGCGCGTTTGGCGCCTTCAGGGGGAAACCCCGTTCGTCAGGTGGCGGCGGGCTGGCCAAGGACGGGCGACCGGTAAAAGTCGCGCTGCATCATGACCGCGAGCGCCAGCGGGGCGGTGTAGCTGCCGAAGCGTTCGATTACTTCCCAGAACGGAGAGCCCGCCGGGATGAACAGAAATTCGGTGGCAAACTTCCACAGCGCGATCCCGACCAGCAGGCGCGGGGACGGCCGCAGCAGCACGGCGGCCGCGAGGAAAAACTCGAAAGCGCCGACGGCCGGCGTGATGCCGCCGTGCAGGCCGATCGATTCGTAGTGATGGGCCAGGCCGGCCTTCTGGCTGATGAGGCCGAGCCCCGCATGCCCGATGAGCAGGAGCGCCGTGGTCACGCGCAGCGCCCACGAAAGGCGCTGGCGTGCCGACGCATCAAGGGAGGGCCACCGCGAGGGCAGCCGCTCAAAAAGGGGACCGTGCAGGCCGACCGCGAGCAGGAGGGCAAAGGGCACGCCGTAGTTGCCGGCGCGTTCCAGGGTTTCCCAGAACGGTTCACCGGAGAGGGGCCGCAGGAGGGCGGTCCACAGCGCCCACATGGCGGCCCACAGGAGCACGGCACGGGTGGGGTAGAAGAGCGCGGAAAGGCCCATCAGGATGTCCATCGTGCCGACGACCGGCATGAGCTTCCAGGCGAGGGCCTCGGGAATGCCGGCGACGGCAAAATAGGGCAGCCAACCGGCCTTGGTGATGATGCCGAAGGCGCCGTGACCGATGAAGCAACCGGCCACGCCGATGCGGAGTATCCACGGCAGCACGACGTTTTCGTTGGCGGGCGAGAGCATGCCGACGCGGTCGATCATCGGGCGACGGGCTGCAGGCTGTGTTCGAAGACCCAGTCGCCCACGGCGGTGCCGGCGGCGCGGGCGGCGTCGACATCCATGGGGAAATGAATGCCACCGTACACGCGGCTCTGGCCGACTTCCTCCCGTGCGGCGGAGAGGGTTTCGTAGGTGCGGGCGACGCCGGGCAGGGCTTCCGATCCGACCGTGAACGGCACCTCGTCGCTGCCGAAGTAGAGCTGGAGCACCCGCACCGCCGCGGAAGTGAAGGCCATGTGGGCGGAGATGTAGGACGGAAAGGGCAGCGAGGCCATGGTCGGAATGAATTCCGGGTCGGGTTTGAAGTGGGGATTGATCTCCGGAGTGAGTTCCCGGGCGTCGGTCTCGGGGCGGGCGGTGTTGTAGAAATACTTGGTGTCCCACGCGGCGATGAAACCGTCGGCTGCGGCGAAGTTGAGCAGGGCGAAGAGGCGGGCGCACTCCACCGTGCCGAGGCCGCGGTCGCGGGCAATGTTGGCCACGATGACGTTCCAGTGTCCGGAAGGGCCGGAGGTGCCGAGGCCGTCGGCCCAGAAGGGTACGCTGAGGGTGTCGTATTCGGAGCGGTCGGCGTCGTCGCGGCGGCCGACCTTGATGACCTCCATGAGTTCCTCGGCGTATTGCTGGGAGGTGACGTCGGGCGGGGGCGGCGCGCGGAACTGGTCCGGGCGCTCCAGCACGTAGGGTTGGGTGGTGGCCATCTGCGGCGTGACGCCGGAGCGGAAATCGGGCGCGGTCGGCCGCCATTTGCCCGGGGCGTCGCTGGGCAGGTACTTCGGCGGGACCTTGAAGCCGCTGAGGGAACGCTTGGCCAGGACCATTTCGGCGACCTCTTTGCCCCAGGCGATGCCGGCGTCCTTGCCGGGGCCGTCGGGGATGGCGGCGAGGGATTCTTGGTAAGCGAGATCGAAGACATGGGGGTTGGCCTGCTGGCCCCAGATCTGCGCAAGCATGGTGCGGGCGGCACTGGCGATGGCGGCGTCGACGTGGGCGCCGGCCGGAGCCTTTTTGTCGACGAGCCAGGGCTGCCAGCGGCCCTCGATGCCGTTCACCGCATCGGCGATGGCGGCGTGATAGGAACCGAACCACAAGGCGCTGACCGGCGGTGGATTACGGGCCAGCCGGGTGGCGTTGAGGGCCTGTTGGTTCCAGAAAAGGACGGGGTTGTCCTTGGCGGCGGCGATGAAAGTCGAGCCGAGCAGAAAAGCAGCGGCGAGGGGAAGAAAGCGGGCAAGACGCATGATGCAGGGGTGAGGTCAGGGGCAGATGTCCGTCGCCGAGGGCGAGCGGAACGGGAGGGACCTATGCAAGTCTTGCGGTGACCGAGAATCTCCGAGTGGCGGAGAGCCGCCCAAACGGGGCGAATTGCCAAAAGGTCGGGGCGAGGGCGGTTCGAAGGCGCCATGAAGCGTGCATCGTTTGCCTGCATGCTGCCCCTGCCGGGCCAGGATTCCGACGACGGCTTCAGCCGGCTAGAGCCGCGAAAGAATGAGTGATGGCGCGATGCCCAGCACGAGGAGGCCGAGGTTGACGAGCCAAAGAATCAACTGCGCACTGCCGGAAACTGCGAGCGTGGTCGAGCCGGAGCGCGGCGTTGGCGGCAGGACCAGGGCGTGTTTGAGCGCGACGAGGTAGTAGTAGAGGCCCACCGCGCTCGCGGCGAGACCGAGCAGGGCGAGGCTCCCCGTCGGGCCGAGGGCACCGCCGGAGCGGAAGGCGGCCACGAAGATGCCGAACTTGCCAAAGAAACCGGCCAAGGGCGGGATGCCGGCGAGGGAGAGCAGGCAGACCAGCAGCGTGAGCGCCAGGAAAGGGGCGCGTTGGCGCAGCCCGGTGAGATCGGCGATGGCGGGGCCGACGCCGGCTTGCTCAAGGATGCCTACCACGGCGAAGGCGCCGATGGTGGCGAGGCCGTAGGTAATCGCGTAATACGCCAAGGGGCCATAGCCGGCGCTGCCGGCGACCATCACGCCGAGTACCATGATGCCGGCATGGGCGATCGCGGAATAGGCGAGCAGCCGGCGAAAGTTGCTTTGCGCGAGCGCGGCGAGATTGCCGAGCACGAGCGAGGCGGCGGCCAGGATGCCGACGACCGGCAGCCAGCCGGCAAGCGGCGCGTCGGTGCCGGGGCCGCCGGCGGCCGCGCTGAGGCCCGGCCAGAGCAGGCGGGCGAAGACGGTGACGCCGGCCAGCTTCGAGGCCGACGCGATGAGCGCGGCGGCCGGAGCCGGCGCGCCTTGATAGACATCGGGCGCCCAGAGGTGAAAGGGCGCGGCCGCGGTCTTGTAGCCGAAGGCGACCACGATCATCACCAGCGCGACCAACAGGAGCGGCTGGCGCGTGTCCATCGCGCCGAGCGCGAGGGCGATCTCGGGCAGCTCGATCGAACCGGTGAGACCGTAGAGCAGACTGAAGCCGAAGAGTAGGAAGGCCGCCGCCATGCCGCCGAAGAGAAAATACTTCAGAGCCGCTTCGGCGGAGGCGGGACTGGATTTGTCGAAGCCGGCGAGCAGGTAGAGCGAGAGGCTGGCCAGTTCGATGGCGAGGAAGACGACGAGCAGTTGCTGCGCGACCGCCATCAGGGTGAGCCCGGCGGTGGCGAGTAAAACGAGGGCCACGAACTCCACCGGATTACGCAGCCGGGCGGTCGCGGGCGCCAGACCGATCGTGAGCAGGCTCAGCGTGAGGATGCCGAGACGGGCGACTCCCCCGAGCGCATCAAGCTGGAAAACCTCGCCGAACATCGCGCCGGGATTGCCGAGCTGCTGCACCCAAAAGATCGCGGCCACCAGCCACACCAGGCCGAGGGTGGCGGCGGTATCCCGGCGGGTCGACTCGGAGCGGTGTTTGCCCCAGGCGAGATCGACGCCGATGATCAGGAGTGCGCCCACCGTGAGCATCAGCTCGGGCGCCATGGCCGTCAGCAGGTCGGAATAAGCGAGCGTCGCGATCATGATCCGAGTCCTTTCGAAACCACCGACATGAAAGGCGAACGCAGCGCGGGCTCGATCCAGTCGAGCAACAGGTCGGGGCGGAGGCCGAGCAGGACGGTGGTGGTCAGCAGCAGGATCGCGCCGGTTTTTTCGGGCCAGGTGAGCGGTGGGTAGGCGTGAGCCTCGACGTGGGGCTTATCTGGCGACTGACCGAAGAACGACAGCTGCACGACGCGCAGGGTGAAGGCGGCGGCGACCAGCACGCCGACGGCGGCGGCGATGGTCCAGAAGGGCGAGACCGACCAGGTGCCGATGAGGATGGTGAGCTCGGCCGGGAAACCGGAGAAGCCCGGCATGCCCATCGATGCGAGCCCGGCGATGACAAAGGTCACGGACGCGAAGGGCATGAGCCGGAAGAGCGGCAGGGCGCGCAGGGCGGCGAGATTGCGGGTATGGGTGCGTTCGTAAACCATGCGGCCCACCACGGCGAAGAGCAGGCCGGCGATCACGCCGTGGGAGAACATCTGCAGCACGGCCCCGCTGAGCGCGCGTTCGTTGGCGGCGGCGAGACCGAGCAGGACGAAGCCCATGTGGCTCACGCTCGAGTAGGCGATGACGAACTTGAAGTCCTCCTGTACCAGCGCGACGAGGCCGGCGTAGAGGATGCCGATGAGCGCGAGGGCGGCGATGACCGGTTGCCAGGCCTCGAAGGCGGCGGGCAACAGCGGCAGGGCGACGCGCAGGCAGCCGTAGGCGCCCAGCTTCATGACCACGCCGGCCAGCAACATGGAAGCGCCGGTGGGCGCGGCGACGTGACCGGTGGGCGCCCAGGTGTGCAGCGGAAAGATGCCGGCCAGGGTGGCGAAACCGAAGAAGAGCAGGCCGAAGACCACGAGTTGGGCGGTCCAACCGAGGGTGGACGCGGCGTAGGCGAGTTCGGGCAGGGAGAAATTGGCTGCACCGCCGGTGGCATAGATCCAGATGAGACCGGCGAGCACGAGCGCGCTGCCGGCGAAGGAGTAGAGCACCAGCTTCATTGCGCCGTAGTGGCGGTTGGTGGAACCCCAGCCGGCGATAAGGAAATACTTTGGCACGATCGCGATCTCGTAGAAGACGAAGAAGGCGAAGGCATCGGCGCTGAGAAAGACGCCGTAAACGCCGCCGATGAGGGCGAGGAAGAGGGCGAAAAACTCACCGGCGCGTTCCTCGATGTTCCACGAGAAGAGAATGCCGGCGGTGGCGGCGAGACCGGTGAGCACCACGAGCGCCAGGCTGATGCCGTCGGCGGCGAGGTGGTAACGGATGCCGAGCTGCGGTATCCAGCCCACGTTGACGAGTTCCTGCATCGCGGCGGCGGGCGTGAAGCTGACCGCGGCGTAGAGGGTGCAGGCCCAGGCCGCGAGGGCGGAGACGAGGGCGGTCGCCCGCGCAGCGGCGGCCGAGCGCGCGCCGAGCAGCAGGCAGGCGAGGGCGCCGGCAAACGACAGGTAAATGGCGTAGGGCAGCGCGTTCATGGTTGGGCGGCGGTCCACGTAGTCACGAGTGGGTTGACCAGGCCGAGGAGCAGTTGCGGCAGGATGCCGAAGAGGAACATGAGCACGACCAGCGGAATGAGCGTAACCTTCTCACTCGGACTAAGCGGTCCGAAGCCGGCCACGGCGTTGCGCACCGGACCGTGGAAGACGCGTTGCCAGAACGTGAGCAGGAAAAGGGCGGTGGCGAGCAGGCCAAGGGTGGCGATCGCCGTGACCACCGGCGCGAAGCCGAACACCCCGCGGAAGATGAGAAACTCACCCACGAAGCCGTTGAGGCCGGGCAGGCCGAGCGAGGAGAAGAGCGCGATGCCGCAGAGTCCGGCGAAGGCGGGCATCACGGTTCGCAGTCCGCCGAAGTCGTGCAGATCGCGGCGACCCCCGTTGCGCGTCTCCAGGAATCCGATACATGCGAAGAGGGCGGCGGCGGAGAGGCCGTGGTTGAATATCTGCAGGAGGGTGCCGTTGAGCGCGGCGGTGGCGGCGGCCGGATTGGCGCCGGGCGCGCCGGCGACGGCGAAGAGGGCGAGCAGGCAGTAGCTGAGGTGGTTGATCGATCCGTAGGCGATCATGCGCTTGAGGTCGCGCTGGACGAGGGCGGTGAAGGCACCCAGCACGACACCGGCGAGGGCCAGCCAGAGCAGCGGTGTGGCCCAGGCCTGGAGCTCCGCCGGGAAAAGCGGCCAGAGGATGCGGAGGAAACCATAGACGCCCATCTTGGAGAGGATGCCGGTGAGGAACATCGATGCCCCGGTCGGCGCCGCGGCGTAGGTGGCGGGCAGCCAGGTGTGGAAGGGGAAGAGCGGCACCTTGACCGCGAGGCCGAGCAGCACTCCGCAGAAGACGACGGTGCCAAGCGTCGGACCGAGGGCGGCGCCGAGTTTGCCGCTGGCGCGCAGGGCGGCGAGTTCGGTGAAGTTGAGCGTGCCGGCGGAGGCGTAGAGCGCGGCGAAGCCGGCGAGCAGGAAGACGCTGCCGCCGATCGTGTAGATGACGAACTGATACGCGGCGGCGGTCGCGCCCTTACCGCCCCAGAGGCGGATCAGGAAATAGGCCGGCACGAGGCTCAGTTCCCAGCAGATGAACCAGGGGAAGAAGTCGAGGGCGAGAAACACCCCGAGCGCCGCACCCTGCAGCGCGAGGAAGAGCGCTCCGAAAGCCCGGGGATTGCGCGCGTCGCGCCAGGAGGCGAGGAGCGAGAGGGGCCCGAGGATGCCGGTCAGTAGAACCAGCAGCAGGCTCATGCCGTCGAGGCCGAGATGGTACGTGATGGCGAGCGAGGGGATCCAGGCGTGGCGTTCGACGAACTGCAGTCCGGCGGCGGGATCGAAGTTGGCCAGGGCGAGCAGGCCGAGGGCGGTCGTGCTGAGGCTGCCGGCGAGGGCGAAGCCACGGCCGAGCTTGGGCGCGAACGCCAGAACGAGCGCGAAGGTCCACGGCGTGAAAATCAGCAGGGACAGGAGCGGCAGGTCAGTCATGGGACGACTCCCGTGGGCGACGCGGTGGGCCGCCCGCATTTATTAAGTTCCGAAGCGAAATCCTCCACGCCGCGTAATGTAGGGCTGCCGCTTGTCGGCATGCCGCGGGCTGATGGGAGGCCGAGAGGCAGGTGCGGCACGCCGACAAGCGGCGGCCCTACATTATGAAATTTTCTCGCTCGCGGGATCATCGCAGACCTCCGATCAGTATCAGGGTGGCCAATACGGCGAAGGAGAGCGCGATCGTCAGCAGGTAGCCGTGCGCGTCGCCGGTCTGGGCGCGGGAGTAGGACTGGCCGCCGTCGCGCAGGGTTTCGCTGGTGCCGTCGAAGCCGCGGTTGATGATCTCCTCGTCGGAATCGAGATTGGTCAGGCCGATCCAGCGGCCGAGTCCGCCGAGCGCGCGAATCACGCCGCCCCAGATCCAGCGGTCGGCGAAGTCCGAGCAGCGGGCGACGGCGTCGTTCACCCTGAAGATGGTCGCGGCATAAAGCTCATCGAAGCCGAGGCGGGCGGCGAGGGCGGCGAACACGCCGGGCGAAGTCCGTTGCAGCGGATCACTGGCGGTGGCGGAACGGCGCGGCGCGCGGCCATAGACCAGCCAGCCGAGTCCGATGCCGAACGCGACGAGCACGATGGAAAGCGCCATCAGGCCGGCGCCGTCGAAGAGGGAGTGACCATGCACCTCGATTTCCCCGAGCAGTTTGCTTTGCAGCCAGGGCCAGGCGGGGGTGCCGAGGAAGCCGAGCAGCACGGCGCAGGCGGCCAGGATCACGAGCGGCAGCGTCATGCTGGCGGGGGATTCGTGGGCGTGTTCGGCCTGCTCGGAGCGGGCGGGGCCGCGGAAGGTTTCGGCCATGAGCCGGGTCATGTAGAAGGCGGTGAGCACCACGCCGATGAGGCCGCAGGCGAGGGGCAGGTGGGAAACGTCCCAGGCGTGGGCGGCGTGCAGGATGGCCTCCTTGCTCCAGAAGCCGGAGAAGAAGAAGGGCACCCCGGCCAGCGCCATCATGCCGATGGCGAAGGTGCGGAAAGTGGTCTTCATCTTGACGGAGAGTCCGCCCATGAAGCGCATGTCCTGCTCGTGGTGCATGCCGTGGATGACCGAGCCGGCGCCGAGGAAGAGCAGGGCCTTGAAGAAGGCATGGGTGAGCAGGTGGAAGATGGCGGCCACCCAGGAACCCACGCCGAGGGCCAGCATCATGTAGCCGAGTTGGGAGACGGTGGAGAAGGCGAGGACGCGTTTGAGGTCGTTTTGGGCCACCGCGATGGAGGCACCAAGCAGGGCCGTGATGGCGCCGATGGTGGCGACGACGCTGAGCGCATGCACCGGCACGGTGGCGAGGGCAAGGTCGGCCGCCATGAGCGGAAAGACGCGGGCGATGAGGAACACGCCGGCGGCGACCATGGTGGCGGCGTGGATGAGGGCGGAGACGGGCGTCGGGCCTTCCATCGCATCGGGCAGCCAGACGTGCAGCGGGAACTGGCCGGACTTGCCGACGGCACCGCAGAAGAGCAGCAGGCCGATGGCGGTGGAGGCGGCGAGGCCGCCGCAGACGAGCGTGCCGGCGAGTTGGTTAAGCGCGGCGGTTTCGAGAATACCGGCGCCGTGGTCGAAGAGAAGCAGGGTGTCGGTCTTGTCGTAGAGCCAGACGAGGCCGAGCAGGAAACCGAGGTCGCCGATGCGGGTGGTGATGAAGGCCTTCTTGGCGGCGGCGGCGGCCTCGGGTTTGGTGAACCAGAAACCGATGAGCAGGTAGGAGGCGAGGCCGACGATTTCCCAGGAGATGAAAAGCAGCAGCAGGCTGTTGGCGACAACGAGGCCGAGCATGGCCGCGGCGAAGAGGCTGAGGAAACAGAAGAACTGCTTGTAGCGGGCGTCCTCGGCCATGTAGCCGGTGGAGAAGATGAAGATGAGGGTGCCGACGAAGGTCACCATCACGGCCATGAAGGCGGTGAGAGGATCGAGCAGGAAGCCGAGTTGCAGCGAGCCGGCGCCGAGATCGAACCAGGCGAAGTTGCTCACGCGATGGGCCGCGGGATCCTGCAGCGCGGTGAGCAGGGCGCCGACGGACAGGAAAAAGGAGAGGCCCAGCGCTCCGATCGCCAGGGCGGAACCCGCGCGGCGAGCCGTGGCCGGGAGCATCGCCGAGATGCCGGCAGCCACCAGGGGCAGCGTGGGAATGAGCCAAAGAAGTGAAACCGGGAGGGTCATTGGGGTTTAACCACGAATGGACACGAATAGCTTCGGCTACCGCCTACGCACTGAAACGATGAACCATGGACGGCATCTCTCCAGCGATTGGAGCGGTGCCGTGCCGAACGGTAGTGAGGCCTATTCGTGTCCATTCGTGGTTAGAAAAAACTTCAGCCCCGGAGGGTGTTGGCCTCCTGGAGTTTGATGGTCTGCCGGTGGCGGTAGATCGCGATGATGAGGGCGAGGCCGACGGCGGCTTCGGCGGCGGCGACCGCGATGGAGAAAAGGACAAAGAGGATGCCGGTGGCGGCTTCCGGGTTCGGGCCGAAGCGCCAGAAGGCGATGAAGTTGAGGTTGGCCGCGTTGAGCATCAGCTCGACGCCGAGCAACACGAGGATGGTGTTGCTGCGGCCGAGCGCGGCCGCGAGGCCGGCGCAGAAGAGCAGGGCGGAGAGCAGGAGGCAGGCGGCGAGCGGACTCATGCGGGGTCCTCCTTCGTCGCGGCGGCTTCAGCCGCCGGTGAGGCAGGCGAGGAGGGTCGGCTGAAGCCAACCCTACGAGCGGCGATGGTGGTGGCGCCGATGAGGGCGACGGTGAGGAGAAGGCCGACGATGAGCAGGGCGGCGGCGTGGTCGCGCATGAGGATCTCGCCGAGATCGCGCACGGTGATCGTCGGAGCGTTCGCGGAAGCGGGGGCGAAGGTCGTGCCGCGAATGGCGGCGACGAGGACGGCACCGACGGCCGCGGCGGCGAAGAGGGCGAGGGTGGCTCGCTTGCGCGATTCGGGTGGGAGCTCTTCAACCTCGGGTTGCGGTCGGGTCAGCAGGACGGCGAAGAGCACCACCATGGAAATGGCGCCCGCGTAGATGAGCAGTTGGGCAAAAGCGAGGAACTCGGCGCCGGCCCACAGGTAGAATCCGCCGATGCCCGCCCAGGTGAGCACGAGCAGCAGGGCGGCGTGCACGAGGTTGCGGCGGGTGAGGGCGAGCCCGGCCGACCCGATGATGAGACCTGCGATGATGGCGAAGGCGATCATGACGCGTAGCGGTAGGTGCGGCGGCCGAGGCCTGTGCCGAGGTGGCGGGCGAGGACGACGAAGGTGACAACCACGACGGCGGCGGAGAGGAGCCAGCGCGCGATCTGGGCGGGGCCGGAGAGGTCGGCGGTGAGCGACCAGGCGGCGGCGTTGATGAGGTTAACCAGCGCGAGGGGCACGAGCAGTTTCCACGACAGTCGGGTGAGCTGATCGATGCGCAGGCGCAGGAGGGTGCCGCGGATCCAGATGAGCGACAGCACCATGAGGAAAAGTTTCAGGCCGAACCAAACATAGGAGGGAACCCAGGTGAGGAACGGCAGCGGGGCCTGCCAGCCGCCGAGGAAGAGGGTGACGCCGAGGCCGCAGAGGGCGGTCATGCCGAAGTATTCCGCCATGAAGAAGAGGGCGTATTTGAATCCCGAATACTCGGTGAGGTGTCCGGCGATGAGTTCGCTTTCGGCTTCGGGCAGGTCGAAGGGCGAGCGGTTGGTCTCGGCGAGGGTGGCGATGTAGAAGACCACGAAGGCAGCCAGGCCCCAGGGGGTGAGGATGTTCCACTGCGGGAGAAAACCGACGGCGTAGCCGCCCTGGGCCTCGACGATGGCCATGGTGGACAGCGTGCCGGAGAGGAGCACGACGGGCACCACGGCGAGCAGCAGCGGCAGCTCGTAGCTGATGAGCTGGGCGAGGGCGCGCATGGCGGCGAGCAGGGCGTATTTGTTCTGGCTGGCCCAGCCGGCCATGAAGATGGCGAGTTCGGTGGCGGCGCCGGCGGCGAAGAAGTAGAGCACGGCGGCGTCGAGTTCGACCGCGATGAGATTCCGGCCGAAGGGGATGACCGCGAAGGTCATGAGGGCAAAACTGCACACAACGACCGGGGCGAGAAAGTGCAGGAACTTGTCGGCGGCGGCGGGCACGACGTCCTCCTTGGTGAGCGCCTTGACGGCGTCGGCGAAGGGTTGGGTGAGACCCCAGAGGCGAAGTTTCGGGGCCCAGGGCAGGCCGGCGCGATTGGGACCGCGGCGGTTTTGGATGCGGGCGAGGAACTTGCGTTCGATGATGGTGAGGAAGGCGAAGAACAGCCCGAAGACCGCGAGGATGGCGACGACCGTGATGAGATGATGGATGAGCCACTGCAGCGGCGCGGGGAACCACGCGACCACGGCGTCGCGCCACTCCAGCGGGGCCCGCTCAAGATAGGGACCGACGGTGGCGAGGCTCATGCGTCGGGCGGCGACGGCTTATCGGCTTCGGCGCGGGGCGCTTCGGCAGTTGGAGGCTTTTTATCGGCCTCGGCCTTCGCCTTGGCGGCGGCGGCGGCTTTGGCGGCGGCGGCCTTGGCCTTGGCTTCGGCGGCCTCGCGCTGGGCAGCGAGGTTGGCGTCGGAGGCGGCGGCGTCGGTGGGGCGGATCTGTTGGTAGTAGTGGTTGGGCTTGAGGAGCTCGTCGCGATGGACGAGCAGGCCTTCAAAACGGTCGTCGGTGGCGACCTCAAATATCTTGTCCATTTTGATCGATTCGAAGGGGCAAAGTTCGGCGCAGATGCCGCAGCTCATGCAGACGGATACATCGATGTCGAAGACGACGGGATAGAACTGGGGTTTGCCGAGGAAGTCGGGTTTTTTGTCGGTGCTCTTGACGATGTAGATGCACTGCGGCGGGCACTCCTTTTCGCAGATGTGGCAGGACACGCAGCGCATCGTGTCGAAGGGCTGGTTCTCATCGTCGCAAACCAGGAAGGGGAAGCTACGGTAGTGCTCGCCGATGGGCGCCTTCTCTTCCGGGTACGAGACCGTGGTCATCCGCTCCTCGGGCTGGGTGTAGGTGCCGAGGAAGTTTTTGGCGGTGACCGCAAGGCCTTTGATGATGCCGGAGCCGAGCATGGGCGGGGGGAATTTGGGATTTACGATTTACGAGTTACGATTTTGGCGGGCAGGTGCGGGTGGTTCATTCGTAAATCGTAATTCTGAATTCGAAAATTTGTTCAGCGGTCGACTTCGCCGAGGACGATGTCGATGGAGCCGAGGATGACGACGGCGTCGGCGATGGTGTGGCCGAGGCACATGTCCTCGAGGACGGTGAGATTGACGAAGGAAGGAGGGCGCACGCGGTAGCGGTAGGGTTGGGCGGAGCCGTCGCTGATGAGGTAGAAACCGATCTCGCCCTTGGGTCCTTCAATGCGGCCGTAGGCTTCGCCGACGGGCGGGCGGAGTCCGCGGGCCTTGGCTTTGGGCGGCATGATGTCGCCGGCCGGGATGTCCCGCAGGGCCTGTTGCAGGATCTTGATCGTTTCGCGCATCTCGAGGATGCGCATCATGTAGCGGTCGTAGGTGTCGCCGTGATCGCCGAGCGGGACGCGGAAGTCGAAACGGTCGTAGATGCCGTAGCGGTCCACCTTGCGCAGGTCGTAGTCGACGCCGCAGGCGCGGAGGATCGGGCCGGTGAGGCCGGCGTTGATGGCGAGTTCGGACTTGAGCACGCCGACGCCCTGGGTGCGGGCGATCATGATCTCGTTGCCGGTGAGCATGTCCTCGTATTCGTCGAGGAAGCGGGGCAGCCGATCGACGAGTTGGCGCACGGTCTCGAGCCAGGCGGGAGTGGGATCGACACGGCAGCCGCCGAAACGCTGGTAGTTGACCATCATGCGCGAGCCGCTGAGGGCTTCGAACAGATCGAGGATCTTTTCGCGCTCGCGGAAGGCGTAGAGCAGCGGAGTGAAGGAGGTGCCGAGATCGTTGAAGAGGAAGCCGACGAGACAGAGATGGTTCACCAGGCGAGTGAGTTCGGCCATGATGACGCGCAGGTATTGGGCGCGCTCGGGCACCTCGAGGCCGGCGAGCTTTTCGACCGACAGGGCGTAGGCCCAGTTGTTGGTCATGGCGCAGAGGTAGTCGAGCCGGTCGGTGTAGGGCATCGACTGCAGGTAGCCGGTGTTCTCGCCGAGTTTCTCGTGGTTGCGGTGGAGGTAGCCGAAGACGGGCTTGAGCTTGACGACGCGCTCGCCGTCGAGGGTGACGTTCATGCGGAACACCCCGTGGGTGGACGGGTGTTGCGGTCCCATCGAAACCTCGAGCAAGTCACCGTGAAACTCGTCGTGCACCGCGCGTACGGAGGGACCGCCGAAGGGACTGCCGGGCGTGCCGAAAGGGGGTGTTTCGGGGAGGGCTTTCATGGGGTGGCCTCCTGCTGGCGTAGGGTCGGCTTCAGCCGACCTTGGAGGGAATGCCGGCTGAAGCCGGCACTCCGGGGGGGCGCATTCATTCGGCGCCTCCTTCCGGAGCGGCAGGAAAATGTTTCGCGGCGCGTTCGAGGACGGTGGCGTGGGGCGTGGGCTCGTATTCGTAGTCGTCGGGATCGACGTAGTCCTTGCGCATGGGGTGGTCCTGAAACTCGTCCCACATGAGGATGCGGCGCAGGTCGGGGTGATCGGTGAAGGTGACGCCGTAGAGATCGAAGACCTCGCGCTCCTGAAACTCGCAGGAACGCCAGACCGGCGTGAGCGACGGCACGGTGACGGCGTCGGTGCGGTTGGCGGTGCGCAGGCGCAGGATGACGGGCTCGGTGGTTTTGCGCGCCATGGAGTAGAGGTGGTAGACGACCTCGAGGTAACCGGGCTCGGTGCGCTTCACTTTTTCCTCCACTTCGGAGGAGGTGCCGTCCTCGGCGGTGACGGTTTTTTTGATCGTGTCGGTCACCTCGCGGTCGGGCCAGTCGACGCCGGAGACGTTGGAGCAGTAATCGAGGCGCAGCTCGGGATCGTCACGCAGGAAGGTGGCGATGGCGCGGGCGTGGGCGTGATCGAGGTGGAGCGAGGGTTGGGCGGCGGGGCCGGGATTGTCCACGAACTCGACGGTGGCGTCCGGAAAGCGGGCGCGGAGGCGGTCGAGGAGTTGGGCGGTGGTGGACATGGGGGCGGCGGGGAGGAGGGAAAGGGCGACAGCGAGAGGAAGAAAACGGGAACGAGGGGGAGGCGACGGTGGGGAGAAAGAGAAAGATAAAGAGGAAAGAGAAAGAGGGGTTACTTGTCGCGAGGGAGCGGCTTTTGGGTCCAGACCTGCGGGTTCTTCGGCGGGGCGAGGTCGTGGGCGTCGTATTCGGGAACGGGATACTCGCTGGGGGTGTCGGCCTTGAGGTGGCGGGCGGTGCGGGGGCCGGCGAGCCGTTCGGCCTTGATCTTCTCCTGGAGCTTCATGAGGCCGTTGAGAAGGGCTTCGGGGCGGGGCGGGCAGCCGGGGATGTAGATGTCGACCGGGATGTAGCGGTCGATGCCCTTGAGCACGTTGTAGCCCTGTTTGAAGGGTCCGCCGGAGATGGCGCAGGCGCCCATGGCGATGCAGTATTTGGGCTCGGGCATCTGGTTGAAGAGGCGCACGACCTGCGGGGCCATTTTTTTGGTCACGGTGCCGGAGACGATCATGAGATCGGCCTGGCGGGGCGAGGGGCGGAAGATCTCGGCGCCGAAGCGGGCGATGTCGAAGCGGGCGGTGGCGGTGGCGATCATCTCGATCGCGCAGCAGGCGAGGCCGAACTGGAGGGGCCAGATGGAGTTGGAGCGGCCCCAGTTGTAGAGTTCCTCCAGGCTGGTGAGCAGGATCCCGTGGCGGCGCAGCTCTTCCCGTTCCTCATCCGAGATGTTGCCGGCCGCGGGGAAGGGTTGGGGGGCGGCCGGCGAAGATGTAGGACGGGGCGGGGTCTCGCTCATGGGGGATTATTTCCAGTCGAGGTGACCGCGGCTCCAGGCCCAGACGAGGCCTTCGGCGAGGAGCAGCAGGAAAATGAACATGGTCACGACCGCGCCGGTGGAGAGTCCGGTGAAGGCGACCGCGAAGGGGAGGAGGAAGAGGACTTCGACGTCGAAGAGCAGGAAGAAGATGGCGTAGAGGTAGTAGTGCGCCTTGAACTGGATGCGGGCGCCGGTGGCGGGCAGGCCGCACTCGTAGGTGGCGTTCTTGAGCGGGCCGGGTTTGGCGGGCTGGACGAGCCGCACCCACAGGCGGGCGACGCCCAGCATGATCAGCGGAAACGCGAGGGCGACCGCGAGGAACAGCGCAAGAAACGCATAGGGACTTGCAGACACGTGGGGCATGCCAGGGCCGCAAACCAAAGGGCAAAAACCGCCCAGCTCAATGCCGGAACTGAATCTTCCTTTGCGTTAGCCTGCGCGTTTGTTGGTGGGCAGTCGTGACGCGAACCGGAAACGCGCGGCGATGCGCAGGGCATGAATGCAGTCGGATCCTTGGTTGCGTCCGGGAAGTGCGGGCGCGGCGGGACGAGGTTACGTTCAGGGGGCGGAGTAGATTTCGAGCAGCGCGACGCCGGTTTGGCCGGTCGAGCTGGAAATCTGCGCGGTGTAGGCACCAGGGGAAATATCCAGCAGGAGAACTGAATCGGCAGAACCAGATTCAAGGGCAAAGGCGCCGATGCGGTCGCCGACATCTGCGATTTCGGCCGAATTGCTTTGGGATCCCCAGCCGGAGTTGCGGGCGATCTCGTTCCCCTCCGCATCGAACAGCGTAAGGACGGGATCGGATAGCGAGCCGTCGAGGAAACCGGCCAGACCCGGACCGACTGCGCGAATGAGTACACGTTTGCTTCGACCGAAGCCGGTGGGATCCACGATCACGAGTCCACCGATCAGGCTGTTCTCATCCCGGCCGATTTGCGCCCGGACGGAGAGATTGGTGAGACTGCGTATCCATGGAGTGGACAGATCGTATACTTCCATCAGCGCGATCCCGGAGGGCGGGACGTCGGCGGATCCGACGTGAACGGTGAAGGGCAGGGAGGAATCCAAAGCTGCAAGCATGGCGGCATCCTTGGGTGAGTGTTCCAAACTGAACGCGCCCACCGCAGCGGACTCCGCTCGCAATGCATCCGGATCGGAGGCGGTCGACCAGTCGTCGTTGCGGGCGACTTCGGTGCCATTCGACCGAAGCAGCGCGAGGTTCGGATCCGCCACGAAATTTTGCACCCCAAACGGGGCCAAGCCGGGCCCGACCGCCCGCAGCAGCACGCGTTTGGCGTCTGAACTGCTGGATGCATCGGTCACGATGCCGATAACGGGGGTAGCGTCTCCCGTGCCGATCGCGACGCGGGCGGAGAGATTGGCGAAGTGAACCGCGGGTTGATTCTGCAGGGTGAGGTGACTCGTGCTCGAGGCGACCGCTCCTTGCGCGGATCTCGTCAGCAGGCCGAAGATTCCCAGATCATCCAGCTCGAGATCCGTGAGATGCAGTTCCGATCCGTTCACATCGATGCTAATGTGGTGCCCATCCACCCCGATCCACTCGTAGCTGGCGGGGCGATCAATGAGATTGGGAACGGCCTCCAGTTTGAATTCACCTCCGGCCCTGAGTGCCGCGAAGGCCAACGAAAGAACCGGCGCGACGGGCAGCTCCTGGTTGAGTCCCCGTTCGGGATCGGCCCGATAGAGTCCGCTCACTTCGTTTCCGGAATCATCGAGGAAGGTGCTCCATACCAGCAGATCTCCGTTTCGAAACTGTCCGAGGACTGAAATCCCATCGACATGGCCAAGATGGAAGGACGCATCGATGCTGAAATCCTCGGCCCGACGCCGGAGTACGGTACTGCCGGACAGGGAATAGTGGGTGCCGTTTCCGCGGGCGCGATGGAACATGGAACCATCCGGGGCATAGAACCAGGAGCCCAAGTAACCGGCCTGGATCGACATAACGCCAGCCACCGGGGTTCCGTCCGCCTCGTAGAGGGAGATGGACTCATCTGAACGAACCACCAGACGGCCGTCCGGTCGTTCGCGCGCTTCCATGGCGGAGGGGCTGTAGGGGAAGCCTACGTGGATGGGTGTGAAGCTCAGGTCGACCGAACCATCGGAGAGAAACTTGCGGAGGTAGGACGCGCCTTCGGAAGGATCGTAATGGGCATCGATGTAGCTTTCGTAGGTCTTGACGAGAATTCCGCCGTCCAACGCGAGGTCGAGAGTACTGATCGAGCCCAGGCGACTGGGACCAAAGTTGAAGGTGTGATCGAGATCTCCGCTGGGTGTGAGCCGGACCAGGCTCCAATGGTTCAGGTGTTTCACGGCGGGTGGACTGGTGCTTGGGACGTCGTAGGTCTCGAGCGAGTGCTGGCCGAGCAGGAGCTTGCCGTCGTCCTGCAGGATGGCGGCGGCGAGGGGCTGTCCATCGACGAACGGAATGGGCAGGTTCAAGGGGGCAGCGACACCCTGGCGATTCAGCCGATAGGGTGGATGGCTGGTGATCATACCGCCGTCCGGCAGGACGAGGAGGACCTTGCCGACGGCAGCGGGGAGCGAGAAGCCGGGGTCGGGAGTTCCATCGGCCAGGAAGCGGGCCATTGATTCCACGGTGGAGCCGAATTGGTGTCCGAGCAGAAAACTTCCGTCATCGGCTTCACCGATAAGAAACACCGCCTGCGGCGGAGCAGGGATGAAGAAGCGGGGATCGGCGGTGGAGCGGGGTGGCGTGAAGACCGAAACGGGAAAGGGGAAGTAGTTACCGTTTGGCCAGCGGACGGCGTAGAATCCTGCGTCCTCGGCCGTGGCCGATGTTACCGTGAAGGGAACCGAGCCATCCGACCCGGCGACAGGCTTGCCGTTGTGCAACCAGGGCTGTGGATCGCTCCCCAGGTCGCCGGTCGGCTGAAGCGTGAACGGGAATCCGGGGGCGGCGAAGGCATACGTGGCCGGATTCGCGGACGGCAGTGTGATCGTGTGCAAGCCCGACGTGGAGAACTCGGCCCGCAGCGCCAAGGGTGCAGCGAAGGACAGGACCAGTGTTAGAAGACGTTTCGATACCGGCAGGGGGGGCAGAGAACTCATCGCGCGTTTGCGACAAGGAATTCGCGCAAACCCGCTATCGCGAGGGAATTTAAACTCGACGGTCGGATCGCTCGTTCAGCTCAATGCCGGATCGGGCTCCAAAATAAAGCCCGCGTCCGGTGAGGGACGCGGGCTCGGGGTAACTGAGCAAAAGGCGGGGCGAACCGCGGGGCTTACTCGGCCTTGGGCTCTTCGGCCACGGGAGCAGCTTCCTCGGTGGGCGCGGGGGCTTCCTTCTTCGCCTCGAGTTCGGCCAGGGCGGCCTTGCGGGAGAGGCGGACCTTCTTCGAGCGCTCATCGATGCCGATGCACTTGACCGTGATCGAGTCGCCGACCTTGCAGACGTCCTCGGTGCGGCGCACGCGGAAGTCGGCCAGTTCGCTGATGTGACAGAGGCCTTCCTTGCCCGGGAGGCATTCGACGAAGGCGCCGAACTCCTTGGTGCCGGTGACGCGGCCGGTGTAGATCTTGCCTTCCTCGATCTGGGAACCGCCGCCGCAGAGGGCGTCAATTTCCGAGACCGCGCGGTTCATGGCGTCCGCGTTGTTGGAGTAGATGAACACCTTGCCGGAATCGTCGTCGGCGATGTCGATCTGCGCGCCGGAGGTTTCCACGATGCGGCGGATGGTCTTGCCACCGGGGCCGATGAGCAGGCCGATCTTCTCGGGATCGATCTGAATGGTCTGGATGCGCGGGGCGTAGGTGCTGAGCTCCTTGCGCGGGGCCGGGATGGCGCCGAGCATCTTTTTGAGGATCTCGATACGCGCGTCGCGGGCTTGGTAGATGGCCTGACGGGCGATCTCGAAGGGGAGGCCCTTGATCTTGAGGTCGAGCTGGAAGCCGGTGATGCCCTCGGTGGTGCCGGCGAGTTTGAAGTCCATGTCGCCGAAGTGGTCTTCCTCACCGAGGATGTCGGTGATGGTTTCCCACTTGCCGTCGAGCGGGCTGCTCTCGTTCTCGGTGATGAGGCCGCAGGAGATGCCGGCCACCGGGGCGATGATCGGCACACCGGCGTCCATGAGCGAAAGGCAGCCGCCGCAGATGGAGGCCATGGAGGTGGAGCCGTTGGAGGCCATCAGCTCGGAGACGACGCGGATGGAGTAGGGGAACACTTCCTCGGAGGGCAGCACCGGCACGAGCGAACGCTCGGCGAGGGCGCCGTGGCCGATTTCGCGGCGGCTCTGGCCACCGAAGCGGCCGGTCTCGCCGACCGTGAAGGGCGGCATGTTGTAGTGGAGGATGAAGGACTTGGAGGTCGCGCCGCCGGTGAGGCCGTCCATGGACTGGGCTTCCTTGGTCGGGCCGAGGGTGGTGAGCACGAGACCCTGGGTGTCGCCGCGCTGGAAGAGGGCGGAACCGTGGACGCGGGGCAGGACGCCCACTTCGCAGTCGATCGGACGCAGGTCCTTGGGGCCGCGTTTGTCGGCGCGCACGTTTTCGGCGAGCACGGACTTGCGGTAGGCCTTGTATTGGAGCTCCTCGAAAACGATGGCGATGTCGGCATCGGTGAAGCCGTCTTCGCCGAGCTCGGCGGTGAGGGCCTCGCGGGCTTCGTCCTTGATGACCTGGACGTTGGCGGCGCGCTGCTGCTTCTCGAAGCCGAAGATGGCGGGGGCGACGCGGTCGCCGGCGACGCGCTCGATGATGGCGCGGGCGGCGTCGGAGGCTTTGACGAGGGTGAATTCCTTCTTGGCCTTGCCGGCCTTTTCCCGGAGCTCCTCGATGGTGGCGATGATGGGCTGGATGGCCTGCTGGCCGAATTCGAGGGCCTCGATGAAGCGGTCCTCGGGCATCTGGTCGGCAGAGCCCTCGATCATGAGCATGTCGGTCTTGGTGCCGACGTAGATGAGGTCGAGGGTCGACATGCCCATCTGCTCGTTGTTCGGGTTGGCGACGAACTCGCCGTCGATCTCGGCGACGCGCACGGCGCCGACGGGGCCGTTCCACGGGATGTCGGAGATGGCCAGGGCGGCCGAGCAGCCGTTGAGCATGAGGATGTCGGACTCGTTGACCTGGTCGGCGGAGAGCAGCAGGCCGATGAGTTGGACCTCATTGAGGAAGCCCTCGGGGAAGAGGGGGCGGCAGGGACGGTCGCAGAGGCGGGAGGTGAGGATTTCCTTCTCGGAGGGGCGTCCCTCGCGCTTGAAGAAGCCGCCCGGGAAACGGCCGGCGGCGGAGTATTTTTCGCGGTAGTCGACGGTCAGGGGAAAGAAGTCCTGGCCGGGCCGCATCGTGGTGGCGGCGGTGGCGGACACGAAGACCTTGGTCTCGCCGAGGGTGACGGTGACGGCGCCATTGGAGAATTTGGCCATGTCGCCGGTGGTGAACTGAAGCCCCATACCCGGGACTTCGACGGTTTGCTTGTTATTCATTATCTCTTTGCGGATGGTGCGTGCGGCGGACGGAGGGAACGCGCCGCCACACGCAGCGGACGGGTTCCAAGGAGGGACCGGATGGTGGCGGATGCCACTCGCCCACGCTCGTAAGCACGAGCCATGGGGAGTCCCGGAAGGGGGTTTGAAAAGGAGCGGTAGCCGCTCTCGCTGCTCTCAAATCTGGTTCGAGAGATTTCCGTTTGGCGCCCGGGCTTGGGCCGGCGGCAGGCGGAAATGTCCCGATGGGAGAGGTGCGAAGACGGAGACGGAAAAGAACAACGGGCGGCCCCGTGGAGGAGGCCGCCCGTGAGAAAAAGGGGCTTACTTGCGCAGGTTGAGCTTCTGGAGAAGCTCCTGGTATTTCGCGAGGTCGTGACGCTTCACGTAGTCGAGGAGCTTGCGACGGCGGGAGGCCATCTGCAGGAGGCCGCGACGGGAGTGAAAGTCCTTGCGGTGGGTGCGCAGGTGCTCGGTCAGGTGATTGATACGAGCGCTCAGGAGGGCGATCTGGACTTCGGACGAGCCGGTGTCCTTCTCGTGGGTTTTGAACTGGTCGATGATTTCTGGCTTAGCGACGGTAGACATTGGTTTTTAGGAGGGTTGCATAACTGTAGGGGGCTTTGTGGGCCCCGTGGTCCCCGCGTCCGGCACAGCGCTAACCGTGCCATCAGCCGAGACCACCGTTCCAATTCCGCGGAATGCGAAACCAGTCATGGTGGAACCCCGCAACCGGCGGGATTTCACTAACGCAAGGGGTGACATTCCAAAACGGGGAGACGGCGTGCAAGCGCAATTTTGGGGGTATTTACCCGCATGCCGAGGGGCGGCGAAACGGGAAGGATCGAGGCCAATCAACCGGCGCGGAAGGTCAATCCTTTGATGGTGCTGCAGCCGGGAACGGCTTTGATTTTGGGCAGGAAGAGACGGCGGTTATTGGTGAGTTCCTGTTTGGCAACCGAGTTGGAGACCATGACGACGAGCCAGCCGGACGAACTGATTTCCACGGGGTGCGAGTAGGCGGCGAGGGTGCGGGTGACGAGATCGGGCCAGCGGGTGCGCAGTTCCTGTACCGGGGAGGAGTCGGTGAGGTGGTATTTGTGCACCAGGTTCTCGATCACGTCGGCGGCGGCCTTGGTGGGGCGCTTGACCTGCCGGTGCGGTTCGTCGAAGGGCACGCCGCGCAGGTCGCCGATGAGTTCCTCGGCGAGACGGCTGAAACGTGACGGTTCGCGATCCTTGGGCATGGGTGGGAGAGGCACGGAGTTTTTAAACCACGAATGAACACGGATGGCTTCGCCTACCGGCCACGCGTTGAAATGGATTTTAATTGGCTCGGCGGAGCGGTAGCGGAGCCTATCCGTGTCCATCCGTGGTTAAGATAAATCATTCACTACTCAGGGTGGCTTGGCGGTCGTAGAGGGTTTTATAGAGCGGGCTGGCGGCGAGGAGTTCCGCGTGGGCGCCGCGGGCGGCGAGGCGGCCGCGGTCGAAGACGAGGATCATGGAGGCGTCGCGGATGGTGCTGAAGCGGTGGGCGATGATGAGCACCGTCTTGCCGACCATGAGTTCGCGCAGGGCCTTTTGGATGAAGGCTTCGCTCTCACTGTCGAGGGCGCTGGTGGCCTCGTCGAGAATGAGGATGGGCGCATCGCGCAGGAAGGCGCGGGCGAGGGCGAGGCGCTGACGCTGGCCCCCGGAGAGCGAGGCCCCGCGCTCGCCGACGATCGTGTCGTAGCCTTGCGGCAGGCCGACGATGAAGTCGTGCGCGAAGGCGGCGCGGGCGGCGGCTTCGACCTCCTGGCGGGTGGCGTCGGGTCGGCTGAGCAGGAGATTTGCGTAGACGGTGTCGTTGAAGAGCACGGCCTCCTGCGAAACGATGGCGATGTTGCGACGCAGATCGGCCAGACGCAGGCGCCGCACGTCGTGCCCGTCGATGCGGACGGCGCCGTCGGCGACCTCATAGAAGCGCGGAACGAGATTGGCGAAAGTGGATTTGCCGGCGCCAGAGGGACCGACGAGGGCGCAGACCGTGCCGGCGGGGATCTCGATGCTCACGCCGCTGAGCACGGTCTCGTCATGGCGATAGGCGAAGCTCACGTCGTCGAAGGTGATCGAGCCCTCGAGCCGACCGATGATTTCGGGGGAATCCGGATCCTTGATCGTGATCGGTTCGTGGAGCACGACCTCGAGACGGTCGAGGGCGGCGGTGGCCTTCTTCAGCTCGTTGTTCACGTTGCCGATCTTCTTGATCGGTTCGTAGGCGAAATAGAGCGCGCTCACGATGGCGATGAAGCTCTCCAGCTGGATGCCGGTGCCATAGGCGAGGGCGAGGGTGAGACCGATGCCGATGGCGGAGATGAACTCGATGGCGGGCGAGAGCGCCTGCGCATACTTCACGATCTTCATCTGTGAGGCGACGAGGGCGCGCGTGAGGGTGGCAAAGCGGTTGGTTTCGCGTTTTTCGAGTCCGAAGGCGCGCACCTCGCGGGCGGCGGCCATGTTCTCCGAAAAGATGCTGGTGGCGGAACCCAGTTGCGACTGGAACTGGGCGGCGCGCTTGATGACCTTGCGGCCGACGAAGCGGATGGGAAAGACGCCCAGCGGGATCACGAGCAGGCAAAGCAGGACGACGAGAGCGCCGTCGGTGGTGGCGGCGAGCCAGATGAGGAAGCCGAGGGCGCCGAGCAACTGGGCCGGTTGCTTGAGCCCGTCGTTGGCCAGCTGGGTGAGCGCGAGCTGGAGCTGGGCGGTGTCGGCGAGTCCGCGGGAAATGAGATCGCCGGACTGTCGGCCCTGGATGAACGACAGCGGCAGTTCCTGCAGTTTGGCGAAGTAACGCAGCCGGATGGATTCCAGGATGCGCACGCCGGAGAGCTGGGTGTAGTAGGCATTGAGGTAGCCGGACACGCCGCGCAGCAGGAAGATGAGCGGGATGCCGCTGGCCAGGGCCGCCACGGTCGACCACGGCAGCTCGCCGGCGGCGTGATCGAAGATCGGCGGGAAGACGTAGCGAATGAGAACCGGCACGCCGAGGCCGCTGGTCGCGCCGAAAAGGATGCCATAGAAGACTGCGGCACTGACGGTGCGCGCCTGCTCCTTCAGCAATGGCAGGTAGGGCCGGAGGCGGGCGAAGGGATTCACGTTGCGACGTACCGTCAATACTCCGGCTCCACCTCAATCTTTCGACGAGCGCACATCCAGTGCATCGCGGAGGCCGTCGCCGAGGAAGTTGAGCGAGAAGAGCGTGAGCGAAAACACCGCGCCGGGGAAGAGGAGAAGCCACGGGTATTCCTCCATCTTTTCGGCGCCGTCCTTGATGAGAGAGCCCCAGGAGCTGAGGGGGGGCTGCACGCCGAGGCCGAGGAAGCTGAGGAAGGCCTCCAGCAACATGACCGCCGGGATGGTGAGGGTGGTGTAGACGATGATGGGGCCCAGCACGTTGGGGATCATGTGGCGGAAGATGATGCGACGCTTGCCGAGACCGAGCGAGCGGGCGGCCTCGATGAACTCCATCTTCTTGAGCGACATGATCTGTCCGCGCACGATGCGGGCCATGGTGAGCCACTCGACCGCGCCGATGGCGACGAAGAGCAGCAGGATGTTGCGGCCGAAAAACACCATCAGGAGGATGACGAAGATGGTGAAGGGCAGGGCATACATGATGTCGACGATGCGCATCATGACCGAGTCGGTCTTGCCGCCGAAGAAGCCGGCCACGGCGCCGTAGATGACGCCGATGGTGAGCGCCACGAAGGTGGCGCAGAGGCCGACCCCGATGGAAATGCGACCGCCGATGAGCAGGCGCACGAGCAGGTCGCGGCCGAGCTGGTCGGTGCCGAGCCAGTGCGTGCCGTTGGGCGACGCGAAGGTGTTGGTGAGATTGGTTTCCTCGTAGCTGAAGGGGCTGAGCCAGGGTCCGACAATGCAGGCCACCGTGAGCACGATGATCAGTGTGCCGCCGAAGACCGCCAACTTGTTCTTGGCCAGCCGATGCCAGGCGTCGTGCCAGAGGGACGAACCCTGCTCGACTTCGACGGAGGGCGGCGGGGAGGAGGGGAGGCGGTCGGCGGACGGGGAAAGGGAGAAGGGCATGCTCGAAGTAGGAAGTAAGAAGTGTGAAGTAAGCAGTAAGGGGCGGGCTTACTCGAACTTGAGCTTGGGATTGAGGAGTACCTGCACGACGTCGACGATCAGGTTGAGGCTGATGATGAGCGTCGCGTAGAGGATGACGGTACCGAGCACGAGGGTGTAGTCGCGGTTGAAGGCGCTTTCAACGAAGGCGCGACCGAGGCCGGGAATCTGGAAGATGGTTTCGATGACGAAGGAGCCGGTCAGGATGCCGGCGATGGCGGGCCCGAGGAACGACACGACGGGCAGCAGGCCGCCGCGCAGCGCGTGCCTAAAGATGACACGGGTCTCGCTGGCGCCCTTGGCGCGGGCGGTGCGGATGTAGTCCTGGTTGAGAATTTCCAGCATGCCGCCGCGAGTAAGGCGGGCGATGTAGGCGGCGTAGACCAGGCCGAGCGTGGCGGCGGGCAGGACGCGATCGTAGCTCGTATACCAACCCGAGGCGTTGAACCACCCCAGCTTGATGGCGAAAAACAGCACAAAGAGCGGACCCATCACGAAGGTCGGGATGCAGATGCCGGTGAGCGCGACGGAGGAGCACAGGTAGTCGATCCAGCTGTTGCGGTAGACGGCCGCAAAGGTGCCGAGCGGAATGCCGATGAGCAGGGCGACCGTCAGCGCGGTGAGGCCGAGTTCGAGCGAGACGGGCAGCTTGTCGGCGATGATTTCGTTGACCGTGCGGTTGGGGTATTTGAAGGAGGGGCCGAAGTCGAAGTGCAGCAGGATGCTTTTGAGGTAGTCGAAGAACTGCACGTGCAGCGGGTTGTTGAGGCCGTAGTGCGCCTCGAGATTGCGCAACACCTCGTCGGTCACCGCTTTTTCACTGTCGAAGGGTCCGCCGGGCGCCTGGTGCAGCATCACGAAGGAGACGGCCACGATGATGAAGAGGACCGGAATGGCTTCGAGGAGGCGGCGGGCGATGAAACGAAACATGATGGTGGTTCGGAGGAGTCGTGGCGATACGGTGACCGCCCTTGTCTAGTTGGCGACCCGATAGGGGCAAAAGCACAAAAAGCGCCGGAGGCACCGGAGAACGTTTGAGCAGCTGCGGCCAGCGCGGCAGCTTTTTGCGACTCCGGCACCACCTCCGGGGTGTTGGGACCCGCATGCTTTCCGATCTTCGCTTCACCTTGCGTTCCCTGGCCAAGGCGCCCGGGTTCGCCTTTATCGCTCTCCTCACCCTCGCGCTGGGCATCGGGGTCAACACCACCATGTTCAGCATCGTCAACGCGCTCCTGTTCCGCGGCCTGCCCTACGAACGCCCCGACGAACTGGTCGCGATCAACCTCGCCAACCCGTCCGAGGGCTGGCGTCGCGGGGGGCTCTCCATGGCGGAATACCGTGATCTCGTCGCGGGGGCGACGACGGTCGAGGGTCTTTTCGCCATGCAGTCGGGCACCTTCAACGTGAGCGGCGGCGAGGTGGCGCCCGAACGTTTCACCGGCACCTGGATGTCCGGCAACGGCCTGGCGACGATCGGTGCGACCCCGCGGCTCGGTCGCTGGTGGACAGCCGAGGAGGATGTGGCCGGGGCGACGCCCGTGGTGGTGATCAGCGAGGCCCTCTGGCAGACCCGTTTCGGCGCGGCGCCGGATGTGATCGGCCGCACGCTGCGCGTCAACGGCGAGGTCGCGACCGTGATCGGCGTGACACAGACCCGTTTCGATTTTCCGGAGTCCTCCGACCTGTGGATGCCGCGTCGCTACGATCGCACGGGCGAGGAACGCGATACGCGTTATCTCGATGTCACCGCGCGCCTGCGGCCGGGCGTGACGATCGAAACCGCCCGCCGGGAGTTGGAGGTGATCTTTGCGCGCTGGGCGACGGCCCATCCCGAGTCCTACCCGCAGCTCGCGATCAGCGTGGTGCCGATCCGCGACGAATTTTTCGGCGACGATGTGAAGCGGATGCTGGCGATCATGATGGCCTGTGTGTCGATGGTGCTGCTGATCGCCTGCACCAATGTGGCCAACCTGCTGCTGGTGCGCGGGGGATCCCGCGCCAAGGAACTGGCGGTGCGCACGGCGCTCGGCGCCGGGCGCGGACGCACCGTGCGTCTGCTCCTGCTGGAAAGCCTGGTGCTGGCCACCGGCGGGGCGGTTTTCGGTCTGCCGCTGGCCTACGTCATGTTGGGGGCGTTTTCGCGGGCGATGGCGGCGTCGAGCGACAACCCGCCGTCGTGGGTCGTCTGGGAGATGGACGGCGCCGTGCTTGTCTATGTCGCGGCGGTCGCCGTGCTCACCTGCGTGGTGGCCGGACTGTTGCCGGCCCTGCGGCTTACGCGTTCGAATCTGGTCACGTTTCTCAACGACGCGTCGCGCGGGTCGACGGGAGCGCGAAGCGGACGACTCACCCGGATGCTCGTCGTGGCCGAGGTGGCCCTGTCCTGCGTCCTCTTGGTGATGTCCGGCCTCATGATCCGCACGGTCGTCAAGGCGGCCGACATTCCGCTCGGCTACGAACCGACCGGCCTCATGTCGTGCCGCATCGGATTGCCGGAGGCGCAATACGCCGATGAAGCCGGGCGCGTCGCCTTTTGGGAGCGCCTCCTGCTCAATCTGCGGGACCGTCCCGAGGTGGTCGCCGCGGGTCTCAGTACGCGCCTGCCGACCTGGGACGGAACGGGCTCGGTGGTGCTGGAGGACTCGCCGCTGGCGGGCGCGGCCACGCAGCCGCGCGCCGGCAGTGGTCATGTTTCGGCCAACTGGTTTGGCGTGCTGGGCGTCGACCTGGTGGCCGGTCGGGATTTCGAGCCGACCGATACGGCCGAACGCGACCCTGTCGCGATCGTGAACCTGAAGGCTGCGGAAACCTTCTGGCCGGGCGAGAGCGCGGTGGGCAAACGCTTCAAACTGGGCCGGACGGAGGAGGTGGTCGACGAGCCCTGGATCACGGTGGTCGGCATCGCTCCATCGGTTTATCAAGGCGATTTCGAGGATCCGATCGGTCCCGAAATCCACCTGGCGATGACGCAGGGCGACGCGCGTTATTATTCGCTGTTGTTGCGTTCGACCAGCAACGATCCCGCGGCGGCGGCCCAGATCATGCGCGAGGAAGTGCGGCGCATCGATCCGGACCTGCCGATCTACTGGGTGCAACCGCTGCAGCAGCACCTCGACCAGGCGCTGTTTTTCAAGGCCCTTTTTGCCTGGATCTTCGGCATTTTCGGCGGCGTGGCGCTCGTGCTCGCGGCGGTCGGCATTTACGGGGTGATGGCCTTCAGCGTGAGCCAGCGGACGGCGGAGATCGGCGTGCGAGTCGCGCTCGGAGCGAGTCCGCGCAGCGTGATGATGCTCGTGCTGCGGCAGGGCGGCGTGCACCTGAGCATCGGGCTGGGGATCGGCTTGGTCATGGCCTTCTTCGCCGGGCAGCTGCTGCAGGGCTTCCTTTTCGGGGTGGAGCCGGGCGATCCGCCGACCTTCGGCGGGACGGTGCTGGTGTTGCTCGCCGCCGGCGTCCTGGCCTGTGCGGTGCCGGCTTGGCGCGCGCTGCGGGTGAGCCCGATGGAGGCCCTGCGCGCGGAGTGAGGAAGCACGGTCGGATCAGCGTCCACCGCGGCCGAGCAGGGCGACCGGAATGGTCGCGAGCAGGATGCGGGCGTCGAGCCACAGGCTCCACTGGTCGATGTAGGCGAGATCGAGCCGGACCCAGTCGGCGAAGTCGGCCAGGTCGCTGCGACCGCTGATCTGCCAGAGACCGGTGAGGCCGGGCTTTACGCTGAGGCGGCGCCGATCGTGGCCTTCGGCGATGGCGGCGACCTCGGCGAGCGGCAGCGGGCGGGGACCGACGAGGCTCATTTCGCCGCGCAACACGTTCCAGAGCTGGGGCAGTTCATCGAGACTGTGGCGGCGCAGGAAGCGGCCGAGACCGGTGACGCGCGGATCGTGGCGGAGTTTGAAGGCGGGGCCCTTGAGTTCGTTGCGGGCCGCCAGTTGTTCACGCTCGGCTTCGGCGTCGGCCCGCATGGTGCGAAACTTGAGCATGCAGAAAGGGCGGCCGTTGCGGCCGCCGCGCTGTTGGCGAAAGAGCACCGGGCCGCGCGAGCTGAGCTTGATCGCGACCGCGATGAGCAGGATGAGCGGAGAGAGCAGCAGCAGCAGGATGCCGGCGAGCAGGTAGTCGAGGGCCTGTTTGAACGCGAGGGCGGTGGGCGCGGCGGACTGGGAGCGTACGTAGAGCACGGGTTCACCGGCAAACTCATCGACCGTGAGGCGCCAGGCGGAGCCCAGTGGAAGACCGGGCCGGATGAGCAGTTCCACGCCTTCGCTTTCGCAGGCGTCGAGCAGCGGCTTCATGCGCGCGGGATCGGCACCGGCCATGTTGGCGACGACGGCGTCGATTGATTTGGCGTGCAGCAACTCGACCAGTTGTGCGGAGTGGGTGAGGGCGGGATCGCATTCGGCGACCGAGGACAAGGCGTCGCGTTCGAGGCCGGACAGGGCGGCCTGGGCGGCGGTGTTTTCGGCCGGGGTGCCGAGCCACAGCACCCGGCGTTTCCAGCGCTCGTCACCGCTGCTCCAGCGCACGAGTTCGTGGCGGCCGTAGACCAGGATGGCGCCGAAGCCGCCGACGAGCAGGATGACGGAGCGGGCAAACTCCTCGCGCACGAGGAACAGCAGGAAGATCGTTCCCGCTACGGTAACCATGCACCCGCGCACGATGATCATGAGGATGCCCCAGCGGGACGTGAGCCGGGGCTGCGCGTAAAGGCCCTGCGCGCGCAGCATCAGCGGCCCGAAGACGCCGACCCAGGGGAAAAGCCAGAGGTAGGTTTCCACCTCGTGCAGGGGATCGAGGGCGAAGCGCGCGAGGTAGGCCCGCAGGGAGTAGGCGAAGGCCAGTGCCAGCATGAACAGACCGCCATCGGCGACCTGGCCGAGAAAGGAACGCGTTTGGCGGGGGTGGGTCAGCATGCGGTTGGCCAACGAAAGCTACCCGGGCCGGCAGTGGCAATGAATTGCATTTTTGAACGGCCAGGGGGAATCATCGCGGGGTGACGTGGCTCAGCACGCGAAACTTCGACAGCTACCGGGCGCGTTTTCTGGGCGCGATGGTGGCCGTCGTGCTGCTCGGTTTCGTCGCGATGGTGCTTATCAACCGCTATTTCGGCGAGCGCATGATCCGTTCGCACGCCGAGGCGCTGGCCGGGCAGGGCCTGCAGCGGGTCGTGAGCCAATTGCGCACGCTCACCGGCACAGCCGTGCAGCAGAGCGAGGCCCTGGAAGAGATCGTGGCGGGGCAGGGAGAGACGATCGACCCGGTGGCGGCGCTCCTCGAAATGGCGCCGCTGTTCATCAACAACGACGCCATGACCTACGCCGGCGTGGCGGTGAGCGAGAGTGGGCATTACGCCTTCCTGCAGCGCACCGCCGACCGCGAGGTGGTGATGCGGCATTACGGGGTGGATGATGGTGGTGAGCGCATCATCACCGACACGCGGCTCGACTCGCGAGGCCGGCCCTCCGCGGTGCAAGTGTCGCCGGGGGACGGATATGATCCGCGGCAGCGGCCGTTTTACCTGGCGGTGGAGGAGGCCGGGGCCCGCGTGTGGACCGATTCCTATCTTTTTCCCGGCAACGCCGAAACGCCGGCGTCGGCGGGCGTGACGCTGGCCTCGCCGGTTCACGACGCGACGGGCCGGCTGCGGGCGGTGGTGGATGTCGATTTCGGCACCGTCGAACTTTCCCGCTTTGTGCGTCAATTGCAGGAGGGCGTGGTGGGTCGGGTCTTTGTCCTGGAGCAGCGGCGGGACGAAACGAGACGGGTGGTGGTGCACTCGGGCTACCTCGAAACCGACGCGGCGTGGAGCGGCAACCTTGATTTTGACCCCTTGGTGGCGGCGGCCTCCCGCGCCTTTCCCGGGGCGTTTTCGGTCCTGGGCCGGCAGCTCCCGCCGCCGGTCCTGATCGATGTCGGCGGCGCGGAGTTCCTTGCCTCGACCCGTCTGCTCGAAGGGGACGGACTGCCCGACTGGATGGTGGTGTCGGTGCTGCCCATGGCGATCGTGCGCGAGGACCTGTTGCAGGAGCAGCAGGCGATGCTGGTCGCTCTCGCCGTGATCGCCGTGGTGGGTGTTGGCTTTTCCTGGTTGTTGGCGGCGGGTCTCAACCGGCCGCTGCGCAAGCTTGCCGATCAGGTGGAGCGGCTCTCGGAGGGCCGGCCGATGAACCGGAACGCCGAGCGACTGGGGCCGGTCGAAGTGACGCAGTTGGCCGCGCAGTTTCACGTGATGGCGGAGCGGGTGGCCAGCCGGGAGCGGATGTTGGTCGCGGCCGAGGCCGAGGCGCGGGGGCGGGCCGAACGGGTGCAGCGGGCTCACGAGGCGATGCTGGCGGCCGCGCAGGAGGTACTCGACGACCAGGAGGACGCGCGGGCGCATTTCGATCGACTCTTGGAGCTGATCAATCGCGCCATGAAACTCCGGCAGGTGTTGCTGTGGCAGGCCGACGAGGCGCGGGACGGGATGGCGCGCGTAGGCCTCCGTGGGGAACCGGCGATCCCGGGCGAGCCCTACCTGTTTCTCCGGTGGGAGGAAATGCCGCTCTATCGCGACCGGCTCGCGGACGACGGGCGTTTCGTGACTGCCGATGCGGCGGCGGATCCGGCGCTGGCTGCGTTTTATGCCCGGCGCACTCCGCCGGCGGGCCGAGTGGCTTTGCTTGATGTGGCGATCAAGGCGCAGGGGCGGATGGCGGGCATCCTGTCGCTGCAGCGCCTGGATCCCACCGAGAGCTGGTCGCACGAGGAACAGTTGCTCGCGCGCGGCATGGCGGACATCGTTTCCTTGATGTGGGAACGGGACGCCCGGCGTCTGGCCGAGGAGTCGTTGCGACGGCAGGTGCATCAGATCGGACGCGTCAACGAGGTGATGCAGGCGACGGCACGTTTGCTCGCGGAAGGATTTCGCGAGGGTCGCGACAACTTTGGTGAACTGGTTCGCATCTGCGCCGAGCAGCTTGGCATCACGCGGGTGTCGGTATGGCAACGGGTGCGCGACACGCCGGTGATGCAGCTGGTGCGGCTTTACGATCGCGAGACCGGCGAGATGCTGGCCGGGGTTGAGGTCGACACCCTGCGTTACCCGGCTTATTGGGCCCGGATGCGGCAGGCCGGTCAGGTCATCACCCCGGACATGGCCAACGATGACCGCACCCGGCGGATGCACGCGGACCATTTTTCGGATCGCGGCCGGGTCGCGCTGCTCGATACCGGCGTGATCCTGCAGGAAGCGGTGGTGGGCATCATCTCGTTTCGACAAGTGGGCGAGATTCGTCCCTGGACCCCGGAGGACGAGATTGCGGCGCGGGCGGTGGCGGAAATGGTCGCATTGCTGTTCGAGCGCCAGGCGCGGTTGCAGGCGGAGGAGCAGTTTCGCCGCCAGGCGCAGCGGCTCCTGCGGGCCAACGACATCACCCATGACGTGGCCCTCACGCTGGCGCAGTCGGGACTGGCCGATGGCATCGAGCAGGTGCTGGCGTCGAGCCTGGAATTGCTGCAGGCCTGGCGCGTTTCCGTCTGGCGCGTCTGCAACGCAGCCGGAGACATCGAGCTGGTCTCCCTCAAATGTGTCGACGGGGATCCCCGGTGCGGAGCCATCGTCGTTCCGCGGGCGGAGCACGGGGAGTATTGGCAGAGCCTGGAGCGGGACGGCCGGGTGGTGATCGCCGATGCGGCGAGCGATCCGCGAACGCGGCGCATCTATCGCGAGCGCCTCCACGGCGAGGGCCGCCTGTCCTTCCTGGACCTCGGCGTGGTGGTGGGCGGTCGCGTCTCGGGCCTGTTCTCGGTGCACCGGCGCGAGGGCTCGCCGTGGTCGGCGGAGGACGAACTGCTCGCCCGGGCGATGACCGACCTGCTCGCCTTCGCTTTTGAACGCGAGGCCCGCCACCGGGCCGAGCAGATGCTGGAGGCCCAGGCCAATCGCCTCGTGCGCAACAGCGAACTCATCGCCGCGCTCACCCGGGAACTCAACCTCATCGAATCGATCGAAGAGGGCCTGCAGCGGGCGTCGCAGTTCTGCGGCGAGGCGCTGGAACTGGACTATGTGGTGGTGTGGCTCGGACTCGATGACCGGAGGATCTACGATCAGACCACGGTGTTCGAGGTCGCGACCCGGCGGCACCAGGCGGGTATTGCGCTGCCTTCGCGCACCTTCAGCGGACTGAACCGCCAGCTCCAGCACGAGCGTTGCGTGGTCGTGCCCGATTCGTCGCAGGATCCGATCTTTCGCGAGTATTTCGAGGCGAACCTGCCGCACCTGCCCGCCTTCAACCTCCTGATCACCTCGATCGCGTCGCGCGAGCGCATCGTCGGCCTGCTGTGCGCGCAGTCGCGCGACCTCCAGCGGCGTTGGACGGCGGAGGAGCGGCTGTTCCTCAGTGCCGTGGCGGACGTGGTCTCACTGCGCATGGAGACCCTTGCGCGCCGGCAGGCGGAGGATGTGATGCGCCGGCGGAGCGAGCGTATCTCCATCTTGAATACGGCTCTCAGCCGCGTCGCGACCGATCCCGTCGTGCACGGCGATCGCGCGGAGGAGGCCCTGCGCAGGCTCACCACGATTTGCCTCGACGGCCTCAATCCTTCCCGCGTGAGCGTATGGATTCGTCACGCCGACCCCGACCGCCTCGAACTGCACCACCGGATCAGCCAGCGGCGGGACCTGGATGAGCAACGGGCCAGCTTCCGGCGGGGGGACATCCCCGGCTTTCTCACCGCCCTGGAACGGAACCGTCATTTGGAGATCAATGATACGGCCAACGACCCGCTCGCCGCGGAGTTCGACGCCGCCTACTTCCGTCCCCACCGGGTGGCGTCGGTGCTGTGCACGCCCGTGCGCCTGCGCGGGGAATTGAGCGGCATGCTTTGCATCGAATCGGTCCGCCATCGGCGAAGCTGGACCGAGGAGGAAAAGATCTTCAACGGCGCGATCGCCGACATGGTGGCCAGCGTGTTCGAAGGCGAGGCCCGCCGCATCGCGGAGATGGAGAACGAAGAGGCGCGTGAACGCATCCGCATGTTGATCGAGCGCACGCCCCTCGCCGCGATCGACTGGGACCGCAGCATGCGGATCCGCGGCTGGAATCCGGCGGCCGAGCGGATCTTCGGGGTGCCGGCCCGCGAAGCGCTCGGCCGCAAGGCCTGGTTCCTGGTGCCCGACTCCGGGCGCGAGATCGTCATCCGCGGCTGGCGCGAGGTGCTGCGACGTCAGAATTCCTTCGTGGCCCGGGTGCGCAACCTGCGCGGGGACGGCAGCACGGTGATCTGCGATTGGCACAACAGTCTCCTGACCGATACCGGGGGACGCGCGATCGGCATCAGTTCCCTGGTGGAGGATGTCACCGAGCGCGTGCAGGCGGAGGAGGCGGTGCGGGAGCTCAACGCCTCCCTCGAGCGTCGCGTGGGCGAACGCACGGTCGAACTGCAGAGCGCCAATGAGCGCCTGAAGGAAGTCGATCGGCTCAAGTCGGAATTCCTCGCCACCATGAGCCACGAGCTGCGCACGCCGCTCAACTCCATCATCGGCTTCAGCAAGATCCTCAAGCAGGGTCTGGCGGGTCCCCTCAACGAGGAACAGACGAACCAGATTTCGCGCGTGCATGCCGCCGGGGTGCATCTGCTCGGCCTGATCAACGACCTGCTCGATCTCTCCAAGATCGAGGCCGGGCGCATGCGACTCGCCGTCGAAAAGTTCAACCCGGCCCGACTGCTGGTCGATCTTGAGCACCTGCTGGTGCCGATGGTGGCGGTGAAGGACCTGGAGTTCGTGGTCAGGAACGAGGCTCCGGACGTGGAGATCGTCAGCGATCCGACGCGGGTCTACCAGATCCTGGTCAATCTCGCGACCAACGCGGTGAAGTTCACCCAGCGCGGCAATGTGACGGTGAGGATGTTCGTCGACGGCGAGCGGCTGGGTTTCGCGGTCAGCGATACCGGCATGGGCATCGAGGCGGACAAGCTCGATCGTCTTTTCGAAGCCTTTCGCCAGGTCGACGGTTCGGCCCGGCGCCACTTCGAGGGCACCGGTCTCGGCCTGTACCTGAGCCGCAAGATCGTCACGATGCTCGGCGGCGCGATCGGCGTCGACAGCACCTTCGGACGCGGTTCTACTTTCCACTTCTGGCTGCCCCTGGGCGGCCATGCTCCCGAGGCCGGATCGCAGCCCCCGTTCAACGCCGAAACATGAAACCGCACGTCCTGCTGGTTGAAGACAACGAGGCCAATGTCTACCTCATGCGTTTTCTCCTGGAGCGGGCCGGCATGATCGTGAGCCACGCCCGCCATGGCCTGGAGGCCCTGGCGCTCGCACGCAGCGCCCATCCGGACGTCGTGGTTATGGATCTGCAGATGCCGGTGATGGACGGTTATGAGGCTGCGCGCCGCATGCAGGAGGATCCGGAGCTGGCGCACATTCCGCTCATCGCGTCGTCCGCCTTTGCGCAACCCAGCGACGAACAAAGGGCCTACGACGCCGGATTCTGCAGCTACATTGCCAAGCCCTTCGATCCCGACACCTTTGCCGAGCGGGTGCGGGAGCACCTTCCGGCCCCGCCGCCCGCCTGAGCGGGGGCGGATTCGCCGGGCGACCGGCGGGCAATGGCGATGCGCTACTTGCCGCCGTACCAGACGCCCCGCCGCCAGTTGTGACGCCGAAGCTTCACGACCAGCTCCGGCGACATCGGGGGCAGGTCGCTCACGCCGCAGTTGGCGTCGGCCTGGGCGACGGTGCGTATCCCTGGAATCACTACACTCACCGCCGGGTGGGCGAGCACGAACTTGAGGGCGGCCTGCGGCAGGGTGTAGCCCGAGCCGGCGAGGTCGGCCTGAACGGCCTCGACCCGCCGGATGACGCGCTCGAGGCGATCCCCGGCGAAATAAGCCGCCCGAAAATCGTCGGCCGCGAACGTGGTCTGCGCAGTGAATTTGCCGGTGAGCGCACCTTCGTCGAAGGCGACGCGAACGATGACGCCCACCCCGCACTCGGCGGCGACATCGAGCAGTTCGGCGGCTGGTTCCTGTTCGAAGAGATTGTAGATGACCTGCACGGAGTCGACCCAGCCGGCGCGCATGAGGTCGATCACGCTGTTCTGATCCTGTTCGGGCGTCGACACCCCGATCAGGCCGATCTGTCCTTCGGCTTGCAGTTGGCGCAGGATTCTGAAGGGGGTGGGATTGCGGTTCCAGGCGCGGGTCCAGGTGTGGAGCTGCAGGAGATCGAGTTGGTCCGTGCCCCGATTTGCCAGGCGTTCGGCGACGTTGGCGCGGAGGTAGGATTCGGCGTAGCGCTCTTCGGCCCGGCAGTAGGGGGAGGGAGGCCAGATGCCGTCGGCGGGTGGCGTCTTGGTGGCGACGAAGATCGGGACGGTGTTGCCGGCGGCGCGGCGCTCGCGCAGGACCTGGCCGATGAGTTTTTCGCTTCGACCGTTGCCGTAGCCGGCGGCCGTGTCGATGAAGGTGCAGCCGAGATCGAGGGCCCGCTGCAGGGCGGCGAGCGAATCGCTGTCGTCCTGGGCGCCCCAGGAGCCGCCGATGGCCCAGGCGCCGAAACCGATTTCGGAGACGGTGAGGTCGTGTTTGCCAAACTTGCGTGTGTTCATGACGGCAACACGGATAGCGCGCCGATGCTGGACCTGCCGATCGCCAAGCGAGCGGCCGATTGTCGCATGTTAAGCGCGTGGTGCGTCAGTAGCCGGCGGGGGCGGCGTCGGGGCTGCGGCGATCACTCACGCCGAGCAGAACTCCGGTCCCGGGTTCGATCATGATGCTCTCGGCGTCGCCGAGGTAGCGGGCGGCGCGCGGGGCGTCGTTGCCATAGAGTCGACGCAGCGCGAGCGTATGGCCCATGCCTTCGAGCAGGTCGAGGGTGTCGGGGGAAGCCAGGAACGGTTCCTGCACGATCTGGTCGGGCTGCCACTGGTGGTGGAAGCGCGGGGCGTCGACGGCCAGGGTGAGCGGCAGGCGGTGGTCGATGACGTTGAGGCACACCTGCAGGACCGTGGTGATGATGGTGGGACCGCCGGGCGAGCCGGTGGCGAGGAAGGGCTGGCCCTCGCGCAGCACGATGGTCGGCGTCATCGAGGACAGCGGACGCTTTCCCGGCGCGATGGCATTGGCCTCGCTTTGCAGCAGGCCGAACATGTTGCGGACGCCGACCTTGGCGGTGAAGTCGTCCATCTCGTTGTTGAGGAGCACGCCGGTGCCGGCGGCCGTGACGCCGTTGCCGAACAGGCCGTTGAGGGTGTAGGTGCAGCTGGCGACGTTGCCGGCGGCATCGGCGGCGGCGAAGTGGGTCGTCTCCGGCGATTCGTGGCCGGCGACCGGCGCCGGGGCCAGTTCAGCGCTCGGCGTGGCGCGAGCCGGATCGAAGGTTGCGCGATGATGTTCGATCGCGGCCGGCGACAGCAGCGCCTGCTGCGGCACCGGATGAAAATCCGGATCGCCCAGGTATTCGGCCCGGTCGCGGAAGGCGCGGCGCATCGCTTCGGTGACGGTGTGGATGTAGGCCGCCGAATGAAGTCCCATGCCGCGCAGGTCGTGCGGCTCGAGCTGGCCGAGGATCTGCGCGAGGGCAATGCCGCCGGAACTGGGGGGCGGCATGGTGACGAATTCAAAACCTCGATACAGGAAGCGGATGGGTTCGCGTTCGACGGCGCGGTAACCGGCGAGGTCGGTCGCGGTGATGAGGCCTCCGCCGGCGGCCTGGTCGGCGGCGAGGAGGGCGGCGGTTTCGCCTTCGTAGAACTCGCGCGGTCCGTGTTGTTGCAGGCGGACGAGGGTGGCGGCGAGGTCGGGCTGGCGGAAAGTCTCTCCGGCGGCATAGGGGCGTCCTTCGCGCAGGAAGATGCGCTGCGACTCGGCATTGGCGGAGAGCAGCTCGGTGCTGGCGACGAGGTCCTGGGCCAGGGCCGGGCTGACCGGGAAACCTCCGGCGGCGAGTCGGCGGGCCGGTTCCAGTACGGTGGCCCAGCTGACCCGGCCCGAGCCGAAGCGCGCCCAGGCGTGCCCGAGGCCGGCGACCGTGCCGGGGACCGCGTTGGCGAGGTAGCCGTGGGTCGAGGCGCGCGGCACCACCTGGCCGTCGTCGTCGAGGTAGAGGTCGCGATGGGCCGCACCGGGCGCCACCTCGCGAAAGTCGAGGGCGACGCAGGTGCCGGCCGCGGTGCGCACGATCATGAAGCCGCCGCCACCCAGATTACCGGCGCGGGGGTAGACGACGGCCAGGGCGAAACCGGTGGCGACGGCGGCATCGACCGCGTTGCCGCCCTGCCGCATGATTTCCACGCCGGCCTGCGAGGCGAGGTGGTGGGCGGAAGCCACCACGCCATGTTCGGCCTCGAAAGGCGCGCGTTGGGCGCGGCCGCGCCCAGCGCCGCCTGCCCAGAGGGCCAGTACCACAAGGACGAATCGTCGAGTAATCATGAGTGGAAAGGGAGCGCTTCTCAGTTATTGGACGGGGCGCGAGGGGAACAGGATGCCGCGGTTTGGTCGGGACGGACACCGATGCCACCTAAAGGCGGGACTCCGAACGAGCTGTCCAAAAACTGAGGTGCCCCGTGGAAAGGGGAAAGCCAAAGTAAGGTATTGCGTTGCTTTGGCGGGTGGCGAGTGGTGGGCGTTGGAGGGGGGACGAGAGTGCGCAGGAGGGCTACTTTGGGCGGGCGGGCACCAGCCGAATGACCCGGTCGGGTCGGTTCAAGGCGACGTAGATCGCGCCGTCGGGTCCGCTGGCGACATCGCGGCAGCGGCCGAAATCCTGCAGGATGATCTCCTGGTCCACGACCCGCCCGTCCTCGATCACCACGCGGCGGACATGCTGCTGGGCGAGGGCGGACACGAGCAGATTGCCCTGCCAGGCCGGAAAGCGGTCGCCTTCGTAGAAATCGATGCCGCAGACGGCGATGGACGGCGTCCAGTGGGTGACGGGCTGCTCCAATCCGGGGGCGGCCGTGAGGGCAGTGATCGGAGTGCCGTTATAGTTCATGCCATAGGTGATGAGGGGCCAGCCATAGTTGAGACCCGGCTCGACGCGGTTGAGTTCGTCGCCGCCGCGCGGACCGTGCTCGGTTTCCCACAGCAGGCCGGTGCGTGGATCGAAGTCGAGACCCTGGGGATTGCGGTGGCCGTAGCTCCAGATCGAGGGCAGGGCGGTGGGATCGCCGGCGAAGGGATTGTCGGCGGGGACGCGGCCGTCGTCGTGCAGGCGGTGAACCTTGCCGTTGGGCCGGCCGAGATCCTGGGCGTGTTCGCGCGCGCCGCGGTCGCCGATGGTGAAGAAGAGGTGCCCCGTATCATCAAAGGCAATACGGCTGCCGTAGTGCGGGCCGCCAGGTTGGCGGTAGTGCTCGACGTCGGCGGCGTAGATGACCTCTTCGTCGGTCCAGGCACCGTCGGTTAGGCGACCGCGCACCACCTTGGTGAAGCTCACGTTGTCGCCGCGGGCGTTCACCTGCGGGTCACTGTAGGTGAGGTAGATCCAGCCGTTGTTCGTATAGTCCGGGTGGGGCGCGACCTCGAGCAGGCCGGCCTGACCGCTGGAGTCGACCCAGGGCGTATCCATGACCGGCGCCGAAAGCTCGCCGTGGCGCAGCAGGCGCAGCGTGCCGGATTTTTCGGTGATCAGCAGCGTGCCGTCGGGCAGCCAATTGAGCGACCAGGGGGTGTCGACTTCATCGGTGACCTGCTCGATGCGAAACGAATGAAGTCGGGTCGAGAAGACGTGCTCGGGTCCCGGCGCCGGCAGGGTGTCGCGATTGCGCGAGTAACCGGCGCGTCGTTCGCGAATGTAGACGACCAGCGCGCGGATCTCGGCGTCATCGAACACCGTTTCCCAGGCGGGCATGCCCTTGTCCACGGCGCCCTGGGCGATGAGGCGGGTGAGATCGGCGTCGCTGTCGCCGTGGGTCCACTCCTCGTCGAGCATCGAGGGCGCGCTGCCACCCTCGAGGTTGGCGCCGTGGCAGTTGGCGCAGTGTTGCGCAAAGGTGGAGGCGGCGTCGCGGGATTGGGAACAGGCGGATTGGGCGGCGAGGGCGAGCAGGCAGAGCAGGCGGGTAAGCGGACGAAGCATCGCGGGGCGTGGGAGGGCGGAGAGGTGGACTCAGGTCGCGGGCGACGCGTTTGTCGCGGCCTGCACGGCGGCCAGCAGGGACCGGGCGTTGGCGGCGAGGTCGAACGTGGTGTGCGAGCAGGTACGCCCGGACTCATCGACGGTGAAGCCCAGACCGCTGGCGACGAAGACGGCATCAGCCCCGCAGGCGAGGAAGTCGGCCACGTTGGTCGGGTTGACCCCGCCCACCGGGAAGAGCCGAGCGTGAGGGAAGCGTTCCCGGGTTTCGCGCACGTGGGTGGGCCCGAAGCGATCGCGGGAAGGGTAGAGTTTTACCGCGTCGGCGCCGGCTTCGAGCGCGGCGGCCAGTTCGGCGTCGGAGTGGGCGCCGCAGATGACGGGCACGTGGTGGCGGCGACAGAGCAGGATCACCTCCGGACGCAGGGCGGGGGTGCTCAGAAAGCGGGCGCCGGCCAGGATGGCGCGGCGGGCGGAGTCGGTATCGACGACGGTGCCCAGCCCGACGGTCAGGCCGGGCAGGTGGGGCAAGGCCTCGCCGATGAAGTCGGGCACGGCCGGGCAGGTGAGGGGGAGCTCGAGGTGCAGAATGCCCGCATCGCGCAGTAGGGTGCCGAGGGCCTGGAGCTCGGCGGCGGAGTCGGCGCGGGCGAGAGCGATGAGGCGCCGTGCCTGGATGGCCTGTAGAACCTCGGTCTTGAACATGAAACGCGACCTTGCCTGCCGGCTGGGCGGGATGAAAGCCGGAATGCGGCCGAAAGCTCAAAATCCGGGCTTGCCAAGGTCCGGCGCGCGTCGTGTCTTCCTCCTCCTTCCTCCTGCCCAGGTGGTGGAATTGGTAGACACGCAGGTCTCAGAAGCCTGTGCCGCGAGGCGTGCTGGTTCGAGTCCAGTCTTGGGCACCATTTCAGTGAGCCCCTTTACTCTCCGCGAGTAAGGGGGCTCCTGGTTTACGGGTCGCTGGCTTTGTGGGCTGCCGGCTCAGCGCACGTAGAGGGCGAGGTCGTTGCGGGCCTCCTGCATCTCGTTGAGGATGCGGTGGGCATGATTGAGCAACTCCTTCCCGGGTGGGGTGAGCCGAATCTTGCGCCCGCGGCGGTCGACCAGACGGAGCTGGAGCTCGTCTTCGAGGGACTTGATCGAGTGGCTTACCGCGGATTGCGTGACATTGAGCTCTTTGGCGGCCAGCGTGAAGCTGCCCACGCGGACCAAGGTCACAAAGGCGAGGAGTTTTCGGCTGTCGAGGATCGGCATGTTGGCGCGGGTAGGTGTCGACCCCTCGTTCGGGTGGTCTCGAAGCCATTCCCCAGCAGCAACCGAGCCAGAAATCCGGCCAATGTCCGAAAAATGGCCGACAATCGGGCCTTTTCGAGGCCGGGCGCCGACCCCAGGGCGCGTTCCCGCCCGATCAGGCGTAGCGGTCCTCGGTCCAGGGGTCGGCGCCGTTGGAGTAGCCGCGCACCTCCCAAAAGCCGAGTTTGTCCTCCGCCAGAAAGTGGATCCCCTTGACGAACTTTGCGCCCTTCCAGGCATAGAGTTTCGGAATGATCACGCGGACCGGGGCACCGTGTTCGCGGGTGAGCGGCGCCCCGTCAAAATGCGTGGCCAGCAGCACGTCGTCGTCCAGGCAGGCGGCGAGGGGCACGTTGGTCGAATAGCCGTCGTAGCCGGTGAAGTACACGTAACGCGCTTGGGCGCTGGGCTGAACGAGTTCGTAGAGCGCGGTAAATGGAATTCCGGCCCAGCGGCAGTCGTAGCGACTCCAGGTGGTCACGCAGTGGAAGTCGCTCGTGTCCTCGACCCGCGGCAGGGCGTTGAACTGCTCCCAGTCGAGGGTGACGGGCTGGGCCACTTCGCCATCGACGGTGAGCGTCCATTCCGCGAGAGGAACCTCGGGCTGGATGCCCAGGTCGAGCACGGGGAAATTGGTCGTCAGCTTCTGGCCCGGCGGCAGTCGCTCGGCGGAGGGCTCGGCCCGGGGCTGCACGCCCCGGGCGACCTGTTTGCGGGCCCAGGCTTCCTTGGCGGCGATGAATCGCTCATTTGACATGGCGCGCAAGCTAGGCAGTCCGTCCGCCTGCGCAAGCGTCGCGCTCAGCCGCGGGCCAGTTGTTCCAGGGCCACTGCGACAACCCGACGTTTGCTGTGATAATAGAGCGCCAGCCCGCCTTGGTAGACCACCGACACGAGGATCACGAGCAGGCTCGAAAGGACGCCCAGCGTGCGGTAGTAGGCCGGCAGGTCCTGTTCGCGGAGACCCCGTTGCAGCAGGTCCGTTTCCAGCCAATCGCGATAGAATTCCGGCAACTGGGCCCGGTAGTGGTCGGCGTCGAAGGTGCGCAGCATCCACAGCGAATAGGTGGTGACGATCGCCAGCAGGAGCAGTTCGCCGTATTTCATCCAAGGAATGCCCGGTCCGCGGCCGGTGGCCAGCAGGCTGGCGCCGTGCCATTCGCACGCTCCGGCGCCGAAGGCGAGTGCACAGGCGATGGCGGCGGGGGCTTCATGCTGCAGGGCGGCAAACAGCGCGAACACGCCCGAGATCAGCATGATCATGCGGCCGTGCGTCGAGGAGAGCCGGATGACGTGATGCGCCACCTCGATCGGTAGCGGCGGTGGTTTGCGAGATGCCTTCGGGGACTTGCCAGCCATGGTGCGGGAAAGGTTCACTCTGCGTTTTCGCTTCGCGCCAGTGCCAGATCAAAAGCCTTTCCCGTTCCGTTTGGAGTTTCCGCCCGAGCTGCCCATCAGCGCCCGGGCCGGGGAGATCGTGGACGCGCTGCGCGCGCACCAGGTGGTGATCCTCGCCGGAGAAACCGGCTCGGGCAAGACGACGCAGATCCCCAAGCTTTGCCTGGCGGCGGGCGGCGGCGGCAAGGGCCGCATTGCCTGCACCCAGCCGCGGCGCGTGGCCGCGCTGTCGGTATCACGGCGCGTGGCCGAAGAGATGGGCGTAAAATGGGGGCGCGAGGTGGGCTGCAAGGTGCGCTTCAGTGACCAGACCACGCGCGAGACGAGGGTGAAGTTCATGACCGACGGCATGCTGCTGGCCGAGGTGCAGGGCGACCCGCAGCTGCGCGAGTATGACACCCTCATCATCGACGAAGCGCACGAACGCTCGCTCAACATCGATTTCCTGCTCGGCCACCTGCGCCAGCTCCGCTTCCGGCGGCCCGAGCTGCGCATCGTCATCACCTCGGCGACGATCGATACCGCTGCCTTTAGCAAGGCCTTCGACGATGCGCCGGTGATCGAGGTATCGGGCCGCACCTGGCCGGTGGAGGTCGTCTATGCGCCACTCGACGAACTCGGCAGCGACGTGGCCGAGGGCGACGAACCGACCGCCCGCGCCGAAGCCCTCCACTATATCGACGGGACGGTGGAGTCGGTGGAGCGCGTGCTCGATACGACGACCGCCGGCGACGTGCTCGTCTTCATGCCGGCGGAGCGTGACATCCGCGAGGCGATCGACCTGCTCGGCGGTTCGCAGGCCGCGCGCGGCTGCGAGCTCATTCCGCTCTTCGGCCGCCTGTCCAATGCCGAGCAACAGCGGGTCTTCGCGCCGACCGCGCGGCGCCGGGTCATCGTGGCGACCAACATCGCGGAGACCTCCCTCACGCTGCCGGGCATCCGCTTCGTCGTCGACACCGGCCTGGCCCGCATCAGCCGCTACGCTCCCCAGGCCCGCACCCGGCGCCTGCCGATCGAGCCGGTGGCGCGGTCCAGCGCCGACCAGCGCAAGGGGCGCGCCGGCCGCGTCGCCGAAGGCGTGTGCATCCGGCTGTATTCGGAGAAGGACTATGAGGAACGGCCGCGTTTCGCCCAGCCGGAGATCCAGCGGGCCAACCTGGCCGATGTCATCCTGCGCATGAAGGCCTTCGGCCTGGGTGACATCGAGCGCTTCCCCTTCATCAACATGCCCGCCACCAAGTCGGTGCGGGCGGGTTACGCGCTGCTCGACGAACTGCACGCGTTTACCGAGACCGAGCCGGCCGCCGGGGCAGGCGAGCGGCGGCTCAGCGACATCGGTCGCGAGCTGGCGCGCCTGCCGGTCGATCCCACGGTCGGGCGCATGATCCTCCAGGCGCGCGCGGAAAAGGCGCTGCGCGAGGTGCTCATCATTGCCGCCGGACTCAGCGTGCAGGATCCCCGCGAACGGCCGCTCGACAAGCAGCAGGCGGCCGATCAGGCGCACCGGCGTTTCACGCATCGCGATTCCGACTTTCTCACCCTGCTGTCGATCTGGGAGGCCTTGCACGACGAGTTCGAAAAACTGTCGCAGGCCCGCATGCGACGCTGGTGCCATGAGCATTTTCTCAGCTACACCCGCATGCGCGAGTGGCGGGACATCCATGCTCAACTCGTCGACACCCTGCGCGAGCGCGAGGACTTTCGGATGACCTCGGTCTGGGACGGCGCGAAGGCCACCGCCGACTTGGCCGAACTGCGTTTCGAGCAGCCGGCCTACCGCGCGATCCACCGCAGCATTCTGGCCGGCCTGCTCGGCAATATCGCCGCCCTCGACCAGGAGAAGGGGGGCTACAAGGCGACGCACGACCGCCGGGTGACGATCTTCCCGGGTTCCGGCCTTTTCGTGAAGGAGGAGCGGGTGCGCGGAGGCGGCGCGGCCAAGGGCAAGTCGGCGAATGCCGGCGGCGGGCGCGGACCGCGCTGGATCATGAGCGCGGAGATCGTCGAGACCTCGCGCCTTTACGCCCGCACCTGCGCGCGACTCGACCCTCGTTGGGTGCTCGAACTCGGGGCGCATCTGCTGAAGGTCGCGCACAGCGAACCCTTCTGGGACGAGGAAAAAGGCCGGGTCTTGGTGCGGCAGCGCACGCGGCTCTATGGGTTGGAGGTCGACTCGCGGGCGGTCGGCTACGGCCAGGTGGATCCCGCACACGCCACGGAGTTGTTCATCCGCGAGGCCCTGGTGAACGACACCATCAAATGGCCCTTTGATTTCCTCGCCCACAACCGGCAGGTGCGGGCCGACCTGCAGAGCCGGCTCGCGCGGGCCCGTCACGGCGCGGCGATGAACCTGGATGAGGCGGTGTATCGGTTTTATGAGCACGCCCTCACCGATCGTGGATTCATGGTCTCGGCGGTGGGCGAACTGATCGCGCTCGTGCGGGAACAGAAGGCGCGCGAGCCGCGGTTCCTGGAATTCGACGCGGCCGACCTGGAACCGCCGTCGGAGGCCAAGGTCGACCCGGCGGCGTTTCCGGCCAGCGTGCCGCTGCACAACCGGGTGCTGCCGCTGCACTACGTCTACAAGCCGGGCCAGGCCGATGACGGGGTGACGCTGGAGGTGGATGTGACGGAGGCCGCCTCGCTGACCGCGGCCGAGCTCGACTGGGCGGTGCCGGGCCATCTGGCGGCCAAGGTGGAGCACTACCTGAAGGGCCTGCCCAAGGACCTGCGGCGGGCCGTCACCCCCCTGGCGGCCACGGCGGCCTCGATGGTACCGCAACTGGTCTCCCGCGATCGCCTCACCGGTCGGCGTGAAACCGTGGCCGAAGCCGTCGCGGCGCTGCTGGGCGAACGGTTTCAACTGCGGGTGAACCCGTCGGTTTGGGACGAACGACCGCTGCCCGATCATCTGCGCGTGCGGGTGCGGGTGACCGACGAAACCGGCGTCGAGATCGCCGCGTCGCGGGAGCTTTCCGAAATCGAAGCCGCGGTGGAAAAGCGTCAGGCGCAGGTCAGTCAGGCGGTGGTGAAGGAGGCGCCCGGCTTGTGGAAGCGCGCCCGCGCCGAGTGGGAGGAGGGTCCGCTCGAGGACTGGCCGGCGCGGGACGTGCCGGACGAAGTGCGCATCGGCGAGCAGGCGGGCGTGCCGCTGCTGGCGTATCCGGTGTTTGAGGACAGCGCCGACGGGCTGCTGCTGCGGCTGCTGCGCAACCGCGAAGAGGCGGAACGGCGTCGGCCGGCGGGATTGCGCGCCGTGCTCGCGCTGGGTCTGCGCTACGAGTTTGCCTGGCTGGAAAAGGACCTGCGGGCGATGCGGAGCCTCGGCCCGCTGGCGGCCAGTTTCGTGCCGCTGGCCGCCTTGCAGTCGGATGCGCAGGCGAATATCGAGTGTTGGGCCACCGACCCGGAGCGACTGCCGCCCGTCGACGGGGTGCGAACGCGGGCCCGGTTCGAAGCCACCGTGGCCGGGCTCAAGCGGCAGTTGCGGGTGCTCGTGCCGCAGTTCATCGACACGCTGCGGGCGGTGCTCGAGGCCCGGCAGGCGGCGTTGGTACACGCGACGCCCTTCCCCGGCATGCGGGAGGAAGTGGAACGGCTGGTGGGCCCCGGTTTTCTGCGTGAGGTGCCGCATGACCGGCTCGTCCATCTGCCACGCTATCTGCAGGCGCGGCTGTTGCGCGCCGATCGCTGGCGACAGAACCCGCCGAAGGATGAGCAACGGGCGCGGGAGATCGCCGCGTTGGAAAAGGCGGCGGGGCGGGTGGCCGACCGGCCGGGAGCCGACAGCCTGCGCTGGCTGCTGGAGGAGTTGCGGGTGAGCGTGTTTGCCCAGCAGCTCGGCACGGCCGTTCCGGTGTCGGCCCGCAAGATCGAGTCGGCGATCGAGCAACTCGCGCATGGCGATACGGCGGCAGCCGGAGGCTTGCCGGAGACGAAGCCCGTGCCGCCGCCCAAGCCTCTCGCCATCACGCCGCTGGCGGGGCAAACAAAACAGAAGCCGCTCAAAAGCCTCAACGCGCTCGGCGGACTCTTCGGAGGCAAGCCCCGGTGACGGAGTTTGACGCCCAACGGGCCCGAGCCAGCGTGCGGGGAATGCAAGTTCTTCTGCATAATCCGGCGGTGCTTCTCGTCCTGCTTCTGGCCTGCGCCGGCACGGCGTGGCCTCGTCCGTCGCTCCCGCCCGCCGCAGACATCGCGGCGGCGGTGCTGGTGAACGAAGCGGCGGTCGCGGCCCGGGCCGAGGGTGAAGTTGCCACCGTGAGTGATGTTCCGCACGAGACCGTCGCGGAGATGCAGCGGCGGCCGTACCTGCGCGCCTACGAGGCGACGTCCGTCGGCTACACGTTCAAGGAGGACGAGCATTTCCTCGACTTTACCCTCTCGATGATGGTGCCGCTGTTTCACGGCTTCTATCCCGACCAGGATCTCGGACGCGAGGTGCGGGAAGGCGCACGGCTGCGGCCCTACTTTGCGTTCACGGGTCGCGCCGGCCAATACATCAACTCGCGCCATTCGCAGCCGGTCGTCGGCAAGCGGTTCAATCCCCTCGTGAGCGCACGCTACTGGTGGTGGGAGGACGGCGCCTCGCCCGCGGCGCGCGCCGACACCTTCGTCGAATTGGTCTACGCGCACGAGTCCAACGGGCAGTGGATCGCGGAGGAAAGCGCCTTTCAGTCGGCCTGGGACATCCGCTACGCCGACGAGTTGAACCGGCTCGCGCAGGAGCACGGCATGCTGACCGAACGACTGCGCGAGCGGGCCCTGCGCACGGCCTACGAGTCGGCGCTCGACGAGATCAGCCGCGGCTGGGACTACGTGGGGCTCAACTTCAGCGTGCGGGGCGGTCCGCTGCTGCCGAACGACCGGCATCGGCTGCAGCTCAAGCTGAGTCACTACCTCGACTGGGGGCTGCTGCAGCAGGACAAGGAGGAGTACTCCGCGTGGGAGAACGATCCCGAAGGCAAACCACGCTCGCGGGTGGACGGCATCGAATTGCGCTACGACGGACGCATGTCGCTCGGGCGGGGCCGCCTGCTCAACGTCATCGAGTTCGGCTCGGAATGGGCCTTGATCTGGAAGACCGGCCTGGCGCGGCCCTTTCGTTACAACACCTTCGAGGCCGAGGTCGGGATCCTGATCAACGATTTCCCGCTCAAGCTCTGGTATCGCTACGGCTACATGCACGACCTGGTGAGCTACTACCGCCAGGAGTCGGCGGGTGGCCTGCGTTTCTCCTTCAACCGCTTCAGCCGGGAAGAGGCCGGTGGGGCGGAGGATTGACGCGCGGCGCGTGAACGGCATCGTCGCCGGGCAATGAACCCCCTTCGCCTGCTGGCGAGTATCCTTGTTGCCACTACACTGCTGCAGACGGGCTGCACGGTGCTGAGGCTGGCCCGGGCGGCCACGTCGCCGGTCGGCCTGGCCAGCGAGGTGGTGCTGCAGACGAGCAAGGTCGCGGCGAAGTCGGTGGCCACGGGAGGCAAGATGGCGGGCGGGGCGGTCGCGGGTGCGGGACGCGTGGCGGTTTCGGGCATGCGCTCGGGTTCGCGGGTGTCGGCGGCTTCGCTCGATGGCGCCGGGCGCGTTTCGGCCGCGGGCGTGAGCGCCGGCACGAAGGCGACGGCGGCGGGCGTCGAGGCGGCCGGGACGCTGAGCGCGGCGTCGATCCGTTCGCTGAGCAAACTCTCTGTTGCGGGCATGGTGACCTTTGTCGACATCTCGACCGGCACGATCGTGCGCGTGCCCTGGCGACCGGGCCTGAATGTTTATGCCAGCAGCGTGTTGGCCAAGGTGGCGGTGGCGCAGCGGGCGCTGGCGGTGATCCGCGGCGGCAGGCTGATTTACCAGACGGTCAAGGCGCTCTCGGCCACCCGCGTGATGGCGGTGCAGCCGGGCGACGTGCTGCGCCTGGCGGATTATGGGAGGTCCTAAAATCTCTGGAGGGGTCTGCGCGGTCGGGAAAAGGGGCTCGGCCAAGGCGGACGTGCCCAGGGCATACTGGAAGGTATGTCGCGGTGCGGCCAACGCCGGCCCAGCCCCTTTTTCCGGTCGCCCAAAGGGTTGCGCGCCATTCACCCGCCCGCGGCGTTGGGATGCAGGGGGATAGCCTCTGCGAGGATACCCGCCCTGCATCCCGACTGGATGATCGGGCGCTGGCCCGCAACGCAGACCCCTCCAGAGAATTTAGGACCTCCCTTATCTCGGCGGCTGAAGCATCAGGCGCCAGTCGTCGCCGCGGCGGCGCACCTGCACGGAGGCGCCGAAGGTTTCGCTGAGCCGGGCGGAGTCGAGGGTTTCGCGCAGTGGTCCGGCCGCGATCCGGCGGCCGCGGGACAGCAGGAGCGCGTGGGTGAAGCCCGGGGTGATTTCCTCGACGTGGTGGGTGACGAGGATGATCGACGGGGCGGTGGGATCGCGCATGAAGCCGGCGATGCTGGCCAGGAAGGAGGCGCGGGCCACCGGATCGAGCCCGGCGCACGGCTCATCGAGGATAAGCAGGCGGGGGCGGGCGGCGAGGGCGCGGGCGATGAGCACACGTTGGCGTTCCCCTTGCGAGAGGTAGGCCCATTCGCGGTCGATGATTTCGGCGGCGCCCAGTTGCCGGAGCAGGGCGCGCGCCGCCCGCGCATCAGCGGCGGTGGCCTTGCCCCAGAAATCGAGCTGGTCGTAGCGACCGCTGATCACGGTTTCGATGGCGGGTTCGCCGCCCGGAATGTGCGGCTGCAGGGAGGAGGACACGAGGCCGATGGCGCGGCGGATCTCGCGCCAATCGGTTTGGCCGTAGACCGCCCCGAGCAGCGCGATGTCCCCGGCGCTCGGGGTGAGGAAGCCGGTGAGGGCACGCAGCAGGGAGGTCTTGCCGCAGCCATTGGGTCCCATGATCACCCAGTGTTCGCCGGGTCGTACCGTCCAGTCGATGTGCCTGAGCAGGGTCTTGCGGCCACGCTGAAGCGTCAGGCCGGAGATATCGAGGAGCGGCGGAACGGAAGAGTCGGTGCCAGGGTCGGGCATGCGTCGATGAGAGGGGATCGGGCCGGCACGGCAACGATGGAGCGACGATTGGGCAAATCAGGCGAATCCGCTGGCGGGGCCGCCCGACGCTTTCGTAGCTTGCGGCATGCTGACTCGACTCTGGTCCGGTTTCGTTTTTTTGGCCGCCGCGGTGGCGACGGGGATGGCTGCGCAGTCGTTTACGATCGCGGTCTACAATGTCGAAAACCTGCACGACGCCGATGGCGTGGCGGTCTACGATGACTTCCAGCCGGCGCTGTGGAGTCACCGGCATGTGGTCACGAAAGTGCGCAACATCGCTTCGATCCTGCAGCGTTTCCGCGGCGGCGAGGGACCGGACATCGTGTTGCTGCAGGAGATCGAGATCGACCAGACGCCGGCGGCCGATGCTGCCGGCGTCGTTGAACGGGTGGCGGGACAGGCGGACGTGACCCTGGCCGGACTGGCCACCGCGACGGAATTGCCGGCCGCCTGGAGCGATGCGCCGGCCGAGGCCTGGCTGCTCAAGGCGCTGGAGGAGGCGGGCATCACCGGTTATCACCTCTACCTCGGTGGCGACGAGCCGTCGCCGGCCGACGCGGAAGAGCGGCGCGCGATCAAGTGCGTGACCCTCTCCCGGTTTCCCGCGACGGACGTGCGACGGCATGCCATCGAGTCGGCGCGCAACATTCTCGAGACGGTGTTCGAAATCGACGGGCACGCCCTGCACGTGTTCAACAACCACTGGAAGTCCGGCGCCGGCAGCGCGGAGATGGAGCAGATCCGCCTGCAGAACGCGACCGTACTGCGGGCGCGCCTCGATGAGATACTCGCGGCCGATCCTTCAGCCGACATCGTGATCGGCGGCGACCTCAACACGCACTACAACCAGAAGCCGCGCTATCCCGACATGCCGCGCACCGCGATCAACGACGTTCTCGGCGCCCAGGGCAGTGAACCCGCACTGCAGGCCGGCGAGGCGGAGTTCTACAACCTCTGGTTCGAGTTGCCGCCGCCGGCCCGCGGCAGCGACGTGTACCGCGGTGAATGGGGCACGCTGATGAACCTTATCGTCTCCCGTGGGCTCTACGACTGGGCCGGGATTCAGTATCAGGACAACTCCTTCCGCGTCGCGCGACTTCCCGGCGTCAACAGTGATGCCGCCCTGGCGCCGCGGCGGTGGGACGGCGGGGGCCCGGCGGGCGCGGGCTACTCCGACCACCTGCCGATCTATGCGCATTTCCGCACGGTGGATGCGGATCGCAGCGACCTGGCGATGCCGCTCGAATCGCCCAGTGAGGAGACGGCTCCGGCGGAGGTGTGGAAGGTGAACTATGCGGGTGTCGACCTCAAGCAGGCCACCGACCTCGACGCCCTGCCGCCGGAAACCGATCTGCGCGACGGCACCTGGAGCGGAAAACTGTTCCTGGTCGAAGGCGCTTCGCTGGTGGGACGCGACGTGCAGGTGCGCGTGCGGGGCCAGGTCTACGACATCTATGCGCCGCAGCGCGAAGTGATCGAGCGACTCAAGGCGCAGCACACGCGCAACCGGCGGATCAAGTTCTACAGCCAGCTCGGCACCTACAAAGGGAATTGGCAGTTCGTGGTGCAGGATGTGAGTTGGGTGCCGTGAAAAAGCCCCTTCTCGTCTACACCTACGCCAAGTGCTCCACCTGCCGCAAAGCCACCAAATGGCTCGCGGCCCGTGGCATCGAGTTTACTGAGAAACCGATTCGTGAAACGCCGCCGGCCAAGGCGGAGCTGAAGCGCATGCTGGCGCACCAGGACGGCCAGCTGAAGAAGCTCTTCAACACCTCGGGCGGCGACTACCGCGAACTCCAACTCGGCTCGCGCTTGGACAGCCTGTCGACGGCCGAGGCCATCGACCTGCTGCACGCCAACGGCAACCTCGTGAAGCGGCCGTTCCTGCTCGCCGAGGACGCGGGTCTTGTCGGCTTCCGCGAGGAAGAGTGGGCGGCGACACTGGGCTGAGGTCCGGCGCGCGCGTCGTATTCAGCCTTCGGAGACGGTGAAGGTGAACTCATGCACCTCGCCGTCGACGGAGATGCGCAGGAGCAGAGGGGTCTTGGCCTCGATATCCTGAGAATGGAGTTTCACCAGGCGCGTGATCGAAGCACCGGCTGCAACGGTGGTGGGAATGAGCAATTGGGCGGCCTCGGCGAGCTGTTGATTGTGATGCGTGCGGCCCTTGCCCGCGCGATTGGTGCGTTTGGCGGCCTCGATGTTGGCGAGGGCGGAACTGGGGTCGACGCGGGAGGCGTCGGCCTGCAGAAAGACCTCCGCCTGCTGCCCGGTGTAGGCTTCCGCTTCGCGTCGCGCCGCCAGTTCGATGGCGGCGGTGAGTTCATCGCGGGAATAAAGCGGGATGGTGCGGCCGTGGCTCATGACGCGCACGTGGCCCGGACCAAACTCGAGCGGCGTGGGCCCATGGTTATGCACGGTGAGGGCGAAGGTGGGCAGCTCGCCCAGATCCGCCGAGAACGTGTCGCTGCGCAATTCCACCTCGACGCGATGGTTTTGCTCGGCGGCCAGGGTGCGCGGTCCAAGTCGGGTGGCTTCGCCTGCCGGAGCGATCGCGAGACGCCGGACCGACTCACAGCCGGACAACAGGAAGAGCAGGAGCACTGCCGTCGTTACCGAGGGGATGAGGCCGTGCGAGCGAAGGGGGCGGATTTCGCGGGGCATGCGGAATGAGACGCGCGCGGGGCGATCGCCCCAAGGATGACGGGCTTCGTCCCGTCAGAATATGCGGCTGGGCCGCGAATCCGGGAGCGGGCCGCAGTCGGGCCGGGCGGTTCGTTCCTTCATTCATCGGCAGGGACGAACTCGAGGGCGTCCCCGTTGATGCAATAACGCAGACCCGTGGGGCGAGGGCCGTCCTCGAACACGTGGCCGAGATGCCCGCCGCAGCGGCCGCACACGTTTTCGACCCGTACCATGCCCAGGCTAAGGTCCCGTTTGTTAATCACGTGGTTCGGATCGATCCGGTCCCAGAAGCTGGGCCAGCCCGTGCCGGATTCGAATTTCGTGTGGTTATCGAACAGCGGCAGGTCACATCCGGCGCATACGAAGATGCCGGCGCGCTTTTCCTTCAGCAGTGGACTGCTGAACGGGCGCTCCGTGCCCGATTCGCGCAGGATGAAGAACTGTTCCGGCGTGAGACGCTCCCGCCACTCGGCTTCGCTGAGTTCGAGTTTTTCGACCGGTTCACCGGAGGCGGTCGCGACTGCCGCCGGGGCGCGGCTGGAGCGGGTCTCGGCGTCGCAGGCTCCGAACAGGAGGGAAAGTGCGGTAAGCAGGACGGAAGCGGTGACTCGCATGGAGGAAAGAGGAACGGGCGCGAAACTTATTCCCGGGGACCCGAAGCCCGCAAACGGGAGGTGGGGAAAGTGCGTAAAGCAAATGGCGCAACAATACGGGCAAGCCGTGCGTTGAAAAATGGAACTAGGGTGAATACCTTATATGCATCATGAAAGCCCGACCCCTCTTTGCCCTCTTTATCGTCCTCGCCGCCGCGACCCTGGGGCGGGCGGCGGAGCGCGTGGAAAGCTTCAGCTGGGACGTGGGCGACGCGCCGATCCTCAAGCTGGAAACCGAACGGGGCGGCATCATCGTGGAGCACGGCGAGGCCAATCGGGTGACCCTGCTTTTGCAGGCCAGCACCGCGTCGGCGACCTCTGACCGCTGGTTGGAGTCGCTGGCGGTGGCGGCCCGTCCCTTCGGCGCCGGTCTGTCGATTCAGGTTAAAAATGCCTCCGCCGGGGTGGAGTTTGGGGTGGGGCCGGAACTCAAACGCGACGTGCGTCTGGTGCTGCGGGTGCCGAGCACCTGCAACCTCGACCTTTCCACGACCCTGGGGTCGGTGGAGGTCGCCAATGACTTCACCGGGGCGGTGCGGGTGCGCAGTCGCGACGGCAACGTATTTGTGGGTCGGATCGAGGGCTCCGTCACGGTCGACACCCTGCGGGGCAACATCACGGTGGCGCGGGCCACCGGCGACCTGAAGGCGCGCACCGGGATCGGCGATGTGACCGTAGGCACCATTCTGGGCCGGGCCGAGTTGCAGGCCAAGAACGGCAGTATCGCCGTGATGAGTGCCCAGGGCGACCTCGCGGCTGAGGCGGTGCGGGGTGACGTGGCGGCGAGCTTTGGCCGGCAGCTGCCCGAAAATGTTTCGCTCAAGGCCTCGGCCGGCAATGTCAACGTCGCCATCGATCCGCAGGCCGCCCTGCGGGTCGACGCGAAGGCCGTGTGGGGCAAGGTGCAGAGCCAGCTCCCTTTCCAGACCGCCCAACAGGGCAAGCGCCGCCTCGAAGGCAGTATCAACGGTGGCGGTCCGCTCCTCGCGCTGCGGGCCGATGGCGGCGACATTACGATCAACGCCGTGCCGACCTACGACGATTTTGGGTTCTGAGCCTCATCGTCAATCGGTCCTGCCTTGAAGCTTTCGCCCGGAGAAGAACTTTTCCGGATCGGAATTTTCGACCGGAGCACGCAGAGGTAGCAGAGCGTCCCTTCAGCATAGACTGTCCTCCTCCGCGCCCTCTGCGCCCTCCTGTTCAATGCCTTTGTGATTACGCGGTGCCGCAGTGGGGTTCGGACCGCTCGGGGATTGCCAGCCGCCGGCGGGCACGTTGAAGGTGTCGGGCTTTTCCCGACGCCTTTTTTATGACCGCCTCCGCCGCCTACGACAAACTCCTGGCCCAACTGCAACGTATTCATCATTTGCGGACGGTGGCGGGCCTGCTGGGTTGGGATGAACAGGTGAACCTGCCGCCCGACAGTGCCGACCTGCGGGGGGAGCAGATGGCCTTGATGGCGGAGCTGGAACACGAGGCCCGCAGTGCGGCGGTGATCGGTGAGGCGCTTGGTGTCCTGGAATCGCCGGCGGCGGCCGACCGCCTCGACGACGCGCAGCGCGTGGTGGTGCGGGAGGCGCGTCGTGACCACGACCGGGTGACACGATTGTCCGCGGCCTTTGTCGCCGAAAAGGCGCGGCACTGCAGCGCCAGCTATCATGCCTGGAACCGCGCCAAGCCGGCCAACAATTTTGCCAGCTATGCCCCGTATCTGGAGAAGCACCTTGATCTGGCGCGACAGGAAGCCGCGGCGCTGGGCTGGGGCGATCGACCCTACGACTACGCCATCGATCTGCACGATCCCGGCTTCGATGCGGCGACGATCGCCGCGCTGTTTGCCGAACTGAGCGAGGGCCTGGTGCCCCTGGTGCGGCGAATCGCCGGTTCGCCGGTGCGGGCGCGGCCCGAGCGTCTGCGGGGCTTTCCGGCGGCCCAGCAGTCGGCCTTTCTGCGCGAGGTGACGGAGAAGATCGGCTTCAACTATCGGCGCGGCCGGATCGACGTGTCGCCGCATCCCTTCTGCGAAGGCAGCGGCGCCGACGTGCGCATGACGACCCGTTACGAGGAGGATCTGCCGCTGATGTCGTTGTTCGGCTCCATCCACGAGACGGGCCACGGGCTGTATGAGCAGGGTTTGCCGATGACGCACCACGCGACCGCGCTGGGGCAGCACGCGGGGATGGCGATGCACGAGTCGCAGAGTCGCCTGTGGGAAAACCAGGTGGGGCGGGGGCGGGCCTTTTGGACGCACTTCGGCCCGCGCTTCCGGGTACTGTTTACCGAGCAGCTCCGCGAGGTGAGTGACGAGGAGCTGCACCTGGCGATCAACGCGGTGCAGCCGACCCTGATCCGCGTCGACGCCGACGAAGTGCACTACAACCTGCACATCATTCTGCGTTTCGAGCTGGAGCAGCGGTTGTTTGCCGGCGACCTCGCGGTGGCCGACCTGCCGGCGGCCTGGAACGAACGCTGCGAGGCGCTGCTCGGTCGGCGTCCGGCCAGCGACACCGAAGGCGTGCTGCAGGACGTGCACTGGAGCGGCGGAGCGTTCGGATATTTTCCGAGCTACTGCCTCGGCAACATGATTGCCGCCCAGCTCTGGGAGGCGGTGCGCGAAGCGATGCCCGGGCTCGAGGCGGGCTTTGCGCAGGGTGACTTCGCGCCCTTGCTCGACTGGCTGCGGGAGAAGGTCCACGCGCACGGCAAGCGCTGGCCCGCCCGCGAGCTGGTGCAGCGGGTGACCGGCCGGCCGCTCTCGCCCCAGCCGCTGCTGGCGTATCTGGAAAATCGTTACGCGGAGCTTTACCGGGTTTGATGCCAATGGGACTCATCGATTCACACACGCACCTCGATTCCTTCATCCGCCGCGGCGAGTTGGCGGATATCCTCGGCCGGGCGCGCGCGGCGGGGGTGGAGGCGATGATCACGATCGGCACGGCCAGTGACGATTGGGGGCTGTATCGGGAGACCGCGGCGGCGCATCCGGGCGTGGTGTCTTTCACCGCCGGCCTGCATCCGTGCTCGGTCGACGAATCATGGGAACGCGAAGTGGCGCAGTTGCCGGCCTTCTGGCGCGACGGCGGACTGCGACCGGTGGCGCTGGGCGAGTGCGGACTGGACCGCTTTCATCTGCCCAAGCACGACGAAGCGCGGGCCCAGCGTCTGATGGAGTGGCAGAAGGCCGCGTTCCGGGCGCAGTTGGCGCTCGCGAAGGAATTGGCGGCGCCGTTGGTGGTGCACTCGCGGGGCGCGTTCGCCGAATGTGTGGAGTTGATCGACGAGAGCGGGTTCGATTGGGGTCGCGTCGTCTTCCACTGCTTCGCGGAGGGACCGGCGGAAATGCGCGTGCTGCGGGAGCGAGGCGGCTTCGGCTCCTTTACGGGAATATTGACCTACAAGAATGCCGACGCGGTGCGTGAAGCGGCCCAGGTTCAGGGGCTGGAGAACCTGATGCTCGAAACCGATGCGCCGTATCTGACGCCCATGCCCCACCGGGGAAAACCCAACGAGGTGGGCTACGTTCGCCACACCGCGGAGTTCGCGGCGGACTTGTTCGAGGTGAGCTTCGAACGCCTCGCGGCGGTGACGGCGGCAAATACCCGCCGGTTTTACGGACTGGGCTGAGCCGGGAGCTAGAGTCCTGAAACGGCTAAATTCGTCCGCAGGCGGAGCCTGCATATCTGTTTGGCGCCGATCCGCGCAAGGTGACACAGACATTCCCTCCCAAGGCGCTGCCTGTCTGTGTACCGCGGAGAGGCAACATGCACAGACAGGAATGTCTGTGCCACATCTGCTCCAGCTTCGGGCCACACGCGCTGTTCCGGCTAAAGAATCTGCGGTGTCGAGGTGGTCCGCGCAGCGGACATTAACGAGGCGTTGTCTCAGGCCGCGGCTGCCATCACACCGCTCCAATCTTCATTTCACCTCACGCCTGCCGCGGACTGAGGCGACGCCTCGTCAGGCCTCGTCGAACTTGCGGTCGAAGAGGGCCTCGAGTTCGGCCAGCATGGCGGGGCCGTCCTCGCCGGTGACGCTGAAGCGCACCTTGGAGCCCTTGCCGGCGGCGAGCATCATGAGGCCCATGATGCTTTTGCCGTTCACCTGCTCGTCATCCTTTTCGACCAACACATCGGCTTTGAACTTGTTGGTCACGCGCACGATCATGGCAGCGGGACGGGCGTGGATGCCCATCTTGTTCTGCACCACGAGCTCGCGGGAAGCCTGGGCAGCGGATGATGCGGGATCGGTCGTTTCTGACATGAGCGCGACAGGCTCCGGAGCGGCCGGGCGGCTTGCAACTCAAAAACCTGTGTCCCAGTCTGCCAGCCTTTTGCATGCCAGACACCGCGATCATTGTTCCCTGTCGTCTCGAGTCCACCCGCTTCCCGCGCAAACTCCTGCACGAGGTGCGGGGAACGCCCCTGGTCCTGTGGGTGGCGCGGCGCATCGCCGCGGAGGCGCCGGAGTTTCCCCTGTGGTTTGCGGTCGATGACGAACTGCTGGCGGCGCCCCTTGAGGCGGCGGGCTTTCGGGCGATCCGCACCCGGGCCGACCACCAGAGCGGGACCGATCGCCTGGCCGAGGCCAACCGCACGGTGCGGGCGGATTATGTGGTCAATGTGCAGGCGGATGAACCGCTGGTGACGGGCGAGCAGATCCGGGCGCTGGCGCGGCTGGTGCGGGGACCGGTGGCGATGGCGACCCTGGCGACCCCGTTCAAGCGGGTGGTGGATTTCTACAACGCCAACCAAGTGAAGGTCGTGATGCGCAAGGACGGGCGGGCGCTGTATTTTTCGCGCTCCCGCATGCCCTTTCCGCGGGACTTTGGCCTCACGATCATGGACGACTGGGTGGCGGCCAACCCCTGCCGCAAGCACCTCGGGCTCTACGCCTACACGGCGGACCTGTTGGAGCGGTTTGCCAGCCTGCCGCCCGGCGAACTCGAGCAGATCGAAAAATTGGAGCAGCTGCGCGTGCTGGAGAACGGCTACGACATCGCGGTCGGCCTGACGGACGACCCCGGCCTCGGCGTCGACACGCCGGCGGATGCGGAACGTTTTGAGGCGGCGTTGAGGGTGACTTGAGGTGGGCGTGATCGCGAGGCCGGTCGCTGGGCGTTGGCCCGCATCGATTCCTTTGTAGGGCTGCCGCTTGTCGGCATGCCGCGCCTGCCTCTCAGACATCCTTGAAACTGCGGCATGCCGGCGAGCGGCAGCCCTACATAGTGATATTTTACGAGCGGTCCGGTGGCGAAAGACGCGTGCTACGTCAATTCCGCAGGTGGCGGGCGGCGAAGTCGAGGAAGTGGCGCCAGTCGACGGCGGTGAGATCGTGCGGGCCTTCGCGGACGTGGTAGCCGATGTGGCCGTCGAGCAGCGGCGCCGGGGGCAGACCCTCATGGTTGGCGTGGCCGACGAGACCCGGGACGTCGAGCAACTCGTAGACGGGGGTGGCGAGCACGGCGGTCTGGTATTCCTTGGCGGGGTCGGAATGAATGTCCTCGCTGGCGCTGGCGATGTAGAGCAGCCGCGGCGCGATGAGGGCGGCGAGCATGTGCTGGTCGACCGGCAGCTGGTCCTCATGGCCGGCGTAGAGCCGGTAATGGGGACTGAACCAGTGGGGGAAATTGCGGGTGATGTCGGCGATGCGTTCGCCGCGTTTGTCGCGGGCGATGGCGGCACCGGTTGAGCCGGAGTCGTTGCTCACGACCATGGCAAACCGTTCGTCCTCGGCGCCGGCCCAGAGGGCGGCCTTGCCCCCACGCGAGTGGCCGACGATCGCCACTTTGCTGGCGTCGACGGCGGAATCGGTTTCGAGGTAGTCGAGGGCCCGCGAGGCGCCCCACGCCCATGCGGCCACGGCGCCCCAGGCGTCGTCGGGTCGGGGCTGTGGGTCGAAGACGCGGAAGAAGCCGGTATCAAAACTCCGCTTCGGGTGGTCGATGACCACGCCGCTGTAGTAGAAGGCGGCGCCGGCGTAACCGCGGGCGATGAGGCGGTCGATCGGCCAGAAGTCGCCGAACTCTTCCCGATCCGGATCGATGTTCTGCGGACCGCGGTTGCAGATGAACAGGAAACAGGGCGCGGGCTGTTCGACGTGATTGGGCGTGTGGAGGATAAGGTCGAAGGCGTGCGACCCCCCTGGTCCGGAGGCGGAGATGCGGACCACTTTCAGGGTGGCGGTGCCGGAAATGGCCTTGGGGTCCTCGCGCACGACCTCGAAACGAAGGGAGTCGGGGCGTCCGACGGGGGCGCGGCCATAGACGTGAGTGCGAAACAGCTCGAGGATCTCGGGACGGCGCAGTTCGCGCCAGACCGCGGCGGAGCCGATGGGCGTGCCGTCGTTCGCGATGAGCGGATCCGGCATGCCGGTTTCGGCGACGGCGGCGCTGAGGCCGGTCGCAGTGAGGATGATGCGCAGCAAGCCGTTCATACGTCGGCAGGCGCGGCGGAGGCGCGTTGTTCAGGAAAGGAATCAGCCATGCGTCGTGAGGGGGACGCAGGCATCGACCGCGGTCGGCGCGGTCGGTTCTCCGGAGCAGGCGGCCGGGGCGCGGCGGCTCAGATCTTGCCGGCCTTGCGCTGCTCGATGAGGCGGTAGAAGTCGACGAAGAGTGGATCGGCGTCGTTGGGACCGGGGGCCGCCTCGGGGTGGTATTGCACCGAGAAGATGGGCAGCTCCTTGTGGCGGAGACCTTCGACGGTGTTGTCGTTGAGATTGATCTCGGTGACCATCGCACCGCCGGCCTCGAGGCTGTCGGGATCGGTGGCAAAGCCGTGGTTCTGGGCGGTGATGGAGACACGACCGGTCTCGAGGTTTTTCACCGGCTGGTTGCCGCCGCGATGGCCGAACTTGAGCTTGAAGGTTTTGCCGCCGAGGGCGTGGGTGAGCATCTGGTGGCCGAGGCAGATGCCGAAGGTGGGCATCTCGGGCAGGAGGGCGTTGACGGTGCGGTGCACATAGTCGAGCGCGGCGGGGTCGCCGGGTCCGTTGGACAGGAAGAGTCCATCGGGGGCGTGCTCGCGGATCATCTCCGGCGTGGCGGTGGAGGGGAAGACCTGCACGTCGAAGCCGTGGCGGATCAGTTTGCGGAAGATGGTGTGCTTGGCGCCGAAGTCGAAGGCGGCGACGCGAAAGCGCTGCGCGCGGTCGGGATGGGCGCCAAAGCTCGTGCCGGCGGGCAGGTAGGGGGCGTTGTAGCGGCTGGGTTCATTGGCGCCCCAGATGTAGGGCTCCTTGCAGGTGACGTCCTTCACGTAGTCGCTGCCGGACATGTCCTGCCAGGCGCGGGCGCGGGCCACGGCCTCCTCGTCGCTGAGCGGGAGGGTGGAGAGGCAGCATTTCATGGCGCCGTCGACCCGGAGCTTCTTGGTGAGCGCGCGGGTGTCGATCTCGCTGATCCCGGGGATGCCGTGCTGGGCGAGGTAATCGCCGAGCGCGATGGTCGAGCGCCAGTTGGAGGCGATGGGTGAGAGTTCGCGGACGACCAGGCCCGTGCACATGGGCGTCGAGGCCTCGGCGTCCTCGGCGTTGATGCCGTAGTTGCCGATCTGGACGGCGGTCATGGTCACGATCTGACCGAAGTAGGACGGATCGGTGACGATCTCCTGATAGCCGGTCATGGAGGTGTTGAAGACACATTCTCCGGCGACGGTGGCATCGGCGCCAAAGGCAAGGCCGTGAAAGACCGAACCATGTTCGAGGGCGAGAACCGCAGGCTTGGTTGAAGACATTAAAGGCGGACGAAAACCCGTGCTCCGGCGGCTGCCAAGGGATTTTCGAGTGCGGGCCTCAAGTTCTGGTCGCGCGGCGGTCGATGGAGCGCAGAAGGGCGACGACATCCTCGGTGCGGACGGGTTTGGCGAGGTAGTCGTTCATGCCGGCTTCGAGGCAGCGTTCGCGGTCTCCGGTCATGGCGGCGGCGGTGAGGGCGACGATGGGCACGTGGCGGGAGGCGTCGCCGGCGAGGCCCTGGCGGATCTGGCGGGTGGCGTCGTAGCCGTCGATGATCGGCATCTGGCAGTCCATGAGCACGAGATCGCAGGGGGTTTCGCGCAGGGCTTCGAGGCATTCCCGGCCGTTGGAGACGAGTCGCGGGGTGTAGCCGTGACGTTCGAGGACCTGTTGGATGAGCTTGCGGTTCACCTTGTTGTCCTCGGCCACCAGGATTTCCAGGGGATGTTCGGCGGCGAAGGCGCGTAGATCGCTCTTGCTGGCTTCGGATTGGCGGTCGGGCTCGGGTCGGCGCTGGGCGAGCGTTTCGATGAGGGCGTCGAACAGGCCGGACTGGCGGAGGGGTTTGTGGAGGATCGACTGGAAGCAGGAAATATCGCCGAGTTGCCGGAGCTCGTCCTGACCGACCGAGGAGAGCAGCAGCAGGGGGGGCTGGGACTGGCATTCGGTGCGGAGGCGGGCGGCCAGTTCCAAGCCGTTCATGCCGGGCATCATCATATCGAGCAGGATGATGTCGAAAGGGCGGTCGGCTGCGGCGATCGCCTGGAGCGCATCGCTGCCGCGGGCGCAGGTGACCGGCTCCATCTGCCAGCGGGAGAGCAGGCGTTGGAGAATGCGGCAGTTGGTGAGATTGTCGTCGACCACGAGGGCGCGTTTGCCGCGCAGGTCGACGGCCGACTCATCGATGAACTCGGGTTCTTCCGCACCGTCCGGCGCGGAACAGGCGGGGGCGGAAAGGGTGAAGCGGAAGGTGGAACCCTGGGGGCTCGACTCGAGCAGTTCGACCGTGCCGTCGAGCAGCTCGGCGAGACGGCGGGAGATGGCCAGACCGAGGCCGGTGCCGCCGAACTCGCGGGTGGTGGAGGAGTCGGCCTGGCTGAAGGGTTTGAAGAGGCGGTGCAGGCGATCGGCCGGGATGCCGACGCCGGTGTCGCGCACGGTGATGGCGATGCGCGAAGCCGGCTTGCCTCGACGGCCGGGGTCGGGGAGGGGCTCGGCCCGCACCTCGATCTCGCCGCGGGAGGTGAACTTCACGGCATTGCCGACGAGGTTGAGCACGACTTGGCGCACGCGGGTGATATCGGTGAGAACCCACAGGGGGATGGCGGGGTCGACCCAGCTGAGCAGTTCGATGTCCTTTTCGTTGGCGCGGCTCCACATGAGGCCGACGCATTCCTCGATGCAGCGATCGAGGCGGGCGGGGCGGTGGTCGAGCTCCATGCGTCCCGACTCGATCTTGGAGAAGTCGAGGATGTCGTTGATGAGCGTGAGCAGCGACTCGCCGGAGGAGCGGATGGTCGAGAGCCAGTCGCGTTGTTCCGGCGAGACGGGCGTGTCGAGCAGCAGACTGGTGAAGCCGATCACGCCGTTCATGGGCGTGCGGATTTCGTGGCTCATGACGGCGAGAAACTCGCTCTTGGCGCGGTCGGCGGCCTCGGCGTTTTCCTTGGCCTCGCGCAGTTCGTTTTCCACCGCTTTGCGCTGGGTGGCGTCGTGGTCCATGCCGATGACGTACTCGCGGCCGTCGATGGTGACGAGGCAGGTGAAATAATCGGTGGGAAAGACGGTGCCGTCCTTGCGGCGGTGGGTGCCTTCGCCCTCGACGCGGCGGTTCTCACGCAAGGATTTCAACCAGCCCTCACGCCAGTGGGGCTCCCAGGGGGAGGCTTCAAGAATGTCGATGGACTGGCCGATGATTTCTTCGCGGGTGCGGCCGTGCAATTCGCAAGCCGTCTGATTGCAGTCGAGAATGCGCACCACCCCGTCGGGGTCGTGCGGATCGAGCAGGACGAGAGCGAGCGGCGACTGTTCCCAGATGGCTTCGAAGCGCGCGGTGTCGGCCTCGGTGCCGCAGATGAGGTTGGTCACGGAGGCCACCGGGCTGGTGTGCAGTGGGCTGCGGCCGGAGGAGGCGTGCGGCGGACGAAGGGTCAGCAGGTGATACAGGGCGGGGCAGGCGGCGAAGAATCCGAGGCCCGCCACCAACAGCTGCAGGAGGAGCGTGCCGCCCGCCAAATAGAGGGCGGCCCCCGTCGCGCCGAGCACGACGAGCAACACCGCGCCGGCGGTGAGCCTGTTGGGAGTTAGGTGGGGAAACATCTCCGGGTCGGCGGAAAGGTGGGGCCGATGGTGAGGGCATCGGCACGATTCGGCTTCGGCTTAATGAGAAGCACGTAAGGCCTTCGGTCGTTTGACAGCAATACGCGACAGAACTTACTGCGGCGATATTCATGGCATACATCGACGATCGTTCCAGTTGGTTTGAAGGCCAGGGCTTGTGGCAGCATGTGCCGGCCGAGCAGTGGCAGGACTGGACCTGGCAGCTGAAGAACCGCCTCACCACCGGTGAGGACCTTTCGCGCTACATGACGCTCACGCCGGAGGAGAAGCGCGGGGTGGCGTTTGCGGGGCGCAAACTGGCGATGGCGATCACGCCTTATTTTTTCAACCTGATCGATCGCAATGATCCGAACTGCCCGATCCGCAAGCAGCTCATTCCTCGCGAGGGCGAGATGTTCGTGGCGGCGGAGGAGCAGCTCGATTCGCTCGGCGAGGACGAACACTCGCCGGTGCCGGGCGTTGTGCATCGTTATCCGGACCGGGTGCTGTTTCTGGTGACCGATCGCTGTGCCGCCTATTGCCGCTATTGCACGCGCAGCCGGCTGGTTTCGAACGCGCAGGACTACAACTTCCATCCGGAATACGAGCAGGGGCTGCGCTACATCGAATCGCATCCCGAAGTGCGCGACGTGCTCCTCTCCGGCGGCGATCCGCTGCTGTTGTCCGATCGCAAGCTCGAGCACCTCCTGGCGCGGCTGCGGGAAATTCCGCACGTGGAGTTCATCCGCATCGGCTCGCGCATCCCGGTGTTTTTGCCGCAGCGGATCACCCCGAAGCTCTGCGAGGTGTTCAAACGCTACGGGCCGATCTGGATGAGCATTCACGTCAATCATCCCAAGGAGGCCACGGCCGAATTGCGCGATGCCTGCGAACGGCTGGCGTTTGCCGGGGTGCCGCTGGGCAACCAAAGCGTGCTGCTCAAGGGCGTGAACGACGACCCCGAGACGATGAAGGCCCTCGTGCATCGTCTGCTGCGGATGCGGGTGCGGCCCTACTACATTTATCAGATGGACCTGATCACGGGCGGTTCGCACTTCAAGGTCGATGTGCGCAAGGGCATCGAGATCATCCGCGCGCTGCGCGGCCACACCACCGGCTACGCGGTGCCGCAATACGTCATCGACGCGCCCGGCGGCGGGGGCAAGGTGCCGATCAATCCCGACTACGTGGAACAGATCACCGAGGACGAAGTGGTGTTCCGCAACTACGAGGGCCGCGTCTACCGTTATCCGCTGCACTCGACCGGGCTGAAGCGGACCACGAGTGAGCCGAGCACCCTGATCGACGCGTCGTAACGACGCCGGATGGCGGCTCCGGCGGGACGCCGGGAGCGGCGTGCAGCAATCTTATGAAATTTTTTTCGGAAACAGGCTCATAAAATTGAGCGAATTGCCCGAAGCCGCGTCTATCCCCGTGCAGATAGACAGCACCCGTTAGAGATTCAGCTGTTGTTGAGGTTCTACGGTTTGCTTGGTGTTAGGTCATTAGGGGCGCCCTTAACCGAGGGCGCCCCTATTTGATTTCCGCGGGCGGGGTGAGCCCCGCCGATCTCAAGGTGTTGAAGATGAGGATGAAGACAACGGTGCTCCTGCGCGGTCGGTCGGCGGCGAAAAAACTTCAGATAAAATTTGAGCGTTCTCCGCCGCCGCGGCGTCTACCCCTGCAACAACGACTTTGTTAGTTCGTAGCAGTTAGGGTTTAGTTCAAAAAGGTTTGCTTGGTGTTAGGTAGTGAAGGGCGTCCATCAGGGGCGCCCTTCTTGATTTCCGGGCCGGAACAGGGCGGAAATCAGGCGACGGCGGACTTCGTACCGCTGGCCAGCAGGGTCTCGAAGCCCGGATCCTGTTCCTCGCGGCTTACGACCGACACCTCCACCTGATCAAAGCCGGCTTGGCGCAGGAAGCCGTGCAAGGCGTTTTCGCTGAAGCCGAGCCAGACATCGGCGTAAAGTTCCCGGGCCGCTTCGAAGCTGTGCTCCTTCAGGTCGAGCAGGAGCAGTTGGCCGCCCGGTCGCAGAATGCGGTGGGCTTCATCGATCGCGGCCTGCGGGTGCTGCGCGTGGTGCAGGGCCTGGCTCAGGATGGCGAGATCCACGGAGGCGTCGGCCAAGGGGACCTTTTCGATGTCGCCGAGTTTGTAGCTCAAGTTGGCGAAGCCGTTTTTCTTGGCCAGCTCGGTGCCGACCTCGACCATGCGCGGCGAGTTGTCGATGCACCAGACCTTGGCGGCGCGGCGGGCGAGCAGCTGGGAGACGAGGCCCTCACCGGCCCCGAGATCCGCGATTTCGATCCGCGGGGTCAGGCGCAGGGCAAGGTGGCCGATGGCTTCCCAGGAGCGGCCCGGGCAGTAGTTTTTGCCCAGCCGGCCGGCGATGAGGTTGAAATACTGTTCCTGGTGCGCACGGCGTTTCTGCAGAACCCGTTCGAGGTTGGCATGATCTTCGGCCAGCTCGGGTTCGGTGCCAGCGGCGTCGCAGGCGGCGGTGATGAGTTGCTGCACCCCGGTAGCCAGGCGGGGATGGATGACGTAGTAGGCGCGCTTGCCGTCGCGGCGATCGCGCACCAGCTCCGCGCTGCGCAGTTGGGCGAGTTGCGACGAGATCCGGGACTGGGCCATGCCGAGGATCTCCTCGATCTCACTGACGGAGAGTTCCTCCTCCCGCAGCAGGGAAAGCAGACGCACGCGCGTGGGGTCGGAGAGAAGCTTGAGCGTATCCCAAGTGCCGTTCACAGCGGGCAGTTAGCGCGGAAGGCCTCGTGGGCGAAAGCTAAAAGTCAGCCGCGGGCGAGCGGTCGAGGGCGGCTTCATCTGGCCGATCTGCGGGCGAATGTCGGCAGCAAGCCTGATTCGGAGCTTCTGTTGTCGCTTCGCTCGGTACCGCCTTCAGGCGGTTCCCCCCGCGAGGCAAGGTCCGCCTGAAGGCGGGACTCGGAACGATCGATGGGACGAAATTGCCCGGCGAGCGGCCATGGTCCGGCGGACAACAAAAAACGCCGGCCCCGGTCGGGGTCGGCGTTGGACAGGAACGTGGAGCTCGGCGCTGACGCTCAGGCCTGGCGGTCGATGTAGCGGACGATGCCGGTGATCTCGTAGTCGTCCTCGGAAGTGCCGATCTTCACCTTCACGTGGTCGCCGACGCGCTTGCCGAGCAGGGCCTGGCCGAGCGGGGTCTTGTAGGCGATGATGTGGTTTTCCGGGTCGCTGTCCCAGGCGCCGAGCACGGTGTAGGTCGGGGTCTGGCCGTTGCCCTTGTTGTGCAGCGACACGACCGAGCCCACGCCGACCATGTCGACGGAAGCTTCGGAGAAGTCGGTGATGCGGGCGCGGGCGAGATCCTTCTCGAGCTGCGACTTGCGGGCCATGAGGACGGACTGGTCCTGCTTGGCCATCTTGTATTCGGAGTTCTCCTTGAGGTCGCCGTGCTCGCGGGCGGTGGCGATGGCCTTGGAGTTTTCCGGAA
>CBFGUO010000015.1:0-117784 GCA_965652375.1 uncultured Opitutus sp.
TATCGCCCGCGCCGAGGCCGGCTCGCAGCGCAATTTCGTCGACATCAATCTCCACGCCCTGGCGGAAGAAGTGGTCGATCTTTACAGCCCGCTGGCGGAAGAGAAGGAACTCGATTTCGTGGTCGATCTGCGTGAAGGCCTTACAGCGCGCGGCGATCCCACCCTTATCGGCCAGGCCTTGGCCAAGCTCATCGACATCGGAGGTGGCGGCGGCGGCGGGGGAGGGGGCGGGTCCCAGGTCCGACAGCCGAGGGTCAGGCCCAAGGCGGCCAGACTCAGCACGCCCATCCAACGACGAACAGCGGTTCCGGTAGCAGCAGCACGCATGGCGGTCAAATCGCGCCGACGTTGCCGGCTTGGGGGCGCATCGCAAGCGCACAGTCGGGACGAGGATCGGTATCGAACGCGCGGTCGACCGCATTTGGCTGGCCCGCAGGCGCAGGATGCGATGTGCTCGTCGTTGCGCGCCGGCGCCGTGGTGGCAGCCGGCTTCGTGTCGGTCCTCAACCCCGCCCCTCGCCATGAGTTCCTCTTCGTCCACCCTCGCCGAATTCGTCAACCGCACCCGCAACCGCGATCGTGGTCAGGGCCTCTTCGAACTCGAGTCCGACCGTTTCCTAGAGGTGAACCTGAACGGCGCCATCTGGATGAAGATGGGCGCGATGGTGGCCTACAACGGGCAGGTGAAATTCACGCGCGAAACCCTCTTGTCGCAGGGTTTGGGCAATCTCTTGAAAAAGGCGGTGAGCGGCGAGGGGGCGAAGCTCACCAAGGCGGAAGGCCGGGGCGCCGTCTACCTCGCCGACAGCGGCAAAAAGATCACGGTCCTGCGGCTGGAGAACGAGGCGCTGGTGGTGAACGGCAACGACGTGCTGGCCTTCGAGCCGAGCATCAAATGCGACATCAAGTTGATGCGCAAAGTGGCGGCCATGCTGGCGGGCGGGCTATTCAACGTGCGGCTGGAGGGCACCGGCCTGATCGCGATCACCACGCACTACGACCCGATCACGCTGCCGGTGGATCCGGGTCATCCGGTGATCACCGATCCCAACGCCACCGTGGCCTGGTCGGGCACGCTGGAGCCGACTTTCCGCAAGGATGTTTCGTTCAAAACCTTCCTCGGCCGGGGCAGCGGCGAAAGCATCCAGATGCAGTTCGAAGGCAGCGGTTTCGTCGTCGTGCAGCCTTACGAGGAAGTCTACCTGCAGCACGGGCAGTAGGCGTGGAGACGCGACTCAGGCCGCGTGCAGCGGCTGCACGGTTGACTTGATTCTGGCGCCCACCGTGTTGAGCGCTTCGCGAAGATCGAAGGCGAGTTGGACCCGCAACCAGTAACCCGGTTCTTGACCGAAATACGCGCAAAGATGGAGGTCGGTCTCGGCCGTGATACCGCGCTTCTCGTTGACGATTTCATTGACGCGCTGCTGCGGCAGTTTCGCATCCTTGGCGAGGCGGTACGGCGTGATGCCGAGCGGCACCAGGAACTCCTCGCGCAGGAGTTCACCGGGATGGACGTTGACGTGCTTTTTCATGGTCAGTGATAGTCGGTGATTTCCACGTTGTGGGCGTGATGATCCTCCCATCGGAAACACACGCGGAATCGATCGTTGATGCGAATGCTGTATTGCCCGGCGCGATCACCCTTCAAGGCTTCGAGCCGGTTGCCGGGAGGGAATCGCAGTTCCTCGAGCGAGGAGGCGGCTTCGAGTTGGGTGAGGTTGCGAAGGGCTGGTTTGAGGATCGTGGGTGGGAGTTCCGGCGGTCTTTTCCCGAGCCAAAGGGCCTGCGTGGGCTTGTCGGAAAACGACTGGATCACGGCAGTCGGAATTAACCGACAGATACTAATCCTGTCAAACGTGATTATGCACGGGAAGCAGGATTAACTCGGAAGTATCTGGGCCTCCGGACCGCGTCACCACCGCCTCTCGGTCGACCATCAATCGCGTTAGGATTCGAAGCCCAGCCGATGGTTTTGACCCCTGCTTCGGTAGTGAGGCTTGTCCGTGTCCATCCGTGGTTAAAGCCAGGGTCTGAGAACGACGAAGAGACGGATTAGAAACGGAAGCCTGAACACCGGTCGAATTCCACGTTGGGTTTGAGTCGGGCCAGACCAGTCTTGGCCCGACCCCAAATTTCTGCCAATCCCGGCGCCATGGCTGCCGCGAACCACTACGCCACGTTGCCGACGCTCGACCGGCTGGGGCGGGATTTGTTGACGGTTTCGACGGTGCAACGGGTCGGGTCGATTCTTCGGCCCCTGCTTTGCGTCGCGGCCTACTTCACCTTCGCGTTTTCCGGTTGGTGGATTCCGGCGGTGCTGGCGGTCGCCGGGCTGATGTTCATCACCTACGTTTCGACCTCGCACGATCTGTTGCATCGGACGCTCGGATTTCCCCGTTGGCTCAACGAATGCCTACTGAGTTTCGTGGAAATGCTGGCGTTGCGCAGCGGCCACGCTTTCCGCGTCAGTCACCTGTGCCATCACCGGCACTTTCCCGACAATGAGGATATTGAGGGGCGGGTGGCCCGGATGCCGTTCTGGCGGGCGCTGCTCGAAGGGGTCGGGCATCAGGTGCGTCTCTTCCGGTGGGCCTGGCGCCGGGCGCGTCGGTCCGAAAAGCTTTGGATGGCGGGCGAGGCATCCTGGGCAGTCATCTACGCGATGGGCAGCATCGCGCTGCTGCCGCAAACTCCCGTGTTTGTCGTCTATCTGATCCTGATCGTAGCGAGCAGTTGGTTGTATCCTGTCGCCACTGTTTGGATACCGCACCGGGCCGACGCCGACCACCCGCTCCTCCAGACTCACGCGGTTCGCGGCCGGATCGTACCGGAGCTTTTCCTCCAACACACCTACCATCTGGAGCACCATCTTTACCCATCGGTTCCGTCCTTCAACTGGCGGAAATTGGCGCAACGCCTTGATCCCTACCTGCGTGAGCAGGGAGTTGAGCCCATTCGCGTTCCATGACCACCCCGGAGACGAAGCTCGAAGACGATCGAAGCGCCTGGAGTGCGCTGCTGGGCGACGGACGTTTCTTCCTCGCGTTGACGGGGGTCGCGTTGATCGGATCCGGTGGATTTGCGCTGTTTCTCTGTGTTACCGGGCACTTCCTGCCCCACGATGTTGCGCGACTTGGCATGGACGCACAGGAGTTGGCCCGAATCGGGAATCCAGAGCTGGTAAAGTTCATGTTTCACGATCGGGCCGCCTTCGGAGGTTCGCTCATCGCTATCGGCGTCCTGTACCTCTGGATCGTGGAGTTTCCCCTCAAGCGCGGCGAAGCGTGGGCCTGGTGGACCTTGGTTGTGTCTGGCGCCACTGGATTCGGGAGTTTTCTGGCTTACCTGGGTTACGGCTATCTCGATACGTGGCATGGGGTGGCGACGCTGTTTCTGCTGCCCGTGTTCCTCATTGGCATGGCTCGGTCACGGCGCTTGCTCACCGGTTCCGTCCATTGGAAAGTGCTCTTAAAACCGCGCGTGGTGGGCGACACGTCCCGCCGTTTTCGCGTCGGCCGGAGCCTGCTGTTGATCTATGGCCTGGGGCTGACCTCGGCGGGCGCTACCATCCTGGTCGTTGGGATGACCTCGGTCTTCGTCCCTGAAGATCTCGCCTATATCGGCATGTCGTTCACCGAAATCTGTGGGCTGGCGGATCCGCTTGTGCCGATCATCGCGCATGATCGCGCTGGCTTTGGGGGAGGCCTGCTGTCGATCGGATTGACGCTCATCCTGCTGGTCCGGCATGCTCCCCTGACGCGCAGCTTCCGCCAGGTGATGTTGCTCGCCGCGGCCACAGGATTTTCCACGGCTATCGGGGTTCATTTCATCATTGGCTACACGGATGTCCGTCACCTTGCGCCGGCCTTTGCGGGCGCCGGAATCTTCCTCGCGGGATGGATGTTGATGAAGCGGCCCAGCGCGCCCACCTCGATCTCTTCCCCTCGCGCCGTCGGCGGGATCAAGGCTTGAACGAAAACACCGAACGCATCGTCCAGTCCGCGATCCAGTTGGGCGTGGTGGTGAGGATGAGGTCGCGGAGGGCCGTGGCGGCGGGTCTTTCCAGCTGGATCAGTTTCCCCAGCCAGCGCGAACGCCGCTGGATCGAATCCGCGCGCCGACGGCGCCTACGTTCATAGATCCTGAACGCGGTGCCAAAATCGCTGGCGCTCTCGACGCATTGGCCGAGCACCCAGGCGTCCTCTAGCGCGAAACAGGCACCCTGACCCAGGTTCGGTGTCATCGGGTGGGCGGCATCGCCGAGCAGCGTGACAACGCCATCCGACCAGGGATGGCAACTCGGACGATCCTGGATGTCGTTGAGCAGAATGTCTGCGGGGGAGGTGGCTTCGATCAACGCGGCAATGGGTGCGTGCCAGTGGCCGAACATGTCCAGGAGTTCGGCGTGCCGGGGGGCTTCTGCGGAGCGATTGCCCGGGCTCCGGTTGGCCGTGGCATACCAGTAGCAACGCCCGTTCCCCAGCGGGGAAATTCCGAAGCGTTTCCCATCGGCCCATGACTCACTCAGGTGCGCGCCCGCATACGCCTCCGGAATCCAGGGGCTCACGCCGCGCCAGCCCACATAGCCGGCGAAATGCGGTGGCTGCGATCCGAAGCGACCCGCTCGCACCGCGGAGCGAAGCCCGTCGGCCCCGATCAGGGCGTCGGCTTCGAGGGTTTCGCCGGAGGTCAGATGGATGCTTACGCCGGTCTCATTGGCGGGTTCGAAAGCGCAAACCTCCGCGCCGAGCCGTACGTGCTCTTCCGGCAGGGACTGCGACAGGAGGGACTGAAGGTCCGCGCGATGCAGGCTCAACGCGGGCAGCCGTTGGTGGCGAGGTGTCATGCGTTGCAGGCAGCGTCCGTTCCGATCTAGGATTCGCCATTCGCGGATGACGCGACTGCGCGCCATCGCGGCGTCCTTCAATCCCAGAAGCTCGAGCGCACGAACGCCATTGGGAGCGAGCAATAATCCCGCGCCAACTTCCTTCAACTCCGGCGCCCGTTCCAATACCAGCGGAGAAAAGCCACGCTGCCACAGTGCCCGTGCGGTCGCCAGCCCGCCGATGCCCGCGCCGGCGATGGCGATTCGGCTGTCTTTGGCGATGGAACCCGCCGGTGGCGGTCGCGTCTGGTCGTATCCGGCGTTTCGGATCATTGAGTCGAGACGATCGTCTGGAGCTGCCATAGGCAGGCAAGCCTGCGGCGTGCCGACAAGCGGCAGCCCTACATTTTAATTTGCGGGCCGAAGCAGCAGGCACTCTTTGCGCCCTTTCAATTTCCCGCCGGTCGGTTAGTCTGAGGCGGCATGAAACTGGCAAGCTTCGACGAGATCGTTCACGCGCTCAATGCGGCGGGGGTTCGTTACCTCGTGGTGGGAGGGCTGGCGGTCAACGCGCACGGCTATCTTCGCTTCACGAAAGATGTCGATCTCGTCGTTCGGCTCGCGACTCCGGATATTCTCGGTGCATTCCGCGCGCTCGGCAGCCTCGGCTATCGGCCGAAGGTGCCGGTGACCGGCGAGCAGTTCGCGGATCCGGCCCAACGCGAGTCCTGGCGAAAAGACAAGGGCATGCTCGTGCTGCAGATGTGGAGCGACGCGCATCTCGAGACTCCCGTTGACATCTTCGTTCACGAGCCGTTCGACTTCGATTTGGAATATGCGCGTGCCCTCGTGGGAACCGATCCCGGCGACCCGCCGGCCCGTTTTGTGGCGATTCCGGCGCTGATTGCGATGAAGGAAGCAGCCGGACGCGCCGCCGACCTCATCGACGTTGAAAAACTCCGCGAGATCGAGCGCCTGAAAGATCAAGAGTGACCGACCAACCACCAGCACCCGCTGACGACGACTGGAACTCCGGCAGTTTCGCCGGAGCCGAGCGCGAGCAACTTCGGGTCTGGAGTCGTCTGCCCCTGCGCCGGAAACTCGAAGCCCTCGAGGAAATGTGCGATCACGCGCGCCGCACCCTCGCCAGCCGCCAGCGCCGCGGATTGCCCTACATCGATCCGTTTACCGGTGAAGCCGTACCACCGCGCGCACCAAGCGAGCTACGCGAGGATCCGACCGGTCCGGAAACCCGCTCCTGAAACATCGACGCGTCGCTCTTTTCGGAATCCGGCGATCGCTCAACCCACCCTTTTATCAACGGCGTGGTTTCCCCTCACTGTTGGGCATGATGCTCCACCGGCACCAGGCGGACGATGCTGCCGTTGCGGGCGCCGGGAGTTTCCAACGACAGGTAGAGCCGGCCGTCGGGACCGGTATCGATATCACGAATACGACCAAGGCCTTGGGCAACCAGCTCCTCGTGGCGAATGCGTCCGTTCTCCACCACGAAGCGCCAGAGCTGCTGCTTCGCGAGCGAGCCGAGGAAGAGGTGGCCGCGCCAGCGTTGGAAGGCGTCGCCGGTGTAGAAGGCGAGCGCACAGGTCGCGATCGAGGGCGTCCAGTGCCGCATCGGCGCAATGGTGCCGGGCGCGGTCGAGGACGCGGCGACGGGCGTGCCGTCGTAGTTGACCCCAAAGGTCGCCAGGGGCCAGCCGTAGTTGGCGCCGCGCTTGATGAGGTTGAGCTCGTCGCCGCCGCGCGGTCCGTGTTCGGTTTCCCACAACGCGCCGGAAGCGGGGTCGAAGGCGAGCCCCTGCGGGTTACGGTGGCCGTAGCTCCAGATCGAGCCCAAGGCACCGGCCCGCTCCACAAACGGATTGTCATTAGGAATCCGACCGTCGGGGCGGACGCGGTGCACCTTGCCCTTCGGAGAACTCAGGTCCTGGGCGCGGTCCTGGTCCCAGCGATCGCCGACGGTGAAGAACAGGTAACCGTCATGAAAGGCGAGGCGACCGCCGTAGCTGCGGGTGCCGAAGCCATAGTCGTCCGCCGCGGCCGCGAAGATCGTTTCCTCATCGGTCCAGCGCCCGTCACGAATCCGCCCGCGCACGATTTTGAGCATGCTCTCATAGCTCGGCGCCTGATCGCTGAAGGACAGATAAACCCAGCCGTTCTCCGCGTGCTGCGGATGGACCGCGACATCCATCAGACCCGCCTCATCCTGCCAAGTCACGTTCGGCACGCCCGTGATTTTGACCGGGATGCTTCCCGGCGCCAGATCGAGGGCAAAGAGTTCGCCGCGGCGCTCCGTGAACAGGAGGCGTTGCCCGTCCGGCAGAAACGCGAAGGCCCACGGCACGTCGAGGCCACCGACGATCTTCTCGATGCGAAACGAGGCGCGTTCGCTGGTCTGGATCGCATCGGGCGACGGGAGTCCGCCGGTCGGCGGCGGCCGTGTACTCGCCTGCTGCCGCAGAAACCCGACGAGTAGCCGGGCCTCGCCTCGGGTCAGCGCGGCGGCGAAGGCGGGCATGCCCCGCTCCGGCACACCGGCGAGAATGAGGTCGACCAGTGCGGCATCGTTCTGGGCGAGTCGGCCGTCACGACGCAGCAGGGCCGGACCTTTCCCGCCTTCGAGCTGCAGGCCATGGCAACTGGCGCAAAATTCGGCATAGAGGGTCGCTGCCGCGCGTGGGGTCGGCGGGCGGGTGGCGGTGAGCGGGACGGCTTGGCCGCATAGCCCGAGGACACCCAAACCGGCGGCGAAGAGAAGGGAGGCAGAGCGCATGCGATTTCCAGCCGGCGCAGACTATCGAAGTCGCCGATCCGTTCCCGCTGGCTGCACGCCTCTCGTGGGTGCGAGCGTGAGTGAGCGGAGAGATCGCCACTCGCTCGCGGCCACGGTCCGCAGTGGGCCGCTCATCGGTCACTCACTCCAGATGCACGGTGCCCAGCTCGTAGCGTTCGTCCTGCCGTTCGAAGAAGCGCCAGTTGAGCTTGAGCGAGGGTTCCCACTCGTAGCGGCCCGCCGTGCCGATCGCCACCGACACGGCGAAGTCCAGGCCCGAGGCGGGCGTAAGGTCAATGGTCGACCAGGGAATGGAGGCCTCCACGTTGTAGCCGTAGGCGGTGCGCGTGATCGTCGCCGGCACCGGGCGGTTATGCGACGCGTCGAGCGCCTGTCCGTCGGATCGAAACAGGAAATAGTAGTCGTCGGGGCCGCGCTCGACGAGGCCGTCGTTGTCCGGATCGATCCACAACTCGACAAACTCCCGCCGTTCGGCCGGTCGCTCGTAACCGGGCGGAATGTCGATCGCCTCGGCGTGGAAATGCAGCGCTTCGTTGTCCCAGGTGAACGCGAACCGGATCTCCAGTTCGGGATCGTCCGGATGCACGTCGCCCGGCGAGTCCTTGAACTCCAGCCCGGCCACCCGTACCCAGTCCCATTGTTCGCGGGGCAGCTCGGCGGCCTTGGCCACCGCGCGCCGCGCGGGCGGGCGGTCGACCGGGCCGGCCAGTTCGTAGCGCCACAGGATAGAGGTGTTCTGACCAAAGGCGGCCTGGCCGAACTCCGCAATGCTGCCGCGCGCGGCGGTCACCTGCGGGTCGCGTTGAAACCAGTCCTTCACACAGTTGGGCACGAGCAGGTTGGCGACCGTGATGACTAGCGCCGCCCGGTCCGCGGCGGGCGCCTGCTCAATCCAGTCGTCGGCGGGAGGATGGCGTTCGAGGATCTCGATCAGCTCCTTCGGCAGGTGACTGATCAACAGGGCGGCGGTCATCACGTCGGGTGCGCCACCGGCCGCGTCGGTCGCCGCCTCCACCGCGCGCGCGTAGGCGAGTTGGGCGGCGGAGGCGCCGGTCACGATCGCGCCCTCGTCCAGCCACAGACCGGGGCGCAATTGGTCCGGGACCGACACCGGTGTGAGCACATGGACCGGACCGAGCGGCTCCGATTGGCGCGCGAGTTGGTTCCATGGCGAGGGATCGGTCGGATTGACCGCGACCTTGAAAAAGGCCGCCAAGCGGCTGGCGGAAGCGATGTCGACGGCGCCGAGCGTCACGGCCGGCCAGTCGATTTCCTCGAAGCGCCGCGTCGCGTCCGAAGCGAGTCGCGGCACCGCCTGCCGCAGCGTGACGAGGGCGGCGGCAAATTCGGCCAGGGCCACGTCGCCTTCCGGCAAGGGCAGCGTCTCCACCCAGGCGCGCGCCTGTTGGTCGGCCTCGCCGCCGGGGAGCAGGCCGAGCACGCGCGCGGCGGAGAGCGCGGTGAGGCGCAGCCCGGCGGTGTCGGTGTTCACCGGCTCGTCGGCCAGCGACTGCCAGGCGCGATGGGCGAGGCGCAGGAACCAGGCGCGCTCGGCCCAGGTCAGTTGCCGGCTCTTCGAAACGAAGCCGGCCTTGTCGAGCGCGCGCTGCACCTCGGGCGCCTGCATGAAGAGGCCCCACACGATGCCCGAGCGGGCGTTTTCCGCCTGCAGGATGGTGATGCCGAGGTCGATGCCGATGACGTCGCGATTGACCCAGCCGGTCTCGGGATTGAAGGCATCGACGAAGCCGTAGTGTTTCCAGATGCGGTCGCCGTAGACCGTGCGGAGGTGGCGCAGAACCATCAGCGTTTCGTAGGGGGCGAAGGCCAGCGAACCCGCCGCCGCGCAGGGCACGATGGTCCCATCGAGCGCGGCGTAGCCGGTGGTGCGCGGCGGACCACCCCAAGCCTTGTAGCCGGAGGCGGAGTCCGAGGCCGTCACGCCCCACATGCGCTCGCTCCAGCTCGGGAACTCCGCCCGCTGGTCGACGCAGAACTGCAGGTGCGCGAGCGTGGCCAGCACCGAGTTGTGATGATAGTCGGCGTAGGCGTCGCGCAGGTCGCGGAAGTCCACGTAGGCGTGGGCAAACTGATGGATGAACAACGGCGGCCCCTGGATGAAGTAGTAGCGTTCGTAGCTGCCGGCCGGCTCGCGCTGCCAGGCCTGCCAGTATTCGCGGTCGAGGGCGTTTTCCGGCGCGCCCAGGCCGAGAATGCTCATCGTGGTGTGCTCCGAGTAACCGTTCCAGCGGAAGCGGGAGAACCCGCCTTCATCGGTCCAGCCCATGGCGAGCGTCTGGCCCTCGTTGAGGAACCAGCCCCAGTCCATTTCGCGGTAGATCCGGTTTACGAGCTCGGTCACCTCCGGATCCTGGAAGTACTCGCGAGCGATGATGGCGCCGGCGAGGAAGAGGGCGGTGTCGATCGACGAGACCTCGCACTGCCAGGCGCGCGCGCCGCTATCCATTTCCATGAAGTGGTAATAGAATCCGTGCTGGCGCGGGGCCTCGTTGGCGAGGAAGCGCAGCATCACCCGCACCCGTTCGAGCGCCTCCCCCTGCGACACCCAGCCGCGGTGCGCCGCGATGGCCCAGGAGGAGAGGGCGAATCCGCTCGCGGCCACGCTGGCCTTGCCCTCGCTGGGGGTGCCGTCGGCCCGCGCCCGATCGCGGACGAGGCCGGTGACGGGGTGCCCCTGCTCGACGAAGAACCGGAAGGACGCCCGCTGGAGTTCATCGAGAAAGGCATCGTCGGCGGCCGAGAGCGTCGCCCCCGGCCGGGCATTGAGGAGGCCCGGCAGGGGGGCCGGCTGCGCGCGCGACGCTGTCGCCACCAGTGCGCCCACCACGCCCACCGCCGCCAGCAGCAGCTCCGACCGGAAACGCCGCCACCCGTCCGCCCGGCGGCGGGCGGTGCGGTGAGACGAAGAAGGGCATGGATTCGCGGGCATCTCACCCCACTCGACTGCCAGATCGGCCACCGGTTCGCGGGAAGGGTCGCCCGACTCGCGCTCGCAGCGTTGCGGGGCGGCGGGAACGTCGATCGAAAACGATTTTGCGTCCCGACTGGAACCCCGCCGCGAGAAATCCCGCATGATACCCGTTCGCCTTTCTTCGATCCCCGAAAACCCTGCGGTGCTTCACGTGCGGCAGGATCAGAGGGGAACATTTTGAGATCCACCGGCCAAACCGGCGGCGGGGAAGGGCGGCCGTTCCCGGATTATTCGTCCGGGCGCAACTCCCAGGAAAAGGAATCAACCATGTCCACCACCACCGGGCTCTCTGCCCCTACGGAATCCGCCGCGCGCCCCGAGCGCGACGTGCTCGTCATCGATCTCGAAAATTCCGCCTCCTCCCGCGGCAGCGCGCGGCACGGAAAGGAAGTGCGATTCGGTGATCTCGTCTTGGCCTTCACCTCACAATTCACGTTGCGCTGGAGCGATGCCGACAGTGGCGCTGACCGCGATGCTGCCTTTTATCACCCCGTGCCACCGGCGGGATTCCATGCGCTCGGCAGCATCGGAATAGGTAAAGCCGCGTCGGCCTTCAACCCCAACGGTCAGGTGGCTTCCCTGTGCGTGCAGGCTGCCGCTCCGGTCGCGGGCAAGGCCCCGCTCGCGCGCCCCGTGAGTTACGACTACATCTGGGACGACCGCGGATCGGGCGCCGGCATGGACGGCTCGTGCTGGCGGCCGGTGCCGCCGAGTGGCTACGTGGCGTTGGGGGATGTCTTCGTGAATGGCTACAACCCGCCGAGCACGGAGGATGTGATGTGTGTGGCCACGGAACTCGTGGGAGAAGGCATCGTCGGCGATTGGATCTGGGATGATGCCGGGTCCGGCGCCGATCGGGATTTCGGCGCCTGGGAAGTCGAGGTGTCGCAGGCGTTCCGCGAAAGCACCGACGGGTTGTTCGCGGTCAACAGCTTTGTCGGCAACGGTTCACACGCCAAGCCTGCGTCCTCGCCCGTGGCTTGGACGCTGCGGCTGCCGCTGCCCGTCGTGCAGGGGGGAGAGCCGGCCAAGCCATCGCTCGACAGTCGCACGCGACCGGCCGATAAGACCAACGCGGTGATCGATCGTATCGTGACCGTTCCCTTCACTGCGATCATCGACAACGACAAGACCTTCCAGTGGAAGATCGAGAACTCTCCGTTCTACGACGTGGAGCGCTCGGTCTACTACGACCTGCTTATTTTCGAGGACAACAAGACGAGTCTCGATCAAAGCAAGTCGCGTTCGGTCACGACCGGCATCACGGAGGAACAGAGCCAGACCTTCTCGGTGACAACCGGCATCAAGGTCAGCTACGAAAGTGGCGTCGAAGCCGGCGGTTTCTCGAGCAAGGTCGGCATCGAGATGAGCGTTGAGCTCGGATATTCGACGACGAAAAGCGTTTCGGTCTTCCGCCAGGTCGAGGACACCGCGGAGCTGAACATCCCGGCGCTGCATGCGGCGGCGCTATGGGTCGAAGGCAACAGCATCCGGCTGATCCGCTCGGACAACACGCCCGTCGGCCCCTCGCTGGCCTTCGACACGTCGAACACCTCCTATCTTTCGGCTCAGTTCCCCGTGGCGATGGAAGCCGGGCCGATCGCGCGCCACCGGCGCATAAGCAGCCGGCTGCCGGCGAAGGTGTAGAGAGTTCGCGGATACACACCGCTCAACGGCGGCACGATGCCGAGCGCATCGTGCCGCTTGGATTGTGTAGGGCGTCCCCTATGCGGCAGGCGCTTGTCGGTTCAGCTTGGTCCTCAAAGGAATCGATGATGAATACCCGCGGTCCGTTGCGGCTTTCGCGGTTGGAGTCTCTCCTTTGTCCGATTGTGGAGTGAGTGTTCATTTTCCCGGCCGACCGTGCTCGAGTCACGTCAGTCACGGCATGAGGCCGTGCCGGGTCAGGAAGGCGTCGGTGCGTTCCAGGATCTCTTCGTCGAAGTAGTTGGCGTAGGTTTCGTTTCCCGGCGCGAGGTAGTGTTTGCGACCGGGATAGGACACGACCTCGAGTTCGTTGCCGAATTTCTCCATGCGCTGCTGGAACAGGTCGACGATGTAGGGCAGGACCTGATCGTCCTCCAGGCCGCGAAAGAGAATGGCCGGCGGCATGCCGGCGCGCACGTGATGGTGAGGCGAGATCGAGAAGATCGCCTCGTTGCGGTCGCCCAGCAGCAGGTCGATCCACGGCTCCAGGGTGTTCACATTGCTCGAGTAAAGCAGCAGCGCAGCAGGCTCGGCACTGATGCCGAGGTCGTCCGTGGTTTCGTTGATGTTGATCAGGGCGGTGGCGAGCGCGAGTTGGCCGCCCGCCGACTGGCCGGCCGCGACAATCCGTTCAGGATCCACCCCCAGCTCGGTGGCGTTAGCCCGCAGCCAGCGCAGGGCCGACCGGGCGTCCTTCACCGACTCGATGGGAGAGACGCCGGGCCGCGGGTAGCTGCCGTCGGGGTTGATCGAAAGCCGATACTCGAACGAAACCGTCACGAAGCCCTGGCGGGCATAGCGTGCGCAGGCGCCGAAGAACTCCTGCGGGCGACCGAAGACCCAGCCGCCGCCGTGAAAGAATGCGATGGCCGGGCGCGGGTTGTCATCGCTGACGTCCGGCGACGCTTCGATCGGGTGGAACACGAAGGCGCGCAATCGTTGCCCGTCGACCTCCTTGTAGATCCGCTCGTCCGGAACGCGGGAGGGGTCCTCGGCGGGCGCACGAACGCCCGTTGCGCCGAGGATTGCGATGAGGCCGAGGATCTGGGCGACGACCGCGATCGGGCGGCGGTGACGGGAAAGGTTTCGGGGCATGGTGACGAGTTTAGGTCGCGTTGGCGCGACATCAACGGGAGAAGGTGGAGGGGCTCGGAGGAAGAACGGGCAGCGAGGCGAGCTGGGCAAACTTTGTTCAAGGACAGGCGTGCAGTCGCGGCTTTGAGTCCTATTCTATGGCTAACCGTTCTCTGCAAAGGAGGAACCATGAACTCACCTCAATTCGGACTGCGGGTCGCGAGCGTTCTCGCGGGCCTTGTCGCCGTGGCGCATGTGTTGCGCCTGTTGGCCAGATTAACCGTGGTGATCGGCGGTATTCCGCTGGCCCCCTGGGTCAGCGCCGGAGGCGTGGTCGTCGCCGGCCTGCTTTGCTTTTGGTTTTGGCGGCTCTCGCGCTTCGCCCCGCCAGCGGCCGGAAAGAACTAGGGACGCACGACGGATTCGGGTGCGCAGGTCGCGCGTCGGTGGAGCCGGACGCGCCGCCCGGCGGCGTTGTCCGGTGGCGGCGGCCAACCCACCCTTGGGTGCGTCTTGTTTCCCTTCGTTTCCTTCTTTAGGAACCGCCTGGATCGAGTCCTGTATTCATAAATCCGAGACGGCGAACCGATTTGGCTTCGCAATCCAGTGAACGTGCGTCATCACGCCCGTCTTCCGATGAGCGTTGCGCCCAAATTCGAATCGCTGGAGGTCCGTCCCTTGTCGGTGCCGCGCCAGGTGCTGTCCGCCCAGGGCGCCGTGCTGGTGGTGCCGGCCGACTGGGACCTGTTGCCGCCCGGCGACGCCGCCCTCAGCCGTCGCATCAAGGCCGACGGACCTTCCTGGACCGTGATCGAGCGGAAGGGCCGCAAGCGCTTCTCCCGCGGTATCTGGGCGCCGGCGGCGCGCATCGCGGCGCTGCGCGCGGAGTTGGCGCGGGAGCGCGCCGATCCGGCTTACGAACGCAAACTCGCGGCCGGTCGGCAGCGGCGGGCCGCGGCCGAGGTGGCGTATGTGGAGGATTTTCGCGGTGCCGTGCGGGCCTTTCTGGATTTTCATCCGCGTTACCAACTGGTGGCGGCGGAACTCGCCGCGCGGATCGCCCGGCATGCCACACCGGTGGGCAGCGGCACGGTGGCGCGCACGCAGCGCATTCCGATCGCCCAGCGGGCGGAGGCCGCGACGATCGCCTGGCTGCGGCACCAGACGACCGGTTATGATTCCATGACCATCGCGCGGGTGAAAGGCGAGCGACGCGCCGTGCGGCGAGAGTTGGCGCAACGTTCGAAGGTCCTGCTGGCCCGCTATCGGGAAGGCGGGCCGATCGATGTCACGCGGTGCCCGTTGCATGCGGCCCTGCGGCAGACGGAGGCTTAACTGCATTTGTCACGCTCCGGTCCAAAACCGCGCGCCTCTTGCCGTGTAGGGCCGCCGCTCGCCGGCGTGCCGCACCTGCCTCTCACCCCGACGAGCCGGCTGCCACTCCACTGCGGCATGCCGGCAAGCGGCAGCCCTACACTCGGAAATTCACGGGCGGGGGTGTGCCCGGCCGGCGCGGGCCGGATCCATGACACCGCGGTTGAGCGCGATGAGCGTGAGGATGCCGACCGTCGTGCCGGTGGGGAAGTAGGCCAGGTTGCACCAGGCGATGGCACCGACTGTTTTGGGATGTCGATTGCGGATCAGGCAACGCGCGGCCCACAGGCCCAAGGGACCGAGCAACCACCCCACCCAGATCTGCGCGGTGGTGTAGGCGGCGATGAGCCCGGCCCACGTCCGGAGGTCGCCGTCCGCGTAGGGCAGGGCCACGCCGCCCGGCAGGATGATGGGAGACGTCGCGTTTGCCATCGTGAGCGTGGCCAGGCCGGAGAAGAGCAGGTGAAGCGCGCCAGCACTGCCCAGCAAGGTTGCCAGGAACAAGCGCTGCCCCCGCCTCGCCCCGGGTGGAGCGAAGCGAACGCCGGACGGGCTGCGGGTGGCGGTCGTCGTCATGAGGGAAGCAGGCAGGCATGGCGCCTCGCGCTCCGGCCTTCACCGCAGCGTCCAGCGCGTCCTGCCCCCGACCCGCTGGAGCTGATTCGGTTCTCCGGTGCGGGACGAAACGGCCCCGGGCTGGAATGCAGTCGAAACGACGCTGCCGCCTTTTCTCGGCGGCTGAGGTGGGTTATTTCCGGGACGTATGAAAATTAAAGAGATCGCATTCACCGCCTACCCGGTCACCGACATGGCGCGGGCCCGGGCGTTTTATGAAGGCGTGCTGGGATTGAGCGTCTCCCACACCTTCGGGCCCGAGGACAATCCCTCCTGGGTGGAATACGACATCGGCCCCGGCTGCCTCGCCATCATCACCGGCGCGGGCGACGCCTGGCCGCCTGCCAACGCCGGTCCCGCGGTGGCCCTGGAAGTCGAAGATTTCGATGCCGCGGTTGCGGTGCTGCGAGCTGCCAACGTGAAGTTCATCTGGGAACCGGTGGAGAGTCCGCCGTGTTGGATGACCGTCTTCCTCGATCCGGACGAAAACCGCATCTGTCTGCACCACCGCAAAGCGTAGCTGTCTTGGGACCTGGTCGCTCGGTACTGGTCCCTGGGTCGTGGGCGTCAGGACGTGACTGGCAATAACCTGCCGGCATCACTCGTCGCGCAGGGCCACCAGCGGGTCGATGCGGGCGGCGCGGTGGGCGGGGAGGTAGCTGGCCAGGAGGGCGACCGCGATGAGGAGCAGGCTCACCGCCCCGTAGACGACCGGATCCGTCGGCTTCACGTCGAAGAGCAGGCTCGTCATCGTGCGGCTGAGCAGAAACGCGCCCACGAGGCCGATCGCGACACCGAGGCTGGCTTTGACCAGTCCCTGCCGCAGTACGAGCCCGAGCACCTGCTCGCGCGAGGCGCCGATCGCACTGCGGATGCCGATCTCCCGCGTGCGCTGCGAGACGTCGTAGGCCAGCACGCCGTAGATGCCGAGCGCCGAGAGAAACAACGCCAGTCCGGCGAAGGCCGCCGTGAGCAGCATGACGGCGCGGCGGTTGTCGAAGGACGAGCCTACCGCCTCGGTGAGCGCGCTGGTGTCGAAAAGCGGAATCGCCGGATCGATCTCCCGCAACTTGGCCCGCAGCGCGGCGATGGCGTCGGCGGTGGGGCGTTCGGTGCGCAGGAAGAGTGTCAATCCGCCGGGCCTTCCGCGCATGATCTGGTAGATGAAGGGATTGCCGCTCTTCTCCTCCACGCCGTTGTGCGGCACGTCGCGCACCACGCCCACGATGGTGGGCCAGTCGGCGTCGTTTTCCGGCCGGGCGCCGAAGGTAAAACGTCCGCCCAGGGCCGAGCGGCCGGGGAAGTATTTCTGCGCAAAACTCTGGTCGACCACCACCGTCTGGCGGTCCGGCGCACGGTCGGCCTCTTCGTAGAAACGGCCTTCGACCAACTGCAGGCCGAGGGCCGCCGCATAGTCGGGGGTGACGATCACGCGAAAGGCGCCGGGCTGCGGCGCACCGGGCGGCAGGGTGTCCTCGTAGAGCGTGAAGGCGTTGATCGGCAGTCCGCCCTGGAACGGCGTGGCAAAGCTGAGCGCGACCGATTGCACGCCGGGGATTTCACGCAGGCCCTGCAGCAGGCGATCCTGGATGCCTTGGGCGGCTTCGTCGCTGGCGCGGTAGCCCTGCGGCAGGGCGATGCGGCCGGTGATGACCCCCTCGGCGCGCAGGCCGGGGTCGACGCGCAGCGCGCGGGTGAAGCTGTGAATGAGCAGGCCGGCGCCGGTGAGCAGCACGAGCGCGACGGCGACCTGGGTGACGACCAGCGTGCTGCTGAGCAGACGCACCCCGCGGCCCGAGGAGGCGCCGCGGGTGCCGCCCTGGATGACGGCGGCGAGGTTGGTGCGCAGCACATGGAAAACTGGTATCAGTCCGATCAATACACCCACCAGCGCTGCCAGGCCGATGGCGAAGCCGAGCACGCGCAGGTCGAGGGTGGCGGGCAGCGACTGCGGCAGCATCTTGGCGAGGTAGAAGTTGGTCGCGCGCAGGGCGGCCCAGGCCAGACCGAGACCGAGGGCGGCGCCGAGGCTGGTGAGCAGCAGGCTTTCGACGAGCAGCTGGCGGGCGATGGAACCGCGGCTGGCGCCGAGGGCGGAGCGGATGGCCAGTTCGGACTGGCGGGCGTTGGAACGCACCAGCAGGAGGTTGGCGACATTGAGGCAGCCGATGAGCAGCACGAAGGCGACGATGCCCTGGACGATGAGCAGGGTGGGGCGCACGGGATTGACGCGCTGCTCCTGCACGCCGCCGACGTTCATGGTCATGCCGGACCGTTCGACGAACTGCTGCAGCGGCGGCGGGCCGGCGTCGACGTAACGTTTCTCGAGGGTCTTGGCCTCGGCGTCCGCCTGGCCGATGCTCACGCCCGGCTTGAGCCGACCGAAAAGGGAGATGCCTACGCCGTAGCGGCCCTGGGGGTTGGCCTGGTTCTCGTTCCACGAGAGCGGCAGGATGTATTTCACGCGGGCGTCGAAGGCTTCGAGCAAGCGCGGGGCGACGCCGATGACGGTGTAGGGTTCGCCGTCGATGCGGAGCTCGCGCCCGAGCACGGCGGGGTCCTCGCCGAAGTCGGATTGCCAGAACGACTGCATGAGCACGACGACCTTGTCGGCCCCCGGCACGTTGTTGTCCTTGTTGAAGAAGCTGCCGTGGACCGGCTGCACGCGCAGGAGCGAAAAGATCTCGGCGGTGGCGACGGCGCCGGGCTGGCGGACGACGGAGCCCTCCTCGCCGAAAAGGCGGAAGCCGAAGGACCACAGGGCGAGGGTTTCGTAGGACGTGGCATTGGCGGAGTAGTCGAGGTAGAACGGCACGTTGGCGGGCATGTGGTGGAGCCCGGCCTTGGCAGCGGAGGTGTAGAGTTCGACCACCCGCTCGGGTTCGTCGAAGGGCAGCGGCTTCAACATGAGCGAATACACGGTCGAGAAGATCGCCGTGGTGGCGCCGATGCAGAGGGCGAGGGTGAGCAGGGTGATGGCGGACATGCCCTTGCTCTTGCCGAGCAGGCGAAAGGCATGGCGAAGGTCGGCGCGCAGGCCGGCAACAGCGGCGGCGAAGCGCGACTCGCGGTAGGAGGCGGAGGAAGTCATCGGAAGGGGTGCAGCCAGAGCATCACGAGCGCGAGTCCGGCGCAGGCAAAATAACTCCCGCGGTCGCGTTACGTTACAGGCGGATGGTCGGCGGGACGAGGGGTGAGGGATGAGGGTGCTGCGTGCCTGCCTCGGCCGAGGCTTGCCGGCGCCCGGTTTGGAGGTGGACGCCGGCGTCCCGACGGCGTTGCGGTGGAGGGGCGGTGGGACGTGGACGGGGGATGGAGAGGGAGTCTTCGATTGAACGATTTCCGACGGCCGGCGTCTCTGTTGGCAGGATGGTCGCTTACCCCAGCCCCGGTTGTCAGCGCGCACGACGAGGCGGCAGCTTGCTGTTGTGCCTGGGCGTGTTGTCGACGGCGGCGATGACGGCACAGGAGCGGTCCGAGTCGATGCGGGACCACGTGATGGACTCACTGCCGGCCTTCGATCCGGGGTTTGCGGAAAAGCAGCAGCAGATGGAGGCGGCGGCCGTCGAAGCTGCAGCGGAGGAGGCATCTCCGCCGCCGGGGCAGGCCCCGCGCCCGCGGCTGCGTTCGATCCCGCCGCTGGTGCGCAAATCCAATCAGGCGATCCTGGCGGGCGAGGCTCCGGCACTCGCGGCAGGGCCTCCGGCAGAGCCCGGCGTGGTGGAGCTGCCGGAAATGACGGTGGAGACCAGACGTTTGCCCGGGTTCATTCTGCCGCGCCTGCCGGTGGAACGGCCGAAGAAAAACGTGAAACTGGAGCCCTTCCTGACGCCGGAGGCGCGGGCGCAGAAATTGATCGAGAAACACCTGTCGGGTTTCGACCGGCTGGTCCTGAACCGCTTCGAGTTGCTCGGCTCCAATGCCGCGCGCGCCCTGGCCGCCGAACGTCGCGAGCAATACGCGCAGGCGATGAACGAGCTGGCCGAGGCCATCGAACAGGCGTCCATCTGGGGCGTGAGCGAGGAGGAAAAGGCGAAGCTCCGGGAGGAATATTACCAGCTGCTGGTCAACCGCCCGCGGTAGCCCCGGATGCCGCAAAGCACGGCGTAGCCCGTGGCGGGAGCGGCGGGATTCGGGTATAGCCGCAAGAACGCGCAGAAGGCGCAAAAAAGCAGGCACTGGTTCGTCAACATTTCTCCCGCCACTCGGTTTTTTTGCGCCTTCTGCGCCTTTTTGCGGCCAAATCTCCTTTTTCGGCAAGGTCGATCAGGGCGCGTGCACGTTCCCCGTCCCCGCGCTCCCGCGCAGGGCCCCAGGGTGCTTCATAGACTTCGACCAGGGCGACGCCGCTGGTGCCCTGCGCGCCGCTGACCTGCGCGGTGTAGTAGGCACCGGGCACGAGCGTGGCGAGGCGCGCGGCGTCGTGGCTGGCCGGCATGAGGTTGCGCCGGCCGACAGATCGTTTGCCCGTTAGCCACCCGAGGGGTTTGACCGTCAACGGTCGGTTGACCTACCCACTGTTCACGCGGATGTTTTTCCTCGGAACCCGCCGGCGGTACGCCCGCCGTGATCGGCGCCAACCCCTTTTGCTTTCCCCCTCCCAACCTGCTCGTGGAGTCATCGTCCTCGATCATCCTTTTCCCGCTCGCTGCCGCGTCGCCGGCGGCCCCGCGCCCCGCTCATGAGTGACGTGACGCAGATGCTCGTCGCCGTGGGCAAGGGTGAGGCCGGCGCCGCCGAGGACCTGCTGCCGCTGGTCTACGAGGAGCTGCGCAAACACGCCCGCGTGCGCATCGCCCGCGAACCGGCCGGCCAGACCCTGCAGCCCACCGCCCTCGTCCACGAGGCCTGGCTGCGTCTGGTGGAGGCGGGCGACCACCACTGGATGAACCGGGCGCATTTCTTCGGCGCCGCCGCCGAGGCCATGCGGCGCATCCTCATCGAGAGCGCCCGTCGCAAGGCCCGGCTCAAGCGCGGCGGCGACCTGGAGCGCGTCGAGTTCGACGAAGCGCAGCTCGCCGCCACCTCGCCCGACGAAAAGATCCTGCTCATCGACGAGGCGCTCGAAAAGCTGCGCGAGCAGGATCCGGAAAAGGCACTCATCGTCGTGCTCAAGTTCTTCGTGGGCCTCACCAACCAGGAGGTCGCCGCCAGCACCGGCGTGACCGAGCGCACGGTCGAGCGGCACTGGGCCTACGCCAAGGTCTGGCTCTACCAGGCGATCCGTAACCAGCGCTGACCGCTTCCGCCGCCCCCGCCGTTCGTCCATGCCGCCATCATCGGAATACGAAGAGGAACTGTTCGACCAGGCGCGCAAACTGCCCGACGCCGCCGCGCGCACCCGGTTCCTGACCGAAGCCTGCGGGACCGACACGGCCCTGCGCGATCGGGTCACCGGCATGCTCGAGACCGCGCTTGAGGCGGAGTCGTTCTTTTCGGAAAGCAGCCAGGCGCTGCCGCACCTCACCACGCTGCACGGCGGCACCGGCGGCGGATCCGATACCCACGGCGCCGCGGGCGCGGTGGCCACCGTGCCGTTGCCAGGCGAGGAAGCGATCGGCAGTCGCATCGGCCGCTACAAGCTCCTCGAAAAGATCGGCGAGGGTGGCTGCGGCGTCGTCTTTCGCGCCGAGCAGGAGGAGCCGGTGCGCCGCACGGTGGCCTTGAAGATCATCAAGCTCGGCATGGAAACGCGCGCCGTGATCGGCCGCTTCGAGGCCGAGCGCCAGGCCCTGGCGATGATGGACCATCCCAACATCGCCCACGTCTTCGACGCCGGCGCGACCGACCGCGGTTCGCCCTACTTTGTGATGGAGCTGGTGAGCGGACGCCGCATCACACGCTTCTGCGACGACGAGCGGCTCGACCTGCGGCAACGCCTCGAGCTGTTCGTGCACATCTGCCAGGCCATCCAGCACGCGCACCAGAAGGGCATCATCCACCGCGACATCAAACCGTCCAACATCATCGTGGCGCGGCTGGACGGCTCGCCCGTGCCCAAGGTCATCGACTTCGGCATCGCCAAGGCCACCGAGATTTCGCTCACCGACAAGATCCTGCTCACCCTGCAGATGCCCTTCGTGGGCACGCCGGCCTACATGAGTCCCGAGCAGGCGGCCATGGGCGGGGTCGATATCGACACCCGCAGCGACATCTACAGCCTCGGCGTGCTGCTCTACGAACTCGTCACCGGCCACACGCCCTTTGATGCGCAGGAGCTGGCCGACGCCGGGCTCGACGAGATGCGGCGCATCCTGCGCGAGCGTGAGCCGATGCGACCTTCGCAACGCCTCGCCTCGCTGCCACTCGACCGACAGCTCGCCGAGGCCGACAAGCGCAACACCGACCCCGCCAGCCTGCTGGCCGCCGTGCGCACCGATCTTGATTGGATCATCGTCAAGTCGCTCGAAAAGGACCGCAGCCGCCGCTACGAGACGGCCAACAGCCTGGCGATGGACGTCCTGCGCCACCTCAACGATGAGCCCGTGCTCGCCCGGCCGCCGAGCTGGTTTTACCAGTTCCAAAAACTCGTGCGGCGCAACCGCGTCACGTTCGCCGCCGGCACCGCCGTCGCCCTGGCCCTGCTCATCGGCTTCGGCACCTCGACCTGGTTGTTCTTCCGCGAGCTGGAGGCCCGTCACCGCGCGGTCGCCGCCGAGCAGCAGCAGGTGCGCCTGCGCGAGAAGGCGGAGATGCGCGAACGCGTCACCCAGGCCGCCCTGCTGGCGAGCCAGCAACGCTTCGCGGAGGCCGACCGCATCCTCGACGAAGTCGTGCTCGATCAGCCGACCGTCGAAGGCTCGGCGGTCTACCGCGCGCTCGGCGAATGGCATGCGCTCAACGGCCGCTGGGCGCAGGCGGTCGACCGCTTTTCCACGCTCATCACCCTCAACCAGCTCGAAGGCATCGACGTCACCTCGCTCGACTACCTCGAACTCGGGCCGCCGCTGGTCGAGCTCGGCGACGCTGCGGCCTTCGACGCCTTCCGACGCAACGCCATCGAACGCTTCGCCGAATCACCCGGCCCCTTCGCCGACCGGGTGCTGAAGATCGCGCTGCTGGTGCCGGCCTCGCCCGCCATCCTCAAGGCGCTCGAGCCCTACGCCGAAGTGACCTACCGCAACGAAAAGGAGGCGCACGAGGCCGCCGACGGGTTCCGGCAGGCCTGGAGTGCCATCGGCCTCGGCCTGTGGGAGTATCGCAACGGTCGTTACGCCGCGGCGCTCGACTGGGGCCGACTCTGCATCGACGCACCCGACGACAACGCCCCGCGCGATGTGACCGCCTGCGCGATCATGGCCCTGGCGGCTTGGCAGGCCGGCGACCGCGAAGCCGCGCGGGCCTACTTGGCGCAGGCGCGCGAGATCACTGTGCTCAAACACCGCGCCCCCGCCGACCGCGGCACCCCCGTGCAGGGTTTCTGGTTCGACTGGAGTTTCGCCCGTATCCTCCAGCGCGAAGCCGCCGCCCTGATCGAAGGCAAAATCTAGGAGTGCCGCTCGTCGGCGCCCGCGGGGGACGGTGGGGTCGGGCAAACGGACAAGATGTCCGTTCTCTAGGTTGGCGCGGCGGAGTGGCTGGAGAACGGACGTCCTCGTCCGTTTGGGGCGTAGAGGCAAGGTGCCCAGACAGGCCACCTCCATTTTGCTCCTTTTGTGGCTGGTCTTCTGCGTTCTCCGGCGGAGGAGGGACGACGCGCGGAATCACAATCTTTTCCCGCTCCCTGTCGGGTTGCGCCCGGGAAAAGACGCATTGTCGGGTAACCCCTTCCGTCGCGGGCAACTCCGACTCCGCGACCGGCGGCTTTCTCATCCTCGGAGCCGCGCTTTTGTGGCGCGCTCCCTCTCTCCTCTCTTGATTCCCATGACACACGGCAGGTTTTTGCAGCGCGGTCTTCCACTGCTGGCCTCTCTCACCGCAGCGGTCCTCGCGGGCGGTATCGCGCGCGCCTCCACCGACGGGGCCGGCGAACCGGCTTCCGCCGATCCGCAACTCTTCATCCATGACCCGGTTATCGCCCGCGAAGGCGACACTTACACGCTGTTCAGCACGGGGCCGGGCATCACGTTCTACCGGTCGACCGACCGCGTGAACTGGACCTGCGCTGGCCGCGTCTTTCCGGGCGAGCCCGCCTGGGCGGCCGACGTTTCCCCGCGCTTCAACGGCCACATCTGGGCGCCGGACGTCGTCGAACACGAGGGGCAGTTCTACCTCTACTACTCGGTCTCCGCCTTCGCCGCCAACACCTCGGCCATCGGTGTCACGGTCAACCGCACCCTCGATCCCGCCTCGCCCGACTACGAGTGGCGCGACCAGGGCATCGTGGTGCAGTCGGTGCCCAACCGCGACCTGTGGAACGCCATCGATCCCGCCGTCGTGTTCGACGCCGAGGGCGCGCCGTGGATGAGCTTCGGCTCCTTCTGGGGCGGGCTCAAGCTGGTGAAACTCGCGCCCGACCTCGTCTCGCTGACCGAGCCTCAGGAGTGGCACACGATCGCCAAGCGCGACCGCGACGCCTTCACGCCCGATCACGAACCCGGCGAGGCCGCGCTCGAGGCGCCCTTCATCTTCCGCAAGGGCGAGCATTACTATCTCTTTCTCTCCTGGGATTTCTGCTGCCGCGGCGCCCAGAGCACCTACCGCATGATGGTCGGCCGCGCCACCGATGTGCGCGGTCCCTACCTCGACCGCGACGGCGTCGATCTGGCGGCGGGCGGCGGCACCGAACTGCTCGCCGGCACGGAGGCGTTTCCCGGCGTGGGGCACAACGCCGTCTACACCTGGGACGGCGAGGATTATATGATTTTCCATGCCTATGAAGCGGCCAACCGCGGACGCCAGACGCTCAAGATCGTCCGCCTCGCCTGGGACGCCGAAGGCTGGCCGGTGGTCGCGGCCGATGCGCTCGAGTCCTACCGCAGCCTCCTGCTCAATCCCGCCGCGGCCAAGGCCGTCATTCATCCATGAAAACCGCACGTCTCACCGTCCTCGAGAAGGTCGGTTTCGGGTCCGGCGACATGGCCGTCAACGTGGTCATCTCGTCGATGTTTCTCATCATCACGTTCTTCTACACGGACGTCTTCGGTCTGAAGCCCGCCCACCTGGCGGCGCTCTTCCTTACGGTGCGGCTCATCGACGCGGTCACGGATCCGCTCATGGGCATGTTGACCGACCGGCTCACGACGCGCTGGGGGCGTTACCGGCACTACTTCCTGTTTCTCGCGGTGCCCTTTGGCATCTCGGTTTACCTCACCTTTGTCACGCCCGACTGGGACTACAACGCGAAGCTGCTCTGGGCCTACTCCACCTACATCGGCGTGACGCTCATGTTCACCGCGGTGACGATCCCCTACATCTCGCTCATCGGCGTGCTCACCGACTCGCCGCAGGAGCGGCTTTCGGCCAACGGCTACCGTTTGTTCTTCGCCAAGATCGCGGCCTTTCTGGTGTCCATCGTCGTGCCCATCCTGGCCAAGCGCTGGGGGCAGGATGACATCGCCCGAGGCTACGAATCGGCCATGGGGTTGATGGCGGCCATGGGCACGGTGTTGTTCCTGTTCTGCTTCTTCACCACCACCGAGCGGCTGCACCACAAGGTCGAGAAGGCCGCCTTCCTGCGACAGGTCTCGCACCTCGTGCGCAACGACCAGTGGGTCGTTCTCTGCGCGGTCTGCGTCATCGGCACCATCGGCTATGTGGTGCGCGGTTCGGTCGCGGCGTATTATGCCAAATACTACGTGGGCGGCGACGAGGTCATGATCTCGCGCTTCCTGGGTACCGGCGTCGGCGCGGCCATCCTGGCCATGGTGGCGTCGACCTGGATCACCAAACGCTATTGCAAGGTGGCCATGTTCCGCTGGACGCAGGTCGCGGTCGCGGTGCTGAGCGTGGCGATGTTTCTCGTGGTGAAGCCCGGCGCGACCGTGTCGGCCTTTGTGTTCTACTTCCTCATCTGCTTCGTGGTCGACCTGCACGCGCCGGTCTTCTGGTCGGCCATCGCCGAGGCCATCGACTACGGGGAGCGCAAGACACAGCTGCGCGTCTCCGGCCTCGCCTGGGGCGGCATCTCCTTCTGCCAGAAATCGGGCATGGCCATCGCCGGCGCTATCGTGGCGTGGTTGCTCGATGGATACGGCTACGTGGCCAACGTCGAACAGACCGCCGAGGCGCTCAAGGGCATCGCGCTCATGCTCACGGTCATCCCTGGCGCCTTCCACTTCACCATGGGCCTGCTCATGTTCCGCTACCGCATCACCGACGGTTACTACCGCACCCTGATTTCGAACCCGACCGAACTCGGCCTGCATCCACCGGCCGCCGAGCGCACCGCATGAATCCCTCCGCCGCCGCCCCGCTCCGCCCGCTCATCCTGCAGCGGGCCGATCCCTGCATCCGTCGCCACGGCGGAAAGTATTATTTCACGGCCTCGGTGCCCGCCTATGACCGCATCGAGCTGCGTGCCGCCGACACCATCGCCGGCTTGGCCACGGCGCCCACGGTCGACGTGTGGCACAAGCCCGCCACGGGACCGTTGAGCGAGCTCATTTGGGCGCCGGAAATTCATCACGTTTTCGGTCAGTGGCGGGTGTATTTCGCCGCCGCGCCCTCGCGGGAGATCAAGCACGACCTCTTTCAGCACCGCATGTATGTCATCACCTGCACCGGCAGCGATCCGCTCACGGGCCGGTGGTCGGAGCCCGCGCAGGTCGACAGCGGCATCGACACCTTCTGTCTCGACGCCACGACCTTCACCCACCGCGGTGTGACCTACTACGTGTGGGCGCAGAAAGGCCCGGGCATTCCCGGCAACTCCAACCTCTACATCGCGCCGATGAAGGACGGCACCACGCTCATGGGCAAACCGGTGCTGCTCTCGATCCCGGAACAGCCCTGGGAAAAGGTTGGATTTCTGGTCAACGAAGGCCCCTCGGTCATCATCCGCCACGGCCGCGTGTTTCTCACCTACTCGGCCAGTGCCACGGACGAAAACTACTGCATGGGCCTGCTGCACGCCTCGGAGGACGCCAACCTGCTGGACCGGGCCAGTTGGACGAAGTCGCCCGAGCCGGTCTTCCGCAGCGACCCCGAGCACAAGATCTTCGGTCCCGGCCACAATAGTTTCACGCAGGCCGAGGATGGTGAGACGGACCTCCTGGTGTATCACGCCAGAAACTACACCGAGATCGAAGGCGACCCCCTCTGGGACCCCAACCGCCACACCTACGTCAAGCCCCTCCAGTGGAGCGACGCCGGCCTGCCCATCTTCGGCCGCGCCTCGGGCGTGGAATAGGCCAGACCGGATTTTACAGAAGGTAAGCAAGGACACGAAGTGTAGGGCCGCCGCTCGCCGGCGTGCCGCGTCAATGTCCGCTTTCCGGCACCACTGTGCCCACCGGATGTAGGGCCGCCGCTCGCCGGCGTGCCGCAGTTGGCATGGCAAGTCAGCAGAGAATCGAAGTGAAAAGCGGATCGAAATCGCCTCGTCAGCTCCTTCCGCGGCGGTACCGGCTGATTCCAGCCGGGCAATTTCTGCGGGCATTCTGGTGTTCCGCGCCGGCTGGCAAGGTTTTGGGCGGGACGCTATCCTCCTCCGACTTGCCCATGCGCCCTGCGCTTCGCTCGATGCAGGGGGTCATGTCGTTACAATGTTACACTTGCGCAGGCTGTTTGGACGGGCTAGTGAACTGGAATGGCTCGGCTGGCGCGCATCGAGTACCCTGGGGCGATCTGTCATGTGATAAACCGAGGGAACTATCGCGGCGACGTGTTTGGATCGAGCGGAGCGGCGCAAGCATTCGAGGCGGTTTTGGAGGACGCGGTGAAGCGGTTCGAATGGGAACTCGGGGCGTATGTGATCATGCGCAATCACTTTCACCTGGCGGTGCGAACGCCGCACCCGAACCTATCCGCCGGGATGCAGTGGTTGCAGGTGACGTTCGCAGCCCGTTTCAACCGGCTCCGCGGCGAGCAGGGGCATTTGTTTCAGGGTCGATTCAAATCGTTCGTGTTGCAGGACGAGGAGGTTTGGGCGCGGGTGGCGGACTACATTCATCTCAATCCACTTCGGGCCCGGGTCGTGGAGCCCGAGCACCTGAGTTCGTTTCCCTGGAGTAGTTTGCGGCGGTATGTGCAGGATAAGCGGTTTGGTGGACTTGAGGCGGAACCTTGGCTTCGAACCCTCGGACTGCGAGATCACGCATCCGGTTGGCGTGATTACCTGCAACACCTGAGGCAAGTGCACGCACGGGAAGAGCAGACCCCGCTCGACGAACGAGAATCATATTCATCCGGATGGGCAGTCGGAGCCGAGGAGTGGAAGAACGACCTGCTCGGCAGGATGGAGAAGGAGTCCGAGACAGCGAATCGAGCCGAATATCAGGAGCCAAAGGAGTTACAGCGGCGACGCTGGAAAGCGCGGCTTAAGGAGTTGCTGAGCATCGAAGGGTATGCAGAGACGGACTTGGATCAAAAAAAGGGAGACAGCCGTTGGAAGGTGCGCTTGGCCGATCAACTGCAACGGGAAATGGGCGTGCCGGTGGTCTGGTTGGCGGAGGCGTTGCGCTGTGGCCGTCCCGCCGCCTTGCGGACACGTCTGTGCAGGTATCGCCAAATGTAACAATGTAACGACATGACCCCATACCCGAGCCCCAAATGTAACAATGTAACGACATGACCCCATACCCGAGCCGCCGGGATGCAGTGGTTGCAGGTGACGTTCGCAGCCCGTTTCAACCGGCTCCGCGGCGAGCAGGGGCATTTGTTTCAGGGTCGATTCAAATCGTTCGTGTTGCAGGACGAGGAGGTTTGGGCGCGGGTGGCGGACTACATTCATCTCAATCCACTCCGTGCGAAACGTTGGCGGTGAGTTCACTCCTGATGCTCTCGTTCAGACTCTCGCGAGCGTCTTGGATTTTCAGCAGCGTCTGATTGAGGAGGCGGGAGGGATCGTTGCCCAGTTTGTCGGCGGCTGCGTCACGGCCTACTGGCCTTCATCCGATCTGGATTCGACGCTGGCAGCTGTGGCCGCGACAGCGCAGCGAATGGTCCATGAAAAGGTGCAGATCGGTGGCCTCGACTACCGGCTGGTCGTTCGTTTCTGCGCGTCCGAACTCTTGGGCGCCTTTTTCGGACCTCCCACCTCAGTTCGATTCCAAGTAATCGGAAAGGCGAGAAGCCGAGTGGAGTCTCTACCGAAGGGTGTGCCGGGGCAGGATTGCGTTTTCACGGACCACGCCACGTTTCAGGCCATGCCCGAAGTAATTCGGGCAGAATTTGCTCCGGCCTCCTCCTCGGTTTACCTCATGAAGCTGATGAAATGAAAAGCCCCACCAGGTCAGTGAAGAGTGTTGCCGGAGACGAGGCCGGGCAGGGCTCTGCACTGAAGTCACTATTTCTATTTTGACTAAAACGGGCTTGGGCCGAGTTGCGCGCGCAGGGGTCTGGATCTTAGAAACGGCTTTGCGTGCTTCTTCGTTTCCTTCGTTCGCTTCTGTAAAACCGAATAATTCCAGGCGCTTCCCCTGGGCTCCCCGAGGGCTTCGCATCATTTCGAACCCTTCGGAGTTTTTCTCGGCTCCAGGGCGTGTCCGGCTTGGCGCCGGCTACATGATCGGCGTGAAGCTGGTGCCGACGGCTTTGTAGAGGCGGGTGAGGATTTCCTTGGTGGTGAGCGGGCCGCGGGAGCCGGGGAAGTCGCCGGCGTCGCGATAGCGCTGATAAAACTCGGGGTGGCCGGGCGGGACCGGCTCGGCTCCGGGGCGCAGGTCGAAACTGCTGGTGTTCTGGATGGGCCAGGGATCAATCGGGCCGATCGAGAGAATGTCGTCGATCAGGCCGTTGAGGGCGTTGAGGCCGAGCGGGTAGGCGCGGCGATGGATGACCCAGCTGTTGGCCGGCAACATGTCGCGCTCGATCTCGGCGCGGATCGTGGCGGCAAAGGCGGCGTCGGTGATGAGCAGGCCGACCTCCGTGTTGAGGCTGATGGAGCGGGGGTCGAGGTTGTAGGAGCCGATGAAGGTGACGCGACCGTCGACGACGAGCGACTTCGCGTGCACGCAGAAGAAGAACTCCTCGGCCGGCCCGGCGGTGCGCGCCCGGGCCGCCATCGCGCCGTGGGTGGGAAAGAGATCCTGCAGCACGGCGGGCTGGGGTTTGAACTCGTAGACCTGCAGGCCGAGTTTCTCCACGTAGTCGCCGCGCAACCGGTAGTTGGCCGAATAGGCCATGATGTTGTCGGTGGAGGCGTAACTGTTGGTCGAGACGCGCAGGGCGATGTCGGGATGGTCGCGCACGAGTTCGCGGGCCAGCTTCTGTGCGGAGCGGCTGAGGATGAGGTAGGGCGATTGCAGGATCACCTCGCGTTCGGCGGCGGCGACGGCGCGGTGGAGGGCCCGGGTGGTGCGGGAGGTCTTGTCGAAGAAGCCGCGGCCTTTGCCGGGCGCATCGGCGATGAACTCGACCTGGTCGACCGACTGAAGGCGTGACCAGAAACGCGCCTGCATCTGCGCCGGGTCTTCGACCAGGGCATCCAGTTCATTGAAGTAGCCGCCGAAGTCGTAGTCGGCGCGGGTCGCGTAGCGCGGGTAGTCGCCGCGTTCGATGGCGCGGGCGACGTCGCGCAGTTCGCGGCTGGGAATGCTGTGCCTGAAATCCCAATACGTATCGAAGGACTCGACGGCGGCGGCGACGACGGGGCCGACGGCGACGGCTTCGCGGTCGCGGAAGTTCATGCCGGGCGAATGGTTGAAGTAGGTGTTCTCGATGTTGCGACCGCCGGTAAGCAGCACGGCGTCATCGACGATCATGAGCTTGTTGTGCATGCGCTGGTTGGTGCCGTGGAAGCCCCAGAGCGCGGAACTCAGCTTTTGCAGCAGGGACGGGTTGAGCCGGGCCATGACCGGACGGTAGTGGCGCACCTCGAGGTGCGGGCTCACGGTGGCGAGGAAGGCGCCGACGGCGGGATCCTGGTCGGAGACCATGTGGTCGGCGAGGATGCGCACCCGCACGCCGCGGCGGGCGGCTTCGACGAGTTCGCAGATGAGCAGGCGGCCGCACTCGTCGTTGGTCCAGATGAAGGTCTGCAGCTCGATGGAGCGGCGGGCCTGGCGAATGAGGTGCACGCGCAGCAGGAGGGCGTCGTAACCGTCCTCCAGGTTGAGCACGAAATTGCCGCGGGTGGGGTCAGCGGTGGCCGGGATGTCGGGAAGTCCGGCCAGGATGCGTTCGATCGTGAGCGGAGGCGAAACGGGTGACGATGCAGGCGGCTCGGCCGCGTAGAGCCCGAGGGCGGTGGTGACGAAGCCGAAGAGCAGGATGAACCGAGACAGGACGCGCATGGGCGGATGCGGCGGAGCATCGGCGCGCGGGCCGGTTAAAGGCAATCCTGCGGGCGAAGGGGCGGTCGAGGCAGGCCGTAGAACCGTGGATCGGAGATGGGTTTTGAACCACGAACGGCGCGAAGGGACGCGAAGGAGAACTGCGGATGAGGCGGTGGCGGTAACGGTGCACAAGGATCGCGGATTCAGGTCCCAACGTCCTTTTGGCCCCGAACCGTTTACAGAAGGTAACGAAGGGAACGAAGTCGTTTGCCAATTGGGGCTTGGAGTTGCCCGTTCATTTGCGGTGGTGAAGCGGCGGCTGAGAGGCAGGACAAACGGACGAGGACGCGCCCGAGGCGCGCAAGCGTCCATTCTCCCGAGTGGTAACTGCGGCGGAGCGGTGGAGAACGGACGTCCCGTCCGTTTGCGGCGGTGGAGCGGTGGTCTTCTTTGTTTCCTTCGTTCCCTTCTGTAAAACCTGGTTCGTTCAGGCGGACGGGATAACGGGCGGGTGGGTCAGTTGATGTCTTCGCCGCGGCGGAGTTTCTCGAGGTTGGCTTCGATGGCGGGGCCGTTGACGGTGTCGCCTTCGGGCACCTGGTCGCGGGCCTTGAGCAGGGCTTCGAGCGCCGCGGCGTAGTCGCCCACCGCGGAGTAGCCGCGGGCGAGGCCGTAGTTGACCGGCCAGGTGTCGGGGTGGAGGCGGGCGTTGGTCTGAAAAACCTCAAGGGCGCGCTGGGGTTGCTGGGCGGCGAGCAGGCTGCGGCCGTATTGGTGGATCTGGCCGGGGGTGCCGAGGGGCAGGGCGCGCGCCATCACGGCGAGCGCCTCCTCGGTGCGGCCGAGCTTGTCGAGCACGAGGGCCTGCTGGGCGAAGCCGTTGAACGAGGGCTGGCCGGTGCGCGGACTCACGGCGCGCTCGGCCCAGGTGAGGGCGAGCTCAAGGTCGAGGTTGTTTTGCACGAGGTAGTTCGATGCGGCGATGTAGACGCGATCGTCAAAGCCCTGGCCGGAGGTGAGATCGCGGGTGAGGCTGGCAACGACGATGGCGTCGGTGTCGACGGTGATGGGAAACGGGATGCGTTTGCTTTCCCAGCGCAGGGCGAGGGTGGCGCCGGTCTTGGTGACGTCACTGAAGGCGTAGGACAGCATCTCCTCGTGCGGAGCGTCCTCCCAGTGCGTCGTGACCCGGGCGGCGTCGAGGGCGGGATCGTAGAAAAAGCTGCCCCAGGCGTCAGCGTTTTTGGAAAGAATGACGGTGACCTCGCCGGACTCGGCGATCGCCATGTGCAGTCCGTAGGCGCCGGCGGGCACGGGCTGATCGCCGACCGTGACGTCGTGCTCGAAGGTGATGACGGTGTTCTGGTCGGCGCCGGCGCGCCACGGTGCCTGATCGTTGGTGCCGTAGCCGAGATCGCTGAAGCCGTAGGGCACGAGCTGACCCCAGACCTCACGGCCGTTGACGCTGGGGCGGCCATACTCGACGGAGACCTTGGTGATGCCGATGACCTGGGACACGCCGGCGCGCGGACTGGCGCGGGGCAGATTGACAACTTGGGCGTGGGTGGTGGCGATGGCGGTCGTGGCGACAGCGAGGAGAAGGCGAACGAAGAGGCGGAAGCCGAAGGAGAGGTTCATGAGAAGGAGCGTGTGTGGACCCACACCCCAAACCACGGCGAACCGGTTGACACGGTTGGAGCGACGAACCCGCTGTTTTTTGCGACAACCTGCATTCTGATGCGGTGGGCCAAGGTAATGGGGGACCATCACTGGTCATCCGGCCGGACTGCCGTTTACCCGGCGATTCAACCGTCCACCGCCGCGGGATTGTGCATCCGCATCTGCAGCGCCACGATTCAGCGTGGTACTCACCGAGATTCTCCCGAGCGTGGCTTCGGCGCCAAAGAGTCGTGGCGCGAGGACGCGTTGGCTGGGTCACCGTCGCTACTGGCTGTGCCAGCTGCTGGGGTGGACAGGACTGATGGTTTTGTCCCAGAGCCTGGCCAAGCTCAGCGGTGGACGACCGCGCGCCGAAATCGTGCTTTTCGGGGTGGCGATGTTTTACGCGGCGATGGTCGGGTCCCATTTGCTGCGGGCGGTGATGTATCCGTGGGTTGAGCGCTGGGGCGGAGTGCGGTTGGCGCTTACTCTCTTCGGACTGGTGCTCGTGCTCGCCACCGGGCTGGGGATGGCGGCTTACGGGGTGGTTTCCTGGGGCTGGGACGCGTTTGCGCTTCCGCCACTCCCCTGGATCATCATGCAGTTTGGCTACTTCCTGGGACTGTGGACGGCGGTCTACGTTTCGGTTCAGTTTTTCCGGCGTGATCGGGAGGCACGGGAAATGCGGCTGCGATTGGAGACCGCTCGGCGGGAGGCCGAGCTGCGCGCACTGCGGGCCCGGATCAATCCGCATTTTCTCTTCAACAGCCTCAACACGCTCAGGGCGCTGATTCCGCGGGAACTGGATCGGCCGCGGACGGCCGTGACGCTGCTGGCCGACCTGCTGCGTGCCTCCCTGCGCATGGACGACCAGGATTTGGTCACCTTGGCGGAGGAGATGGAAAACGTGGGCAATTACCTGGCGTTGGAGCAACTGCGCCTGGGGGAGCGGTTGCGGGTCGTGCGCGATATCGACACCGCGGAGGCCGGTTGGCGCTTGCCCCCGTTCTTGCTGCAGGGGCTGGTGGAAAATGCGGTACGACATGGGGTGGCGCGCCGCGAATCCGGTGGCACCGTAACGATCCGGGGAGTCGTCGAGGACGGCATGCTTCGCGTGCGGGTGAGCAACCCGGGGAACCTGACTCCGGGCGAGGTCGAGGCGGGTCGCAGTTTGGCGGAGGCCCGTTGCCGGCTCGCGTTGCTGCTTGGTCCGGCGGCGCGATTGGACCTGCGGGCCGGGGTGGCGGGATGCGAGGAGGTGGAGGCCGAACTCGTGCTGCCCCGACCGGGCCGGGAGGGGATGAGCGGATGAACCCGCTCCGCATCCTGATCGTCGATGACGAGGAGCTGGCGCGGGCCGAGTTGCGGGTCCTGTTGGCGGATGTCGCCGGCGTCGAGGTGGTGGGCGAGGCCGGCAATGCGACCGAAGCGCTGCGGCGGGTGCCGCGACTGCGTCCCGACCTGCTGTTGCTCGATATCGAGCTGCCGGGATGCGATGGATTTGAGCTGCTGGGGCGGCTGGAGATGCCGGTGCCGCAGGTCATCTTCACGACCGCGTACGATGCGTTTGCGATCCGTGCGTTCGAGGTCAACGCGGTCGACTACCTGCTCAAGCCGGTGCATCCCGACCGACTGACTGCCGCGATCGAGCGCGCGCGGGAGGCGTTGCAGGGAAGGGGAAGTTCGCCGGGAGTCGAGGACGCCGGCCGAACCGAACCGGTGCTACGGGAGGAGGATCGGGTTCTCGTGCGCGAGGCCGAGCGCTGTTGGTTCGTGCCGGTGCGGTCGATCCGCCTGCTCGAGGCGGAGGGCAACCATACGCGGGTGTTTTTCGATGACCGTCAGCCGCGGCTCTACCGCACGCTGCGCAGCCTGGAGGAGCGACTGCCACCCACCTTGTTCCTGAGGGCAAATCGATCCCAGATCGTGAATCTGGCGTGCATCCAGGCGGTCGAACCGTGGTTCAGCGGCAGCCTCAAGGTGGTCGTGCAGGGCGGGGTCGAGATCGAGTTTTCCCGCCGGCAATCGCAGGTGTTGCGCGAGCGGTGGAGTCTCTGACCGGGAGGGACGTCAGCCGGCGGATCGCTCCATTGGTCCGGTGAATCGACCGGTGGTTGTGCCGCCGTTGCCGCGGGACGGGGTCATGTCATGCCGGGATGCGCCCGTTTCGATCGGCTCCGCTTTTTCGTGAACCAAAGACCTCCCTCCCTCCATTCTCTCCGCAGCCGCAGACCGACGGGTTTTGCCGGTGGTCGCGTGGCGACGATCGCGGTCTGTGCCGCCCTCCTCTGTGGTGGCGCCGGGAGGGCCGTGACCGCCAGTCCGGCCGACCACACTCTGGTCGTTTCCCGCACCTACAACGGTTACGAACGCACCCTGCTGCCCGACGGTAGCTACCTTCCCGAAACGTTCATCCTCGCGGAGGGGGGAATGCTGGCCGAGGAACGCTCGGTTGGTGACAGCGTCAGCACGATCGGATTTGCGCAGGTGGCGAAAACCATCGCAGAGGCGCTGAGGTCACAGAACTTCCTGCCCACGACGGATCAGGAACAGGCCAGCCAAGTCATCATGGTATGGTATGGCTCGGTCCGCCGGACGCTCGATCGCAGCGGGCCGGCCCACCGCCTGACGGTGGATCGCAAGGCCCACATCCTGGGTTTCGAACAGGAACTCAACCAAGCCCGGTCCCTTCACTTCCTGAGTTTTGCGGAGGACTTTGCCAACGAGTTCGACGTCGATCGCTATTTTGTGGTCCTCCGGGCCTTCGACTTTCAGGTGGCCAGGCGGGATAGGCAGCTGAAGCTCCTTTGGGAGAGCCGGTTCAGCATCCGTCGCCAGGGCGCGGATTTCGCCGCCTCGCTGCCCGACATGACGACGCGGGTGGCCCGCACGTTCGGTCACGCGACCGCAGGGATTCATCGACCCGACTCACGCAAGGCGCACGTGGAGCTGGGCGACCTCGAGGTGGTCGCGGAGGAGGAGGAGGAGCCGCGGTGAAAAAAGGTTCGGCAATGAAGCTGGCGACCGGGTTTCGCGGGATTCTACTGGCCGTGGCGTGGCCGTGGTGGGCGGCGGACGAAGCGTCGCGCGGTGCCGCATGACATGACGCGGGTGTTTCGGGAAGACGCCCGGGCCCGCGCCCGCGCGGAGGCGTGGGATGCGGCGTCCACCGAGGCGCAGGCGCAGGCGCTTGAGGCCGGGGTGCCGACGGCACGGGTCGTGCGGATTCGCTACGGTGATCATGCCATCCACCAGTCCAACGAAGAGGAGGTGCTCCGTGAAATTCGCGCCTTTCTTGACCGGTTGCCTTGAGCCGCAGCCATGCCGGCGTCGGGTGTCGACGGTCAGGTGCGTGGAGCGGCGGCGCGTTTGGTGCGCAGCACGAAGACGGTGCCGGCGACACTGAGCGCCACGCCCGCGAAGGTCGCCGGGTGCCAGCGCAGACCTTCGAAAAGGGTGGAGAGCACGATCGCGACGATGGGAATGGCGGCGGCGGCGTAACCGGCGCGGTCGGCGCCGATGCGGCCGACGAGCGTGAGGTAGGCGCCAAAGGCGAGCACGGACCCGAAGAGGGCGAGGTAAAGCAGCGAACCGACGTAGGCGGCGGTCATTTCAAAGCCAAAGGGCCGACCCGCGATGAGCGCATACAGCGCCACGAAGGCGGCACCGTAGAGCATGCCGTAGGCGTTGGCCTGCATCACCGGCAGCCCGCGGCGCTGGTTGCGGGCGGCCACGATGTTGCCCAGCGAGGCCGAGAGCGTGGAGATGCCGGCCAGGCTGGCACCGAGTAGGACACTGCCGCGGCTCGTGCCGTGCGCGAACTCAGGCCACAGGACGAGCAACACACCGCCAAACCCGAGCAGGGCGCCGACGATGGTGGCCCGGTGAATGCGGGTCCCGAGAAAGATGCGCGCGGCAATGAGATTGAAGAACACCATCGTCGAGAAGATGAGGGCGACGAGTCCGGAGCTGATCTGTTCCTCCGCCAGATAAACCAGCACGTAGTTGAGCCCAAAGAGCAGGCCGCCCTGCAGGGCGAAGCCGCGGTGGGTTCGGGTGTCGTAGCGCAGCGGCAGGCGCTTGAGTCGGCACCACCCGAACAGCAGGATGCTGGCGAGACCGAAGCGGTAGGCGACGGACACTTCCGCCGCGACCGACCCGAGCTGGAAGGTGATGGCCAGCCACGTGGATCCCCAGATGAGGACCGACACAAGAAAGAGGCCGAGATTGCTCATGCGCAGAAATGAACGGACAAATTGTGCCGGTCGCCAATGCGCGTAGCGAGCCCGAGCAGCACAGTCGTGCAGGCGGCGGCCGGAAACAGTACTGATGGCGGAGATGACGGTGGGGCCGGGCGGCAGCGGGTGGCCTCGGGGGTGTCGGTGGGTAAGACGGTCTCGATGTCAGTGACGTTGACGTCAGCGCGGTGCGGGCGAGGGCGGAGGTGCGCAAGGCGGGGGAGCTGACGGAGAGGCAACGTGCGACGCGGTCCGGAGGCCCACGTCCACCGGCAACCCCTCGAGGTGGACGTCGGCGTCCCGACGGCGTGAACGCGGCGGAGTGGTGGCTAACGTGGACCGTTCCTTCCGTTCAGGTCTCTCAGGCCTTTTTCACGAAACAGGACTTCAGGGCCATCGCGACGCCGTCGACCTTGCAGTCGATGTCGTGATCGGCTTCGACCAGGCGGATGTTTTTCCCTTTGGCGCCGCCTTTGAGGACCTGGCTGGAGCCGCGGAGCTTGAGGTCCTTGAGGAGGATAACGTCGTCGCCGTCCTGGAGAACGGTGCCGTGAGCGTCGCGCCAGACGCGGACGGCGGCGGCCGGGGCCTCGCGCGGCCATTCGTGGCCACAGGTGGCGCATTCCCAATGGTCGGAGTGCGCGAGCACGTCGTCGACGGTGCAGGCGGGACAGGCGGGAGAGGTGGGGGCGGCGTCGTCGCTCATGGGATCGGGAGCTATGGGCACAAATCGCAGCCGGCGAAATCCCAAAAATGTAGGGCGCGGACCGAGGGAAAAAAGGATGATGGCACCGCCGGCGATGGGCTGACCCCGCGGCAATTGTCACCCAATAGGTGACAAGGGCTCGGGCGGCAGGGCGGGTCAGGCGGGGGGCGGTACGGTTTTTTGTGCGATTGCGCGACGGCGTTCGGTTAGGGAGTGAATCACCATGCCGACCGACGCCGAATTGCTCAGCCGTTACGCGACCCACCGGGACGAAGCTGCCTTCGCCGAGCTGGTCTCGCGGCACGTCGATCTGGTGTACTCCGCGGCGCTCCGACGCGTCAATGGTCGGGCGGACTTGGCGGAGGAAATCACGCAAACCGTGTTCACTGACCTCGCCCGGAAGTCCGGCGCCCTCGCCCGGCACCCGGCGCTGGTGGGCTGGCTGTATCGAGCGACACGCTACGCGGCGATCGACGCGGCGAGAGCCGAAGTCCGGCGCCGGCAGCTCAACGAGACCCTGTCCGCCATGCCTGAACATCTTCCCACCTCCGAGCCTGCGGTGGACTGGACGCAGGTGCGTCCGGTGCTCGACGAAGCGATGGACCACCTCACCGGCCGCGACCGCGAGGTCGTGCTGCTCCGTTTCTTTCAGGACCTGCCCTACGGCGAAATGAGCCGGCGTCTGCACGTGTCGGAAAACGCCGCCCGCATGCGTACCGAGCGCGCCCTCGAACGACTGCGCGTGCAACTCGCGCGGCGCGGCGTGAAATCGACCGCCGTACTGCTGGGCAGCCTGCTCGCCACCCACACCGTGACCGCTGCACCCGCCGGCCTGGCGGGCGCGGTTTCTTCCTCCGCCCTGGCCGCCGCGCCGGCCGGTTGGCTGATCATGCTTCAAACCGTTCTCCTCATGAAATCCACCGCTGCCCCCGTCGCGAGCGCCGTGCTCGCCGCCACCCTCACTGCCGTCCTTTGGTTTGCGACGGTCGATCAGGTTTCCGCCGATGAGCTCGAAAGCCTGCGGGCGGAAAACGTGCAACTCACCGCCGCGACGGCAGGCTCCCTCGCGACCGATGCGGACATTCTCGCCGCAGCCGCATCGGATTACGAGGCCCGTGCTTCCCGCACCCTCGCCGGTTTTGATGCCGGCCGGACTCGTCGGACGGAGGAGCGGGCGACGCAGGATGACAGCGGTCACCGCAATCACGGGCGGGCGACGGCCCGCGATGCCGAACTCACCTTTGCCTGGGCTGCGCATGAAGCGGATGTCGCGGCGCTGACCGACTTGATTTATTTCGACCCGCCGGTGCGGGAACGGGCGGGGGAGATCTGGTCCACGATGCCGGCCGACGTGCAGGCGGCCTATCCGACCCCGGAGGCGCTGTATGCGTTTTTCGTCGCGGCGGATGGGTTGGTCGCTCCAGCGCCGGGAATCGACGTCGTGGAACAGCTCGTTTTCGTGGAAATCGGGCCCGGCCGTGCCGCCTCGCGTTGGCCGGGCCGGGACAGGAACATGCACGAGTTTCAGCGCATGCCGGACGGAACCTGGAAATTTGTCATGCCGCTCGTCGGCGTGGAGCACATGCCGGCCGTGCTGCAGAACGAAACCCTGGCACGGATGGGTGAATCATGAGCCGTCCACTGCTCCTTTCCCTGTCGGCCGGTGTGATCGCGGCGCTCATCACGGGCGCGGGACTGACCTACTTCAACCGCGTCCGGCTGGCCGAGCGTGCTCGCCTGCAGCGCGAAAACGCCGCCCTGCGGGCCGAGGCTCACCGGCAGGTGGTCACACGCTCGTCGCCGCGCCCCATTCAGTCTGTTGGCACGCCTCCGAAGACCGGTCCCGCCCCGTCGCAGGCCCGCCGATATCGTGATCTCGGCCAGGACTCGGCCCAGGCTGCGTTGCAGACCCTGGCCTGGGCGGGCGATCGCGGGGACGCGGAACGCCTGCGCTCGCTGATTCACTTCGATCCGTCGGCGCGCGCGATGGCGGAGGCGTACTTCGCTTCGCTGCCCGTGGAGGTGCGCACGTCCTTTGGCGATCTGGACTGGATGGCCGCCGCGTTGTTGACCCGGGCGATCATGGGTGCGCCGTATCCGGAGACGGATATTCTGGCCACAGCCGGCTTTGAACCCGTGGCCGGCGATCCGGCGCGGCTGCGTCTCAGCCTGCCGGATACGCCGAAGGACGGGCAGGTCTATGCCCGGGTCGACGGTGCCTGGAAGTACGTGATCACCGAGGAGCTGGTGCGGGCGTATTTTGCGGAGAATGGCGTGGACCCCGACACCACGGCGCGATGAAAGGGCAAAAAAAGGGCCGGCTGAAGCCGGCCCTACGGATGAAGCGAGGCGAGGACCGCGGTGTTCAGCTCAGGCTGTGCAGGCCGACGACGTTACCTTCCGTGTCGCTGAAGATGGCGATGTGGCCGTGCGGCGGAATGGGAAACTTGGGGCGGATGATGGTGCCGCCGGCGTCCGGGATGCGGGCGATGACGGCATCGAGTTGGCCTTCGACGTTGAGGTAAACCAGCGTGCCGCCCGGGCCGGGCGCGTGGCCTTCCATGTGGGTGATGCAGCCGCCCACGCCGTTTTCGAGGTCACAGGGGAAGATGGCCATTTTGGTGCTGCCTTCGTTCATCGAGCTGAGCTCGAGCTCCTGGCCGAGGATGGTGGTGTAGAAGGCGCGGGCCCGGTCGAAGTCGGCGGCGAAGATTTCGAACCAGTTGAGGGCGTTGATCTGACTCATGACGATATGATGGATTGAGGGTGGGTTGTTGAGAGGGCCCGTTGTGGGCAGGGGCGCACTCTGCCAGAATGCGGTGTCAACCCTATGTCAGGAGGCGAACGGCGAACGGCGCGCGGTCGGGCATCCGGCTAGTGCGCACCGGTTGCCGGTTTGCGCATGACCTCGATGATCGTCCGGTAAAGGTCCTTCGGCTTGAAGGGCTTGGCGATGAAGGCGTCCATCCCGGCGTCGAGGCAGGCCTGCGCCTCCTCCTTGAGCGCCGACGCGGTGAGCGCGATGATGCGGGTGTTGCGGGCGTGCGGCGTATCCGAAGCGCGAATGCGGCGCGTGGCTTCGAGGCCGTCCATTTCGGGCAGGTGGATGTCCATCAGCACAAAATCGTAGGGCCGGGCCTCGGCCATCTCGACGGCCTGGCGACCGTTCTCGGCGAGATCGTAGGGAAAGCCGTAGCGTTTCAGAAAGGCGGTGGCGACGACCTGATTGACGGGGTGATCCTCCACCAACAGGACCCGCATGTCGACCTGTAGTTCGTCGGTGGTCGCGGCGGGGCGCGGAGTCGTATTGGTTTCGATGATACCGTGGGGGTCGGTCGAATCGACCGCGGGGCGGTGCTGACCGATCGGCAGGGTGATGCGGAACAGGAACACGCTGCCCTGTCCGGGAGTGCTTTCGAAGGAGAGGGAGCCGCCGTGCAGTTCGACGAGTTTGCGGGTGATGGCGAGGCCGAGACCGGTGCCGCCGTATTTGACCGCGATGTCGGCGTGAGCCTGGGCGAAGTCGTCGAAGATGGCCTGCTTGTGTTCCTCTGAAATGCCGATGCCGGTATCGCGCACCCGCACCTCGAGTTCGCAGCTGGTGGCGCTGCGCACGGGCGTGCTGATCTCCAGCGTGACGCCGCCTTCGTGGGTGAATTTGACCGCGTTGCCGACCAGGTTGAGCAGGATCTGATAAAGCCGCACCGGGTCGCCGTGCAGAACGGGCGGCAGCGGGTCGACGAGGCGGGTTTCGAAGGCGATGTTTTTCTCGGCCACCTTTCCCCGCACCGCAGCCTGGACCGACTGAAGCAGCTCGGCGGGGACGAAGTCACGCGGGTTGAGTTCGAGCTTGTTGGCCGCGGCCTTGGCCAGATCGAGCATGTCATTGATGATGACCAGCAGGTTGTTGGCGGAATAGCGCAGGATGCTGAGCGACTCGCGCTGATCGGCACTGATCGGGGTGTGCAGCAGTTCATCGGTCATGCCGATGATGCCATTAAGGGGCGTGCGCAGTTCATGGCTGACGCTGGAGATGAACTTGTCCTTGGCGCGGGTGCCGGCGGTCGCCTCCTCGTAGGCCTCGACCAGTTCGCCTTCCCGGGCGACGCGCACCTCGATCTCGCGGCGGAGGGCGGCGTTGGTTGCGAGCAGGTCCTGGGTCTGCGCGCGCACCTGCTCCTGCAGGGTACGATTGATGGTGGTGATCTCTTCCTGGCGGGCGCCGGCGAGGTAGGCGAAGAGGCCGAGGATGAGCGGCAACGTATCGATGATCCAAAGCGCAGGGTGTCGGATCTGCACCAGCAGGAGGCCGGCGGGATCGATCCTGCCGAAGTCCAGCCAGCACTGCAGAAACGTGCCCGCGAGTGGAAAGGTGAGGCCGAAGGCGGCACCCCACAGGGCATGGGTTTTGGCGGCGGGTAGAGGCATTGCAGAAAGCGGATCCGGGATCGGGCGGCGTTCAAGTTGATCGGTCAACTTGGGCCTATCTTCAAGCAAACTGCTGGCAGTAGGGGATTAACCGCACGCGCGGGTGGCTAATTGACCAGTCCCATCTAAGGGAACCCCCGGAGGAAACGCGGCGAAGCGGATTGCCCGACCGGAAACCGGGCGGAGAGGTTGCGCCGGGGGAGGGCGGTTTGCACGGTGGCGGCCTTGAAGAAGACGCCCAATCCCTTTCGCCGCGTGGCGGCTTATTTGTTGCGCTATCGCTCGCTGTTCCTGCTCACGCTGGCGCTCGCCGTGGGCAGCACGCTGTTCCTCGTCTCGATCCCGCAGGTGATCAAATGGATCGTCGATGAGGTGATCGCCGTCGGGCGCCGCGACCTGCTGGTCTGGGGCGTGCTCGGTCTCACGGGCTGCTACTTCCTGCGCGACGCCTTCAATTCACTGCGTATCCGAGTCAACAATACGCTGGAGCAGAAGGTGCTGCTCGACCTGCGCGGCGACCTGCATTCGCGGCTGCTCGACCTGCCGGTGGGGTATTACGACAAGCGCCAGACCGGAGAGATCGCGTCGCGGGTGATCGAGGACGTGCAGAACGTGGAGCGCGCGCTGCTCGACGGTACCGAGCAGGGCGTCGTCGCGCTGCTCACCTTGTGCGGCATCAGTGCGATCCTGTTCGTGCAGCAGCCGCTGCTGGCGGGGCTTGTGCTCGCGCCGCTGCCGTTCGTGGTGTGGCTGGGGCGGGTGCACTTCAAGGCGGGCCGCGTGCTCTGGCGCGAAACGCGCGAGGCGGCGGGGGCGCTCAACGGGCTGTTGATGGAGAACATCTCGGGCCATCGGCTCATCAGTTCCTTCGCCCTCGGCGAGCGGGAGCGCGGCCGTTTTCGCCAAGCCTCGGAAGCGCTGCGCGACACGACCCTCAAGGCCATGTTTCGCTGGTCGCTGCACGGGCCGGGCACCAACTTTCTCAGCAGTCTGGGCGCGGTCGCGGTGATGGGCGTCGGCGGGGCGCTGCTCATGCGCAGCAACGCCACCGGCGGCGACTTCACGTTGGGCGACTTCATCAGTTTCTTCGCCTACTGCACGCTCGTCTACGAACCGGTGAGCCGGCTCAATGCGCTGAACCAGATGCTGGCCGCGGCGCGCGCGTCCAGCGACCGCGTGTTCGAGATTCTCGACCATCCGCTCGAGATCGAATCGCCGGCCCAGCCGCGCCCCTTCCCCGCGGGCGTGCCGGAGGTGCACTACGAAAACGTGAGCTACGGTTATCCGGACCGGCCGCCCATTCTCCACGACTTCACCCTGACCCTGCCCGCCGGTCGCGTGACCGCGCTGGTCGGCCATACCGGGGCGGGCAAGACGACCCTGGCCAACCTGTTGCTGCGCTACTACGACGTGACCGCCGGTGCGGTGACACTCGGCGGCATTGACGTGCGGCAGCTCGAGCTGGGTGCCTTGCGCGAACACGTGGGCCTCGTCGCGCAGGAACCCTTTCTCTTCAATGGCACCGTGGCCGACAACCTGCGCCTGGCGCGTCCCGCGGCGAGCGACGCCGAGCTGGAAACCGCCCTGCGCGCGGCGGCCGCCTGGGAGTTTGTGAACCGGCTGCCCGCGGGCGTGGAGACGGAAATCGGCGAACGCGGTGTGCGTCTCTCCCAGGGGGAAAAGCAGCGGCTCACGATTGCCCGGGTCATCCTGCGTAATCCCCCGCTCGTGGTGCTCGACGAAGCCACCGCCAGCGTGGACACCGTGACCGAGGCGGCCATCCAGCAGGCCCTGGCGACGCTCGTGCAGGAGCGCACCACGCTGGTGATCGCGCACCGTCTTTCAACGGTGCGCCGCGCCGACCAGATCGTGGTGCTCGCCCACGGCCGCATCGTGGAAAAAGGCACGCACGACGAACTGCTGGAAAAGGACGGCGCCTACGCCAAACTCTGGCGTGCCCAGGCCCAGGCCGACCAACACGCCTTCGAGTCGCTGAGCGAGCTGTGAGGGCAACGTCGGGCTGGATCTGAGTTTGAGGCGTTCCGAGCCCACGCGACCGCCGGGTGGATGCCGCGGTCAGCCGTCCGGCAGCCGGATACGTTTTCCGTTGATGAACAGACTTCGACGCGGCTCGCAGCGGCGCGCCCTCGCACGGGCCTCCCACACCGTGAGGCAAGGGAGCCACCGGGGGAGCCACGGAGGGCGTTTGCGCAGCGGTTTCATAGTTGCGGAAACCTGAGGTTAAAGCGTTCGCAGAGTCCGGGTACGCTGCCGAAGTCCATCTCCAGGCCGAAGCGGGCGTTGAGTTCGGCGAAGGCATCGAGGTCACCCCAGCGTTCCGCCACGCCGCGGAAGTAGTCCTCGAAGCCGCCGGGCGAAATGATCTCGATGATTTCGGTGGGCTCGTCGCTGGCGTTCCAGAACGTGTGCCATTGGTCGCGGGGCTTGCGCACCCAGGAACCGGCCTCGGCATGGATGACTTGTTCGCCGAGCAGGGCGCCGAGGCGACCGCGGAGGACGAACGAATACTCGTCTTCCCGCGAATGCCGGTGCAAGGGGGCGGCGAGCGCGCGAGGCGCGAGGGGATGATGCACCACGGAGAAGTGATAGTCGCTCAGGGCGCCGTCGAGTTTCCAGGCGACGCCGAGGCCGCCGAAGTCGAAGGACTCGCCGCCGGGAGCGACGAGCAGGGGAGTGAGCAGGGAGGAGTTTTTCATTGAACAGGTGTGTTTACGAAAAACACCCAACGGATCGGATTCGCAGCTTGTCAAGGGATTCGATGAACAATTGTGTTCAGTTAAATGTCCCAACGGTCCCGCCGCCCTCCTGGTCTTCCCCGCACCTCCCGCCCTTCCCGCCGCTACACCCTGCAGCAGCGCCAGGAAAAGATGGACGAAACTCGCCGGCGCATCGTCGAAGCCATCGTTGCCCTGCACGAGGAGATCGGCCCGGCCCGCACCACCGTGAAGGCGATCGCCGAGCGGGCCGGGGTGGAGCGGCTCACGGTTTACCGGCACTTTCCGGATGAAGCCGCCTTGCTCGCCGGCTGCTCGTCGCACTGGGCCGCCGCGCATCCGCCGCCGGATCCGCAGTCCTGGGCGGACGCGCCGGCCGGAGTCGAGCGTGCCGGGCAGGCGTTGCGCGCGCTGTATGTCTACTTTGCCGCCAACGCGCGCATGCTCGACGCGGTCACGCGGGACCTGCCGGACATGCCGGAACTGCAGCGGGTCACCCAGCCGTTCCTCGACTACCTCACGCAGGTGGCTGACAATCTGGCGCGGGACTTCGAAGACCCGGCAATGCGGATTGTCCTGCGCACCCTCGTCGCGTTTCCGACCTGGCAGGCGCTGCAGGCGGCCGGCGCCACCACCACCCCCGCCAAAGTGCGGTTGGCGCAACGCTGGCTCAACGCGCCCTGATTCTCGAATTCACGTTCAACATGAATGATCGAAGCCGACTTGTTCGTAATACGAACAAGTGGCGCCGGCCGGTTCGACGGGAAAAGAAAGGGGGAGGCGTTGTGCGGTTGACCCTCCGCGGCGAGTCCGGCTCCGTCGTTCGCCCCGCTCATGAAAGTCGTCATTGCCGAGAAACCCTCCGTCGCGCGCGACCTCGCGAAGCACCTCGGTGCCACCACGCGCGGCAACGGTTTTCTCGAGGGCCGCGGCTGGGTCGTGACCTGGGCCTTCGGCCACCTCATCGAACTCTGCGAACCGGAGGACTACACCCTCGACTGGAAACCCTGGCGGCTCTCGGCGCTGCCGATCATCCCGGAGAAATTCAAACTCCGCCCGCGCGCCGACGGTTCCGCCGCCGAACAGCTCGCCACCATCAAACGCTTTTTCGAGTCGGCCGACGAAATCATCTGCGCCACCGACGCCGGCCGTGAGGGTGAGTTGATCTTCCGTTACATCCTCAGCTGGACCGGCTGCGAGGCCAAGCCGGCCAAGCGCCTGTGGATCAGCTCCCTCACCGACGAGGCCATCGCCAAGGGTTTCGCCGAGCTCGAGCCCGCCGCCGCCTATGATCATCTCTATGCCGCCGCCCGCTGCCGCAGCGAGGCCGACTGGATCGTGGGCATGAACGCCACGCGCTTCTTCACCCTCGAATACGGCAAACGCAATCTGTTGCTCAGCCTCGGCCGGGTGCAGACGCCCATCCTTGCCCTCATCGTCAACCGTGACCTCGAGGTCGAGCGCTTCACGCCCGAGACCTTCTGGGAGGTGAAAACCGTCGCCCGCGGCGCCACCTTCAAACACACCGGCGGCAAGTTCGATACCGAGGCCAAGGCGCAGGCCATCGTGGCTCGGATCAGCGGTCAGCCGCTCGTCATCACGGGCGTGGCGAAAAAGAACGCCCTGGCGCACCCGCCGCTGCTCTTCGATCTCACCAGCCTGCAGCGCGAGATGAACAAGCGCCACGGCTTCACCGCCGACCACACGCTCAAGCTCGCGCAGAGCCTTTACGAGGCGAAGCACCTCACTTATCCGCGCACCGACAGCTGTTACCTCACCGCCGACCTGCAGCCCACGATCGCACCCTTGCTGGAGAAGCTGCGCGCGCTCAAGTCCGCCGAGATCGGAAAACTGGATACATCGGCACTCGAGTTCACCAAGCGCATCGTCGACGACAGCAAGGTTGCCGATCACCATGCCATCATTCCCACGACGGTGCTCGGCGACCGGTTGAGTGGCGACGAGGCGCTGCTCTACGATGCAGTCGTCACCCGGCTCATCGCGGCGTTTTATCCCTCGGCCGTGCGCGCCGTGACCACGGTCGACGCCGTGGCGGCCGAGGAACCGTTTCGCGCCCGCGGCACGGTGATCGTCGATCCGGGCTGGGAGGTGCTCTACGCCAACGCGCCCGAACTCGGCGACCGTGACGACGACGTGCCGAAAAAGTCGAAGGGCAAGGGCGCGAAGTCCGGTGGCGACGACGGCGAGGACGACGCCGACAGCAAGCAGGTCCTGCCCGACTTTGCGGAGGGCGAGAGCAATCCGCACGAACCCGCGCTGAGCACCGGCAAGACCTCGCCGCCGAAGCGGTTCAACGAAGCCAGCCTGCTCGCGCTCATGGAAACCGCCGGCAAGATCGTGACCGATGAGACGCTGAAGGAAGCCTTGAAGGAAAAGGGCGTCGGCACGCCGGCGACCCGCGCCGCCATCATCGAGGTGCTCATCACGCGCGGCTACGTCGAGCGGAAGCGCAAGGCGCTCATCAGCACCGATTCGGGCCGGGCGCTCATTTCACTGGTGCGCGACGAGCGGCTCAAATCGCCGGAACTCACCGGCGAGTGGGAATACCGCCTCAAGCAGATGGAGCGCGGCGCCTACGACCCGCAACGCTTCATGACCGAAGTGTGCGACTACACCCGCGAGATTCTCGCCAACAAGGCCGAGGCGACGATCGATTTGAAGAATCTCGGGCCCTGTCCGCGCTGCGCCGCGCCGGTCATGCGCGGCCGCACCGGTTACGGTTGCACGCGTTGGCGCGAGGGTTGCGGCTTCGTGCTGCCGGGCGTGCTGTGGGAGCTCGAGATCACGCCGGTATTGGCGCGGGAGATACTGATCCACAAGAAGAGCCTGACGCCGCATCGCATCGTGGTGAACGGCAAGGCGAAGTTTGCCCACCTGCGTCTCAACAAGCAGGCCGAGCCAGCGTACGATGTGGCCGAGGTTGAGAAGAGCGATGCGCAGACGACCGCCTTCGGCCGCTGCCCGGTCTGCGCCGGCGACATCGTGGAGAAGCCCAAGTCCTGGAGCTGCAGCAACTGGCGCAACGGCTGCCGCTTCGTGGTGTGGAAGACGATCGCGCAAAAGGAGATCACGCCGGAGATCGCCCGGCAGTTGCTCGAGCAGCGGGAAACGGAGCTGCTCACGGGCTTCACCGCGAAGTCCGGCAAGCCCTTCGACGCGAAGCTCAAGATCGTCGCCGGCGAAGTGAAGTTCGACTTCGGGGGGTGAGCGCGGGGCTCAACCCCGGTCGAAGTCGTTGAGCAGGACGTTGAGGATCTCCTGGTATTCCGGGGTGGTGCGGTCGTTGCACCAGATCTGGAAATACATCACGACGCCGCGAATGACCTTGGCGCCGGTCACCACGTGCAGAAAGTGGCCGGGCGGCAGCTCGCTCGGCTTGCGGGCGTGGGCGTCCGAGAACACGCAATAGACGCCGCTGCCTTCCTCCGGATGGAGCGTTTCCCAGCGGTAGTCCTGCTGCTTCGACTCGGAGAGAAACTGCGAGCTGTTTCTCACCACCATGTTGCGCTGCCATTCCGCCGTGGTCGCCTCGGGCGGGAAGTCGGGGGCGAGGAAGACGCGCAGCGTGATGGGCCACACCGGGTTTTCCATTTCCACCGTGATGACGCCGAACTCGTCCTGGTTGACCTCGTAGGAATAGCCGGCCGGAACCGGGATGTGCAAACGCACGCGCTGGCCGGCCACCAGGGTCTCGGCCCCGGCGGGCAGGGGGGGGGCGGCCAACAGGAGCAGTCCCGCTCCCCAAATCCGGAGTCGTTGCAGACTTCGCATGACGGCCAACGCAGCAGGTTCCGTCCCGCAATCCAAGTCCGGACCAGCCGGCCGAAGCCGGACGGGGGCGAGGCGGAGCGGCGGAAGCAGAGCGGACACGCTCGACAATACGGCATCGGGAGCAAAACGGCTATCAGGACGATTCCGTATCGGCACATGCTGGCAGACTCTGATTTCGCCGGGTCTTCCGTCGGCGCGGTGAATCGTCTGCCCGGCTCGCTTGCACCGGCGCCGGGGCGGGATTGGCTGCGCCATGTCCATGTCCTCGACGATCCGCATCCTGGCCTTTGCGGGCAGCGCCCGCCGTGACTCCCTCAATCGCAAGTTCCTCGCCGTCGCGGCCGACGCCTGCCGCGAGGCCGGGGCCGAGGTGACCCTCCTCGATCTCAATGACTACGAGATGCCGCTCTACCACGGCGATCTCGAGGCGGAGTCCGGCGTGCCGGCCGCTGCCGCCAGGCTCATCCCGTTGATCCAGCAGCATCACGCGCTGCTCATCGCGTCGCCGGAATACAACTCCCTCATTACGCCGCTGCTGAAGAACACGATCGATTGGTGCACCCGCGGTGACGTGGATCCCTTTCCGGGGCGCGTCGCCGCCGTCCTTTCCGCCTCGCCGGGCGCCCTGGGTGGCATCAATTCCCAACGGCTCGCCCAACAGCTCCTGCTCCATCTGGGCTGCCATGTCGTGCCCGGCCACACGATCCTGCCGCGGGCGCATGAGGCCTTTGCGGCCGATGGCTCCCTCATCAACGACCGCGCGCGCCAGGCCGTGCAGACGCTGGCCGCCGACCTGGTGACCGTCGCTCGCCAGTTCGTATAGCGGGCACCCTTCAACCTTGTCGGGCCGCCGCTTGTCGGCGTGCCGCCGGGTTACCTGCCCTGGGCGGCTGACGGGGGGGCCGGGAGGCAGGTGCGGTTCCGCAGCCGGGGCACTCAGCCTCGCTTGTCGCGCATCCGGTGCCCCGCTGGACAATTTGCCGGTTTGACGGGAGCTTGCCGCATGCCGTCCCTGTCCGCCCCTTCCTCGTCTACCGAGCCCGCCGCCGCCGGCTGGCGGCTGGAGCACACCTATGCGGCGTTGCCGGACCGGTTGCACACGCCGACGGAACCGACGGCGGTGCACGCGCCGCGGCTCGTGGTCTGCAACGACGCGCTGGCGTCCGAGCTCGGCCTCGACCCCGCCGCCCTGCGCGACGGGGACGGTGCGGCGATCTTTGCCGGCAATGTCCTGCCCCCCGGCGCGGCGCCGCTGGCCCAGGCCTACGCGGGTCACCAGTTCGGGCACTTCGTGGTGCTGGGCGACGGACGCGCGATCCTGCTGGGCGAGCAGCGCACGCCGGCCGGCGAATTGCGCGACATCCAGCTCAAGGGCTCCGGTCCCACGGTGTATTCACGCCGTGGAGACGGACGGGCGGCGCTGGGACCGATGCTGCGCGAGTATCTCATCAGCGAGGCGATGCATGCGCTGGGCATTCCGACGACGCGCAGCCTGGCGGTGGCCGCGACGGGTGAGGAGGTCTGGCGCGAGGCCGGCGGCCTGCCGGGCGCCGTGCTCACGCGGGTGGCGGCCAGTCACCTGCGGGTGGGGACCTTCGAGTTCGCCGCGGCGCATCGCGACACAGCGGCGCTGCAGGCGTTGGTCGACTACACCATGCGGCGCCACTATCCGGAGCTGGCGGAATCCGGCCCGGCCAATCCCGCCCTGGTCCTGCTGCGGGCGGTGGTGGAGCGCCAGGCCGACCTCATTGCCCGCTGGATGAGCGTCGGCTTCGTGCACGGCGTCATGAACACCGACAACATGGCCCTTTCCGGCGAGACGATCGATTACGGCCCCTGCGCCTTCATCGATGCCTACGACCCGGCCACGGTGTTTTCCTCCATCGATCGTCACGGGCGATATGCTTTCGGCAATCAACCCAGCATCGCGCTCTGGAACCTGGCGCGGCTCGGCGAGGCCCTCTTGCCGCTGATCAATGCCGACGAGCCGCGTGCCATCGCTTCGGCCAGCGAGATTCTGCAGGGTTTCGCCCCGACCTACGATCGGCTTTGGCTGGCGCGGTTTCGCGCCAAGTTGGGTCTCGACGATGCGGAGGACGACGACGCGGCCCTCGTGCGCGACCTGCTGGACTGGATGCAGCAGAACCGTGCCGACTTCACCCAGACCTTTGCGAATCTCGATCCGGTCGCGGAGCCGAGCGATCCGGACCTCGTCCGGTGGCAGACGCGCTGGCGGGAGCGCCTGGCGCGCCAATCGCTCTCCGCCGAGGAGGCGGCGGCCCGGCGCAGGTCGAGCAATCCCGCGGTGATTCCCCGCAATCATCTCGTGGAGGCCGCGCTCACCGCGGCCGGCGAAGGCGACCTGGATCCGTTCAACGCGCTGCTGGAGATGGTGACGCGGCCCTTCGATCGCGACGGCATCCCGGCCGCCTACCGCCAGGCCGCGCCGGCGGAAGCGCCGCGTTACGTGACCTATTGCGGCACTTGAGCCGACGGCTCGGCCGGGGCGGGCGCGGCGTAGAGATCCATCACCGACCGGCGCAGCAGCACCACGAGCGAAAACACGCCCAGCGCGGTACCGATGGGGAACACCATGCAGTTAAAGCCCGCCACGACGACCGAACCGGTGTGAGCCCGCCGGTGTCGCAGCAGAAACCCGGACACCAGGTTGCCGGCGCTGCCGAGAACGCAGACCGATGCCAGGACGAGGTAGAACCACCGCATCATGGCGAACATTGCCATCGCCTCCTCCGGCGGCGGCCGCCCCTGCGCCCCCGCGGCGAAGTCCGGATGGTTGAAAACGGCATTCATCAGACTGAAGTGCAGGAACAGAAAGCCCAGGGCCAGAAGACCGAAGGCGGCGGCTACGAAATGCAGCACGGCGAGCAGCCGAAGCTGGTGCAGATCGGCTTCGCGTTGACCATCGGGTGCGACCGACAGCGCAGGAGGCGGGACGGGGGGAGGTGGCCGGGGCGGGCGCATGAGTTCGCACTCTGGCGTGCGGCGGGCGCGTTGTCAGCCGCGCATTTCCTGTCGGGGGCACTGCGTAGAACCGCCCCCCGGGGATGGGTGGTTCACCGCCCGCCTGCGAGGTCGAGTTCCGGCGCGCCGCCTGTAGTTTCTCCGGTATGACAGACCCAAAGACCTCCGAATCCTCGTCCGCCGAGCCGGCGCGCGACTCCGCGATCAACCCCGCTTTTGAACGCGTGCTCTACGAGGCGCTGCTGGTCGCCTACGGCCGCATTTTGGCCAAATACAATGCCTTCGCCCAGGGCTCGATCCTGCGCGATGTGGGCCACGAGATCGTCGACTACCTCGGACGCCACGGTTTCCCCCTCGAGGAACAGGGCAATGCCGAGGACATGAATCGGCTGACGGAACTTTTCGTCAAAAACGGCTTTGTGGAAAAGCTCGAGGTCGAGCCGGCCGACGCCGGCTGCAATTTCATCTGGCACAACCTCTACGGCCGCGACGCCTACCGCGAGTTGCACGCCATCTCCGACAACCCCTTTCTCGCCTGCCCGCTCAACCTCGGCCTCTTTTACCTCGCCGAGAAACACGGCAAGGCGATGAAGCTGCACCGCAAGATCTTCGACGAGGCCAGCAAGGTCGTGGAGACGCAGTACGAGGTGGTCGATCGCAAGCCGCCCCAGGCGGGTGAAATCGATCCGCTCGTTATTGAAAACGCCCGCCTCTACCAGATCGCGCAGGAACGCCTCGACAAACTCGAGCGCGCCCAGTCCGAGATCCGCACCTTGCGCGGCATCCTGCCGGTCTGTTCCTGCTGCCACAAGATCCGCGACGAGCACAACGAGTGGCAGTCCATGGAAGGCTACCTGCACGCCCATTCCGAAGCCTATTTCACCCACAGTTATTGTCCGGAGTGTGAAGCCCGCGCCCTGCAGGAACTCGAGTAAGCCTGGTCCGGTCCCTTGCCGCGGCGGCGACGGCAGGCGGCGGCAGCAGGTGGCGCGATCCTGTCGAAAAATTTAGCGGAAAATCTTTTGCCTTCCCGGCCAGCCGGCCACGCGGTCGGAACCGACACGTCGACGCGCCGGAATATCTTTTGCAAGCGCCTGCGATGCAGCTTGAAGCAGTGCGATGTCGCCGGCCGACCGGCGGGCCGGAAGGGCGGCGAGAACCGGGACTCCCCCGGCTGGTCCGACTTCGGCGGATCATTTCCCGCACCATGGTCTGTCGGGTTTTTGGGGCCGTTGGCGCATTGGGGAGTGAGGCCGCCCCGTCGCCACCCCCATTTGGCGTATGGATAGCGTCCCACCCCCAACCCAACCGGCAAGCCCCCAGCACGTTCACAAACCTCCCCCATCATGACCCCCTACCTGCAACGTCATTCCGCCGCAGCGCCGCGACCCCTCTCGCGCCCCCTGCCGGCCCTTGTCACCACTTCCCTGTTGGCGTTCAGCCTGGGCTCGTTCTCCGCGATGGCCCAGACGGCCGGCCCGCGCCCCGCGGCCGAGGATGATCCCATCGTCCAACTCGACGAGTTCGTCGTTACCGGCTCCTTTAAGGACAGCATGGAACAGGCCCTCGCGATCAAGCGGGCCGAAGTCCAGATGGTCGACGCCATCGTGGCCGAGGACATCGGCAAGTTTCCCGACAACAACGTCATCGAGGCTCTCCAGCGCGTCACCGGCGTGCAGGTGACCAACCGTGGCGGCGGTGAGGTGTCGACCGTCTCCATTCGCGGTCTCAACGACATCACCACCACCATCAACGGCCGCAACATCTTCACCGCCTCCGGCCGCGCCGTGGCGCTGGCCGACATCCCGGCCTCGCTGCTGCGCCAGGTCGATGTCTTCAAGACCCGCTCTTCCGACCTCATCGAGTCGGGCATCGCCGGCGTCATCGACATCCGCACCCACCGGCCCTTCGATTTCAACGGCCCCAAGGTCTCCCTCGCCGCCCGCGGCATTTACCAGGACAAGAACGAGGAGTTCGATCCCAACCTCAGCGCCCTGTTCAGCAACGTCTGGCAGCTCGATGGCGGCGGCAAGTTTGGCGCCCTCCTCAATGTCTCCTATGCCGAGACCAACTACCGCGACCAGAGCGTCACCGCCGGTGCCATGGTGCCCTTCGTCACCGAGAACCCGCCCGCCGGCTGGGTGCCTTACGAGCGCATCTTCCCGACCGACGGCCGCGTGAGCGAGAACCCCGTCTGGCAGGCCGGCCTCGAGGCGGGTCTGCCCTTCGCGGCGGGCTCCACCCTGCAGTTCAATGGCCAGCCCGTCCCGTATTACCTTTCCCGTGACGCCATCTTTGCCAGTGACTTCACCGGCCACCGCGAACGCCCGGCCGTCAACGTTTCGCTGCAGTTCGCGCCCGACGACCGCTCCACCTACACCTTTGAGGCCTTCTACAACGGCTATCGCAACGAGAGCTTCAACAGCCTGCTCTTCTCCTTCGCCGACTGGTGGGGCGCCCTCGGCGACAATCCCGCCGCCAACACCGTCGTCTACCCCGGCACCAACATCATCAAGTCCCGCGAAAACATCGGCTTCCCTTACGGCTTCATGAGCGGCGACCTCGTCACCGGCCAGACCGACTCCTACCTCTACGCCGTCACCGGCGAGTGGGACGTCAGCGACCAGTTCAAGCTCAAGGCCGACCTTTCCTTCCAGGACACCGAATACAACGAGGACTTCTTCGCCATGCGCACCGAGCGGGTGCACCGCTACATCTCGGTCGACTTCAATGCCGGCGGCGGCATCCCGGCCTTCTCCTTCGCCGATGACACCGCCACCGCCAACATCGATGAGAGCGACCTCACCAACCCCGCCCTCTGGAACATCGCCCAGCTCTACGACAACGCCCTCTTCCGCGAAGGCGACGCCGTGAGCCTCACCCTCGACGGCGACTACGAGACCCACTGGGACTTCATCAAGAAGCTCGAGTTCGGCGTCCGCTACGACGACCGCGGCGCCTCCGAAGGCCAGCGCACCCAGGACGCCGGTGTGCTCGGCCAGAACCTCGGCAACTATCCGGAACTCGTGCACGTCAACAGCGGCTTCTTCGACGGCCGCTCCGACGTACCCACCGCCTGGGCCGTGGCCGACGGCTACTACATCCGCGCCCATGCCGACGAGATTCGCAATCTCTACAAAAGCACCGTTGCGCCCAACCTGCTGACCGGCTCCGACCTGGTTCTGCAGGAAACCTTCGACGTCCAGGAGGGCACCACCGCCGCCTATGTCTCCGCCGATTTCGGCACCTACATCGGCGACCGCAAATTCGATGGCCAGGTCGGCCTGCGCTACGTGCGGGTGAAGACCGACATGGACTTCACCGACATCAACACCCTCGCGCAGTCCAGCGACTCGACCTCCACCGACACGATCCTGCCAAGTCTCATCATGCGTTACGCGCTCACCGACGACCTGCGTCTGCGCGCCAGTTACGGTGAGACCCTGCGCCGGCCCAACTTCGTTTCGCTCAACCCGAACATCAACTACGTCGAGGACGTCACCAACATCGGCTACGGCACGGCCTCGGGCGGCAATCCCGACCTCCAGCCCACCGAGTCCAGGAACTACGACCTCGCCCTCGAGTGGTATTTCCAGGACACCAGCGCCGTCTACGCCACGCTTTTCAAGCGCGAGATCGACGGCCTCGTGGTCGACTTCCGCCGCCGGGTTACGTATGAGAATTATGACTACATTCTGAGCGCCCCCGACAACGCCTCCGACGGCGAACTCAACGGCTTCGAACTCGGCATCGTCTACTTCCCCGACAACCTGCCGGGCATCCTCAACGGCTTCGGTGTGCAGGCGAGCTACACCTCGCTTGACTCCGAGCAGAACATCCCGGTCACCGACAGCGCCGGCAACGTCATCGACGAGGACACCACGCCGTTCTTCGCGGTCTCCGATTCGTCCTACAGCGTCGTGCTCGCCTACGAGCGGCCCAAGTTCAGCGCCCGCCTCTCCTACGTCTGGCGCGAAGACTTCCTCAACAACTACGAGGCCGCCCTCTTCGCCAACCCGCTTGGCGTTTATCGCAAGCCGGAGACCTCCATGGACCTCCAGCTCAGCTACCGGGTGAGCGACAAACTCACCCTCACGCTCGACGCCACCAACCTCACCGACGAGGTCTACCAGAGCTACTACGAGTATCCCGACACCCACAACTTCGGCTCGTCGATCTACAGCACGACCTTCGCAGTGGGCGCGCGTTACACGTTCTGATCACGCCGCCGGCGACGCCGCTCGCGTTTTATCAAAAATGTCATTGTAGGGCTGCCGCTTGCCGGCATGCCGCAGGTGCCTCTCGGTCTGCGGCGCGCCGACCAGCGGCGGCCCTACAGCATGTAAGCAGCCACCCTCCTCCAGAGAGGCTGGAGAATCCTACTCGTGCTTCGGAAAATCCATTCCACCCTCCTCGCCGCGCTCCTGTTGCCCGTCGCCGCCCTGCGCGCCGCCGATCCGCCCGCGCCCACCTTCACCAACGTGACGGTGCATGATCCCTCCATCATGCGCGCCGCCGATGGCACCTTCTACGTGTACGGCTCGCACCTCGCCTCTGCCCGCTCGACCGATCTCATACAGTGGACGCAGATCTCCACCAGCCCCACCGCCGGCAACCCCCTCCAGCCCAACCCCGCCACCGAATTCGCCGAAGTCCTCACCTGGGCGCAGACCAACACCTTCTGGGCTCCCGACACCCTCCGCCTGGGTGACGGACGCTACTACCACTACTATTGCGCCTGCCGCGGCGATGCGCCGCTCAGCGCCCTCGGACTCGCGATTTCGGACGAACCCGACGGCCCCTTCGAACATCAGGCCGTCCTGCTCAAATCAGGCATGGCCGGCGCCAGCGAAGACGGCACGACTTACAACGCCGCCGTGCATCCCAACGTGGTCGATCCCACCGTCTTCTTCGACCAGAACGGCAAACTCTGGATGGTCTACGGTTCCTATTCCGGCGGCATCTTCATTCTCGAACTCAACCCCGCCACCGGCCTGCCGCTGCCCGGCCAGGGTTACGGCAAACACCTCATCGGTCGCAACCACTCCCGCATCGAGGGTCCCTACATCCTCTACAGTGCGGAGTCGGATTATTACTATCTCTTCCTCTCCTACGGCGGACTCGCCGCCGACGGCGGCTACAACATGCGGGTCGGCCGCTCCCGCAATCCCGACGGGCCCTATGTCGACGCCGCCGGTACCGACCTCAGTACCGTCGGTGGTGCCAATGGCACCTTCTTCGACGACAATGCCATCGCGCCGCATGGCGTGAAGCTCATGGGCAACTATCAGTTCACCGTCGCCCAGGGCGAAAGCGGGGGTTCGCAGGGCTACGTGTCGCCCGGTCACAACTCCGCCTATTACGATCCGGCGACCGGGCGCTATTTCCTCGTCTTCCACACCCGCTTCGTCGGCCGCGGTGAGCAGCACGAGGTGCGCGTTCATCAGATGTGGATCAATGCCGACGGCTGGCCCGTTGTCGGTCCGCATCGTTACGCTGGCGAAACCATCGCCGCCACCAACGCCGGGCGCATCGTGGGCGACTACAAGTTCATCAACCACGGCAAGGATATCTCCGCGACCGTGAAAACCTCCTCGCTCATCACGCTCAACACCGACGGCACGATCAGCGGCGCCCACACCGGCACCTGGTCGCTCGCCGGTGAGCACGACGCCACCCTTACGGTCGGCGCCTCGACTTACCGTGGCGTCTTCGCCCGCCAATGGGACCAGGACCGCTCGCGCTGGCTGCTGACCTTCAGCGCTCTCGACGCGACCGGGACCGCCATATGGGGCAGTAAGGTTGCGGTCGACACCGCCCCGCAGTGGATCACCCAGCCGGCCTCGCAGTCGGTCTCCTCCGGTGCCACCGTCACGCTCAGCGTCGTCGCCAGCGGCGATCCCGAACCGGCGTATCAGTGGCGCAAGGACGGAGTGACCATCGGTGGTGCGACCTCCGCCACGCTCACCCTCACGGGTGTGTCCGAAGGTGACTCCGGTGCCTACACCGTCGTCGCCACCAGCACGGCCGGCAGCGCCACGAGCGCCGCCGCCACTCTGGCGGTCACCACGCCGCCGATCACGATCAACGCCCACCCCGCCAGTTTGACCCGGGCCGCCGGTGGCTCCGCCGCGCTCAGTGTCGCGGCCACCGGCGAAGGGGCGCTCACCTTTCAATGGTTCCGCAACGGCGTCGCCCTCGTCGGCGAAACCGCCGCCACGATCGCCTTCGACCCGTTGCAGACCAGCGACGCCGCCTACTATACGGTCGAGGTGAGTGACGGCACGGGCACGGTGACCAGCCGGATGGCCCGCGTGACCGTGGCGACTCCGGTTCCCGGCCGGCTCAGCAATGCCTCCATTCGCTCCGTCGCCGGTCGCAACGGCAGCCCGCTCATCATCGGCATGGTCATGAGCGGTGGCAGCAAGGAAGTGCTCGTGCGCGCCGTCGGTCCGACCCTCGCGGCCGAATATGGCATCGCCGGCACCCTGGCCGATCCGCGCATGGACGTCTACACCGTCGCCAGCGGCAGCAGCCCCGCCGCTTCCAACGACAACTGGGGCGACGCCGGCGCCGCGGCCACGCTTGAGCCGCTCTTCCAATCGCTCGGCGCCTTCCCGTTGCCCGACACCGCCAGCCGGGACGCGGCCTACGTGACGGCCATCGAGGGGCCCGTTACCGTGCACGTGAACAGCCAGCCCGTCGGCTCCAGCGGGGTCGTCATCGTGGAAGGTTACGACACCACGTCGACGACCACGCCGCGGCTGCTCAATGTCTCGGCCCGCAACTTCGCCGGCACCGGCGACCAGACCCTCATCGCCGGCTTCGTGATCGACGGCAACGAGCCCAAGCGGCTGCTCATCCGCGGGGTGGGCCCGACGCTGGCGCAACCGCCGTTCAACCTCTCCGGCGTATTGGAGAACCCGATACTGGAGGTGCACACCAAGATCGATGACACCGACACGATCATCGCGACCAACGACGACTGGGGGACGGAAGCCGGCGTTGCTGCGGCCTCAACCACGGCGGGTGCGTTCGATCTCATCCCGGGCTCGGCCGACGCCGCCGTGATCGTCACCCTGCCCGCCGGTTCCTACACCGCCCACGTCACCGGCACTGCCGGCGCGACCGGCGAAGCCATCGTCGAAGTCTACGAACTGCCGTAGGAACAGCAACCTACCAAGGCTGAAGAGACGAGAGGCGGGAAGCCTTTGCCACTTCACGCGATCGACTTGGTGCCGTCGCTCTTGAACACGATGTAGAGGGCGTGGATCGCACCCGGCAGCCAGCCCAGCAGGGTCAGTAGGATGTTGAGGAAAAACTCCGCCTTGAACCCGCGCCGGATCGCCACGACGCAGGGCGGCAGGATGAAACAGACGACGGTGAAAAAGATGAACATGGGAGCACAGACACCGTCGGGTTCGTTTGGTGCGCTAACGAGCGGGGGCGAGGGATCATTCCGGCGACGGTCGCCGGGTTCGGAGTTCCGCCTTGGGGCGGCATCGGGGTCCGCACCAGCCGTCTGAAGACGGGACTCCGAACCTCAAGCGGTGCCGCTTCAATTTCTTTCCCGGCTTTGATGCTCCACCCTTTGGGCCGGCTCAGCTCCGCAGGTGTTCATTGAAGAAGGCGAGGGTGCGGGACCAGGAGAGTTCGGCGGCGGTTTCGTCGTAGCGCGGGGTGGTGTCGTTGTGGAAGCCGTGGTTGACGCGTGGATACATGTGCATCGTGTAGTCCACGTTGTTGGCCTTGAGCGCGGCTTCGTAGTCGGGCCAGCCGGCGTTCACGCGCTGGTCGAGCTCGCCGTAGTGGATGAGCAGGGGGGCTTTGATCTGCGCCGTTTCCTCGGCGCTGGGCTGGCCGCCGTAGTAGGGTACGGCGGCGTCGATGACATCGGGCAGACGCCAGGCGAGCGTGTTGGCCATCCAGCCGCCGAAACAGAAGCCCACCACGCCGACCTTGCCGTTGCCCAGCTCGTGCGTGTCGAGCAGGCGCGCGGCGGCGACGAAGTCCTCGACGATCTTCTGCCGGTCGAGTTGGCGCTGCATCTCGCGGCCCTGGTCGTCGTTGCCGGGGTAACCACCGAGCGGATACAGGGCGTCCGGTCCGAAGGCGAGGAAGCCGGCCACGGCGAGGCGGCGCACGACGTCCTCGATGTAGGGATTGAGGCCGCGGTTCTCGTGCACGACGAGCACGGCGGGCAGTTTGCCGGCGGGTTCGGCGGGGCGGGCGAGCAGGCCCTGCATCTTGCCGTGACCGTCGGGGGACTCGTAGTCGAGCCGCTCGGTGTGGATGCGCTCGTCATCGGGCGGGACCTGCACGGCCAGGGCGTACTGCGGATTGAGCATGCCCATGAGCGAGGCGACGGTGAGACCGCCGACGGCGAATTTGGCCGCGCGGTCCATGAACTCACGACGGTCGAGGCGGCCGTGCACGTAGTAGTCGTAAAGATCCAGGAGCTCCTGATCGAAATCGGCGGCAGTCTTGCGGGGTGGGGTAGGCGTCATGGACCGAAAGGGAACCGCAACCAATGATGCGTCAAGGGGCGTCGCGGTAAGCGTTCAAGGCGGGTGGGGTTGGTCGTGACAGGAGGGAGCAGGAACCCCTCCGCCGACGAGATGCCCCGTGGCTACGAGCGTGAGCGAGTGGCGGAACCGCGCGTTGTCCGGATATCCCCGGCCGCACGAAACATTGATTCAGAACTCCCAGAAGCGGTCGCCGTAAGTTTCCTGGAGATGCTGGTAGTGTGATTCGTCGGCGGGACTGCGGATCGGGATGGGCGGCGGAAACGGTCCCATGGCGGCGTGGGCGGCCTCCATGGCGGCGCGCATCGTCTCGACCTTTTCCGGGTGGGCTTCGGCGAGGTTATGCTGTTCGCCGGGGTCGTCGCGAAGGTTGAACAGCAGCAGCGGATGGGCCGCCACCTGGCGTTTGTAACGGGCGCCGGCGAAGCCGGCATAGGGCAGTTTCAGTTTCCAATCGCCCTCACGGTAGCCTTCGAGCGTGAGGTCGGTGTAGTAGAGGAAACGGTTGTCCGCGCGTGGTGCCGTGCCGGCGAAGACGGTTTGGAGGTTTTCGCCATCGTAGGCGCGGTCGGCCGGGAGCTTGGCACCGGTGATTGCGGCGAGGGTGACCATCCAATCGGTCATGACCGCGACCCCGTCGTAGACCTGACCGGCTTTGATGCCCGCCGGCCACCTCGCGATCGTGGGCACGCGCATGCCGCCATCGAAGGTGAACATCTTGCCCTCGCGCAGGCCGCCGGCGGAGCCGCCGTGATCGCGCATGACGTGCCACGGGCCATTGTCGCTGGAGAAGATGATGAGGGTGTTGTCGAGCAGGTCGTGTTGCTCGAGGGCGGCGACGACCTCGCCGACACTCCAGTCGAGTTCCTGGATTACATCGCCGTAGAGGCCGCGCCGGGAGGTGCCTTCGAACTCCGGCGAGGCGTAGATCGGCACATGGGGCATGTTGTGCGCGAGATATAAGAAGAAGGGTGACTCGTGGTGTCGGCCGATGAAGTCGACGGCGCGCTCGGTGTAGGTGCGGGTGGTGTAGCGTTGGTCGGGTGAATGGTCGGCGACGTCATTGCCGTCCAAATACACCACGCTCGCCATGTCGTTGGAGTAGGGGATGCCGAAATACTCATCGAAGCCGCGCTGGAGTGGCAGGTAGCGGTGATGGTGCCCGAGGTGCCACTTGCCCACCATGCCGGTGGCGTAGCCGGCCTGGCGCAGCATTTGGGCCAACGTGAACTCCTCCGTCGGCATGCCGGTGAACGACTCGGGAAAGAAGACGCCCACGATGCCCATGCGTTGCGGCATGCGGCCGGTGAGGAGCGCCGCGCGGGAGGGCGTGCAGACCGCGGCTGCGCTGTAGAAATCGGTGAACTTGATGCCTTCGCGGGCGAGTCGATCGATCTGCGGGGTGGCGATGTCGGTGGCGCCGAAACATCCTAGATCGCCGTAGCCGAGATCGTCGGCGTAGATGATCACCACGTTGGGTCGGGTCTGGTCGGCGGCGAAGAGGACAGGGACGAGCGCGGCGAATACCGGAATCAATAGAACGGATCGGATTAAATAGCGCTGGGAGTTCATCGATCAGGATACGAGTTCCATGAGCTTACCGTAGCTGTCCACCATGTCGTATTTCACCTGATCGGTCGTGATCCGGGCGAAGAACTTTTTGGCACAGGCGATCTTGGACTCCTCGATTTTGCGCAGGTCCATGGACGACATCGAGCCCTTGGTTTCGGCCACAAAGTAGACGTGTTTCACCGTGCCTTGTTGGAAGGCAATGGCCCAGTCGGGGTTGTAGTTGCCGACTGGGGTACCGGTGGCGGCATCGCGCTGGAAATTGAACAGCTTATTCCAAATCAGGCTGTCCTGATAGCCGGTGCGATCATCCGGCAACACATCGGTCGAGATGTCCTGCAGAAACTCGGTGAAGATATTGTAGAGAATCAGGAAGTAGATCCGCTCCGGCGCGTTCTCCTGATAGACCGACGCGATGTGTTCCCGAAGACGGTCGGTAACGTCTTCCAGTTTGGTCGGATCCTTCCAAACCTGATCGAAGAGATTCAGAAAAGTGGTGGTCTGGGGACGCTGATCGATTCGGGTGATCAGGTTGGAAACCGCGTCGCCCTGTTCATATCCAAGGTCGACCGCGGTGAAGCCCTGCAGCGGGTAGTAGGCGTGATCCGTCGCCTCGGTGCTTACCGTTGCGAACTGTTGCATGGCCGTCCGCCCGCGGTTCGAGCGGAAAGTCGCCTTGCGACGCATCCAGTCGGCGCATTCCTTGGCGATCGCGCGCTGGGTGAGTTCATTACGCAACCGAACCTCGAAGTCGCTGCCATACAGGTCGCGTTCAGGCGAACGTTTCGGAATATGAAACTCCCGATGGTCTTTTCTGGCTCGGTCCGTGGACTCCTCCGGCAAGAATGTCGGTGAGGTGAAGATGAACTCCAGAGAGTCGATCTGCTCCAGTTCGGCCTTCAGCGCTTCATAGGCGTAAATGGAAAAGCACGATGCGGCGATTCTGACCTTGGCGCCCGGAGCCAGTCGACTCTTCAAGTCGTCTCCGAAGCGGACGCTGAGGTTGTCAATGAGCTCCATATGATGAGCGTTGGGCGCGAGTTGGCGTTTGGCGGGCTAGGACAACTAAGTCGGCCTATTCCCACGAAAACGTCTAGCACAAAGCCATTGTTGGGAGCCTGTTGGATATTTTCACTTTCACAGGAAAGACCGCGCTGTAGAAATCGGCGTGGGCGCATTCGCACACGAGTCGATCCATGTAGACAACTTCGAAGGCGTTCTCAGCTTACTCGCGATCCAAAGCCGATGGGCAGGTCCGTTTTTTATGGAAATTTTCGCTTTCATTATCGAGGCACTAGTCGGTCTGCTGGATTTGGCCTGCTGCGTCGCTGACCTCATCTCTTGGATTCAAGGCAAACCGAACCGCGTCGAACGTCGGGTTGCGCGGCGGGGCGGAGAAGTGCCGCCGCCGCGCGACAAGTGGAACCGCCGGGTGATCTGGCTCACCGTGGGAGTGGTCCTGTTCACGGGGTTGTTTGTATATTTGCGCGTGCGAGGCTGAGCCGTTGCCGGGGGCCCGGTGTCGTGCATTGCGCAGTCGTTCCCGCGGAGGGCTCGTGCAAAAACGACCAGAGGACGAAGGGGCGCGGCAGGCCGCGAGGTCCTGAACTTCGCGTGAGTGAGCGACTTGGGCGGCCCGGTGCGGGAGGGGAACGACTTAGGCTCCGGTGGGAAGGTGAAATTCATCATGTGCGGCCGGCAGTGGCCTGCCGCATCCGCCGCCTCATTCGCAACCCCCCTCCGCTCAAAACCATGAAAACCATCCGATCCACCACGGGCGCGCTCCTCCTGGGCGCGCTGGCATCGGCTTCGATGCTCGCTGGAGCCCAACCTGTTCCCGCTCACACCATTCAAACACCTGAAACCACGCCGACCGCGACCACTCCACAACTGACCGCCGACGAACAGGCTGCCGTGGTCGCCGCCGCGGTCGAGGGTTCGTCCACCGTTCTCTTCGAGTTTCTGCACAACCAGGAAAACCTCTCCAAACGCGCCCTCCTGGGTCGCCTGCAGCAGATGTCGGCCGAACGCACCGCCGGGGCCATCGGGACGATCGAAACGACTGCCGACGCCCAGGACGCAGGTGAACGCGCCGGATTGTTTGCCGATGCCGCCAAGGACGGTCTGATGCGCGCGGCGACCACCAGCCTGGTGGGGCGCAAGGGCATCACGCAGTCGGAAGTGAACACGCGCATCGATCGCGGCGTTTCCCGTGGCGTGGCCATGGGAGCGGGCCGGATCGGCATCGATGCCGGCGACGTGGTGATCGCGAGCTACACGCGGTGATCGTTCGCGCTCACTCGCGAGCGACCTTGTCTGCCTGACTTATGATGAAACGCGGTCCCTGCATGGGGGCCGCGTTTTTGCTGAGGGGCAGTTGCGGCATGCCGGCGAGCGGCAGCCCTACGTTTGCGGGGTGCGGTTTCCCGTAAGAGCGTGAGATATTCGGCTTATTCGCCCCAGGCGCCTGCCTCGTTGGCGAGCACGACGTGGGACAGCGCCGTGCTGTCGTAGGTGAGTGGTTGGTGGGAACAGAAACCGAGGCCGACATAGAACGGGCCCTCGAAGGCGAGTTCGAAGGGGTCGCCGAGTTGATGCATCGGCTCGCCGGCGTAGCTCACCCAGAGCGTGAACGCCGTGCCCTTTTTCTGGATACCGAGACGCAGGCGCGAGTAGTCGGTTTCGTGGTGCTCCGCTTCCGCCATGTCGGCGCCCTTTTCGGCGCGGTAGGCGAGGTGCACGAGGCCGCCGCCGTGCAGCGCGCTCATGATCTGTTTGCTGTTGTCGTCGAGGTCCTGGCGGATGACCAGGACGGCCTTGCGATCGAAGTAACCTTCGCCCTGCGGGAAGCGCACATCGGCGGCGAAGGTCACGTCGCCTTCCATCTTCTTCCAGAGGTAGCGGAATTCGTCGCGGAAGTACCAGATGTTGGAGCTGGCCGAGGTAATGGAGTAGGTGTCGGACTCGGAATCGTAGGACGCGCGACCGGGCAGGAAGGGACCGCCGATGTCGGCCTGGCCGTCGAAGATGCCGATCGGCTGATCGAGCACGACCGAGGGGCGCGAGAAACCGGCGGGCGGAGGCACCTGCTGGTGGATGGCGGAGCCGGCGAGGGTCCAGTCGGGCACGAAGACGACCGAAGGATCGGTCTGGAATTCGTAGCGAGCGCGATGGTCGTCGAAGGTCACGCGCGGCTCGGGATTGAGATGCATGACGGGATGATCGTCGGTCGGGGCGTAGGCGGGCCAGGCGGGTAGGCCGTCGCCGTTGGGATCGCCGGCGCGGGCAAAGTTGGCCCAGTAGGCGGCCATGCGATCGGCGAGCGCATGATCGGCGTCGGTCCAGGGCGCATTCTTCGAGTCGAGCACGTTGAAGACGTACTCGATGTCCCAGGAGTGGGCGGCGCGCGGCTGGTCGCCGGGCTGGGCGAGATCGCGATTGAGCGGGACCAGGTGATCGAACAGGTAGCGATAGACCGGCTGCCCGGAGGTGCGCCGGTGCTCCTCGATCCATTTCCACGTGCCGGTGGCGATGAAGCGGTCGCCGCCGTAGTCGGCCGCGGCGCGGGCGGCCTCGGCGTCGTTAGATGCTGAATACGCCTCGAGGAACCGCGGGGCGAAGATCCCGAAGCGTTCGTGGGCGGCGAGGCGGAAGTTGGCCAGGTTGGGTTCGGCGCGGCCGGTGAGGGCGCCGGGGCCGCCTTCGTCGAGGTTCCAGCCGGCGAGCAGCGGCACCGGTGCCTGTTCGCCGCGGGCGAAGACCTGCAGGGGATGGGTGGTGAAGAACAGGCCGTCGAGGTTGGGGCGGAAGCTCCACATGTCGGCCTGGGCCCAAAGCTGGACGAGCTGGTCGGCCGGCAGGGCGCGCAGTTCGGCGAGGGTGGGCGCGCCGATCTTCTCGCCGAAGGCCCGGCCGGCGGCGGCGGACTCCTCGAGTCCGGTCAGGCCGCGGCCGAGGGCGCTGCCGCTTTGACCGATGGCCCGGTGAAAGAGGCCGGTGGCTTCGGGTGAGGCCATGAGGGCGCTGACCGCCATCGAGCCGGCCGATTCGCCGAAGATCGTGACCTTGCTGGGATCGCCGCCGAAGGCGCTGATGTTGTCGCGCACCCACTCGAGGGCGGCCACCATGTCGAGCAGGCCGTAGTTGCCGGCGGCGCCTGTCGGGGATTCGGCGACGAGTTCGGGATGAGCCATGAAACCGAAGACGCCCATGCGGTAGTTGAGCGAAACGACCACCACGCCCTCCTGGGCGAGCGCGCTGCCTTCCTGGCGCGGCTCGCTGCTGCCGCCGGCGACAAAGCCGCCCCCGTGAATCCAGAACATCACCGGGAGCGGAGCGTCTCCGGCCTCGGCGGGGACCCAGACGTTGAGGTAGAGACAGTCTTCGCTGGGGCCGGCGTCGTGGAAGATCATATCGGGCCAGAGCGGCACCTGCATGGCGCGCGGGGCGAACTCGCGGGCGGAGCGGACACCTGTCCAGGGCTTCACTGGCTGCGGCGGTTGCCAACGCAGGGCGCCGACGGGCGGCGCAGCGTAGGGAACGCCCTTGAACACGCGGGTGCGGCCGTCGGGGCTGAGGGCACCCTCGATGGTGCCGCCTTGGATCTGCAAGCGGACGCCGGCGGGGTCCTGGGCAGGGGCAAGCGACGCGGAGGCGGACATGAGAAGCAGGAGGGGAAGGACGAAGCGGGGAAGACGGGGGGCGGTCATGGGTTTTCCCGACGCTGTCGATCCCTCGCGTCACCTGCAATCGACCTGTTGGGCAACGTTAGGCGGAGGCACAATCGATGCTTGGCGCGCGCGGCGGGGCTGCGTTTGATCCGCGCGGCTGTAGTTCTCCGGGCGCCGTCTGGCCGCGCCGGCCGCGAGGATGGAGCCGAGTATTCCGATGATGATCCACCTTCGCCGCTGGTTGAAATCCCTGTGCCTGTTCGATTGGGCTCCCCTGGCCGTCATGGCGGCGCTTTGGTTCACGGTGCTGGTGCTGGTGCCGGGCGAGGTGTTTCTTTCCAATCAGTCGGAGCTGTTGATCTTCCGCGACGAGGCTCTGCTGTATCCGGCGCTTCCTGCCCTCGTGTTCACCCTCGTCGGCGCCGGGGTGGTCTGGCTGTTGCGCGGTGAATGGCGGCAGCGGGCGGTGGCGCTGACCCTGGCCGGCGCAACGCTGTTGTGGATTCACGGATACGTGCTGGTGTGGCGTTACGGCATCATGGACGGAAGCACCATCGCCTGGGAGGCTGTGCGGTGGCGGGCGCTGGTGGACGGCGGTCTTTGGATCGCCGGTCTCGGCCTCGCCTGGTGGAAGGCGCCGTGGATTCATCGCCATGCCAGTTTCGGCGCGGCTGCGCTGCTGGCGATCCAGGCAGCGTCTCTCATGATTTCTTCGGCCCGCTCCTATCAATCGCCGACGGATTTCTTCAAAAACTTCTATGTCGAAAAGAGCCAGCAGTTCGCCTTCTCGCCGGAGCGCAACGTCGTGGTGATCGTGCTCGATGAATATCAGTCCGACATCTTCTCCGAGGCGATCACGCCGAATCCCGTCTATGCGCGGGGGTTGGATGGCTTCACCTATTTTCCCAACACCGTGGCGGGATTCAACTTCACGGAATTCGCCATCCCGGCTATTCTCACCGGGCGCATATACGACAATCAGGTCACCCGGGCCGAGTTCCTGTACGAGGCCTATCTCGGCCCCTCGCTGCCGACACTCCTGCAGGAGGCGGGATTCGAGGTCGAGCTGTATCCGTGGCGTGGATTCGCCAACGAATCGATGTTCTATGACGAGCGGGTGGCGACCAACTTCAAGCGCCGTCCGATCCCGCGGGCGGACCGGCTGCACGATCTCGCCCGGCTGGTCGATTTGAGCCTGTTTCGCTGCCTGCCGCAGTTCGCCAAGCCCTGGGTGCACCGCGATTCGCAGTGGTTGCTGGGGCCGATGATGCAGCAATGGCTGGCGGAGGGCTCGGTCGCAACGGCAGCAGGGGAAGCGATGCCGACGCCGGTGGAGGTCGGTGCGCACAACACGCTCGACTGGGACTTCATCCGCCACGCCCGGTTTACCCCGGCGCCGAAAGTGCCCGTGACGGCGGATCGTGAGCGGCCGACCTTCAAGTTCTACCATCTTGCGGGGATCCACGTGCCGGTGAAGTTCAACCGGGAGATCGAACATGGCGAGTTTGACTACAACCGGCCGAATTTCAGCGAACACGCGGAAGCCTACATCAAGGTGATGGTCGCATTTCTCGCTGAACTGAAAAAGGCGGGCATCTACGATCAAACGATGATTGTCATCACCGGGGACCACGGCAGCGGGCGGGGGCCGGACATGTACGTGAACCCCGGCTCGGGTGAGGTGGCGGCGCGATTGAGTCCGTTGGCCTCGCGGGGCGACTTTCAGCGCGACAAGGCCCGGGGCGCGCCACTGTTGCTGGTGAAGCCGTTCGGGGCGCACGGTGAGTTGGAGCGGGCCGAATCCCCGGCGTCGGTGGTCGATATTCCGGCCACGGTTTTGGCGGCACTCGAGCTGCCGGTGCCGGAACGGGCGGTCCTCGATCGGCTCCCGGAGTTTCGGAGCACGCCGGTTTTCGAACTCGAACCGGCGGCCGAGCGTCCTCGTTACTACGGTGCCATCCGGTGGGCGGAGAAGCGCAGCGATTATGTGAATCCGATCTCGCTCTGGAAGGTGGACGGCCACGTGTGGGACGACGCGGCGTGGTCGTTTGTGGAAAAACTGAGTCCCCCGCCGGCGCCGGCTGCCGAATAAACGGCGTCAACGGCGGCGGGCGAGGAGCAGCGTGCGCTGGGAGTCGGGGACGGGGTGTTCGGCGAGGAACTCGAAGCGTGGGGCCAACGCGGCCTTGAAGCCGTCGAGGTGGTAGTCCGGAAAGATGTCCTCCCGTGAGGCGAGCAGGTGCTGTACCTGCGAGTCGGACTTGGGCACGAACTCGATCAGCAGGTGACGGCCGAGTTCGGCGAAGTGTTCGGCAACAAGTGCCAGGGGGACGTTGTTGGAGAGGGCGAGATGGTGCACCAGGGCCAGCGCCATCACCAGATCGGCCGGACCGCGCTCCGCGAGTGAGCGACGCTCCCGGTTCGCCCAGCCGAGAGCCGGTGACGGATTGGTGAGGTCGAGCACGAGGGGCAGGAGGCGCGGTTCCTGGCGCGCGCGTACGTGACGGTAGTTTTTCTCGACCGCGGCCGGATCGACATCAAAGGCGACTGTCTGGGCGCCGCGGTCGGCGGCGAGCCGGCTGAAGACGCCTTCGTTGGCGCCGAGATCCCACACCGTCCGGGGTGCGATTTGTTCGACGAGTCGGACCACGAGCTCCTGCTTGGCCGTAAAGGCCGCGTCGCTGTAGTTGGTGTTGTCGTAGTAGTCCGCCCACTCGGTACCGCCGGGACGCCAATCGAGCTTCATCACCGTGGAGCGCAGGCTGTCGAGGATGCCTCGCAGGCCGAGCTCGCTCACTTGCGGTCGCGCGGCGGCGGCCGCCGACGCCTTCATCCCGTGCCGGCGCTGCTGGCGCGCGTGCAGGCGGATGTGGGTGAGCAAGCCCAGATTGAATCGCGTCGACCACGGCAGCAGCTCGGCGGCAACCTCGAGCGGCACCCCGTCGATGTATTGGCGGGCGAGCCGGCCCAGCGAAACGTGCCGCTTGGCCATGAGCGCCAGTGGGGCCAGGAAGTGTTGGCAAAACTGCCGATACGCCACCCAGGGCTCGCCCTTGACGTAGGGCTCGAAGGACAGGGTGTCGATGAGCACCGGACGACCGTCGAGAAACTGGATGTTGAAGGCCGAGGCGTCCTTCAGCGTCATGCCGTGGTCGAGCGCCATCACTTGGATGCGCAGGGTGGCGAGCGCGGCGTCCTTGAGCGCGGAGAAGCACCATTCGTAGGGATAGGAAACGAAGGGCACCCGTTGCGGGGCGAGGACCACCGCGATGTCATCGGCGAGATCGGCCGGGCGCTCGACCTCGCGGTGCGGGACGATGAGGCCGCTCTCGAGGAGGGCGGCCTGCAGCCCCGAGGAGGCAAGCCGCTGCAGGTGAGGGGCGTAGGAGCGGTGAACGGCGCGGAACAGCTCACCCTCGCGCGTGAAGACAAAGCCGCTGGGATCGCGGAAGGAGGAAGGCTCCCGGAGCAGCGTCATGAAGGTCGGACCGGCCGGGACGGCAGACGGGGGTGGTGCGCAGCGCGACGATCAGTCCTCGCCCGCATCGTTCTTCGAGGTGCGGGAGAAGACCGCTTTGCAGCCGTTCTTGAGTTTCGCCCAGAAGAGTTTGATGGCGAACAAGGCGCCCATGAACCCGGCGATGACGGCTTGGAGGATGATGCTTCCGGTTCCGGGATCCAGGTAGGCGAACAGCATGGCGCCTCTCGGGCTAGGCAGAGGGGCGAATGGGTCAAGTGCCGATTGCGCAAAGATAAAGTTACGGTTCGCGGGCGCAGGCCGCCGGCTATCCCGCCACGCCTCCGCCCGCGCGATGCGGGGACAGCGCCCCGCCCGGGGGTGGGGACGGGGCTCCGGCCGAATCGTATCGCATTCCCCGATGGTCGAATCCTTGGGGGGAGGCGATAATCCTGCGTGTGCAGGGATTGCCGCCATGGGAACACTTCGACCGCGGGCCTCGGGCCGGTGTCGGCCGGTCACCCGACCCGATTTCCCAGGGGGAAGGCGACCGTGCCTGACTCCGAAGCGGGATTGGATCCGACGAACGGTCATCTGGACGACTTGTTGCGTGATGCGTATCCCGACTTGGCCGCGGCGATCACTGCGGTGGGTGACGCGGTGGCGCGGGATCATGTCGCCCGGGTGCGGCGCCGGGTGGCGTCGGCGGCGTCGCTCGACGATGTCGCCATCCTCGACGACCTGCCAAAGGTCATCGCCGCCCTTGCGGATACTTTGGGAAAGGAGGGCAGGAGTCAGTCCCTGTCGCTGATCGGTCCGGCCCACGCCTCGGCCCGATTCGGGCAGGACTTCACGTTGGAGGAAGTGATCGGCGAGGCCGTGCTGTTGCGCGAGTCGTTGCACAAGGGCGTCCTGGCGCGCCTGGGTCGGCCGCTGCGACAGTCGGAGGTGGATGCGTTTGAAGCGGCATTGGCCAAGTTGCTGATCCAGACCTTGGCGAGCTTCATGGCCCAGCGGGAGGCCCGCACCCGCATCATGGCCACGGCCGAAAGTCATTTCCTTTCCTCCCTCGCGCACGACGTGCGGAATGAACTCAACGCGGTCCTCACCACCATGGCCTTGGTCGACGACCTGGCGGGATCGATCCAGGAGGCGACGCAATCCGATTTGCTGCCGCAGGAGCTGCGCAGGACGGGCCAACATCTCCAGGATGTGCTTCATGACCTGACGATGTCGCGCCACCTGATGCAGTCGACGATCGCCGCAATGACGCAGCTGCTCGAGGCGGATCGGTTGCGATCGGAGGTACCGGTGAAGCGGCGGGCGGTGGATCTGTCCGCACTCCTGCAGGCCGTGTCGCGCGCCTCGTCGCGGGCGGCGCGGTGCGATGAACCGGAGCCAAGGACGACGGGCCCAACCGCCAATCCGATCCGCGTCGTTTGTACGGAAGGAGCCGAGATTGTCACCGACCCCGACCTGTTGAGTACCGCCGTCATCAATTTGACCGGTAACGCGGTGAAGCACGGGGCCGGCTCGCCGATCGAACTGCGGGCGATGATCGGCGAAGCGGGTTCGTGTCGGATCGAGGTGCGGGATGAGGGCCCGGGGATGCCGCCGGAGGTGTTGCGGAGGGTGTTCGACAAGTATCAGCGCAGCACGGTGAGGGAGCGCGATGGATTCGGCCTGGGATTGTTCATCGTACGACGGGCGGTGAGCCTGCTCGGTGGCAGTCTGCGGGCCGCGAGCGAGGAAGGGCGGGGCAGCCGTTTCACGATCGAGCTGCCGGGGCGCGGAACGAAGGGCGGACTCTCGCCCCGGGCGAAACCGCAGTGAGCCTGGAAAGCGGGCTGCTGAGGTCGGGCCTGGCCCGGAGATCGGGCGGGGTGCGGCTTACGTGTCGTCGCCCAGCGCTTCGTGCACCAGCGCGGCGATGGCGGGCGGGAAGTCGAGGGTGAGGGCGGCTTCGCGGCCGCGCGGGCTGAGCTTGGCCCAGGATTTCTGCAGGATGCGGATCCATTTCTCGCGCGTGTAGTCGGCATGCTGCGCGGCAAAGTCGGCGATCTCGTTTTCCAGAAAGACGAGGATGGCAGCGTCCTCGAGCAACTGGCTGTGCGGGTCGCGGCCGAGGTTTTCCTTGGCCACCCAGGAGCGCACCTGCTCGGCCTCGGCGGCGGGAATGCCGGCTTCGCTCAACAGGGAGCGGGCGCGTTCGCTTTGCTTGGTGTAGAGACTGCGCCGCCACTGCAGGTAGCCGGCCCGGCCCTCGGGAAAGGTCTGGCGCGGGGTGAGAAAGCGTTCGAGGTGTTGGCAACGCAGCGCGAGCACCAGCAGGGGCGAGGCCTCGCCGTCCGCCAGTCGCCGGCCCCAGGCCTCCATGCGATCGGCGTAGACCAGTTCCGCCGGCCGGCCATCGGCGGCGGTTTGCGGGTCGGCGGCGTGGGCGGCGTCGATCAGGGCGAAAGCGCGGGGGAAGGGCGAGGGGGCGGCGGACATGGTGCGAGCGCGATTCAACGCGTTCGAGTGGCGCGGCGCAATCCCCCTCGCTGGGCGCAAGGTTGAACCGCTGACCGCTTTGCTGTGCCTTGCCCTAGTATTTTACACTCCGGCGCTCAGCGTATCCGTGCGCTGGTGACGCGGCGGATTTTGCCGTCGTCCTTGGTGAGGAGGTAGAGGGAGCCGTGGCGGGGGTCGTAGCTCACGCGGAGGTGGGCGCGGGTGAGGCCGGCGAGTTTTTTGAGGGTGGTGGGTTGGCCGTCGGCCGTTTCCAGGTGAAGTTCGTAGATCGTGGGGTCGTCGAGGCGGGGGCCGAAGTTCATGCAGAAGAGGCGGCCGTTCACGATGTCGCCGAAGATGTATTTGTCGCGCAGGACCGCGAACGGTCCGTGGTAGACGTAGCCGCCGGTGATGGCCTGACCCTCGTGATGATCATAGGCGCCGTGCGGCAGGGTGGTGCCGGCGAGCTCCGTCGGCGTGGCCGGAAAAACCACGGTGGGATCCGCCAGGACGTCGATGCGCGCCGGACCCTCCAGGCCGGCGACGCCCCAGCCGTAGGTGCGGCCGGGCGCGATGAGGTTCACCTCCTCGATGTTGGTCTCGCCGATGTCGACGCCGATGAGACGTTTGCCGTAGCGCAGATCCCAACTGAAGCGATGCACGTTGCGGAAACCGGTGGCCCAGATCTCGCGGCGGATCGCGGGATCGGTCGCGTGGGCGTAGGGGTTGTCGGGCGGTATGCCGTAGGTGCCGCCGATGCCGTTGGTGCCCGCCGGATCGATGCGCATGACGGCGCCCATGAGGCTGCGCGGGTGTCCGGCGTTGCCCGGCTGCTTGATGTTGATGGACCCGCCGTCGCCGTGGCCGATATACAGAAGGCCGTAGTCGGGATCGGTGGGATCAACGACCGGCGCGAAAGCGATCTCCTGGCTCCCGTGTCCGGTGGTGGGCGTGACCCAGCGCATCACCCGGCGGGGCGGGACGGCGGGCACAAGCTCGATCGATGTCGCCGGATTGCGGATACGCGACTCGCTGAGGGTCCAGGCCAGGCGCGGGGTGGCGTCGGGCGGGATGTCGGCGGGTACGTCGGCCGGATTGATGACGGCTTCGCCCTGCCAGAGTTCGGAGTGGGTGGTGTAGAACAGCCCGTTGCGGAGGAAGTCGGGATGGAAGGCGAAGGCACCGAAACCGGAGGCCACGCCGGGGGCGTCGACGAAGGCGGGGAAATACTCGCGGAGATCGAAGATGGAGCGGACCTCGCCGGCCTCCACGCGATAGAGCGGCCCCATGAGATCGTTGACCAGGAGGGCGTCCAGGTCGCGGGGATCGGGGCGCAGCAGGGCGATGCCGGCGTAGGCGGGGCGGTCGGGGAGGCGCGGGATTTCGGCGACATCGTCCAACGTGAGCACGATCCCAGAATCGGCGACGGGTGGTACCAGGCGCGGGCGCGCTTCCTCCTCGGCGAGAGGCCGGACGTCGCGCGGCGAGAGATTGCGCGCTTCGGTTTCAGCGGTGAGGTGGGCGATGAGCGCGGCGATGGCGTCGTCGCCGAGGGCGGCGAAAGGCGGCATGGGTACTTTGTACCGGCCAAGCAGGGCTTGAGCGCGGGCATCGCCCGAGGCCAGCACGTCGGTCGGCCGGGCGATCCAAGCGGTGAGTTGGTCGGTGGAAAGCAGACGCATGATGCCGCCGAGCGGCGGGCCGAAGGATTCGTGCACGAGGTCGTGGCAGGCGGCGCAGTGCTGGGCGAACAGGGCGCGGCCACGGTCGGCGGCGGTCGTTTCCCCGAGGGCAACGCTCGGGGCAAGCAGACTTCCCGCCAGCACCGCGAGGCGCAGCCGGCGGGGCAGGCGGGGGAGGATGGACGGGCGCGGGCAGGGCAAGACGCGCAGATTGTCAGCGGGGCGGGAACCGGCAAGGCGATGCCCTGGTTAAAGTGCAGCATGTTTCGCTTAACCAGTGCTGGAATTCATCCGGTGAACTCCCTAGAGGCTGGTGTGCTTCAACTGACTCCCCTCCTCGACTCTGATCCATGTTATCCCCTGTTGGCCGCTGGGCGGTCCTGATCCTGTCCGTGGGCTTCACGGCTTACGGGCTGTTTGCCTATTTTTTTCTCAACCCCGGCACGACGGCGCATCCGGCCATGCAGGCGGCGTATGCGGAGTATCCCGGGCGGATCCTCCTGCATGTGGCTTTCGGCGCGCTGGCGTTGTTGACCGGGCCCACCCAGTTTTTTCCGGGTTTGCGCAAGGCGCGGCCGCGGCTGCATCGGCGACTGGGTTACCTGTATTTCCTGGGAGTCCTGGTCGGCGGGGCCGCGGGACTGATGACGGCGGCGATTGCATTTGGCGGGCTCGTGTCGGTCACGGGCTTCGGGACCTTGGCGATGGTGTGGCTGTGGACGGGTGGCGCAGCGTTGGCGGCAGCCTGGCGGCGGAACTGGGTGCAGCACGAACGCTGGGCGCTGCGGAGTTTTGCGCTCACGTTTTCGGCGGTGACGCTGCGGCTGCACCTGGCGGCCTTTTTGTTGGTGGGGGAATCGTTTGTTAACTTCTACCCGGTGCTGGCCTGGGTGAGCTGGGTGCCGAACCTGTTGTTTGTGGAGTGGGTGCTGCTGGCGCCGGGGCGGATGACGCAGGCCGAGGCGATGCGGCGCGAGGCGCAGGCGGAGGACGAGTCGCGGCGGCGGATGGCGGGACGGTCGCGGAGCATCCTCACGAGTAATCTTTGATCTCGCGGGCGGAGGCGGCGTCCGCGTATGCGGGATGGTTTTCCACATCCTGTATGAAAACCGTCCTGTTGCTGGTGGCGTCGAATGTCTTCATGACCTTTGCCTGGTATGGGCATCTCAAGTGGCGTTGGCTGGAGAACAAGCCCATGGGGATGGTGGTCCTTGTGGCCTGGCTCATCGCGTTCTTCGAATACTGCCTCATGGTGCCGGCCAACCGTTCCGGTTATCTGAGCGGGACCTTCACCGGCTACCAGCTCAAGATCCTGCAGGAAGCGATCACCCTGGTCGTGTTCATCGGCTTCGCCTGGGCGGTGCTGGGGGAGCGGCTGCGGTGGAACTATGCGGTGAGTCTGCTGCTGGTGATGGCGGCGGTGTGGTTTGCGGTGGGCTTTCCGGGCGGGGGCGCGAAGCCGCCGGGGCATTGAGGGAGCTTGAGACACGAACCTGTCAGCACCTGCTTTGCGCTTTGCGTTCGCGCGAATGCGCCGGGTCTGTTTTTTGAAGGCGCATGAGTACGACGGTGAAGGAAAGCGTCGGCGAGACCTGGGCCAACTGCCTCACGCATGGCGTGGGCGTGCTGTTGAGTATCGCAGGCCTGGTGGTGCTGGTGGCAAGGGCCGCGGACGGCGGTGACGCCTGGCAGGTGACGAGCGTGGCGGTGTTTGGCAGCACGCTCATTCTGCTCTACACCGCATCGACGCTTTATCATGCATTGCGGGGCGAAGCGCGGAAGCGTCTGCTGCGCAAGTTCGACCACGCGGCGATTTTTCTGCTGATCGCCGGCACCTATACGCCGTTTCTCCTCGTCACGCTGCGAGGGGCCTGGGGGTGGAGCCTCTTTGGCGTCATCTGGGGCATGGCCGTGTTGGGCGTGGTGCTGAAGTTCTGGTTCGCCGGTCGCTTCAAGGTCATATCCACCCTCATCTATCTCGCCATGGGATGGCTGGTCCTGCTGGCGCTCAAACCCCTGATCGCCGCCCTGCCCACCGGCGGCCTGGTCTGGCTCATCGTCGGCGGGTCCTGCTACACGCTGGGCACGATCTTTTACCTCTGGCGGCGGCTGCGTTATCACCACGCGGTGTGGCACCTTTGGGTGTTGGGCGGGAGCGTGTGCCACTGGATCGCCATCTACGGTTGGGTGGCACAACCCGCGGTGTTGTGAATAGCTTGTGAATAACTTTTTAACATCGTAAGACCTTAAATAGCAGCATGATAGGCCGAAATAGCCCAGCAAGATCCGGGCGGCAAAACCCGCCCGGGAACCGTTTCGGCGGCGAATGCTCCATGCTGGCATGCGTGCCGGTGCGTCCGCCTTTCGCTCTTGGTTTTTAGCCGCACTGGGGTCCTGCCTTTCGGCGGGAATCGCCGCTGCCGCGGAGTCGGCCGAGGCGGACCGCGGACCTGAGTTCAGTTGGGACGAAACCGCGACGGAAGCCTTCCTCGACGCCATCGTCATCGTGGAAACGGATGGGCGCTGGAATGCGATCGGATCCCTGGGGGAGCGCGGGGGCTTCCAGTTTACCCGCCGCACCTGGGACGAGTTTTCGCTGGGAATCCCGTTCTGGTTCGCGCACGACCCGCGGATGAGCCGGGAGGTCGCCCGACGGGCCCTGGCCACCATCCAACGGCGGCTGCGTTATCACGGTCTCGCGGCCGATCCCTGGCACTGTGCGGCGGCGTGGAACTCCGGTGTCGCGGCGGTGGCTCGCCAGCGTCTCGGTCGGGTGCAGCGCGCCTATGCCCAGCGTGTCTTGAACCTCACGCTGTTGCACCTGCGATCCGCCGAGCCCGCGCCCGTCCTGGTCAAGCAGACCCCGGTTCCGGTCATTACGATCGCGAGCGTCGAGACGGTCCCGGAACCGGTGGCGGCGGCGGTGGCCGAACCCGAGCCGACGGTGCGCTTTGTCTACAACGACGAGCGCTGAAGTCCCCGCCGCCGTGGCCGCCGGTGATCCCGGCGGGTGGTGGGGCGGGCGCCCGGGCCGATGACCGGACGCATTCCGCGCCACCGAGTTTTGCGATGCCGGTCTACGCTGCCGAGGGTGCGCCCCCCCGCGACCCTGTTATCAATGATGAAGACTGCCCAATTGCTCACCGCTCCTCCCTCCACTGAAACCCATCGCACCGCGGGGCCTGCCGCGGAAGATCGGCTCGAACGCGAAACGTGGGCCCGACGTTATCGAGAAGTGCGAGCCCTCACCGAAGAGTTGTGCGTGCCGCTCGAACTCGAGGACTACGTGATCCAGTCGATGCCCGACGCGAGTCCGGTCAAATGGCATCTCGCGCACACCAGCTGGTTCTTCGAGAACTTCGTCCTGCAGCCGGGTCAACCCGACCACGGCGGCGTCTCGCCGGGGCACGCGTTCTTGTTCAACTCCTATTACAACGCAGTCGGGCCGATGCACTGCCGGGCGCAGCGCGGCCTGATCTCGCGGCCCACAGTGCCGCAGACCTACCATTACCGCGAGCAGGTGGACACGGCCATGGAGGAACTGATCGTGAACGCCTCCGAGGAGGAGTGGAGCGAGCTGGCGCCGATCATCGAGCTCGGCCTCCACCACGAGCAGCAGCACCAGGAGCTGCTGCTCACCGATGTGAAGCACCTGTTGGCGCAGAATCCCCTCGCCCCGGTTTATCGCGAGGCGCCGCCGTCGGACACGGACGCCGCCGCGAGCACCCCGCGTCGTGCAGCGGCGTGGTTCGAGTATCCCGAAGGGGTGTACGAGATCGGGCATGCCGGACCGGGATTTCATTTCGACAACGAGACCCCGCGCCATCGGGAGTTCGCGGAGTCGTTTGCCCTGGCCTCGCGGACGGTCACCAACGGCGAGTATCTCGCCTTCATCGAGGACGGGGGCTACGCGGAGCCGGGCCTGTGGCTGTCGCTCGGTTGGGCGACCGTGAAGGAGCAGGAGTGGGAAGCGCCGTTGTATTGGAAGAAGCATGACGACGGCTGGCGCGTCTTCACGTTGAACGGACTGGTGCCGGTCGATCCGGACGAGCCGGTGTGCCACCTGAGCTTCTTCGAGGCCGAAGCCTACGCCCGTTGGGCGGGCCATCGCCTGCCGACGGAAGCGGAGTGGGAGGTGGCGGCGCTGGGCGTACCGGTGGAAGGCAACTTCAGCGAATCGCGGCGCTGGCATCCGGCACCGGCGGGCGCAGGCGACAACGCGGATGACGCCGCCGAGCAGGCGGCGGCACCGCTGCAGTTGTTCGGCGACGTGTGGGAGTGGACGCGCAGCGACTACGGACCCTACCCGCGCTACCAGCCGCCGGAGGGAGCGATCGGCGAATACAACGGCAAGTTCATGTGCAACCAGTATGTCCTGCGGGGGGGCTCGTGTGCGACGGCGCGCAGTCACATGCGACGCACCTACCGAAACTTCTTTCCGCCTGACCGGCGCTGGCAGTTCAGCGGCGTGCGTCTGGCCCGGGGGACCGCCTGATGACCGTGGCGGTACAGGGCGGTCGGCTGCGGTTCACGGACCTGTGTCCGTCGCCGGCGGATTTTCGGGGCGAGTTGCTGGCGGGGCTGCGCCAGCGACCGCGGCGGCTGCCGTGCAAGTATTTTTACGACGCCCGGGGAGCGCGCCTGTTTGAGCAGATCTGCGAGCAGCCGGAGTATTACCCCACGCGGGCGGAACGAAGCGTGTTGCAGGCGCAGGCGCCGACATTGGCGGGATTCTGCGGTCCGCGCTGCCGCTTGGTGGAACTGGGGAGCGGCAGCGGCGAAAAGATCCGGGTGCTGTTGGACGCACTGGAGGAACCCGCCGCCTATGTGCCGATCGACATTTCACGGCGGCAGTTGTTGAGCGCGGCGACGACCTTGGCGGAGGATTACCCGGAGTTGGAGCTGCTGCCGGTGTGTGCGGATTATGCGCAGCCCTTGCAGCTGCCGGAGCCCGAAAGCGAGGCCGCCCGCACGGTGGTGTTTTTTCCGGGTTCGACCATCGGCAACCTGGAGCCGGCCGAAGCACGGGCGTTTCTCGCGCGGGTCGCCCGCTGGTGTCGGCCGGGCGACCGGATGCTCGTCGGTGCCGACCTGGTGAAGGCGGAATCGGTTTTGATTCCGGCGTACAACGATGCGGCGGGGGTCACGGCGGCCTTCAACCGCAACGTGCTGGTGCGGGCCAACGCGGAACTGGGGGCAACGTTTGCGGTGGAGCAGTTTGCCCACGAAGCGATCTACGACGCGGAGCGTCAGCGCATCGAGATGCGGCTGGTGAGCCGGGTTGAGCAAAGCGTGACGGTGGGCCGGGAGCGGTTCGCGTTCGCGGCGGGCGAGGCGATCGTCACCGAGCACTCGCACAAGTATCGTCCGGATCGCTTCAGTGCGCTGGCCGAGGCGGCGGGCTGGGAGACGCGCGCATGCTTCCAGGATGCGCGAAAGTGGTTCGGCGTCTTCGCGCTGGAATGGAGCGGAGAGGGGCGGTGAGCGTGAGGGAGGATTAGTTAACCGCTAATCGTCGCTGATCTACGCTAATTGGGTCTGCTCCTTCACCGGACAGAATCGAGTTTCCGGTCTTTCATCCCGCTGCACTGCACACAGGCAGGAACGCCTGTGGTACCCAAGCGTGGCGCACTATGTAGCACAGACATTCCTGTCTGTGTGCGTTACCCAAGCGCAGCGCGAGCGCGGCGGCCCTCATTGCGGGCCGAAGAACGGGGTGGCGTCGAAGCGGACCGGGATCATGACGGCGTATTCGATCGGTTTGCCCTGGTCGTGCTTGATGGGAAATTCCCAGCGCCGGATCGTGTTGATCGCGGCTTCCTGGATGTCGGCCTCGGTGTTGGACATGGCCACGGCGGTATCGAGGACGCGGCCTTCGCGGCCGATGAGCACGCCCAGCAGGACGAGGCCCCCGCGCCCCTCCTTTTTTGCCTTGCGCGGCAGGCGCGGCCGCGGGTCGTAGGTGGGCTCCGCCTCCTTCGGGTATTCGAACACCGGATACCATTTGCCGGCCACCTCGATGTGGTTGCGCTCCTCGAGCGGGATCGGCGTCTTTGCCGCCGCGGGCGGCGAATCCCCGGCCGCGAGGCCCGACCCGGTGGCGACCAGCAGCAACAGCAACACCAGCGGGCCGAGGCGCAGACGCGTCGGCGGGCGGAGGTGGTGGGCGGACGGATTCGGCATGAGGACCGCTCAACTTGAACACGCCTTGCCGGGACTGCAACGCCGGGCCGGGGAGTTCGCCGGATCGCTACCAGTTCAAGTTGAAGAAGACGGGCACGAAGAACAGGCGGCCGACGGTGCGACGACCATATCGGGTTTCGGTGACGTTGACGCCGGTGCCGGGCAGCAGGCGCTCAACAACATTCCGATGCTGCGACTGCACGAAAATGCGGTTGGGAGGCAGGCGGGTGGTGTCGACCTTGAACTCCGGCAGCGTCGCGACGTCGGAATCCGGCATCGCGGCTGGGGGCGGCGCTTCGACGACGTCGGGAAAGGGCTGGCCGTGGAAATCGGCGAGTCCGCTTAATACGGCGCTCCTGGTGCGGGACGAGACCTTGCTCGAGTCGGGCGATTGACCGGCCACGCTGCTGCCCAGGAGCAGCGCGAGCGCGGCAGCGATGAACCGGCGGACGAGGGACGCGGGGACAGGCACGGGAGGATCCGTTGACGGATTTGCGTATGCACGTGGTTGCTACCCAGGTCAATCCGCGGCTCCCCGGCCGGGCGCCGCCGTCCGACGACACGATGGATGGGGGATTGCGCCGGGGCGGGGCAGGGAAAATTGTTCCGGCCTGATGCGGGCCTCTTTTCTCTGGGCAGTTCTCTTGACCAAACTGGCGGGCGTGGTGGCGGCTTGGAGCACGTCCAGCGGGTGGGCGGTCGTGCTGTTTTTTGGTCCGGACCTCGCGGTGTTTTACCAGTTGTTTGTGCCGTCGAGTCAGCAGCTGTGTCGGGTCGTGCGGCGGTTTGAAACGTCGCGGCGCGAGGTGTGGCTCACGATCGATGATGGGCCGGATCCGGAGGACACGCCGCGCCTTCTCGAGCTGCTGGATGCGCATCGGGCCCGGGCGACCTTTTTCATGATCGGTGCGCGTGCGGAGTCATTGCCGGAGTTGGTGGCCGAAGTGATCCGACGCGGCCATGAGGTGGGCTGCCACACTTACTCCCATCCCGTGAAAACGTTTTGGTGTGCGGGACCGGGGGCGACTGATCGCGAGGTGGGCGACGGGTTGCGGGCATTGGGGGCCGCGGGCAAATCGGTGCGCTTGTTCCGGGCCCCGGTCGGCATCAAGTCGTTTTTCCTGGCGCGGGCTCTGGCCCGCCATGGCTTGTGCGGGGTGGCCTGGGGGGTGCGGGCCTTCGACGCCCGCGCCCGTCAACCCGAGCCGGTCGCCCGGCGGGTGCTGCGCCGGCTGCGGCCCGGCGCGATCATCATGATGCATGAAGGCCCGGACATGCATCCCGCCACCCGGGTCCGCGCGCTGGCTCTCGTGCTGGAAGGACTGCGTGCGCAGGGCTATGCCTGTGTCCTGCCGCCCGCGTCGTCCTGGCGGTGACGTCCTTCCGTCAGCCCTTGGGGGCCTTGGGCGTCAGGCGTTGCCGCAGCAGGTGAAGAACGGTCCCGACCATCACCAACAAAGCCGCGGCACCGAGCGCGGCGCGGGGATCGCGGCGCGCGATGGCATCGCCGAAGAGCACGAGACTCGCGATGTAGCCGAGCGGCACCAGCGTCGAGACGATCAGGTAGACGCCAAACCGCACCCGCATCAGGCCGAGCAGATAACTCTGCAGGAAAAAGGGCGGACCGGGTACAATGCGGACGATCAGGGTCGTGAACCAACCGGACCGTTCGCTCAGTTCCGGCAGGCGGTATCCCATCCAGGCAACGAGGCGGGTGATGGTTGGTCTCAACAGCGTGGCGGAGATCCAATAGGACAGCGTCACGTTGATCGCGACGGCCAGCGTTGCGCAGACGATCACGGTGCCGCTGCCCAGGGTCGGACCGAAGAGCGGTCCGGCGGCGACCGTGAAGGGCGACAGCGGAAACCCCACGACGGGTAGCAGCGCCATCGCGCCGAAAAACGGCAACGGCCCGGCTTCGCGACAGGCCTCGAACGCCGCTTGAGCCCGGACCTGCACCTCATGAATCCATCCCGCGGGAGCCAGCAGGACGCCTCCCAGCAACAGCGCGCTCAAGCCGGCCAACACCGCCAGCAGCCGCTTCCGGGAGCGTCGGGAAGCCGGCGGGATTTTGGGCGGAGGGGAATCCGGCGTCGGATCGGAGGGAGTGGTTGGCGGGCGCACGGCAGAGGGTCAACTTTCCGGCCCCGCAATCGCGACACAATCCCGGCGGCTCGGGGTTTTTAGGCGAGCGTTTCGCGAATACGACGGACCGGGATTGCGGGTTGACCGGGTCGGGTTCGCCGGGTGTTTACTCAGCGAAGCAACGGCATGACATGGCTCATATTTTCATTCGATCGGTTGGCGTTTCGCGGTGATGCAGCGGTCTGAAATTCAGACATTTCAAATCCGGCCGGGAGCCGATCGATCCCGCCGCTTTGACACCGGCATCCGGGTGCTGGCGGGGCCGGCGAGTGAACGACTGCTGCCGGCGGGGCGGTCGGCCGGCCGCGCCGGTGCCTTTACTCTTTTTGAGGAGGGAGAATGGCTGGTGGGGGGCGCGACGACGGCGGTGACCGCCGATCCGGCCGAAGCCAGCCGACGCCTTTACGCCGATCTGCTGGCAGGGTCGCGGGGCTGGAACCTCGCCCGAATCTGGAACTACGTGCCGGGCATCAACCTGACCGGGCCGGAGGACCTGGAAAACTACCGGGCCTTTTCCCGCGGCCGGTCGCTCGCCTTTGAGCAGCACTTCGGCGCGGGCTTCGCCGCGCGGGTTCCGTCCGCCTCCGCCGTGGGCAGCCCCGGTTCGGCTCTCACGATCGTGTTTGCCGCGACGCGTCGGCCGGTGCGGCACCTGGAGAATCCCTTGCAGGTTCCGGCCTACCAGTATCCCGTCGACTACGGCCCCCGCGCGCCGAGTTTTGCGCGGGCGACGATTGTGGACGCGGCCTCGCCCGCCCTGTTTGTTTCCGGGACGGCGGCGGTGCGTGGCCACCAGACCGTCGCGCCGGGCGATACTCGGAGGCAGTTGGACTGCACCTTGGAAAACCTTTACGAAATCGACCGGACCGCCACGGCGGGGGCGAGCCCGGCGGCAGCCCGCACCTTCAAGGTCTATCTGCGTCATGCCGGTGACCTCGACCTCGTACGTTCGGTGCTGGCCGAACGCCTGCTTCATCCCGGCGACGCGGTCACTTACCTGCACGCCGACATCTGCCGCGAGGATTTGAACGTGGAGATCGAATACACGGCCGGCTCCGTTCCACTCGCCGGTTTGGTGACCTAGGTCGTGGGTTCCGACAGCAGCTTCCGCAAGGCGGCGGTGTCGGTCTTGCCCCGGGCGGTGAGCGGGAAGGCGGGCAGCACGAGCAGTTTTTTGGGAATCTTCCAGGAGGCGATTCGTTCGCGCAGCGCAGCGCGTAGGGTTGCGGTGGATACAGAGGCATTGTCCCCGCCCGCGATGGCGGCCGCGAGGGCATCGGCGCGTTCGGGGTGGGGCATGACCCACGCGTCGCGCACGCCGGGCAGATCGCGCAGGGTTTGTTCCACTTCCGCCAGGTTGAGACGCCGGCCGGCGATCTTCACAAAGCGACCCGCCCGACCGAGCAGCATCAGCCGCCCCTGCGCGTCCTGACGGGCGAGATCGGGCATGCGATGGGAGCCGGGTCGACGGTTGCCGATCGTGAACACGGCTGGTCCTGACACTTGAAAACGTTGCCCGCGGTCGAAGGTGAGGGTCACGCCCGGCAGGGGACGGCCCACCCCGCCATCGGTCGCGGCCAGCGTCCCGCTGGCATCGTAGGCGATGCCGCCGGTCTCGCTGGAGCCGTAGAAACTGTGCACCGCCCGGCCGAATCGCGTTTGAAACGCCTGCGCCACCGCGGGGGCGATGGGAGCCCCGGCGGTGATCACGGTGCGCAGGCTGGCGAGCGTCGCGGGCTCGACGCTCGATTCGACCAGCGCACCCAGCAACGCGGGCACGGCGGGAAAAACCGTGGGCCGCCAGCGCGCCGCGACCTCGGCGATGGAGTGGGGCAGCGGAGCGATCCCGGTGACGACGGCTGTACCTTGGGCAAGCAGCGGCACGATCAAGTTGCCGAGTCCGTAGGAGTGACCCCACGGGATGAGGCCGAGATTGAGATCGTCTCCCCTGATGCCCATGGCCGCACAAACGCTGCGACCGTCGGCCAGCATCTGCGCGTCGGTGAAACGCAGCGGCCGGGGAGTGCCGGTGGAGCCGGAGGTTAGTTTAATAATCCGCTGGCCGTCGCGGGCGCGGGAGGATCGCCGCGCCGGGCCGACCCGCACCAGCCGGTCGTCTTCCCACAGCCAGTGAGCGTCGGCGGTGGTTGCCAGCCGGCGCCGCGCGGCCGGCGGCTCGCCCGGATCGAAGGGCAGGGCGACGGCATCGGCTTTGAGCAACCCGAGGAAAACGCGCAGCCAGCCCACGCCGTTGTGTTCGCCGAAGGCCATGGTGCGGCCGCGGAGGTCTTCGGGTTGAGCCTGTCGCCAGGCCTGTGCTTCATCATCGATTTCGCGACGGGTCCACCGCCGGCCGCTGGTCGCGTCGATCACCGCCAGCGCCGCGGGGGCGGCGCACACGGTGTGTTGCCAGGCTTCGTGCAGGGTCGGATTCATGCCGGGCTGCGCCGTCCCAAGGGCTCGAGTTCCACCATGAGCAGGGCGGTGATCACGATCGCCGCCACCGTGACGCCCAGCGCGTGAATGACCGGAATCTGGCTGAAGCCCAGCACACCGAAGGCGGCGGCGGTGCTGAGCGCGGACAGCCGGATGGCGACGGGCGGGGCCTGGCCCGATCGGGCATTCTCCGCCGAAAAGATCGCGTAGTTGTGCGACAGGCAGATGCCGAGGAAGGCGCCGAGCAGGTTGAAGAGGTTGAGTGTCTGTCCCGAAAGTCCGAATACGCCGAAGACCACGAAGCACGACCCCGCCGGGATCAACGCGATGCGGAGGGCGCGGCGCGGAGGGTAGATCAGGAACACGCCGCCGATGATGAAGCCGAGTCCCACCAGGCTGAGCCGCAGCGCCGACCAGCGGTAGCGCGTGAAGAGGTGGTTGAGCGACTGCAGCTGATTGACGCTCACGGTCTGCCACGCGGCCGGTGTTTCGACCTCGGTGTCGGCATCGACCATCGACAGGAACCAGTAGGGACCGTCGGTGTTGGCGAGCAGGGAGAGCGGTCCCTCCACGAGGGCGTCCACGCTCGCCACCAGCTCGGCATAGTCACCGGCGGGAGGATCGGCCCGCAACGCATTCCATGCGCTGCGGAATCGCCAGAACGAGTCCGCCAGGAAACCATGTCGTTCCAAGGCGGCCGCAAAATCATGCGGGAATTGATCGAGTGCGTGCAGGCGTCGGGGCAGGTCCTGCCAGTCGGCCTGCGTGGGCAGGATGAGTCCGATACTCGACACCTCGACTCCGGGCTGGGCGCGCGCGGTGTGTTCGATGAACGTTTCCAGGTGCTGCCGGGCATCGGCGACACTGGAGCCGTGGGTGAGGTAAAGGCGGTGGTTGCCGCTGTCGCCGAAGAGCGCCCTCACGGCTTCGTCGTTGGCGGCGATCTCCGGCGAAGGGATGTCCAGTTCGCGCACATCGTCGCGCCACTGCAGGTGCCAGGGCCCCACCAGGGCGACGAGCAGGGCGGTCCCCGCGAGTCCGCGCACGATCCAGCGCCGGCCGGGCCGGTCGCGGGCCGAACGGACCGGTCCAAATTGGCGGCTTGCCAGAAAGGGCTGCCGCAGTTGCGCAAAGTACAGCATCGCCACCCCAAGGGCGCAGAGCAGACCCGAGCCCACAAACAGCCCGATCTGCCGGATCATGGGCAGATCGGAGAACAGCAGGAGCGAAAATCCCGTCACCGTCGTCAGGCAGCTGGCGAGCAGCGGCTTGAGCAATCGCCGCAGCTTCCGACTGTAGGACTCATCCGGATACGCCGGTGGCTGCAGGAAGATGTAAACGCCGTAGTCGATCGCAACGCCGGCCAACAGCGAACCGATGACGAAGACCAGGACGTGCAGCCGGTCGAAGGCGGCGGTGGAGACCACCCAGGCTCCCGCGATGGCCAGCGCGATCACCGGCACGAAATGCACGATGCGATGAATGTGGCGCACGAAGACCGCCGCCACGACCAGCACGGCGCCGATCGAGAACAGGTGCAGCAGTTTGATTTCGGATTCGATGCGCGCCCGGCTCGCGGCGGCGAAGCGGTTGACGCCAGTCCATTGAACCTCGATCCCGGGGTGGATCGCGTCGAGTTGGGTCCTCGCACCGGCGATCACGTCGAACACCGGTTGTTGTCCGGCCTCGCTCAGTGGTGATTCCCGCATGAGTGCCCACACCAGCGCGTGGCCGGGGTCCTCGGGAGGCCCGGTCAAGCGGGCGTGTTCGACGAGCCGGGGGACGAGCAACAACGGATCCGTGAGCACCAGATCCGCCAGCGCGGAGGATTCGGGACGACTCAGAAACGCCTCCAGGTCCGCGGCCACCCGCTCGGCCAGCCACGGTGAAAACGCGGCGGCCGGCCGGCCGGTGCGCTCGAACTCGCGTTGGCGCGCGCCCAGCCAGCCCGGCAGGATCAGTTCGTATCTGCGCTCAAAAACTTCCCGGCCGAACGCTTCCTGGTCCGCTCCGTCGCCCAGCACCAGCACCGATTCAAACCGGCCGGACTGCGCGAGCGCTTCCCGGAATGCCTGGGCCGCCTCCGGCAGCGACGCCTCGGTGTCGGCGGTGCGGCTCAAGGCAAACAGCATGACCCGTGACTGGCGGGCGTTGGCCAGATCGCGCACGATGCCGACCTCCGGCGTTCGCTCCGCCTGCGGGATGAGATCGAGCACGTTGGTGGAGAGCTTCTGCGCGTAATCCAGGCGCAGCAGCCAGGTGGCGCAGAGGCCCACCAGAATCAGCAGGGCGAGACGGGCGAGCGTCGCTGGAGCGGGGTGCGGCATGGGGAATCAGCGAAAGAACCGCTTGATCTCGGCGGCGGTGAAATCGAAGTCCTCGCGGGTGGCCCCGATCCTGATCTCGATGCGCTGGCGGTCCTTTTGCCGAATCTCAATGCGGGACGGCCGGGTCGCCTCCCCCTCGACCACGAGGGACTCGATCTGCTCCACCAGCCCGGGGTCCCGGGGGGTGAAGGTGAGCGTCCAGGCGGAACCGTTTCGCACCCCTTTCACGGAAAACTTCTCCTGCAGTCCGGCCAGGTCGAATCGCAGGACGTCGATCAGGGCCCTCGTCACGGCCTGCGCGCGGTGATCGCGGGGTACCGTCCGCTCCCGTCCGCGCGCGTCCCGCAGCAGCATGCCCTCCGCATCCACAATCATGATACGCTCCGGCGGTTCGGGGTAGCGCAGGCTCAGCCCGCGCCCGGGCAGGATGCGGATTTCTCCCGCCAGCACGACCGGCTCGCGGCGAAACGGGAAGTGGCGCCGTTCTTCGAAGGTCGAGAAGCGTGTCGCGGGGGCGCCGAGCTGGTCGAACAGCTCGCGCCAGGCCGGATCAGCGGCGAGGGCGCTGCCGTCGGTGATGGCGGATGCCTCGGGCGTTTGCGCCCCTGCGTCGACCCCCGCCATCAGAAGGACGGCGGCAGGAAGCAGGTGGTGAATCAAACGACGCATGCGAATCAAAGTGAGGCGGCCCGCCGGGCTTGTCGGATCCGGGGCCAGCGCCACAGCAGTTGGCTGAGCAGGCGGGTGTGCAGCCAGACGAGTTTCAGATTATCACGCAGGTAGTGGAAATGGGAAATTCCACCCTCGCTTTTGTCGAGGTAGCGGCATGGCGCGGGCAGGTTGATGGTCGGCACGCCGGCCCAGCAGAGGCGCACGGCGACCTCGGGATCGAAGTCGAACCCGCGCGCCCGCCGCGTCGAGGCAAAGGCGGCTTCCAGGGCTGCCGCGGGATAGACCCGAAAGCCGAACAGGGGATCGTCGATGCCCGGGCCGAGGATCTCCAGCCAGGCGAGGCCCACGCTGAGTTTACGACCGTGCAGACGTTCCAGCGGCACCTCCGGTCCGAAGATCGGCCGGCCCAACACCAGGGCGGCGGGTTGCGCGTGCGATGCGGCCATGAACGGTTCGATGTGGTCGACGGAATGCTGCCCGTCGGCGTCCATGGTGAGCACGTGGGTGAACCCGGCCGCCCGCGCGGCCTGCACACCGGTCGCGACCGCGGCGCCCTTGCCGCCGTTGTGGGCGCGCCTGATCACGCGCAATGCCGGCTCGCGCGCGGCGAGGGCGTGGAGCGGCTCGTCGCTGCCATCGGTGCTGCCGTCGATCACGACCCACACCGGCCGCCAATGCGCCAGGGCGGCCTGCACGGTGGCAAGCAGCCGCGGCCCCGTGTTATAGCTGGGAACCAGGACCAGGTGGGTGCTCGAGGGCAGCGTCATCACGGGCGAGAGCCGCCGAGAATTGATCGGCGGCGAGTGCGGTCAACGCCTTAGCCGAGGAGGAGCCGGCGGCGGGGAGTTCGCCCAGCAGACGGATGTGGACATGCGCGGGAAAGGTGGGGGCGCGCCACCACGACCAGCCCTTGGGCACGAGGTCGCGCGGCGCCTTGATCAGGATGAGGCGAACCGGCACGCGGGCGCGGGCGGCGATCAGGGCGAAGCCCGGCCGCAGTGGATTGAGGTTAACGCCGGCCGCCGTGCGCGTGCCTTCGGGAAAGATGAGCAGGGAACGGCCCTCGGTCACCTTCTCGGCCACGTCGCGGATGAGATCGACCCCGTTGGTGCCGGAGGCGTAGCCGGCCATGCGGGCGGCCGGTCCGAGCACGGGGTTGCGAATGATTTCCGGCTTAAAGATGCAGATCGTGTCCGGCAGCTGGGAGAGCACGAAGGTTGCGTCGAGCAGACCCGGGTGGTTGGCGATATAGACGGCGGGGCCGGCCAGGGCCTCCGGCGTGAAACCGTGAAACCGCACGTAGATCAGCCGGGTGGCATGCAGCCATTTGCACCAGCCCTGGAAGAGCCAGCGAATCAGGCGTCGTACCTTGGCCGAGGGCCGGCGACGGGTGAGCAGCAGGGGCGCGCAGACGGCGTTGAGGGTCAGGCCGACCAGTGCGAACAGAGTCCACGAAACGATGTTCGCCGGGTAGTGATACAAACGAAGCAGGCGTCGCCGGAGGGTCATGAAGCAGGCGGATTGAGTGGCAGGAAATTGGCCCACTGGAACGGGTCCTCGCGCAACAGGGCTTCCAGCCGGTTGAGGAAGGCCTGAAAATGCGCCCGCGCCCGCTCAAGGTTGGCTTGCCGCGAGAGGGTTGCATCGGGGCGGAACAGCGGCGAGCAACGCACCACCGAACGGCCGTCCCCGCCGGGCCAGCCCACGTTCATCACCACCGGCAGTTCGAAGATGAGCGCGAGATGATAGATCGTGAAGGGGAAGCGCCGGCGGGCGCCGAGAAAGTCGAAGACCTCGGTCCGGGCGCTGAACTCGAGCCGGTCGCATTTGAGGGCGATGGACTCGCCGGCGGCCACGGCCTCCTTGAGGGCGAAGAGCAGGTTGGCCGGATCGTTGACCCAGATGAAGCTCACCCACTCGCCGAACCGGGCGCCGAGCTGGTCGGTGTCGTGGGAATTGCCCACGCGTAGGCGAACCATGGATACACGTCGCTTCCGGTGCTGCCCGAGCAGGAAGCCGATGATGTCGGAATGGCCCACGTGGAAGGTGCCGAGCAGGGCGGGTTCGTCCGTCTCCAGCAGTTCCCGCAGTCCGGTTTCGGTGGGCGGAAGTTCGACCTGCTGGTTGGCGCCGGCGGCCACCCGCAGTTTGAGCATGAGGCTCTCCTCGAAGGCGAAAAAGTGGCGGAAGACGTCGCGCCAGCCGGGCGGCCGGCCGGTGATGGCGGCGAGGTAGGCGCGGGAGTGCGCCCGCTGCGCCGGCATGCCCAGGCAGGCGATGGCGGTGCCGGCGGCGCGGAGGGGCCGGAACAGCCATTCGGGCAGCCAGCGATCGCACCCGAGCAGGAAGCGATAGCCCCAACCGGGACCGGGATTGCGGGGCGCGTGGTTCATGGCCGGCGTCAAAGCCAGTGCAGGGCCAGGCGGGCGCCCGGGCCGTCGATGGCCTCCAGGGCGCGGCGCGACGCCAAGGCGGCGAAAAACTCCACCAGCGCGAGCGGGCGGGGATCCTGTACCGGGGCCTCCAGACTGAGACGCGCGACGGCGCCGGTGGCCTCGGCGCGGAGACTGAAGGCGAAGGCGAAACTGCGGTCGCTCGCGATGCCGTGGTCAAGCAGCCAACCGCCGCGTTCCTCGCCGCCGCAGACGATGACCTGCGGAGACGGACACAACAGCGCCGTTTGCAGACCCTGCGCCACGAGGTGTTCCCGGCCCGTCAGGGGCAGGAATTCCGTCACGGGATGCTGGCGGCCGATGAAGGCCTGTTGCACCGCGCTGGGATGAATGGAGGTTTGGAACTGGGTCGGGCTGGCCGAGGGAAAGCTGTCGAGGTAGTCCTCGAGGGCCCGGCTTTCGCCGTAGGCGGAGAGGTAGATGACGGTGTCGGCGGGGCCGGGTTCGAACTCGGCCAGGGCGGTGCTGACCAGCAGGCCGAGCTGGGTCATGCGCCGGGTGGCGCCGCGGGGAAACCGGTCCTTCACGCGGGCGCGGGTGGCGGCCGCGTCCTCGCCGGTCGCGTCCTGCAGGCTGAGTTGGTGCAGGTAGGATTCAGGCATGGGTGAGCAGCGTGGTGGCATGGGCGCCGCCAAACGCGTTGCTGGCGCAAATCACGCCGTCAAAGGCGGAGACATCCACCGGGTCGAGGGCGACGGCCGGGCTGAAGGTGGGTGCAACGCCGCCGACGGTGCCCGGGGCGCGACCGTGGCGAAACGCTTCCAGGGCGAGCACGAGTTCAACGAGACCGCAGCTGCCGAGCGTGTGTCCCAGGCTGCCCTTCCAACCGACCAGCGGTGCGTCAGGGAACGCGTGGGCCAGGGCGGTGCACTCGAGGCGACCGGCCTCCCGCGTGCCGGTGCCGTGTCCCTTGAGCCAGACGCGACGACCGGTGGCGGCTGCCCGCAGCGGCTCGAGACCGGCGGCGAAGCCGGTGCCATCGGCGCGGTTGCCGGTGAAGTGATGCATCTCGTTGTGCAGGGTTTGCGCGACGAGGTGAAAGTTGGCCGCCGGCGCGTCCGGCGGACGGCTCACCACGGCGAAGGCCGCGCCGTCGCCCAAGCCGATGGAGCCGGTGGGGCGATCGGCGTAGGGGGCGGGAAATTCGGCGTTGAGAATCTTGAGCGCGTGAAATCCGCCGGCGACGAACGGACTGATGAAATCGAAGGAAAACACGAGCGCCCGCTCCGCCAGCCCGGCGTGGACGGCGCGGCTCGCGAGCACCAGGCCGAGATGGGCGGAGACGCAGGCGTGGGACAGGGTGGTGACGTTGGGGCCCCAGCCGAGTTGTTGGGCCACCCAGTCGACACAGGCGTGGGGCGTGCCGAAGGCGAGATGGGCCGGGTCGCCGTCGCCCTGGCGGAAGGCATAGAGACTGCCAACGCCGAAGTTGCTGCTCGTGACAAAGACCGGGAAACGCGCCGAGCCCCATGCGACGTCCGGCAGCGAGGCGGCGAGCTGGTGCAGGACCGGCAGCCAGTTGGGCGGCGCGGTCTCGTCGAAGGCGCGGCCCGGGGCGAGCGCGAGCGGCACCTCTTCGCCGCCGTTGGCGCCGAGCACGGGCCGGCGTTGCAGGGCGCGCTCACCGCGCAGCAGGGCGGCGTGGGTGGCGGGCCCGTCGCCCAGGGCCGTGATCACGCCGGTGGCGGTGAGGGCAACGGGAGCGGGCGACATGACGGGGCGGAAACCCAAAACGCTCAGGCTTCGGGCAGGCGACCGGGTTCGGCCCGGGCGCGGATGAACGCGGCGAGGTGGGCGACGCTGGCGAGTGCTTCCTGCGATTCCTCGCTGCTGGTGATCTTGAGGCCGAATTCCTTTTCCAGTGCCACCACCAGTTCGAGGGCATCGATGGAATCCAGGTTCAGGCCCGAGCCGATCAAGGGTTCGTCGTCGCTCAGCTCGTCCGGTGTGACGTCTTCGAGCTTCAACGTGGTGACGATGAGCTGCTTCAGGCGGGGGATTAACGGGTCTGACATATTGCGATGAAAGGGGACCGGACTACGGCAGATCGAGTGCTGAAATGGGCTTCTCGGCCGGAAGGTTTCTCTTAAGGTTCATGGGGATATCGCCGCAGGACGTGGCAGACGTTGCTGCCGCCGAAACCACTGCTGTTGTTGAGCACCACCTCGGGGGGGATGTCGAGGGTGGCCTGGGGCAGGTCGAGACCGGCACAGGCTTCGTCGGGCGTGGTGAGGTTGGCGTTGCCCGGGATGAATCCTTCGCGCAGCGCGAGGGCGCAGAAGGCGGCCTCCATGACGCCGGCGAGTGACAAAGGATGTCCCGTGAGGCCCTTGGTGCTGCTGATGCGGGGCCGGGCCGCGGCGGCGGTGAACACCCGGCCCAGCGCGAGCGCTTCGGAACGGTCGCCGGCCACGGTCGAGGTGGCGTGCGCGTTGACGTGGTCGATCTCGCTCGGCGCGCAGCGGGCGTCGGCCAATGCGCGCTGCATGGCGACCGCCAGGCCTTCGCCGGCGGGATGCGACACGGCGACGTTGTGACCGTCGGCCGCCTGGCCCCAGCCGGCGACTTCCGCGTAGATCGGTGCGCCCCTTTGGCGGGCGGTCTCTTGTTCCTCAAGGATCAGGCACACCGCGCCGCCGGCGGCGACGAAGCCGTCGCGGTCGCGGTCGAAGGGGCGGGAGGCGGTGAGCGGATCGTCGGCGGAACTCAGCGCCCGCATGGCGGCAAAAGGCAGGATGGTCTCGGCGTTGGCCTCCTCGGCGCCGACCACAAGCATGCGGGTCTGCCGGCCGAGGCGGATGTCATCGAGCGCACAGCCGAGGGCGTGGCTCGACGAGGCACAGGCGGCGGCGAATCCGCCCACCGCGCCGCGAATGTGGTAGTGGGCGGCGAGGTTGAAATTGAGCGTGCCGGCGATGGCGGAGACCACGCCCATGGGGTTGCCGCGTTCGCCGCGCACGGCGTGCAGGTGCGCGAGGTGATGGTGCAGGAGCAAGGCCGAACCGGCGGAGGCGCAGTAGAGGCCGGTGTCGCCGTCGGTGAGTTCGGCGGGGCTGAGCTTCGCGTCGGCGAGAGCCTGCTCCGTGGCGCAAAACGCGTAGAGACCATGAGGAGAAAGGCTGCGCCGCAACTCGCGCGGGACGTCGTAGGCCGCGGGATGGCGCCAGTCGCGCCAGCTCGGGGACTCGACCTCGAAGTCCTTGATCGTGCCGGCGACCTTCACGGGAAGGGCGGGATTGCCGAAAAACTCCACGCGCGCGAGGCCCGGCCGCAGCCGGCGCAGGTGGTCGACGACCGTGGCCTGATCGTTGCCGATGCTGGTAATGAATCCCAGTCCGGTGATGACCGCCCGTCGCGTCATACGGATGAGGACGGACCCAACTTCTCCCGCACAAAGGCGCGCAGGTCACCGATGGTGTGCAATCGCAGGATTTCCTGATTGCTGATGCGAATGCCGAAGAGGTCCTCGATGAAAAACACGACCTCGGCGATGGTCACCGAATCAAAACCGAGGTCCTTGATGAGATTCAGCGGATCGGTGTCGGTCGCGTCCATCGCCGCGGCGGGAGCGGGGGCGTGGTCCATCACGATCGCCAGGACGACGATATGGGCGTCGTCGGGTGAGCGCGACGACTGGAAGCGACGGAAGGCTTCCTGCACCTCCGGGACAAAGTGGTCGACGAGAGTGCGGGCGGCGTCGCTGGAGGAGGAGGGATCCATATACAGAAGCTTGGAACGGATACGGACGACTAGGTTCGGGCGGGCGGCGGGCCGAGCATTAATTACCGGACCAGTCGCAGCCGCCGCTGCAGGCGACAGACGAGGAGGAAGACCTGGAAGCGCCACCAGAGGGACCAGTTCAAATCGGTGTGGCCGGCGACGATGGCGGTGAGACCGGGGGCGAGATTGAAGGGCACGTCCCGGCACATGAAGACCTCGAAGGCGGCCTCGTCGTAGAAGGCGGCGATGAGGCGTTGGAACACGCCGGTATGGCGTTTGAGCCAGCGCGTGTAGTTCGCCTGCTCGGCGGGACTGAGCGGGCGATCCGCGCGGTGGGCGGCGGCCACGAGATCGGCGGCGACCTTGCCGGACCAGGTGGCGAGGTGCACGCCGGAGGAAAAGATGGGGTCGAGAAATCCGCCGGCGTCGCCGACCAGCAGCAGACGGTCCTGCGCCAGGGCGGGCCGGCTGAAGCTGTAGTCGCTCGTGGTGCGGTAGGGCTCGACCGCGGTCGCAGCGCCCAGGAGTTCGCGCAGCTTGGGAGCCGCGGCGATGACCGAATGAAAGTAGGCGGCGGGATCCCGGTCGGCCGCCCGGAAGGCGGCGACGGTGGTCACCAGGCCGACCGACGTGCGTTCGGCATCGAGCGGAATCAACCAGCACCAGCCGTGGGTGATGCGCACGACGACGACGTTGCCGCCGGCGGGTCCCGCGGCGCGTTTGACGCCATGAAAATGGCTGTAGATGGCAATGCGTTTGGGAAAGGCCGCGGGATCGAGCGCCTGCCGGACGCCGCCCGAGAGATTCTGGTCGCGGCCGGTGGCGTCGATGACCCAGGGCACGCGCACGGTTCGGGCGCTGCTCCCGGTGCCGACCGTGGCGGCGTAACCGCCATCGATTCGGTCGATTCGCGTCACCGGTGTTCCCATACGCACTTGGGCGCCGCGTTCGCGGGCATGCGTGAGCAGCAGGTCGTCGAAGCGGGCGCGCTCCACCTGGTAGGTACGGTCCAGGCCGGGCACCAGGCTGGTGCTGAAATCCACCGTCTTCACGGCCGAGCCGTCGGCGGTGTGGAATTCCGCGCCATACTTGGGCATGAAACCGGCGGCCTCGACCTTGGGCCAGACGCCGGTCTCGCGCAGCACGGCGTTGCCCGCGGGGAGCAGCGATTCGCCGATGTGGAAGCGGGGAAACTCGGCCTTCTCCACCACCAGCGTATCCAGGCCATGACTACGTGCGACGGCGGCGGCGGTGCTCCCGCCCGGACCGCCGCCGATCACGAGAAGGTCATGGTCGAAGTCAGGCATGGGAACGGGAGGCGAAGCGGTTGAGCCAGGCGAATTGTGCGCCGGCAACGAGGATGCCGAGCACGATGCCGGCCAGGGCGTCGAGCGCCACGTGCTGGCGGGTGGACACCGTCGACAGGATGATGCCGCAGCACCAGAAGAGATTCACCGCCTGCAGGATGCGGCCGGCGCGCATTTCCCGCAGCAGCCGCCAAAACCACAGCCCGGTGAAGGTGGCAAAGGCCACGTGCAGGGACGGGAAGGCGTTGCCCGAGGAATCGACCTGCTTGAGAAACAGAAAGGACGGGTGCTGCGACCAGTCGATCCCGGCCGTGGGGACGGCGGTGGGCCAGAAATAAAAAATGCCCAGCCCGATCAGGCTGAGCAGGGCGGTGGCGGCGCCGTAGGAGACGAGTTCCTCGCGCGTAAACAGGAAGGCCGGGGCGAGGGAGACATACACCCACAGCGAGAGGTAGAACGGCAAAGTGAAGGGCAGGAAGGGGATCAGGTGGTCGAGCCAGATCAGCGGCATGGTCGTCACCGGATAGCGAGGGTGATTCAGCACCTGAAAGTAGAGCACCATGAACCCGGTCATGCCCGAGGTCGTCGCAAGGGCCTTGACCCACCACCACGCGCGCAGCCGGTCCGTTGCGGTGGGGACGGGCGGGGTAGAGAATGGCGGCGCGTCCGACGACAGCATGACGGTGCTGCGAATAAGGTACCCGCGTCCGCGGCCCCGCAAGTCTCGGCATTGAAATCGGGTCGCCTGCGCTCAGCCGTCGGACGGGCGGCGGACGACCTGATTGGACAACTCGTCGACGTCGTCGCGTTGGTAGGGGAATTCGCGAGCGAGGAGTTCGCCGGCCCGGTTGATGCCTTCGACCAGGGCGGTGGATGGATCGCCGGCGCGGAAGTGGCGTTCCATGACGGCGGCGACCTCGGTCCAGAAGGCCGGTGGGCATTTCACGTGGATGCCTTCGTCGCCGAAGACCGCGAACTTGCGGGCTTCCGGTGCGACGAAGAAGAGCACGGCGTTGCGGGCGGCGGTGCGGTGCATGCCGAGCTTGGCAAACTCGCGGGCGGCGGCCGCGGTGGGATCCTCGACCGGGCCGGCCTTGAGCACGACCCGGATTTCGCCGGAGGTGCAGCGCTCCGCCGCGGCGATGGCGGCCTCGATACGCTCGTGGTCGAGTTGTTCGCTGAAAATGGAGAGTTCGCTCATGGGTATGGTCCTTTCACCAGCGTCCGCCGGCGCCGCCGCCGCCGAAACTGCCCCCGCCGCCGGAGAATCCGCCGCCGCCCCCACCAAAGCCTCCGCCGCCGAATCCGCCCCCACCGCCGCCGATCCACCAGCCGCCCGAGCGGTGGTGGCCGCGCCGGCCGAGCACGACGCGGCGCCGTCCGAAGAGGGCGCGCAGGACGGCGAACAGGATGATGATGAAGACAACGGCGCCATCGTAGCCGGGGGAACGTCCCTGGCCGCGGCCGCTGGCGGCGGTGCGGCCGGTGCCGGTGTATTCGCCTTTGGTCGCGGCGATCATGGCCTCGACCGCGGCAGTCATGCCGCCATCGAAGTCGCCGCGGCGGAAATGCGGGGCAATCTCATCGGCGATGATGCGTTTGGCGAGCGCGTCGGGCAGGGCGCCCTCGAGGCCGTATCCGACCTGCAGATACATTTCGCGATCCTGCAGAAAGACGAAAAGCACGGCGCCATTGTTGCGATCGGCCTGGCCGACGCGCCAGGTTTCGGCCACGCGGCGGGTGTAGTCGAAGACCGACGACTCGGAGTCCATGCGGTCATAGATCGCGACCAGCAGCTGGTTGGAGGTTTCGCGTTCGAAGGCTTCGAGCCGCTGGTCGAGCCGGCGGGCGACGGCGGGTGAGATCGTGCCGGTGGCGTCGTTGAAGTAGGCGCGCGGCGGCGGCGGAATGGTCTCGGCGCGGACGGTGGCGACGAGGCCGCCGAGCAGGGCGCAGAGCAGGAGGAAGCGGAGAGGCAGGATTTGGTTTTTAACCACGAATGGACACGAATTCACACGAATGAATCGGAGAGGAAGATGGGGGAAGAATGGTGAATCCATTCGTGTTAATTCGTGTCCATTCGTGGTTAAGAAATCCCGGTTTGGTTCAGCCGCCGAAGTCGACCTTGGGGGCTTCGCGGGCGCCGGGGTCGGCGGAGAAGTAGGGGCGGGCCTCGTGGCCGAAGAGGCCGGCGAGGAGCACGGCGGGGAAGCGCTTGATGGCGGTGTTGTAGCCTTGCACGGCGCGGTTGAAGTTGCCGCGTTCGACGGAGATGCGGTTTTCGGTGCCTTCGAGCTGAGCCTGCAGGTCGCGGAAGCTGGCGGTGGCGGTGAGCTGCGGGTAACGCTCGACGGTGACGAGCAGGCGGGAGAGGGCGGAGCCGAGCTGGGCCTGGGCGCGCTCGAATTCGGCGAGGTTTGCCGCCTCCACCGGTGCGCCGCCCGGCGGGAGTTGCACGCGGCCGACGGAGGCGCGGGCGTTGGTGACGGCGGTGAGGGTGGATTTCTCGAAGTCGGCGGCACCGGAGACGGTGGCGACAAGATTGGGCACGAGGTCGGCGCGACGTTGATAGACGTTTTCAACCTGGGCCCAGGCGGCGTCGACGGCCTGTTCCTTGTTGATGAGACCGTTGTAGGTGCCGACGCCCAACATCAGGAGAATGCCGAGGAGGACGAGGGGGATGCCGAGCAGCAGGAGCAGTTTCTTCATAAGCGGAGTGGGGCGAACCCTGCCGCAGATGTCGGCGTGATGCAAGGGAGGGGTCGTTACAGGACGGTGCGGCGTTTGGAGGATGCGGCGCAAAACCAAGCGCGCCCGTGATCCGACGGGACGGATGCACGGACGCGTGGTTCTGGTCGCCTGCCTTCCCGTTCGACGCCGACGCCGTCCGGAGGTCGACGTCCACCCCGGCGGCCGCGCCCGAGGAGTCAGCACCGTCTCGACAGCGAGGCCGTCCTGGCGATCCGCGTCCACCGCCATCACGATGCTTGGCGGGGTGGATGCGGGGTGGACGTGGGCCTCCGGACCGCGTCGTTCCAGTGGGTCAGAAGGGAACGACAGAAATATTCAGGACAGAAAAATACGACGGACTGGAATTTTTCTGTCCCAATTCTCTCTGGCGAAAACGCGGTCGTGCGGTGGCTGAGTCGTGACTGCGAGGGGTGAGGGCGCGGGCTTAGGCCGGCTGGAGCATCTCGGCGGTGCGGCGTTCGAGGGTCTTCTGACCGGCCTCGTAGGGCGCGGCGTAGGCGCGGGCGAAGTCGTCGGTGAAGACGTCCTCCGCGCCGTTTTCGATGCCGTCGAGGATGGTTGCGGCAACGTCGGCGGGCGTGGCCTTCGGGAGATCGATACCCTTGGCCATCTCGGTGTCGACCGGGCCCGGATACACGCCGATCACGCGGATGCCGGAGCTGGCGAGGAGCAGGCGGGCGCCGGCGGTGAGCGAGTGGACGGCGGCCTTGGAGTCGCTGTAGGTGGCGATGGCCGGGAAGTTGGAGAGGCCGGCAACGCTGGCGACGTTGACGAAGACGCCGTTTCCGCGGGCCTTGAAGGCGGGCGTGAAGGCACGGATCACCTGGAGGGGTCCCCAGTAGTTGACCTCGAACTCGTGGCGGGCGCCGTCGAGGGTCTCGCCGAAGAGGTCGGGATTGGCGAGGGCGCCGGCGTTGTTGATGACGATGCTGGCGTCGCCGGCCTGGCCGGCGGCGGCGGCAACCTGGTCGGACTGGGTGACGTCGAGGGCGAGCGGGACGACGCGGCCTGGGTGGGCGGCGGCGAGGTCGGCCAGGGTGGCGGGATTGCGGGCGGCGGCGTAGACCTTGGCGGCGCCGCGGGCAAGCAGGGCCTCGACGAGGGCACGGCCGATGCCACGGTTGGCGCCGGTGACGAGGACGGAGGAGGAAGCGAGGGAAGGATTCATCAGATTGGAGAGGAATGAGTTGAGGGTTATTCTTGAGTGAACGCTCAAGAACAGGATGCAGATTGCGCGGACGTCAAATGATTCTTGAACCAATATTCAAAAACGGTATGGGTTCCCCCCTGAACCAATGGCCCGACCCGCTCAATACAACTGCAACGAAGTCCTGTGGAAGGCGACGCTCCTGTTCTGGGAGAAGGGTTACCGGGCGGTCTCGATCGCCGACCTGGTGCAGGCGACGGGGCTGCAGCCGGGCAGTCTGTATGGGCGATTCGGCAGCAAGGAGGGGCTCTTCCTGGAGTGCATCGAGCACTACCAACAGATGAGCGAACGGTTCCGGGCGGAGCATGCGAAAGGGTCCAGCCCGCTCGCGCGCCTGCGATCCTTCCATGATGCCATGGTGGAGATGGCGACGAATGACGACGAGCAGCGCGGGTGTTTTGTGGTCAACGCCTCGCTGGAGTGCGATGCGACGGACCGGCAGATCAAGGAAACCGTCCGCGGCTGCATGGAACGCGGCGAAGCGTGGATCAAACGCCAGCTCGACGACGCCGTGGCGGAGGGCGAGCTGCGGGGCGAGACGGACACGGCGCTGCTGGCTGGCTGTTTCTCCAGCTCCTTCTACGGTTACCGGGTCATGTCACGGGCCGGTGACCAGCGCGAGCGCCTGCCGGCCATCGCTGCGATAACCTTCGACAGCATCATCGATCCCTGGCGTCCGGAGGCAGCGACCGGAAATATTTTAACCACGGATGGACACGGATAAACACGGATGGAAGACCCTCATTATCTGCGTACCGCCGCGTGATCTGCGATTCGGCGATTTCGCCCTAATGCAATATGGTCCCCTTCCGTTTGATTGCGGAGGAATGGACAGAAGTTGAGAGGGAATGGTTTTGCATCGTCACCGACCACGAGCGGCATTTCTGAGCAGCTAAAGGAGAAGCGGGCCCTGCGTTTTCGCACATTGCGCCCGCGCCGTCGTGTGCGCACCTTGTCTGCATGAAGACCCGGCTCATCACTTCCGATCCCGAGATCCTGGGGGGCACGCCGGTGTTTGCCGGCACGCGCGTGCCGATCAAAAATCTTACCGACTGTCTGGAGGCCGGTGACTCCATCGACATTTTCCTCGAGGACTTTCCGTCAGTCAGCCGCGCCCAGGTGATCGATTTCCTCGAGGAAGCGCGCGCCCGGCTCACCGCAGCCGCCGTGTGACCTCAGGCGTTTGACGAAAATGAAGTATCTGGCACTGATCATAGTTCTGCTAGGAATCGCCTTGTTGCTCGTGTCGAAAGCACGCGCCTCGGGTGCGGACGGGATCGTGGTTCGACAGATCGAGCCGTTGGATTCCGAGTTGTTGGAGGAGTGGGAACGCGTCACCGACGACGAAGACGTTCTGGGAGTATCGGCAGCAAAGACGAATCGTCCCAAGTGGACGTGGCAGGTGTTCATCGCCGTGGCGGAGTTCGTTCGCGAGGAGCCCCTCGAATCCACCTTGGTGGACCGGGTCACCTCAGTGCTGGGGCAGGTCGAGGGAGTGAAGTCAGTCGTTCGCGAGGACCGGGAGGTTTGGGCCATCGAGGGAGACGCCGGTGGAGAAGGGCTGGTTCGGGCGGCTTCAACAGCGGTGGATTCTCTGGCACCTCGGCTCCGAGAGCACATGGGTTCACTGTGAACAGAGGGTTGAATAGATCTGTGCAGGCAACGCGGGTTTGAAGGTGGGCGACGTCGTGTTGCCGCAAGAGGAGGACGTCAGTGCGCTGGATAACGCTCGGACGGTAGATCCTTACCTCTCGCGTATTCGCATCGTCCGTGGGGATGAAACGATGGAGGTCAGCATGTCGTTGTCGCATCCCCTACCGGTTGAGGAGGAATGAACCGCGTGCCGAGGTGGAGCGGCGGAGCGCGGTTGCCGGCAGTGAGTCCCGGCTATCCCGAGCCGGGCTACGCAGGTCTATGAGTCGCCCCTTCAGGGCTTGGTTCGTTGTGGCTTGGTCCCAGGGCGTTGCCCTGGGCTGTGATAGATCGCCCCTTTGGGGCTGCCCAGCCTCGCCATGCTGCCGTCGCGCTACGCCCGCGACGAGGTGACAGATCGCCCCTGTGGGGCTTCCTGGCCCGGCCAGGTGCCGCCGCGCTATGCCCGCGACGAGGTGATAGATCGCCCCTGTGGGGCTGCCCAGACTCGCCAGGTGCCCGTGCTCGGTTTCAGCTCAGGACCTCGCGGAGGGCGGCGAGGTCCATCACCTGGGCGAGGTTGTCTTCCTGGATGACGGCGGCGGCGAGGGCGGCCTTGTCGCGTTGGAGACGGCGGATCTTTTGCTCGATGGTGCCGTCGCTGATGAGGCGGTAGGCAGTGACCGGGCGGGTTTGGCCGATGCGGTGGATGCGATCGATGGCCTGGGCCTCGGCCGCCGGATTCCACCACGGATCGTAGAGGATGGCGTAGCTCGCGGCGGTGAGGTTGAGGCCGAAGCCGGCGGCCTTGAGCGAGAGAAGGAAAACCGTTTTGGAGGCGTCGCGTTGGAAGGTCTCCACCAGCGCGCCGCGGTTCTCTGTCGCGCCGGTGAGCATCAGATGAGCGATGCCCTCGGCGTCGAGGCGGCCGCGAATGATTTCCAGCATCTCGACGAACTGGCTGAAAACGAGAACCTGATGGCCTTCGTCGGCGAGTTCGGTGACGAGTTCGACGAGGGCGTCGAGTTTGGCGCTGGGCAGGGAGGCGTGGGCGGGATCGACGAGCGCCGGGTGACAGCAGATCTGGCGCAGGCGCAGCAGGCTGGCGAGGACGTGGAAGCGCACTTTGTCGAGTTCCTTGGGCGAATCGATGCCGAGGAGCGAGGCGCGGGCGCGTTTGAGTTCGGCGTCGTAGAGACGGCGCTGGTCGCCCTCGAGATCGATGACGATTTCGTCCTCGGTGCGCGGCGGCAGATCGGGCGCGGCCTGGGCCTTGGTGCGGCGCAGGAGGAAGGGGCGCACGCGGCGGCGCAACAACTCGAGCGCGCCGGGATCGACTTCACTGTATTGGCGGCGAAACCCGGCCTGGTCGCCGAGCAGCCCGGGCTGGGCGAAGGCGAACAGGCTCCATAGATCGGAGAGCCGGTTTTCGACCGGCGTGCCGGTGAGGATGACGCGACGGCGCGCGCGCAGCGAGCGGGCGGCCACGGCCACCTGACTGCGCGGGTTCTTGATGAACTGGCCTTCGTCGAGCACCACCGCGTCCCAGGGAACTTCGCGGAAGGTGGTGGCGTGCAGGCGCAGTTGCGTGTAGTTGGCCACCAGCAGGCGCGGACCGGTGTCGGCGACGGCGGCGCGGCGCTGCATGGGATCGAAGGACGCGATGGCAAAGTCCGGCGCGAAGCGTTGTGTCTCCGTGAGCCAGGTGTGCATCACGCTCTTGGGGCAGACGACGAGCGCTTTGAAATTTTGGATTGGCGGGGTGTCGCTGGCGCTCGGTATGGAATCTGGATTTTGGGTTGGCTCCGTGGATTTCCGCTCCGCCAGGTGGAGGAGCCAGGCGAGGGTTTGAACGGTTTTGCCCAGGCCCATGTCGTCGGCGAGGATGCCGCCGAGGCCGTTTGCCGAAAGGTGGGCGAGAAAATGGAAGCCCTCCACCTGGTAGGGCCGCAGCGTGGCGCGCAGGCTGGTCGGCACGGCGGGGGGCGGCAGGGCGCGGAGTTGGGCGGCGCGGTCCTGCAGGAGGTGGGTAAATACGTTGTCGCGGTCGGCGAGGGCTTCGGCCTCGAGCGCCATCTCCAGGATGTGCACCTCGTGCTTGAGCGGTCGGCCGCTGTTGAGCACGTCGCCGAAGCCCAGGCCGAGTCGCTCCAGCGCGGCCGCGATGAGCGGATCGCATTGGACGTCGCGGCTCAGCCGGCGCCAGCCGCCCTGGCGCGGCAGGTGTACCCAGCGGCCCTGGGCCTTCACGAGCAGGGCGACTTCTTCGGCGGTGAGTTTGGTGTCCTCGACCTTGAGGCCCACGCTGAGGCCGAACCAGTCCTGCTCGGCGGAGGCGTTGCGTGCCAGCGAAGTGGATACGCGCGCCTGCAGCGGTGCGCCCAGCAGGCTGGCGAGCTCGGGCGAGACATCGATGGAAAGCTCGCGTGACTGACGGTCGTGCCAGGCGAGAAACTCTTCGGCGAAGTCGTCGGTGACCGGACGCAGCCAGGACTCGGCCCAGCCGTCCCAGGTGAGGCGAAAGCCGCCGAAGCGGGCGCTGGCCTCCTCGGCGGCGGAGAGGTCGAAGTCCAGGGCGGCCACTCCGGCCACGCGCGGCGGCGGCAGGGCTTTGGGATTCCATTTCCAACCGATCGCGTCGCCGGTGAACTGTTGTTCGCAGGGCGGATCCTCACAGCGGGCGGTGAGTTGGGCTTGAAAGTCGCGTTCCTGGCCGTCGATGGCGGGGGAAAGCCAGCATTTCAGATGAGGTCGGAGGCGAACGACGCGCAACTCGGCGGCATGTCCGGCGGGCAGGCGCAGACCGAGGGCGCGCAGGCGCGGCAGGATGCGGGCGTCGCTGAGCGCGGCCACGGGCAGGGGTGCGGCCGGGGTGGGCGGCGGGCCCCGCCACAGGTCGCCCTCGAACAGGTACAGCGGCTCGGGTTGGGCGGCGACGAGCCGGGCGGTGTCGGCGGGGCGGCCGTCGGGGGCCACCAGGTGCAGATCGTAGCGGTCGGCGTCGTCGGGGTTGACCGTGGCCTCGGGCACGAGCGGATCGGGCTCGACGGTGAGCGGGCGGCCGTCGTGCAGGGCGAGGGCGGGTCGGGCGGCGACGCTGCGCAGGAGGCCGGCCACGGAGTCGGCCGGGAGCGGTTGGCGCGGATTGAAGCCGTTGGGCTGGAGGCGAAACTCGGCGGCGAGGGCGGCAGCGAGAGCGCCGGGGGCGGGTGGCAGAAACTCGAGATCGGCCGGGCGCAGGGCGGCGAGGTGGGTGAGCCAGGCTTTGCTGGGGGACTTCCAGGGTTTGTCCGCCGCGGCTCGGGTTTCGACCAGCCAGTTGCCGAGCAGATCGAGGCGCACGCGCAGGTCGTGCACGTCGGCGAAAAGGGTGCGTCCGGGCGCGGCGGCGGCGGATTCCGGTTCGGGCAGGGCGCGGAGCCAGCGGCCGAGTTCGGCCTCGAGGGCGCGATCGCCGGCGGGTGGCAAGGTGGCGTCGCGGCGGGCGGTCGCGGTCGGATCGATCTGGGCCGGATCGCGGCCGTCGGGTCGACCGGCTTCCACCTTGGCGATCCAGGCCTGACCGGCGGCGTAGGCATGTTCGCAGTCGATCCGGGCGCGGCAGGTGCAGCGCGCGGTCCAATCGCCACGGGTCAGGAAGAGGGTAACCGTGTGCGGTTGCGCCGCGGAGCCCGTCACGGTCGCGCTCACGAGATGATCGGCGACGGAGGAGACCTCGGTGACGGCGCCCTGTTTGAAGAGTTGAAAGCCGTTGCGACGCGGCAAATCGCCGAACGAGTCCAGGCGCAGCTGCAGCGCGTTGAGCGCTTCGCGGGTGCGCACGGCACGGACAATGGGCGGATAGCGGCGAGGCATGGGTGGGCGGCAATACACGAAGGTCGCAGCGATTGCAAAGCCCGCCCACCGTCGAGGTGGTCGTTCAGGTGAAGCGACGGGCCGGTCTACTGGCGCAGGAACCTATCTCCGGATCATACCGCTGCCGCTCGGCGCAACCCGACCCAAGCTGGACCACGAGCTTGGTCGAACCCCAAACCCCAAGGCCTGACCCTTTTCCGGCTTTCGGAGCCAGCGGCCGAGTTCGGCCTCGAGGGCGCGATCGCCGGCGGGTGGCAAGGTGGCGTCGCGGCGGGCGGTCGCGGTCGGATCGATCTGGGCCGGATCGCGGCCGTCGGGTCGACCGGCTTCCACCTTGGCGATCCAGGCCTGACCGGCGGCGTAGGCATGTTCGCAGTCGATCCGGGCGCGGCAGGTGCAGCGCGCGGTCCAATCGCCACGGGTCAGGAAGAGGGTAACCGTGTGCGGTTGCGCCGCGGAGCCCGTCACGGTCGCGCTCACGAGATGATCGGCGACGGAGGAGACCTCGGTGACGGCGCCCTGTTTGAAGAGTTGAAAGCCGTTGCGACGCGGCAAATCGCCGAACGAGTCCAGGCGCAGCTGCAGCGCGTTGAGCGCTTCGCGGGTGCGCACGGCACGGACAATGGGCGGATAGCGGCGAGGCATGGGTGGGCGGCAATACACGAAGGTCGCAGCGATTGCAAAGCCCGCCCACCGTCGAGGTGGTCGTTCAGGTGAAGCGACGGGCCGGTCTACTGGCGCAGGAACCTATCTCCGGATCATACCGCTGCCGCTCGGCGCAACCCGACCCAAGCTGGACCACGAGCTTGGTCGAACCCCAAACCCCAAGGCCTGACCCTTTTCCGGCTTGAATTTCGACCAGACGAACTCGGGAATCGCGCTGGAGCCTCATTGACCCCTTTTCCCTCTCTCTTTTCGGCCCCTTGTCGCGTCCGTCAGTCGGTGATGTTGAATTGAATCGCGGCCTGCATCCGGGTGTTCACCGCGCGGTCGTCTTTCTTGCCGGGACGGAACCTCCACTTGGAAACGGCCTGGATGGCGGGCTGTTCGAACTCGCGGTGGGACGAGCGGAACGCGTAGGCCTGCACCACCTTGCCCTTGTTATCGACGATGAAGGCCACGTGGACCTCACCGGTGATGCCGGCGCGCCGCATTTCGAACGGATAAACCGGCTTGGACTGGAAACGCGGGGTGGGCTGCTGGTCGAGGTTGGCGATGTCGAACAGGTCCGTCATGCCCTGGCCGATGGCGCGGCTGCTGCTGGTCTTGGCAATGGTCATGACGCCGTAGGCGCGGTCCTGCCGAAGGGAGTCCTTGAGCGGCTGAATGGAGCCGGTGTAGTTTAACTGCTTGAGCAGCACCTGGACCTTGGCCTGGTTGAGGACCGCCACGTCGTAGCTTTCGGGATTGGCCTGGGCGATCAACTGGTCGATCAGGGCGAGGGCCTCGTCGTAGCGGTTGGATTCCGGGGCAGTCAGTTCCTGCAGTTTGCCCAGAGCTTCCGAAACATCGTCGGAAATTTCATTCTTGGGGGCTTCGCGGATCTGGGCGTGAAGCGATACCGGAACCAGAAGGCCGGCAACAACGACGGCGACACAGGTGCGGGTAAAGCGAGAGAATGGGGAGAAGACAGCCATGATGAGATCGTCGGTCAGTGATGTTGAATTGAATGGGAACCTGCATCCGGGTGTTCACCGCGCGGCCACCCTTTTTGCCGGGGCGGAATTTCCAACTGATAGGAAACTACTTTTCAGCGGCGTGCTGGGGGTGGGGGGGTAAGGGGGAAGGGTGAACGTTCGGGGAGTGAAAATCGCGCCTCGAGGAGGAGGCCGATTGGCGTTGGGTGAGACGACGGAGTTAGTTGAGCGATTTTCGTGCCTTGGGCGAGTCCGGAATCCCGAACGGGGGCCGAAAAAGGGGTCAATGCTATAGGGGGCTGTTGCCCAAATCGGCTGGGTGATTGGCATGCGGTAGGCATCGCTTGGCGGTGCGATGATGAAGAAGAGAAAGGGGGCAATGTGATATTATTGAATTTCGACCAAACAGATTCGGGAATTTCGCCTGAGCCCTCGATTCACGATTATCACATTGACCCCTTTACGGGCCCTTTCGTGCCTTGGGCGAGTGCGGAATCCCGAAAGGGGGCCGAAAAAGGGGTCAATGCTATAGGGGGCTGTTGCCCAAATCGGCTGGGTGATTGGCATGCGGTAGGCATCGCTTGGCGGTGCGATGATGAAGAAGAGAAAGGGGGCAATGTGATATTATTGAATTTCGACCAAACAGATTCGGGAATTTCGCCTGAGCCCTCGATTCACGATTATCACATTGACCCCTTTACGGGCCCTCCTTTACGGGCCCTTGACCCCTTTACGGGCCCTCGGAAAGATTGGGGTCGGTGGGGGTGCGGGGAGCGGGGCGGTCCGGGGGCGGCATGGCCTTGAAGATTCCTGCCATCCGCCAGTGGGAGGCGACAATAATGCGCGGGTCGTTGTGTCTTATCTATCCGATAGATACAGGTTTGTGAAATTTCATCCGTGGGAATGGGGAGGGACTGAGCCACGGTTTACTGGCCCAGGCACGAATCGGGGAACGAGTCCGAGAGGCAGTGTCGCCGCGGCAGGATGCCGCGGCCACTTTGTTTGCGGCTACACCCACATTAAGGCACGCGAAAGGCGCGGCGGGCCTTCGCGGCGCGAGGGCGGGACACGCAGCCTTCGACGTGGTCGTTGAGCAGACCCATGGCCTGCATGAAGGCGAACATCGTGGTGGGACCGACGAACTTCCAGCCGCGCTTTTTCAGGTCTTTCGACAGCGCGATTGACGCGGGAGAAGTCGTGAGCGTCTGGGGCGGAGCGAGCTCACTGGTCGCCGGTTCGAAGCGCCAGAAGTAGGCGGCGAGGGTGCCGGTTTCGGCGACGAGTTCGACGGCGCGCTGGGCGTTGTTGATGGCGGCCTCGATCTTGCCGCGATGGCGGATGATGCCGGCGTCGTCGAGCAGGCGTTGCACGTCGCGCTCGGTGAATGTCGCGACGCGATGGAAGTCGAAGCCGCAGAACGCGGCGCGGAACGCCTCCCGCTTGTTGAGGATGGTGCGCCAGCTCAGGCCGGACTGGAAACCTTCGAGGCAGATTTTTTCGAAGAGCCGAACGTCGTCGCCGACCGGGAAGCCCCACTCGGCATCGTGGTAGGGAATGAACTCGGGAATGGCGCCGCACCAGGCGCAGCGAGGTTTGCCGTCGGGACCGTTGATCGTGCTGGGCATGGTCGTAGCGAACACCGGCAATCGGGCGCTGTGCAATCCACGGCTCGGCCGACCACGAACAAAGACGGGATCGAAGAGGCTACGGTCGTTGAATTTCGGTCGGGCGGACCCAGTGTCGTTGCATGACCTTTGAACACTTCGCCCTCAACGTGCCGGATGTGCCGGCGCTGTTGGACTGGTATCAGCGCCACCTCGGATTGCGTGTCGCCCGGGCGGTGGGAGGCGCGACGCAGACCCACTTTTTGGCCGACGCCACTGGCCGCACGATGTTGGAGGTGTACCACAACCCGGCGGCGCCGGTGATGGACTTCGCGGGGGCGGACCCACTGGTGTTTCACTTTGCCTTCGTCGCGGCGGATGCAGCGGCGGAGGCCGGGCGCCTCCAAGCGGCCGGTGCGACCCTGGCGAAGGACGAAACGACGCCTGATGGTTCGCGGCTGATCATGCTGCGCGACCCTTGGGGCATCGCGATCCAGCTCTGCCAGCGCACCAGCCCGATGCCGTTGGAGTAGGGGCGAGGCGTGGTGAGGTTGCCTTATTCCTTCACCACGCCGAGGGCGTGACCGGTGGCGCAGTCGAGGCGGAGCAACTCACCGGGGCCGACGTCGTAGCGGCCGGCCGGCACGGCGTAGTCGCCCATGCCGTCGCTCGAGCGCACGAGGAGGAGCCGCGTGCCGTCGCGCGGATCAACCATCGGGCTGCGGCAGCCGGTGCCCGGCGCGGGTTCGGTCAATTCGTCCGAGTGGGGCGAACCCACCAGGAAATGATCGGGTACGGCCGATGCCGAACGCAGGATGCGTTCGGCGGAAAAGTCGGAGGTGGCGCAGCCGGCGAGCACCAGCATCCCGGCGATCAGCCCCAGGCTTGTATTGCGGCTAAACAGGTTCATGGCCCCACGGCTGACAGATCGCGCGACGGAGCGAAAGCCCAAGCTTTCCGGCTTGCACCGGGTCGGCGGCAGGCTGCTGCTGGGCGGCGCAGCCTGACCGCGGTTTCGGCGGACATGCGCGTATGAACGATTCCCTTACGATCAAACCCATTGGTGTCCTGCGGGCGGCGAAACCGCTGAAGTTTCACGCGGCGCACCAGCCGCGGCGCGAAGCCCTCGAGGAGCGCAATGTGGTCGAGCTGATGCCGGGGACCGAGCTGGCGCGCGGCCTGAGCGACCTCGACGGGTTTTCCCATGTCTGGCTGGTGTCGTGGTTTCATCGCAACACGACCTGGCGCCCGATGGTGCTGCCGCCGCGCGGTCCCAAGAAGCGGCGCGGGGTCTTTGCGACGCGTTCGCCGCACCGACCCAATCCGCTGGGCATGTCGGTCGTCGAGCTGATCGGGGTTGAGCCCGGCCGGCTGTTGCTCGGGGCCTGCGATCTGGTCGACGGCACGCCCATCCTCGACATCAAACCGTACATCGCCGCCTATGACGCGTTGCCCGATGCGCGGGGCGGTTGGACGACGGAGGTCGAGGCGGCTTTGTCCGCTCCGCCCACCTTTGCGGTGACCTGGACGCCGCTGGCCGAGGAGCAGGCGGAGTGGCTGGCAACGCATTGGGGCGTGGATTTTCGGGCGCACGTGCTGGCCGTCCTGGCGCGTGATCCGCGGCCGCACCGCACGCGCCGCATCCGCAAACGTCATGACGGCCGACTCGAGATCGGCTGCGGGGCGTGGCGGGCGTACTTCCATGTCGATGCCGAGGCGGCCCGCGTCGAAGTCGAACAACTCGACGCGGCCTTCCCGGCGCACTGGATGACCGACGAATGGCGCGTGCGCATCCCGGACAAGGAGGCGCAGACGGCTTACCTGGCCCGCTGGCCCTCGCCGTATCGGGATTGAAGGGGGCGGTCCGAAATCGCGCGCTGAATCGCTTTCGGTGATTCGATGGAGAACGGACGTCCCCGTCCGTTTACGTTGCGGTGGAGTGGGAGCGCCAGCAGGGGCAAACGGACGAGGACGTCCGTTCTCCGTCGGGACGCGGCTCAGACCGTGAACTCGCCGTCGCGGTAGATGACGCGGGTCGTGCCGTCGGTGAGGTGGGCGGTGACGACGCGGTTGCTGGTGGCGACGATGTCGGTGTGGACGACGGAGTTGTTGTAGCCCATCTCCGCCCACTGCTCCTCACTCACCGTGGCGGGATCGCCGGTGTAGCTGTCGCGGTAGGCGCTGCCGACAGCGAGGTGGGTGTTGCCCCATTGACCGCCGACGTTCTCGTCGAACAGGGTTTCCCCCATGAATTTCGTGATGCGCGAGAAGCGGCGGTCGGTGAGCGAGAACTCCCCGATCTTGTCGGCGTTCTCCACGGCGATCATTTCCCGCAGCAGATCCTCGCCCTTGGTGGCGGTGGCCCGGGTGACGCAGCCGTCCTTGATTTCCAGATACGCGCCTTCGATGAGTGAGCCGTAGCGGTAGAGCGGCTCGGTAAATTGGATGCGCCCCTCGGTGCCGCGCCAGTCGGGGGAGATGAACAGCTCGAAACTGGGAATATTGCGGCCGGAGCCGCCGAGCCATTTGCGATGGGCGCCGATCTTCACCCAGATGTCGGTGTTCTCGGCCTCGACGTGGAGCCGGTCGATGGGCAGGGCGTCGAGTTTGTCCCGGATGGCGTAGAGATCGGTGTAGAGCGCCTTCCATTTTTCGGCCGGCTGATCCTCATCGAGATAGCAGGCCTGGATGATTTCCTGCCAATAGTCCTCAAGGCTCATGCCCACCTCGTCGGCCATGGCCTGGGTGCCATACATGGCGAGGGTCCAGGTGTAGTCGCCGGCATTTTCCTTGGCGCGACGCCAGTCCATGTAGGGCTTCAGCGCCTTTTGTACGGCCATGATCTTCTTGGACGGGATGCCGGCGAGCTCCTGTTTGTCGGTCTCGGCCAGGATGGCGACGGTGTGGTCGATCTGGTCGATGGTGCCGCGGTGAAATTTCTCGGCGAAGAACGCGAGCTGTTCATCGCTGGCGAGTTCGTAAAACTCGCGGGCGAAGTCGTCGGGCGTGAAGAAGACCAGCGGGTGGGCGCCGGCTTTGAGTACGGCGCGGCGGAGGGCGACGAGCAGGGGTTTGGCGGCCTCGGTGACACGGAGCTGCACGACCTCGCCGGGCTTCACGCCTTCGCCGCTGTTGAGGGCGAAGTTGATGAGCACATCGGCGTATTTATCGAGCAGAGCGGCGGAGGGTTGATATGTCATGGCGCCAAGGTCGCCGACGTTGGGCGAAGCGCAAGGCGGGACGAATGACGCGCGGCGGTCAGGCGCCCCGGCTTCGGCGGAGCCGCCGAAACCGTTGCACCACCAGGATCGTGAGCGCGCCCGCGACGACAGCCAGCTCCCAGCGCCAGCCGGCGAGGCCGCTGTCGGCGGACACCCCGCAGAGCTCCAGAGCGCCGGCGCCCAGCGCGGGGCCGAGGCCGGCGTAGGCCAGCAGGCAGCCGACGCACTTCGGCGCGAAGAGAAGCAAGGCGCCGACGCAGAGGGTCCGGGCGGGTTTAGGCACGCCCATAGCGATCGTGGTGGCGCACCCATTCCATGCCGTATTCGAGGCCATCCTCGTCGCGGCCTCGGGCGGTGAGGTCGAGGATGTGGTAGGTGCCCATGATGAATTCGACGCCGCGGCCGTAGGTCGAATAGGTGTGGTAAACGTCGCCCGCGGCGTCGCGGGCGAAGCAGCTCACGCCGGGCGCTTCCTCGAAGGGGAAGGCCTGACGGCCGTAGTTGTAGTCGACTTCGCCCTGCGCGAGTTCCTCGTCACGGAACGAGACGTGGAAGTCGAAGTTGAAGTCGTTGTCGTGCGAGGAGACCCAGGTGACGTCCCAGCCCATGCGTTCCCTGAAGGGCAGGATCTCCGCGAGCGGCGCGCGCGAAACGGCGGCGAACGCGGTGTCGCGGGCCGGCAGGTGCACCGCGGCGGCGTTGAAATGATCCATCATGAAGGAGCAGCTCTTGCAGCCCTCCTCCCAGCCGGGACCATACATGAAATGCTGCACCAGTAGCTGGCGGTGCGGACCGAACAGATCGGCGAGGCGCACGGGACCGTGGGGTCCGGCGAAGACGTAGTCGGTCTCCACGCGCACCCATGGCAGCGCACGGCGGCGGGCGGCGACCTGATCCTGGAGGCGGGTGAGTTCCTTTTCCTCGCGCAGCAAGGCGCGGCGGGCGGCGAGCCATTGGTCGGCGGGGACGACGGTGGGCGCTGGGGTGGAGGGTGAGGAGACGGGCATGGTGGTTGTGTTCATGGTGTTCAACGGGTGAGGGTGAGGCTTTCGGACAAAGCTCCGCCCGGGGCGCAGCGGAGGGCGCGGCGACAGACGGGGACGGCGCGAAGAAGGGCGGACCGGGGCGGGCCAGGCGCCGCTCAGGCCTTCAGGTCAGCGAGGGCGGCTTGATAGTGGGCCTTGAGCTGGGCGTGCGTCGCCCAGAACGGCGGGCGGGGCGTGCCCTCGAGAATCGCAATGAGGATGGCAAAGTGGACGTGCCAGCCGCTCGCGTAGCCGGAGAGGTCGGTGGGCTCGCCGTTGCGGGTGCGGTGGGTGAGCACGAGCAGCACTTGGTCGCCGTCGGCGCTGAGTTCGAAGGTGACTTCGCACTCCTCGTCGAAGGTGTAGCTCAGCACATGCGGCGGCTCCCAGCGCAGGATGGTTTCCGAGAGCGTCATGCCTTTTTCATGCATCTCCTGATACGGGGCGGGCGGGGTCTCGTCGGGGGCGATGCACTTGTGCTGGAAGTGCAGCTCTACCTTGCCGCCGGCGCGGGCTTCCATGGGACCGCCCGCAAACCAGCGGGCGCGTTTGTCCGGATCGGTGAGGTAGTCCCAGATGCGTTCGATGGGACCGGGGAGGCGGCGGACGAGGCGCACTTCGGCCGGGCCATTGAAGGTTCCGTAGGGTTGGTCGGCTTTCATGATTTTCGTTTGCGGGAGGGTTGGGTCCGGGCCTTGGCGGCGTCTTCGGCGCGCAGCTCGCGTTCGAGGGCATCGAGGCTGCGCGACCACATCGAGCGCGTGCGTTGCAGCCACGCGTCGAGTTCGTCGAAGCCGCCGGGGTTGAGGGACTGGATGCGCGACTGGCCCTCGGCGCGCACGGAGACGAGGCCGGCCTCGCGCAGTACCTTGAGGTGCTGGGAGATGGCGGGGGCGCTCAGGTCGAATTCGTCGACGAGTTGTCCGGCGGTGCGGTCGCCCTCGGCGAGGAGTTCGACGATGCGGCGGCGGGTCGGGTCGGCCAGGGCGAGAAGACTCTGCATGGGGAAAGCAATTAACCGGTAGATTAATTAAGCAACAATGAAATTAAGTTTGGGCGAAAATAACAGGGCAGGACCGATCGCTTGAGTCCGCCGTTCCGCCCGCCAGAGTGCCGGCATGACTTCGACCTTGGGATTGTGGGTTTCCCGGCAACGTCTCGCGCGATGGGTTCTGACGGGGCTGCTCGCCGGCGCCGCCATCGCGGCGCCCGGGCTGCGGGTGAGCGCCGATGGGCGCCATCTCGAACGCACCGATGGGAGCCCGTTTTTCTGGCTCGGCGACACGGCGTGGGAATTGTTCCACCGACTCGATTTTGCGGAGGCCGATCACTACCTGCGCAATCGCGCCGACAAGGGCTTCACCGTCATTCAGTGCGTGCTGCTGGCAGAGTTGGAAGGGCTCACCGTGCCCAACGCCAACGGCGACCTGCCGTTGATGGACCTGGATCCGACGCGGCCCAACGAAGCCTACTTTGCGCATGTCGATCGGGTTGTCGCGCGGGGCAACGCCCTCGGGCTGACGATGGCGCTGCTGCCCACCTGGGGCGACAAGTTCAACCGCAAGTGGGGGGTGGGCCCGGAGATCTTCACGCCGGAAAACGCCCGCGCCTACGGGCATTGGGCGGGCGAACGCTATCGCGACGCCGATGTGGTGTGGGTGCTGGGCGGCGATCGCCTGCCGGAGAACGACGAGGACGTGGCCATCGTCGACGCGATGGCGGCGGGGTTGCGCGAGGCCGTGGGCGACACACAGCTCATCACCTACCATCCGCAGGGCGGTTCGTCCTCCTCGCGTGATTGGCATGAGCGCGAGTGGCTGGACTTCAATTTGTTTCAGTCGGGCCACAGCCACCGCGACGACTTGAACTTCCGTCGCGTGACGGCGGACCGCGCGCTCGAGCCGGTGAAGCCGGTGCTCGACGGCGAACCCTGTTACGAGGATCACTCGGTGAATTGGAAGCCGGAGGAGTTGGGCTGGTTCAGTGACTTCGAACCGCGGCGCGCCGCCTGGTGGGGCATGCTCGCGGGAGCCGCCGGACATACCTACGGTCATCATGCGGTGTGGCAGATGTGGACGCCCGATCGTGCTCCGATTTCCTGGGTGCGTACGCCTTGGCGCGAAGCGCTGGATCATCCGGCGGCCTGGCAGATGGGCGTCATGCGCCGCGTCCTTCAGGGGCTTCCCTGGCAACGTCTCGGGCCGGCCCCCGACGCCGTGCGTGACGGACCCGCGGAGCCGGCAGCGGCGGTGCTGGCGGCAATCGATCGCGAAGGGAGCTTTGCCCTGGCCTACTCGCCGTATGGCGAAAACTTCGCGCTGGACCTCAGCGGCCTGACGGCCGGCACGCGTGCGGCGCGCTGGATCGATCCCCGGACCGGTCACGGAATCGCTCTCACCTCCGACCTCGCGGGCGGCGAGTTGGACTTTGACCCGCCCTTCGAACCCGCGCGGGGCAACGATTGGGTGCTGTTGATCGAAGTCGCCCGGCCATAATCGCGGCTTCCGGCTTTTCCTTCGGCGAGTTTCGGCTAGTGTCCGGCAAGCATCGGTCACCCCGCCGTATGGAAACCCATCTCTACCTCAGCCTCATACCCGAGGCGCTCATTCTCTCGCAGCTGTCGCCGGCCCAGTTCGGCCGTTATCTCGCCACCGGGGCCAAGCGCCAGATCGAAGGCCCCGCGGTCTTCATCGAAGTCGATCTGGCGGCGGACCTCGAGGTGTTTCGGATGTCGAAGGCCCTGCCACGCTGCACGCCGCATCCCGATGGCTCGCCGCGTCGCTCGGTGTATGTGGCTATTCACAACGTGCTCGGCCGGGTGCCCTACGCCGCGCTCACGCAGGCCTTTCTCACCACGCCGGCCGGAGCGACCCTCGGTCTGGCCGCGGCCGAGTGGACGCCCCGTGACGACGAGGAGGTGAACTTCCTCTATCAGGAACTCGGGCCGGTTTACCCGCGGGTGGCGACCCGCTTGCGGCCACGGGAGTTTTGCGAGGCGGTGACCAATCCCGAGGCCTTCGTGTCGGTGCCGGCGATCGCCTTCATCGACCTGAAGATCGGCGGACTGGCCTACCGGCCGGAGCGTAGCAAGATGCCGGATACGCCCTACTCGCAGTCGGATCACATCCGCGAATGTTTTCGTGCGCTCGATACCAAGGGGCAGCCGACGAAAATCGTGAACCGCGGGTTGCGGCCGGACCTGCTCTTCTACCTTGTGCGGAGCGGCCTCTTCGTGGGCGGCGCCGGTGAAATGCGCTACTTCCCGCTTCCCGACGAAGACGTGCTGGAGCGCGACCACCATCTCTGGTGGCACTCGGCCCAGACCATGAAGGGTTATTGAATCCCGGAGCCCATCCCCACCATGAATCCCTTCCATGTGCTCGTCCCCGTGCTCGGTCTCGCCGGGCTGGCGGTGGCGGGCGGGTTGTTCTGGCGTCTCTCCCGGCTGCCCGCGGGCGAGGGACGCGTCGCGGCGATCGGCCGCGACATCCACGCCGGCGCGATGATCTTCATGCGGCGGGAGCTGCGGCTCATCGGGCTTTTCGCGCTGGTCGTCGGGGCGGCCTTGTTCTTCAAGGACCATTGGGAGGCGCTGGCCTTCTTTCTGGGGGCGGGCGCTTCGTCGCTGGCCGGCTGGATCGGCATGTATGCGGCGACGCACCTCAACGTGCGCACGACGGTGGCGGCGCACACGCGAGGCTCGGGCGCGGCGCTCACGACAGCCTTTTTCGGCGGTGCGATCATGGGCCTCACGGTGGCGTCGACGGGACTCGTGGGCGTGGGCGGTTTGTTCCTGTGGTTCGGCGATACGACGCATGAGGTGCACATCATCCACGGCTTCGCGATGGGCGCGTCGCTGGTGGCGATCTTCTTTCGCGTGGGCGGCGGCATCTTCACCAAGGCGGCCGATGTCGGTGCCGATCTGGTGGGCAAGGTCGAGGCGGGCATTCCCGAGGACGATCCGCGCAACCCCGGCGTGATTGCCGATAACGTGGGCGACAATGTCGGTGACGTCGCCGGGATGGGCTCGGATTTGTTCGAGTCGTACTGCAATGCCATGATCGCTTCGATGGCGATCGCGGCAACCCTGGCGGCGGGGCAGTGGGAGGCGATCGCCGGTTCGCGGGCGAATCTCATGTTCCTGCCGCTCGCGCTGGCGGCGACCGGACTGGTGTGCTCGCTGCTCGGCATCGGCCTGGTGAAGCTGTGCTCGGGCCAGGCGCCGGCGCGGGCGTTGCGCATCGGCACCGTGAGTGCGGCGGTGATGTTCGTGGCGGCGGCGGCGGGCGTGATCGCGCAGCTCGAAGTGCGCAGCGCGGTATGGATGTGCGTGCTCCTGGGGTCGGTCGGCGGCATCACGATCGGGCTCGCGACGGAACATTACACGGGTGGTGCGCCCATGCGTTCGATCGCGGCGGCGGGACGCACCGGGGTGGCGACGGTCATCATCCGCGGCATGGCGGTGGGCATGGTGTCGGTCGTCGCGCCGCTGGCGGTGGTGGCGCTGGTGCTGTTTGGCGCGAGCCATTTTGCCGGACTCTACGGGGTCGGCATCGCGGCGGTCGGCATGTTGGCGACGATCGGCATCACCATGAGCATCGATGCCTACGGACCCATCGCCGACAACGCCGGCGGCATTGCGGAGATGGCCGGTCTCGGTAAACAGACGCGCGCCATCACCGATGCCTTGGACGAAGTGGGCAACACGACGGCGGCGATCGGCAAGGGTTTTGCCATCGGGGCGGCCTCGCTCGCGTCGTTGGCGATCATCGCGGCGTTCATCAACGTTGTGCGGGCGCACCAGGACGGGTTTCAGTTGTTGTTGTCGGACCCGCGGGTGCTGACGGGCATCTTCATTGGCGGCAGCGTGCCCTTCCTGGTGAGTGCGCTCACGATGACGGCGGTGGGGGAGGCCGCGCAGCAGATGGTGGAGGAGATCCGCCGGCAGTTTCGCGAGATTCCCGGCTTGTTCGAGGGGACGGCGCAGCCCGACTCGGCGACCTGCGTGCGCATCGCGACGGATGCCGCGGTGCGGCGCATGATCGCGCCGGCCGCGATCGCGGTGCTGGCACCGGTCGCGGTGGGATTTGGTTTCGGAGCGGCGACCCTTGGCGGCATGTTGGTGGGCGCGCTGTTGGGCTGCGTGCTGATGGCCCTCTTCATGGCCAACTCGGGCGGAGCGTGGGACAACGCCAAGAAGTTCGTCGAACAGGGCAACTATGGCGGCAAGAACTCCGACGCGCACCGCGCCTGTGTCGTGGGCGACACGGTGGGCGATCCGCTGAAGGACACCTCCGGTCCGTCGATGAACATCCTCATCAACGTGATGTCGATCGTGAGCCTGGTGATCGCGCCGCTGCTGAACTAGCGTTGGCGACTACTGCGGGTCGGCGATTTGCGGCACGCCGCACTCCGCCGGCTTTCCCAACTTTTATCCGGCTGATTCGAACCGGAGTCGGGAGGTGAACGCGCTTCGTAACCACATGTTCGATACGGCCGGGGGAAAGGGTCGGCTGAAGCCGGCCCTACGGGCGGGGTGGAGCAGGGGGGCGGTCGAGGGCGCGGCGGACGGCGCGGGCGAGCGAGTCGGTGGTGAAGGGTTTCGCGAGAAAGTGATGGGAGGAGGATTCGGCGCCGGCTTCGGCAAGGCGATGTTCGGTGTAGCCGGACATGAACAGGCAGCGCAGGCCGGGGCGGGTGGCGGTGAGTTCGCGGGCGAGGTCGACGCCGTTCATGCCGGGCATGACGACATCGCTGAGCAGCAGGTCGATCTCGGTCGCGTGGGCGCGCAGGTGACGGCGCGCCTCATCGGGTGTAGCGGATTCCAGGATACGATAACCGAGCTTGGTCAGCTGACGGGCGGCGACGCGGCGCACCGCCTCCTCGTCCTCGACGAGGAGGATGGTTTCGTCGCCTCCGACGGGGGACGCGACGGGCAGCGGCGATGGTGTGGAGCC
>CBFGUO010000016.1:0-116823 GCA_965652375.1 uncultured Opitutus sp.
GGCATGCCGCAGGCTGAAGGAGAGCCGAGAGGCAGGTGCGGCATGCCGACAAGCGGCAGCCCTACAGCGTAAAAAAACCTGCTTAGCCACGGATCGCACGAATAGGCACGGATGAGAGTAAGCTTATCCGTGGTCATCCGTGAAATACGTGGTCAAAAACGACGCCTCAGCCCGCGGCGGCGCGGAGGAGGAGCCAGAAGGCGGCGAGGATGCCGAAGGAGACGCCGAGGCAGGCGATGAAGCCGATGGCGTCGACCTTGTCCCACTTGGTGAACTCCCAGTTGGACCTGGGGCCGAGCAGCTTGTGCTCGTCGAAACGGCCGGGGTTGCGCGCGGTCTCGGCCATGGCTTCGTCCTCGAGGTCAGGCGTGGCGCCGACCGGCGTCTTCATTTTGCCGAAGAAGAAGTTGGTGCGGGCCGCGTCGGGTCGGCGGGTGAAGAAGCTCACCAGCACGAGCACGATGAAGGGGAAGATCCCGTCGTAGATGAAGCGGGCGGCGTTGCGGCCGGAGGGCGAAAGGGCGCCCACGTCGAGGCCAAGTTTGTCGAGTACGACGAGCTCGACGTGCAGCCGTTTTTGGCCGACGAGCGGCGAGCCGAGGTCGTCGGGATTCTCGCGCACCACGGTATCGAAGAAGACCGGCATGGGACGACCGTTGAAGTCGACCTGGCGCGTGAGGGTTTCGCTGTGCGTGAGGCTGTCGAGGTTGGGCGCCACCATCGAGGGGACGATGATGTTGAGCAGGGCCGAGACGATGACGGCGGTCCAGACCGCGGTGGCGGTGAGGCGGCGCCAGAAGAAGATGAGCACGACGGAGGCACCGAAGGGGACGTTGACCGTGAGCAGCAGCTGCACGATGTCGTAGACGTTGCTCATGTTGGTGGCGGCGATGACGCCAAAACTGAGGATGACGACGATGGCCCAGCGGCCGGTGCGCACGATCTGCGAGGGGGTGGCGTCCGGCACGAAGAGCGTGTGCACGTTGCGGGTGTAGAGGGCCGAGACCGCCATGGTCTGCGCGGCGATGGTCGACATGTTGGCGGCGAGAAGGCCGGCCATCATGAGCCCGAGGAAGCCGGGCTTGAGCAGTTGGAGCGACATCGTGCCCCAGGCGGAGTCGGGATCGGAAAGCTTGTCGACGCCCTGGTAGAGGGCGATGGCGATGAGACCGCAGAACGCCCAGAGGATGATCATGATGCGCTTGGCGTAGGTGCCGGAGACGGCACCGAAGCGGGCGGCGAATTCGTTCTTGGCCGAACCGGAGACGGCCATGTTGCCGATGATGCCGTGGATCTGGACGATGGAGATAAGGAAGATGCCGAAAAGTTCCGCGGCACCTATACTCGCGGCCCCTCCCCCGCCGAGCAGGTTGAACATCTCTGGAGGCACTCGCTCGGCGAGCTGCGACCAGCCGCCGATCGCCGAGAGCCCGAAGGGAATGAGAATGATGGAGAAGATGACGATGAGCGTGCCCTGGAAGGCCTCGTTGATGGCGGCGGCCTCCAGCCCGCCCATGACGATGTAGGCGCCCACGACGAGCGAATAGAGGATGTAGTAGGCCCACTTGCCGGTGGTGCTATCGAGCCAGGAAACGAAGCTGCGCAGCTCGCCGCGCTTGTTGAGATCGCGCAGCACCTCCAGGCGGGTTTCGTCGGCCGGAGCGAGTTCGCCGGCGGTGAAGGCGGCCTCGAGCGTGCGCAGTTCGCGGTAGCCCTCGACGGAGGCGCGTTCCTCGGCCGTCCAGCGTGCCTCGGGTTTCACCAGGAGCGAGGAGGTGACCTTGTAGCCGACGAGATTGCCGAAGCCGATGATGACGATGACGGTCGCGACGATCTGGAAGATGGCGTAGAAGCGGGCGAGGCTGCGGGTGCCGAAGCGATCCTCGAAGAGGTCGGCCACGGTGACGAGGCGCACGCGGCGGAACCACGGGTTCATGAACCAGTAGTAGGGATTCATGAACAGGGTCTGCAGGGAGAGCCAGACCCCGGAGGCGCCCTTCTGGTAGACGAGGGAGGCGGTGCTCACGGCGCCGTTGGCGTCGGTGGCGTTGCCGAAGTTGAGGAAAAACTGGTACAGCTTGCCCAGCTTGCGACCGGCGAGGAAGTAGCCCTCCTCGCTCTTGGCGGCGGCGGCGGCGCGCCGGCCGATGTAGATGACGATCGCGAGATAGGCGAAGATGACGAGCAGGTCGACGAGGTGGAGGCTGCCGAAGCGCATGGGCAAAGGGGGTATTCAGAAATTGGCGACACCGCCCGGCCGATGCCGTGGCGCAGGCGGACGGAACGGGGCTTGAACGGAGGACGTTGCCGGGTAACGGCCGCGATGCCGAGGCAAACCCGACGGAGGATGGCGCATTGCGCCCGGGGCCTCATCGACCGGCAACGGATGCCCGGTTCTGACAGTTCGCGGAGGGCGGTGACGCGGGCTGCGAAAACACCGCCCGTCGCGGCAGGACGACACATCACGGTGGACCGTGGCCTCCGGACGCGGTCGTTCCATCCTGCTCGCCCTTTCCCACGCCAACGCCGCCGGGACGTCGGCGTCCACCTCAATCCAGTCCATCTCGATTTCCCTCTACACAAAAACACCCCCGGGCGGAACGCCCGGGGGTGCTTGCATACCCTGAACTAGCTATACCTGAGAAATCAGAACTCGAACTTGGTCGAGAGGATGAACTGGCGCGGATCCTTGATGCGGTAGGCGTTGGGGGATCCGTCGTAGTTGACCCCGACGACCTGCAGATCTCCGTCCTCGAAGACATCGACGACGTTGAGCTGGGTCTTCATGCGCACGCGGTCATTGAAGACCTTGGTGGTGTAGGAGACCCAGAGGTCGACGTAGGTGTTGGCCTCGTCGTAGATCGGACGGGTGACATCGGACAGGGTGAGGTCGGTGGAGCCGGAGCCCGGATTGACCTTGCCGTAGTAACCGATGATGGCCTTGTCCTCCCAACGGGCGCTGCCACCGACGGAGAAGCCCTTGAGCATGCCCTCGTCGAAGGTGTAGTTGGTGAGGAAGGACCAGCGATACTTGCGCTGGCCGGGCGCGGCCTGGCCGTCGAGGTCGCGGGCGATGGCGTACTGCGGCGTGACGACGGCGTTGTAGTAATCCTCCGGGTTCTCGTTGCCGTCGGCGTTGCCGAGACGGATTTCACCGCGGTAGCCGTAGCTGCCCCAGAAGGTGCCGTAGTTGTACATGATGCCATTGTCGGCCTCGAAGGGCTGGGCGAACTGCTGATACTGCGGGAGCAGGTGATCGGCCGCGCGGGCCGAGGTCCACACCGGGAAGCGCACGTCATACCAGGCGTCGAACTCCTTGAGCACGTTGGAGTACTTGGTCTCCTGCTGGCCGGCGGTGAACTTCATGGTCCAGTTCCGGTTGGGATTGTAGGTCAGCTGGAACTCGAGACCTTCGGCGACGGCGTCACGCGTGGCGTAGATGCTGCCGATGTCGGTGTAGTAGTCGTAGGGCAGGCCCCAGATCTCGGCCGCCTCGTCGTCGAGCGCGTCGAGCTCGGCCTGGCTCCAGCCGTCGGTGTTGAAGTCGGTCCGGTTGCGCGGATCGAGGCCACGGTTGATCATGGCGAGTTCGCGGGCCCAGTTGCGGAAGAGCGTGGTGTCGACGTTGCCGGTGAGGCGCGAGATCGACGTGCCGGGATTGGTGCGCTCGTCCTGGTTGGTGGCCTTGAACCAGTTGACGCGGGCGAAGAGCTTGTCGTCGAAGAGGGAGAACTGCACACCCCAGTCCTCGCCTTCGCCGGTCGGCTTGGGCAGCTGGTTGCCAAAGGCGTCGACCTGGGCGGCGGGCGGGGGGTTGAAGTTGTCCGACTTGTTGTAGGAGAAGCCGAGGCTGCGGATGAACTGGTGGAACTGCGAACCGCTGTCGGCCCGATCCTCGATGCCGGTCCAGTTGTCGAAGGGCCGCAGGACGGCGCCGGTGGTGCGGGTGGTGCCGTCGAGCGCGTCCCAGTAGTTGAAGCGCTTCAGCACGGTGTCGGTCTGGAACCAGCCATCGACAAACTGTTCGGCGGTGGTCATGCCCGGCTCGATCTGGTTGCCGCCGGGGCCGTCGAGGATGGCGCCGGTGGTGGTGTTGCGGGCCTGGTATTCGTCCTTGCGGACGCCGAAGGTCGTGATGAGGCGATCGTTCCAGAGGTTGGAGGTGATGCCGAAGCTGGTGGAGTCGACGATGCGCTCGGTGGCGCCCGTGGAGGCGCTCATGTCGAAGTAGCCCATCGTGGTACCGAGGGTGCGCCACTCGGAGTGGTTGTAGTCGTAGTACTTGTAACGGCCATTGTAGGCGAGGTTGTTGAACTCACCGGAGGAGCGCGTGACGGTGCCGAAGGGCTGCGTGCCGGGATTGGCCAGGTAGTAGTTGCGCACGGACGAACGCCGCTGGCGGTTCCAGCCGTCGGTCGTCGGATCGAGCGCCCAGTAGATGGTGCCATTCTCGATCTGGTCGTCCGCAATCTCGAACCAGCGTTTGCGGATGAAGGTCGAGGCGACGTCGTTGCGGCTCCACAGACCCAGGATCTGATGGCGGCCGAGCCACTTGGTGATGCCGTCGTTCTTGGTGAAGTCGGGCGTCCAGGCGAGCATGGCGCGGTAGTTGTCATTCACCTGGGTATGCACGAACTGGTCGGGCTCGAAGTCCTGCACGTAGGGCTGGCCGAAGAAGGGATTGGGGCTGCCGTCGGCCTGCTTGATGTTGGTGTCGACGAAGAGGGTGGCGACGTTGAGCTGCGAGATGGTGTAGTTGGTGGCATCCTCGAAATCCTGGCGGAACCAGCCGGCGCTGAAGTTGAGGCTGGGGAGAATCTCCTGCTCGAGCTCGACGTTGTAGGTTGTGTTCTCCTGGTGGGCGAAGTTGGCCTGCAGGATGTTCACGTTTTCCCAGTCATAGATGCTCTTGTCCGAGACGCCGGGATAGCGGTAGCTGCCCACGCCGTTGCCGGTGGCGGTCCAGAAACCGGACTCGGTGTAGGTCGTGTTGTAGGCGTCGTCCCAGGTCGGATTGGCGAAGATATCGGCTTCCGCGTAGGGGAAGATCGGACCGTTGGGCGATCCGAAGAAGGTGCGGTAGCGCGCGGCTTCGTTGTAGAACCAGCTGTGCACGGTGCCGTCCTGGATCTGCATGCGCGGACGGTTCGTGTTGCCGAGCCACATGCCGGGGGTGTAGAACACCGAGGCGGTGTTGGTGAAGGCGGCGCCGCCGAAGATGGGCGCGCCGTTGTATTGGGTGCGGTTGCTGTTCCACAGGGCCGGGTTGTAGTTGGGCAGACTCTCGATGTAGGCGCGGGTGTCCTCGATGCGCGGCGAGCCGGTGCGCAGGGCGACGGGACCGCGGACCTCGCCGGTCACGGTGCTGTGCTGCATGCCGGTGGTGACATCGTAGGCCCAGCCGCCGCCGAGGCGCCACTGGGTGACGGAGTCGCGCGGAGTAAGCGTGTTGGGACGACGGTTGTCGTTGTCGTATTGCTCGATGCTGGCGCGCAGGACCGTCTTTTGGAAGGGACGGAAGGTGAGCGCGCCATACATGCGGGTGGTGTCGTCGTAGGACGGCTTGCGGGTGAAGCGCTTGTTGTCCGACAGGATCGCGCCGTAGATGGCGAGCTTGTCGTCGATGATGCCCTTGTTGAAGGTGGCGGAGGCGCGGAAGGAGCCGCGGTCGTCGACCCGGAAGGCGACCGAGTAGTTGTCCTTGTTGAGGACGGCCTGGGCGGTGCTCTGGTTGACGATGCCGGCCGGGCTGCCCATGCCGAAGAGCATGGAGTTGGGGCCGCGGCTGATCTCGATCGACTGCACGTTGTAGGCGTCGAACGGCACCTGCGTGATCGTCGGGTAGTAGTTCTGGGCCGAGCTGGGCACGCCGAGACCGCGGACGCGGTTGGCGATGGCATTGGTCTGCGGCACGCCGTCACCGCCGTGGGTGTAGCCGGCGTTCACATCGACCACACCGTCATTGCGCAGCGACTGCACCGAAGGGGTGTAGGTCGCGGCGCCTTCGGTGTTGGCCTCGTAGCGGAAGACATCGTTGATGTCGGTGGACGCGGTGTCTTCGAGTTGCTGCACCGTGATGACCGTGATCGACGACGCGAGGTCGGCCACGTTGGTGCGCATGCGGGAGCCGGCGAGGGTGTTCTGGGCGAAGTAGCCCTGGTCCTGGCTGGCATCAACATTGAACACGGAGAGGGTGATGACATCCTCGTCCTCTTCTTCGGTTGCAGACGACTCGTCGTTCGTCGATTGGGCGTTCGCCGTCGCGCCCAATACGAGGGCGAGAGCGAACAGGGATCGCGGCAGGCGCGAGGGCCGGCCCGCGTGGGCAGATCGTCGGAAGATCATTTTGCTTGGGGGTTGGGTGGCTTGGATCGCCTCCCGGCTCCAAAGGGCACACGCCAGCTCTCAGCCGATTCCAAACGGAGCAGACATGAGGGGTGAGCGGGTTCCTTGGTGTCGAGATGCGGGGTTCCGGCGGTGCCTCGATGACACCCGCTCGGGATGCCTTTGCTCATGATCCAAGGGAATCTCCCGGGACAATGACCACCGATTCGGACAGTCCGCCCACGAGGTCGGACTGTCTGATTCCGCCTGCGCCCGCCCGCGTGGAACCTATTCGGTGGGCGGGTAAAACAAAACACCCCCGGGGCCGTGCGGCCCCGGGGGTGTGAGCATACCCTGATGTGACGAGCACTAACTCGGAACTCAGAACTCGAACTTGGTCGAGAGGATGAACTGCCGCGGATCGACGATGCGGTAGGCGTTGGGCGAACCGTCGTAATTGACCCCGACGACCCGCAGGCCGCCGCTCTCGAAGGCGTTCACGATGTTGAGCTGGGTCTTCATGCGCACCCGGTCGTTGAAGACCTTGGTGGTGTAGGAAACCCACAGGTCGACGTAGGTGTTGGCGTCATCATAGATCGGACGGCTGACATCGGACAGCGTGAGGTCGGAGGAACCGGACGCTTCGTTGGGCCGGCCGTAGTAGCCGATGATGGCGCGGTCTTCCCAGCGCGTGCTGCCGCCGACGGAGAAGCCCTTGAGCATGCCCTCGTCGAAGGTGTAGTTGGTGAGGAAGGACCAGCGATACTTGCGCTGGCCGGGCGCGGCCTGACCTTCGAGGTCGGCGGCGATGGCGTACTGCGGGGTGACCACGCCGTCGTAGTAGAGCTGCGCGTTGGTGAGGCCCCACTGATTGTCGAGGCGGATGTTGCTGTTGTAGCCGTAGCTGGACCAGAAGGACGAGAGGTCGACCTCGACGCCGTTGTTCATGGTGTAGCTGGCGAGATCCTGATACTCCGGCAGCAGGTAGTCGGCCGCCCGGGCATCGGTCCACACCGGGTTGCGCACGGCGAACCAGGCATCGAATTCCTTGAGCACGTTGGAGTACTTGGTCTCCTGCTGGCCGGCGGTGAACTTCATCGTCCAGTTGCGGGTCGGGTTGTAGGTCAACTGGAACTCCATGCCTTCGGCGACGGCGTCACGCGTGGCGTAGATGCTGCCGATGTCGGTGTAGTAATCGTAGGGCAGGCCCCAGATTTCGGCGGTGGCGACCTCCAGCGCATCGAGCGTGGCCTGGGAGTAGTCGGACTCGTCGTCGAAACCCTCGGCCGTCGGATCGTAGCCCATGTTGATCTTGGCGATCGTGCGGGCCCAGTTGCGGAAGAGCGTGGTGTCGACGTTGCCGGTGAGGCGGCTGATCGACGTACCGGGATTGGTGCGCTCGTCCTGGTTGGTGGCCTTGAACCAGTTGATGCGGGCGAAGAGCTTGTCGTCGAAGAGGGAGAACTGCACGCCCCAGTCCTCGCCTTCACCGGTCGGCTTGGGCAAGGGATTGCCGAAGGCGTCGACCTGAGCGGCGGGCGGGGGATTGAAGTTGTCCGACTTGTTGTAGGAGAAGCCGAGGCTGCGGATGAACTGGTGGAACTGCGAACCGCTGTCGGCCCGATCCTCGATGCCGGTCCAGTTGTCGAAGGGCCGCAGGACGGCGCCGGTGGTGCGGGTGGTGCCGTCGAGCGCGTCCCAGTAGTTGAAGCGCTTCAGCACGGTGTCGGTCTGGAACCAGCCATCGACAAACTGTTCGGCGGTGGTCATGCCCGGCTCGATCTGGTTGCCGCCGGGGCCGTCGAGGATGGCGCCGGTGGTGGTGTTGCGGGCCTGGTATTCGTCCTTGCGCACGCCGAAGGTCGTGACGAGGCGGTCGTTCCACAGGTGACTGGTGAGGCCGAAGCTGGTGGAGTCGACAATGCGCTCGGTGGCACCGGTGGAGGCGCTCATGTCGATGAAGCCCATGGTCGTGCCGAGGCCGCGCCACTCGGAGTGGTTGTAGTCGTAGTACTGCATGCGGCCGTTGTAGGCGAGGTTGTTGAACTCGCCGGCGGCGCGGGTGACGCTGCCGTAGGGCTGGTTGCCGGGATTGCCGAGGTAGAACATGCGCTGGCTGCTGCGGCGCTGGCGGCTCCAGTTGTCGGTGGACGGGTCCTGGGCCCAGAAGATGGTGCCGTTCTCGATCTGGTCGTCCTCGATCTCGAACCAGCGCTTGCGGATGAAGGTCGAGGCGACGTCGTTGCGGCTCCACAGGCCGAGCACCTGGTGGCGGCCGAACCACTTCGTCCAGTTGTCGTTGTCGGTGAAGTCCGGCGTCCACGCGAGCATGGCGCGGTAGTTGTCATTGATCTGGGTGTGCACGAACTGGTCAGGATCGAAGTCCTGCACGTAGGGCTGGCCGAAGAAGGGGTTGGGCGAGCCGTCGGGCATGGTGATGTTGGTGTCGACGAAGATGGTGGCCACGTTGAGCTGCGAGACCGTGTAGTTGACGGCGTCCTCGAAGTCCTGGCGGAACCAGCCGGCGCTGAGATTGAGGTTGGGGAGGATCTCCTGCTCGAGCTCGACGTTGTAGGTCGTGTTCTCCTGGTGGGCGAAGTTGGACTGGAGGATGTTCACCTTTTCCCAGTCGTAGATGCTCTTGTCGGAGACACCGGGATAGCGGTAGCTGCCGACGCCCTCGGGCGCGCTCCAGAAACCGGACTCGGTGAAGACGGTGTTGTAGGCGGCATCCCAGGCGGGGTTGGCGAAGATGTCGGCCTCCGCGACCGGGTAGGTGTTGCCCGAGCCAAAGGCCGTGTTGTAGCGGCTGGCCGACCAATACTGGAAGTTGTGCACGATGCCGTCCTGGATCTGCAACTTCGGGCGGGAGCCGTTGCCGAACCACATGCCGGGGGTGTAGAACACGGAGTTGGGGTCGGTGAGGGCGTTGCCGCCGTAGATGTTGGCGCCGTTATACTGGGTGCGGTCGTCGTTCCACAGGCTGGGGTCGTAGCTGGGCAGACTCTCGATGTAGGCGCGCGTGTCCTCGATGCGCGGGGAGCCGGTGCGCAGGGCGATCGGGCCCATCTGCTCGCCGGTCACCGTGCTGTGCAGCAGGCCGGTGGCGTTGTCGAAGGCCCAGCCGCCGCCGGTGCGCCACTCGGTGACGGAGTCGCGCGGGGTGAGCGTGTTGGGGCGGCGGTTGTCGTTGTCATACGACTCGATGCTGGCGCGCAGGACCGTCTTCTGGAAGGGACGGAAGGTGAGCGCGCCATACATGCGCGTGGTGTCGTCGTAGGACGGCTTGCGCTCGAAGCGCTTGTTGTCGGAGAGAATGGCGCCGTAGATGGCGAGTTTGTCGTCGATGAGCCCCTTGTTGAAGGTGGCGGAGGCGCGGAAGGAGCCGCGGTCGTCGACCCGGAAGGAGGCCGAGTAGTTGTCCTTGTTCACCACCGCCTGCGCGGTGCTCTGGTTGACGATACCGGCCGGACTGCCCATGCCGAAGAGCATCGAATTGGGGCCGCGGCTGATCTCGATCGACTGCACGTTGTAGGCATCAAAGGGCACCTGGTCGATCGTCGGATAGAAGTTCTGGGAGGAACTCGGCACACCGAGACCACGCACGCGGTTGGCGATGGCATTGGTCTGCGGAATACCGGATCCGCCGTGGGTGTAACCGGCATTCACATCGACCACACCGTCGTTGCGCAGCGACTGGATCGCGGGCGTGTAGGTGGCCGAGCCCTCGGTGTTGGCCTCGTAGCGAAAGACGTCGTTGATGTCCGTCGAAGCGGTGTCCTCGAGCTGTTGGGCGGTGATCACCGTGATGGACGAGGCGAGGTCGGCCACGTTGGTGCGCATGCGGGAGCCGGCGAGGGTGTTCTGGGCGAAATAGCCCTGGTCCTGGCTGGCATCGACGTTGAAGACCGAGAGGGTGATGATGTCCTCGTCTTCTTCGGTCGGAGCGGTTTCGTTTTCCGTCGATTGAGCATAGGCCGAAGAGCCTAGGGCAAGAACCAGCAGGACGCGGGGAATGCGACCAAACCGGCTCCATGGATTGGAGGGTTTCTTCATCATGTGTAGCTTGGGGTTGGGTGCGGCCAGGCCTCGCCGATCATCACCACGGGGCGACCATCGAAAGAAACTGACCAAGGTTGATCCCGGAACGGGATTTGAGGGAGGGAGAGGGGGTGCTTAGCAAAAGCCCCACGACATCAAAGCCGCAGCACTCAAAGCAGAGTAGGCATAACGGGTGGCGGGGTCGGTCACGACAATGACCTCAATCTCGGACAGTCCGATTATTCCACATTCCGCTTGCCGGCAAGCGGTTCATGAATGCGCGAGCCCGACACGGTCGGCCGGCCGTGTTTGTATCCGCTCATTCGATACGCTTAACGCGCCGGCGAGGCCGTCTCAGCCGACGGCCGCCCAGACCACGTCGCGCGAAGCGAGCGCGCTCCCGCTCGTGTGCGCGGCGCGCAGGGCGGGCTCGAGGTCGCGCACCAGGGGGACCGCGGTGGGGGCGGAAGGGTCCTCCCCCCAGTCGATGATCTCCGGATCAAAATCCCGGATCGGGGCGAAGCCGTGCAGGGCTTCGATGAAACTCGTGTGCCGAGCCGCCATCGCGGGTTCGCAGATGCGCGTGGCAGAATCGTTCAACCGGCGCAGCACCGCGTCGATCATGTGCTGGCGCGCCCCGTTGACCGACAGCAGCCGGTGGGCCTGCTTCGCCCCGGCTTCGTTCTGCAGCCAGGTTTCCTGTTCGTAGCGCCAGCAAGCCACGCCGCGCGACCCGCGAATCTCGATCACCGGTTCGATCGTGCTGCGGCAGGCGTGGCTGGCACCGAACCACAGCTCGATCCCATCGGCCGTGCGGGAACGCACCACGCCGGTATCGAAACTCTCGATCGCATGAGCCCGGAAAAGCTCCGCCTCGAGAATTTCCGCCGCCGCCGCCCGATTCTCCCGCGGGTCGGCAAAAAACAGGCTCAGCATCACGAAGTGCGCAAAGGCATTGCTCAACGGCGAATCGAGCACCGGCACACCTTGCGACGTCAGTCGACCGGCCCAGTTGTTGCGCAGGAAATACTGTCGTGCCCGGGGCCACAGGCCGAGAAAACGCACCGACTCGATCGTGCCGATCGATCCCTCGACCAGCTGTTGCTTGAGCCACTGTGTGCCCGGTTCGTAGAAGTCCTGAAAGCCCACCGCCACAAAACGCTCCTGCTCACGCGCGACCTGCTCGATCTCCGCCACCTCCTGCATCGAGGCGCAGAGCGGCTTCTCCACCAGCACGTTTGCACCGTTCTTCAGGGCCGCGACCGTCATGCGGGCGTGCCAATGGATTCCCGTCGGCACCAGGCAAAGATCGAGCTTTCCCGCCTGCTCCGCGAGCATCTGCTCATAGCTGGTGTACACCCGGCAATGGTGCGCCTCGAGCCAACGCAGCGTGTCACGCTCCTCCTCGGGGTTGATGATGACCGCAGCCACCAGTTCGAGGCGACCCTGGGTCTGGCACTCCTGCAGCAACTGCAGGTAGACGCGTCCATAACCGGAGACCCCGATCAGGGCCACGCGCGGACAGGTGAATGAAGAAGAGGACATGAAGAGGGGAAGAAACCGCGATTCCCGCCCGTCGATGGCGGCAAGACCACACGTGAACGGGGCACGGAAAATGATTTTCAGCCGAAGGGGGTGGAGAGGCGGCGGGAAGAAAAGGGGAAGGGCGTGATCCGAACCGGGCGGAAACACGCCGACTCGAGAAACAGGCGCACGCTAGGTTCAGGCCAACCCGACGCCACGCGACGCAGTTTTTGACAGTCAGAGCAAACACCGTCGCGTTCGCCATCGCGCCCCTGCCCTTCCCCTGTTTGATACCCACCGCATGCCCCTGCCCCGCCGTTCGCCTTCGCCTGTATCGCGTCTGCTTCACCTGGCTCGCCTCACCGCCACCGCCGCCGCCTTTGCGGCCTCGCTCGCTGCCGCCACGCCCGACACCACGCGCCCGTGGACCCGCTGGTGGTGGCCCGGCAACGCCGTCTCCGATGCCGGAATCACCGCCCAGCTCGAGGCCATGGCCGCGGCCGGCCTCGGCGGGGTCGAGATCACCCCCATCTACGGCGCCAACGGGGCCGAGGACCTCTACCGCCCCTTCCTCGCCCCCGCCTGGCAACAGGCCCTCGACCACACCCTGCGCGAAGCCGAGCGCCTCGGTCTCGGGGTCGACATGGCCACCGGCACCGGCTGGCCCTTTGGCGGCCCGTGGGTCCCGCCGGCTGATGGCTCCCACTCGCCTGTCCTCGACGACGCCGGCCAGCTCACCGGCAAACCCACGGCCATGCCGGTCAAGCGCGCGGCACCCGGCGGCGAGGGGCTGGTGGTCGATCCCTACTCGCCCTCCGCCTTGGAACGCTACCTCACTCCGATTGCCGAATCTCTGACCGAAGTGGCCTCCGCCCCGCAACTGCGCGCCCAGTTCCACGACTCCTTCGAATACTACAACGCCGGCTGGACGCCCGCCGTCGCCGAAACCTTTGCCGACCTGCATGGCTACGAACTCGCCCCGCACGCCGCCGCCCTGCTCGGCGCCGCGCCCATGGCCGAAGACGATCTTGCCCGCCTCCGCGCCGACTATCGCGACACCCTCGGCCGGCTCCATCTCCAGTATCTGGATACATGGACCAAGTGGTCGCACGCCCGCGGCTGGCTCACCCGCAACCAGTCGCACGGCGCCCCGGCCAACCTGCTCGATCTCTACGGCGCCGTCGACATCCCCGAAACCGAGACCTTCGGCTCCACCCCCTTTGCCATTCCCGGCATGCGCCGCGACGAGACCGAGATCCGCGGCAACGACGACCTGCCCGAGCCGCTCATGATGAAAATGGCCTCCTCCGCCGCCCACGTCATGGGCCGCCCCCTCGTCTCCAGCGAGACCTGCACCTGGCTGCGCGAGCACTGGAAGGTCTCGCTCGCCATGGCCAAGCCCGAGATCGACCGCCTGCTCGTCAACGGCATCAACCACATCCTCTACCACGGCACCGTCTATTCGCCACCCGACGTCCCCTGGCCCGGCTGGCTCTTCTACGCCTCGACCCAGTTCAGTCCCAACAACCCCTGGTGGGCCGACTTCCCGGAACTCAATGCCTACGTCACCCGCATCCAGTCCGTCCTCCAATCCGGCGAACCCGACAACGAGGTGCTGCTCTACTGGCCCTATGCCGACGCGATTCACCACACCGGCGATCTCGTGAAGCTGCTGACCGTCCACCACGTCGACTGGCTTACCGACTCGCCCTTCGGCCGGACCGCGCGCGAACTCGCCGCCGCCGGCCTGGCCTGCGACTACATTTCGGACGAGCAACTTCTTTCCACCGCCACCAACGCTGACGGCACCCTCGCGACTCCCGGCCACCGCTACCGCGCCCTCGTCGTGCCACCCGTCGAGCACATGCCGCTGCCCACCCTGCACCAGCTGGTCGCCCTCGCCGAAACCGGCGCGCGCGTCCACTTCACCGATCTGCCGCGGGACGTCCCCGGCCTGGGCACTCTGCCGGAACGCCGCCGTGAACTCGCCAACCTGGTCGACCGCGTCCGCACGCTCTCCGCCGATCCCGCCCGGCACGTGACCATGGGCGGCGATCTCCCCACGCCACTCCTCGGCGCCGGGGCAACCGCGGAGCCCCTCGCCGGCACCGGCCTCGAATACATCCGCCGGCGCACCGCCGACGGCTGGGCCTACTTCGTCGCCAACCTCACCGGCCAGGACTTCGACGGCTGGCTGCCGCTCGGTACGCCCGCCCGCACCGTTGCCCTCACCAATCCGCTCACTGGCTTCACCGGCGCCGCCACACTCCGCTCCTCGGATGCCACGCCCGAAATCCGCCTCCAACTCGCTGCCGGCGCATCCGTGCTCATCGCCGCTCATACCCGGGAAGCGACCGGCGCCCTGCCCGACTGGCCGACTCTGAAAACCGCCGGCCCCGCCGAGCCGCTGACCGGCCCATGGACCTTGAGCTTCGTCCGCGGCGGTCCTGTCCTCCCCGCCGACACCTCCCTCACCGCACCTGTCGACTGGACCTCGCTCGACGACGCCGAGGCCCAGCGCTTCGCCGGCACCGGCCGTTACCGCCTTGCCTTCCAACGCCCCGACGCACCGCCGGGCACCACCGACTGGCTGCTCGACCTCGGCGATGTGCGCGAGAGCGCCCGCGTCACCCTCAACGGCCGGCCCATCGGCACCTCCTGGAGCCTGCCCCACCGCCTGCGCATCGGCGACCACCTCCGCCCCGGCATCAACGTCATCGAGATCGACGTCACCAACCTCGGGGCCAACCGTATCCGCGATTTGGATCGCCGCGGCGTCGAATGGCGCATCATGCACGAGATCAACTTCGTCAACATCCGCTACCGCCCCTTCGATGCCTCAGGCTGGGCGGTAACGCCCTCGGGTCTCATCGGTCCGGTCACCCTCACCCCGCTCGCTCCCGCTCCATGAACGTCCACCGCCGCGCCCTGCTCCTCGCCTGCCTTATGCTGCCCATCGCCGCCGCCACCTTCGCCGCGCCGCCCGCCGACGGCACCGTCATTCCCCTCTGGCCCGAAGGCGTGCCCGGCGCCCGCGGCACCCTGGCCGACGAACAGTGGGAGGACGGCCGCGTCAGCAACGTCCACGTCCCCACCCTCACCTACTGCGCGCCCGCCGTTGATCGCCCCACCGGCACAGCCGTCATCGTGTGCCCGGGCGGTGGATACGCCCGGCTCTCCTTCGAGCGCGAGGGCTGGCAATACGCCCGCTGGCTTTCGCAGCAGGGCATCACCGCCTTCATCCTTAAGAACCGGGTCAAGGAATACCCGCACCCCGCCCCGCTGCAGGACGTCCTGCGCGCCCTCCGCCACGTGCGCGCCCATGCCGCCGATTACGGCCTCGATCCGGGACGCATCGGCGTGATGGGCAGTTCCGCCGGCGGCCACCTCGCCGCCTCCGCCTCCACCCTCTTCGATCATCCCGACGGCCGCACCGGCGCGGAGATCGACACCGTCAGCGCCCGTCCCGACTTCGCCATCCTCATGTATCCGGTGATCTCTCTCGACGACGGCGTCACCCACGAGGGCTCCCGCACGAATATCCTCGGCGACGAGCCCTCGCCCGAGCGCCGCGCGTTGCTCACCCTCGAAAACCAGGTCACCGCCGACACCCCGCCCACCCTCGTCATCCATACGCAGGACGATCAATCCGTGCCCGTCGCCAACGCCCTCCGCTACTACGCCGCGCTCTGCGCCGCCGGCGTTCCCGCCGAACTCTACATCTTCCAGCACGGCCCTCACGGCATGGCCATGAAGCCCGGCCTCGGCACTGCTTCCGCCTGGCCCGATCGCGCCCGCGAGTGGCTGCAGGATCGCGAACTGATCCCCCGCTGAATCCGTTTCCTCCCGCTTCCCGCCTGAAAACGGCCCCGTCTCCATCCCTCCACCTTGGCCCTGTCACCGCCGCCGCTCTGCTCGTCGGCGCGGTTTTCCTCGCGTCGGTCAACACCCTCGACGCGCCCTTCGTGTTCGATGATCTCCCCGCGATCGCCGACAATACGACCATTCGCCAACTATGGCCCCCCGGATGGCTGCATCCGCCGTCCACCGCCGGTGAAACCGTCAGCGGCCGGCCGGTGCTCAACTTCAGCTTCGCCCTCAGCCACCGCGCGGGCGGCGGCGGTGTGCGCGGTCACCATGTCGCCAATCTCCTGATACACGCATTGGCCGCCCTTACCCTGTTCGGCATCGTGCGCCGCTCCGCCCCCGGCCGCACCGAGGGACCGGCCTTCGTGGTGGCGCTGTTGTGGGCCGTGCATCCGCTCAGTGCCACTGCCGTGACCTACCTCGCCCAGCGGGCCGAATCCCTCGCCGGCCTCTTCGTGCTGTTCTCGCTCTACAGTTTCATCCGCAGCGCCACGGCCGGGCCGGCGGCCGGCCCCGCCGCGCACCGTTGGGCCGTTCTCAGCGTCGGCTCCGCGCTGCTCGGCGTCGGCACCAAGGAAACCGCCGCCGCCGCCCCGGTGCTGGCATTGCTCTACGACCGCACCTTTCTCGCCGGATCCTTCCGCGCCGCCTGGCGCCAGCGTCCCGTTCTCCATGCCGCCGTCGCCGCCACCTGGATACCGCTCGCGCTGCTGGTCGCCGCCAATCCGGGCCGCGGCGGCTCCGCCGGATTCGCCAGCTCGATCGACCCCCTCTCCTACTGCTTCACCCAGGCTGCCGCGATCGTGCACTATCTCCGGCTGGCCCTTCTTCCGCTTGGCCAGGTTTTCGACTACGGCACTGCCCTCGTCGACGGTCCCGCGGCCGTGCTGCCCCAACTATTCCTGCTCGCCGTTCTCGCGGGCGCCAGCCTGGTCGCCCTGCGGCGCCACCACCCGGCCGGATTTGCGGGCACGGCGTTCTTCGTCCTGCTGGCCCCGACCTCCAGCATCCTGCCGATCGCCACCCAAACCGTCGCCGAGCACCGGATGTATCTGCCACTGGCCACGCTGCTCGCTTTGGTCGTGCCGGCCGCGGTTCAAGTCCTGCACCGGCGGCCCCGGCCCCGCGGCACGCTCGCCGGACTGAGCCTGCTCGCCGCACTGCTGCTCGGCGCCACCACGATCACACGCAACCACACCTACCGTTCGGCCGTCGCACTCTGGGCAAACACCGCGCAACGCCAGCCCGACAATCCCCGCGCCCACCACAACCACGGCTCGGCCCTGCGGCAGGCCGGTCGCGAGGACGAGGCGATCGCGGCATTCCAACGGGCGATCGCCCTGCGGCCGACCCACGCCTTCGCCCACTACGAACTCGGCAGCCTGTTGCTGCAGCGGGCCGATTGGGAAGGCGCCGCCCGCCATCTCGGCGCCGCAGTCGACGCCGAACCCGGATTGGTCGCCGCCCTCATCAACCTCGGTCAGGCCCTGACCGGTCTCGGCCGGATTGATGATGCCATTGCCCGTTACCGCTCGGCCCTGCAGCTCGAGCCGCAGGCGCACGACGCCGCCACCAACCTCGCCGCGCTCCTCATCGAACGTCGCGACTTCACCGGCGCCGAGCCCTTGCTGCGCTCGGCGGTCGCCGCCGAACCCGGTCTCGCGCCGGCCCACCACCACCTCGGCCGGCTGCTGGAACGCACCGGCCGGGCCCCCGAGGCCGAAGCCAGCTATCGCGCCGCCACGCGCGCCGATCCCAACTTTGCCCGCGCGCGGCTGGCCCTGGGCAACCTGCTCCTCGATCACGGTGACTTCGCCGCCGCGGAACAGGAACTCAGCGCCGCCGTGCGGAGTGACTCCGGACTCGCCTCCGCTCATTTCAGCCTCGGCAATCTCGTGGCCGCCCGCCGCGACTTCGACGCCGCCATCGCCGCCTACCAAACCGCACTTCGCCTCGAACCAGGGTTCATCGAAGCCCGCGCCAATCTCGCCAACTGCCAGCTGCTGACCGGGCGCCTGGCCGCTGCGATCGCCAACTACGAGGCCGTTCTGGCGGTGCGCCCCCACGACGACGCCGTGCGGGAAAATCTCGACCTCGCCCGCGAACGATTGCGGCACAGGCCTCGCGCCGCACCCGCGCCCTGAGCGAGCCGCGCCCCGCGAACGGCGCTCAACGGTCAGCCGCACGGACGAACAGTCCGATTCCCCGCTTCCGTGGCCGAAACGCCTTCCTCGGATAGCGTCACTCCCTTATGCCCCGCCTCCGTCCATTTGTCCTACCCGTCCTGCTCGCCGCCGCGCTGGCGTCGCTCCTCGCCGCCCCCCTGGCCGCGCAGCCCATGGTCGAACGCCTCAACCGGGGCGTGACCGCCGTGCACCAACCCGACGGCTCGGTCTTCGTCTCCTGGCGCCTGCTGGCCGACGACCCTGCGGGCGTCGCCTTCAACCTCTACCGCGAGACCGGGCCCAATCCCGACATCCCACCCGACAGTCCCTTCGCCTCGCGCCGCGATCCGCGCGCCGGCACTGCGCTCGTCAACCCGGAGCCGCTCACCGCCGGCACCTGGTTCATCGACACCGATGCCTCCCTGTATCGGGAAACCCGTTACACCGTCCGCGCAGTCGTCGACGGCGCCGAGGGCGAGCCCAGCGCGGCCTTTGCCCTCAGTCCGGGCGCCGCTCCCCTGCCCTACCACGCGGTACCGATCGATACCCCCGCGGGTTACACGCCCAACGACGCCTCGCTCGGCGATCTCGACGGCGACGGCGACTACGAGATCATTCTCAAGCAGGAACAGACGCCGCGCGACAACTCCCGCGCGGGCCCCACCGGCGAAACCCTGCTGCAGGCCTACACCCTCGCCGGCCAGCACCTCTGGACCATCAATCTCGGCAAAAACATCCGCGAAGGCGCGCACTACACGATGTTCATGGTCGCCGACCTCGACGGCGATGGACGGGCCGAGGTGGCCTGCAAAACCGCCGACGGCACCATCGACGGCACGGGCGAGGTCATCGGCGATCCCGCCGCCGACTGGCGCGAAGGCGGCGAAACGACCGTCGCCTCCCCCGACCGCAGCGGTGCCGAGGTCACGCCCAATGGTTTTCGCGCCCGCATGGAGGGTCGCATCGTGCGCGGACCCGAGTACCTCACCGTCTTCGACGGCCGCACCGGCGCCGCACTCGCCACCACCGGTTACCTGCCGCAGCGTCACCCCGACACCGACAACCCGACGCCCGAGCAGATGAGCGCCATCTGGGGCGATGGCTACGCCAACCGCTCCGACCGCTTCCTCGCCGGCGTCGCCTACCTCGACGGCCACCTGCCTTCACTGCTGTTCTGCCGCGGTTACTATACCCGCTCGGTGATCGCCGCCTGGGACTACCGCGATGGCCAACTCACGTCCCGCTGGGTCTTCGACAGCGACGAGCACGGCCCGGCCAACAGCAGCAACCTCTGGCGCGGCCAGGGCAACCACCAGCTCTCCGTCGCCGATGTCGACGATGACGGCAAACAGGAGGTCATCTACGGCGCCATGGTCGTCGATGACGACGGTTCCCCGCTCTACTCGACCGGCTGGGGCCATGGCGACGCCTTGCATGTCGGCGATCTCGCTCCCGCCAATCCCGGCCTCGAGGTGCACAGCATCCAGGAGCGTTTCGACCAGGAAGGCATGAACCTCCGCGATGCCCGCACCGGTCAGCCGCTCTTCCTGCTCCCGTCCGTCAAGGCCGCCGAGGAGGGCGGCGACCGCGGCGAAGGGCCGGGCCGCGGCAACGCCTTCAACATCGATCCCCGCTTCCCCGGCGCCGAGATGTGGGCCGCCGGCGCCAACGTCGACGGCCTGTATGCCGCCGACGGCACGGTCATCCTGGAGCGCCGGCCGCGCGGATTCCCGGTGAACTTCGGCATCTACTGGGACGGCGACCTGCTGCGCGAACTGCTGGACGGCAACCGCATCGTGAAATGGAACTGGGAAACGGAATCCATGGAGCCCCTGCTCGTCGCCCACACCTCCACCTCCAACAACGGCACCAAGGCCACCCCAACCGTCAGCGCCGACCTGTGGGGCGACTGGCGCGAGGAGGTCATCTGGCGCGCCCGCGACAACTCGGAACTGCGCATCTACACCACCACCCTGCCCACCCCTCACCGGCTCGTCACCCTCATGCAGGATCCCCAATACCGCATGGCCATCGCCTGGCAGAACACCGCCTACAACCAGCCGCCCCACCCAAGCTTCTACCTCGACGAGTCCGCCCCCTTGCCGCCCCCACCGCAGGTAACGTTTCCGGACTGACCGATCCCCACGAACTGCACAACCTTGTCGACGATCCGCGCCATGCAGCCGTGGTGGCCGAGCTGTCCGCCCTCGCCCGCGCCCACGTTGGCGGCAAGACCGAACCGACCGCGCCGGAATAGGCCCCCCTTGCCGTAAACCGAGCCGGGCTCTCCCGCCTTGCTCGCGCGCCCTGAGCCGCACCTCGCCCCCATCGCGGGAAACCGCGACCCGCCCGACAGGTCTTGTCAAACGGCGGCTGACCCTTCGCATTGGTCGACGCCACCCCTATTCCCCCATGCAACGTCGCGCCTTCCTTCACCGCACTCTTTCCGCCGGGGCCGCCCTGGCCGCACTCGGCCCGCGCCGTCTTTTCGCGCAAGCCTCCGCCGCCGCACCGGCTGCTGCCCCGTTCAGCCTCGGCTACGCCCCGCACCCCGGCATGTTCAGCGCCCTTGCCGGACCCGATGTGCTCGACCAGATCGCCTTCGCCGCCGATCAGGGGTTCACCGCCTGGGAAGACAACGGGATGGGCGGTCGCCCCCCCGCCGAACAGGAAGCCATCGGCGCCGCTCTCGCCGCCCGCGGCATGCGCATGGGCGTCTTTGTCGCCTACGCCGATTTTGAAATGCCGTCCTTCACCGTGCCCGACGAGGCCCGCCAGGCGCAGGTCCTCGATAGCGTGCGCAACGCGGTCGAAGTGGCCCAACGCTGCGGCGCCCGCTGGATGACCGTTGTCCCCGGCACCGTCGACCAACAGGCCAAATCCAACGAAAACTGGAACCGTTACGGCGGCCGGCGACTGGCCGAGGGTTACCAGACGGCCCACGCCATCGAGCTCCTCCGTCGCTGCGCCGCCCTCCTCGAGCCGCACAACCTCGTCATGGTACTCGAACCGCTCAACTGGTTCGCCGATCACGGGGGCGTCTGGCTCCAGCGCTCCGACCAGGCCTACGCCGTCTGCAAGGCGGTCAAAAGCCCCGCCTGCAAGATCCTCTTCGACATCTACCACCAGCAGATCACCGAGGGAAACCTGCTCCCCAACATCGACCGCTGCTGGGACGAGATCGCCTATTTCCAGTCCGGCGACAACCCCGGCCGCAAGGAGCCCGGCACCGGCGAGATCAATTACCGCAACGTCTTCACTCACCTGCGCCAGAAGGGCTTCGACGGCATCATCGGCATGGAACACGGCAAGTCCCTCCCGGGCGCCGATGGCGAACACGCCCTGCTCCGCGCCTACCGCGAAGCCGACGGCACCTGATTCGCCGGCAGGGCTGTCCCCCACTTGTAGGGCCGCCGCTCGCCGGCGTGCCGCCGGCTGATGGCTACTGAACCGCCCCCCCCCAGCAAACCGCGGCACGGCGACAAGCACCGGCCCTACACCCAAATAGCACCTTCAGCGCCAGCCGCGCCCGCCGCACTTGTCGCGTTTTTACGCGACAGCTTCCGTCTTGTGAGAGGTTCGATCAGCGTCGGCGGAGATTGACCCCCGTGCTCGGTTTATCGCTAAATTTACCCTCCATGACCCCGCTTCGTCGCTTCACCCGCGTGACCTTCACTGCGCTGTTCGCGCTCATCACCACGACCCTCCTCGCCGCCTCCCCTCGCGAACGCACCCTCTTCGATGCCGACTGGCGCTTCGCCTTCGGCCACCCGTCCGACACCACCCGCGACTTTGGCCACGCCACGGGCTACTTCTCCTACTTCGCCAAGGCCGGCTACGGCGACGGTCCCGCGGCAGCCAGCTTCGACGATCGCGCCTGGCGCGTGCTCGACCTGCCGCACGATTGGGCCGTCGAAGCCCCCTTCTCCCCGCAGGGCAGCCACAGCCACGGCTACAAGGCCGCCGGCAAGGGTTTTCCCGAACGCTCGGTCGGCTGGTATCGCAAGACCTTCCATGTGCCCGAGTCCGACCTGGGCCGCCGCATCACGATCGAGTTCGACGGCGTCTTCCGCGACAGCCGCGTCTGGGTCAACGGCTTCTTTCTCGGCGAACAGCCGAGCGGATACACCGGCTTCCAATACGATCTCACCGACTACCTCAACTACGGCGGCAACAACGTCATCGCCGTTCGCGCCGACGCCACCATGGAGGAGGGTTGGTTCTACGAGGGCGCCGGCATCACCCGCCACGTCTGGCTGCTGAAGACCCACCCGGTGCACGTCAAACCTTGGGGCACCGCCGTCACGGCCGATCTACGACCCGACCACAGCGCCGCGACCATCCACCTCGTCACCGAGCTGCGCCACACCGGCACCGAGACGCTCACCGTCACCGCCGAGCACACCCTGCTCGATCCCGCCGGCCAGCCCGCCGGCCGCTTTGCATCCGAGCCCGCGACCTTCGCCCCCGGCGACGAACTCACCCTCACCGCACAACTCGAACTCGCTTCACCCGCCCTGTGGTCGAACACGACGCCGCAGCTCTACACCGCCGTCACCACCCTGCGCACTGCCGACGGCACGGAGCTCGACCGCTGTGAAACGCCCTTCGGCATCCGCTCACTCCGCTTCGATCCCGACCACGGCTTCTTTCTCAACGGCCAACGCGTCCAGTTGAAGGGCGTCAATCTCCACCAGGACCACGCTGGCGTCGGCGCCGCCCTGCCCGACGCCCTCTACGACTTCCGCCTGCGTCGCCTCATGGCCTTCGGCGTCAACGCCATCCGCACCGGTCACCGCCCGCCCGCGCCCGAGTTGCTCGAGGCCTGCGATCGCCTCGGCCTGCTCGTGCTCGACGAAAACCGCCTCACCGGCACCAACCCCGCCCAGCTCGACGACCTGCGCGATCTCATCCGCCGCGACCGCAACCACCCCAGCATCATCCTCTGGTCGGTCGGCAACGAGGAGTGGGCCATCGAGGGCAACATCCTCGGCGCCCGCATCACCCGCCGCATGCAGGACTTCGTCAAACGTCTCGATCCGTCCCGCCGCGTCACGGTCGCCATCTCCGGCGGCTGGGGTGGCTCCTCCACCGTCGCCGACGTCGTGGGCTACAACTACATCAACCAGACCGATCCCGATCAGCAGCACGCCGACTTCCCCCACCAGCCCGGCCTCGGCACCGAGGAAACCACCACCCAGGGAACCCGCGGCATCTTCTTCACCGACCCCGCCCGCGCCCACCTTGCCCCGCTCGAACGCGGCGACTCCGGCGGCAACTACGAGCGCGGCTGGCAGTTCTACGCCACCCGCCCCTTCCTCGCCGGCCTCTTCTACTGGACCGGTTTCGATTACCGCGGCGAACCCACGCCCTTCGGCTGGCCCGCCGTCGTCTCCCAATACGGCCTGCTCGATCTCTGCGGCTTCCCCAAGGATCAGACCTACTACCTCAAGGCCTGGTGGACTGATGAACCCACCCTCCACCTTGCCCCGCACTGGAACTGGCCCGACCGCCTCGGCGAAGAACTCGAGGTCACCGCCTGGTCCAACCACGAGGCCGTCGAACTCCTCCTCAACGGCACCTCGCTCGGCCGCCGGGACATGCCGGTCAACAGCCACCTGTCATGGAAAGTTCCCTACGCGCCCGGCCGCCTCGAAGCCCGCGGCTACCGTGATGGCGAGCTCGTACAGACCACCGTCGTCGAAACCACCGGCGAACCCGCCCGCCTCGTCCTCACCGCCGAGGAACCCGAGCCCGGCGCCGACGGTGCCCGCCTCGTGGTCTACACCGTGTCCGCCGAGGACGCCGCCGGCCGCGCCGTGCCCACCGCGCAGAACCTCGTCTCCTTCGCCATCACCGGCGGCACGATCATCGGGGTCGGCAACGGCGACCCCGGCAGCCACGAGCCCGACCGCTTCATTCCCACCGACACCTTCCACACCATCAACGCCTGGCTCGGCCGCATCGCCCCAGCCGGCACGGCCGCACCCGCCGACCCCGCCACGCTCGAACCCATGCGCCGGCTCGGCGCCTGGCGCGCGCCGGTTCCAGAGAACGGCGCCGTCTACGATCTCACCGGCACCTTCACCCTGCCGGATGATCTTCCCGCCGATGCCACCTTCGATCTCTACCTGCCCTCGGTCGGCCGTAGCATCACTCTCTGGCTCAACGGCCATGAGCTGCTCCGCGACCACGACACGAGCAGCACCGGTCCCGCCCTCGCCCTCGACCGCACGCTCCTCCGCCCCGGCGTCAACCGTATCCAGATGCTCGTGACGCCCTTCGAGGGCTCCACCCGCATCCCCGAACGCGACGACCTCGGCCTCGTGCGTCAGCGCCAACCTCCGCCGCCCGCGCAACGTTCCCTCTTCAACGGCCTCGCCCAGGTCATCGTCGAAGCCGATTCCCCCACCGCCACGGTGTCGCTCACCGCGACCGCCGACGGCCTGGAATCCGCCACCCGGTGAAACTTCCGTCGCGGGCGCCGGACTCATTCACCCATGCCCCGGTTTCCGCGCCTGTTCCCCGCCCTGTTCGCTCCGGTCGCCGTTCTTCTCGCCGACATCACCCCTCACCCGACCCGCCCGGACCGCCTCGTCGACACCCGCGGCGATCTCGCGGTCGAATACTCGGCCGGCCAGGAAGCCTGGGCCGAAATGGCCTTCGATCACCTGCAGACCTGGTGGGCCGAGCGTGAAGCCAATGCCGAGGCCTTTGCCGCTCCGACCGCCGGGCCCGAACTGCCCGGTTCCGCCGCCGATCTCCGCGCCCGCCGCGAAGCCTACCTCGCTGCCATTGCCGCCCAGATCGGACTCGACGCGCCGACGGATCTGCAGGCGCGCACCTTCGACACCTTTCTCGGCTACTACGAGATGATGGCGGAACTCAGCCGCGAGGCCGGCGCCCGCGTTCCCGGCCTCCTGGAGCCGCGCCGCATGGCCATCTGGCAGATCGATGATCTCAAACAACGCCTGCGCGCCGGAGCCGAGATCTCCGGCATGAGCTACGACCCCGCCACCGATCAGGGCAGTTACGAGATCTCCGGCAGCATGAACTTTCCCGACCTCTCCGCCCGCATGACCGAGCTGAAGGACGCCATTCGCAGCCAGCAGGTGAAACACACCTTCACCCAGAACCGGGACGGCGTCTCCGCCTCCTTTTCGCTCCGTCCGCCCGACCGGTATACCACGGACGACTCCCCCCCCGACCCCGCGTCGGAGGAATCCGACGACGCACCCGCGCCCTTCACCGGACTCGTCATTCCCGTCATCTACCACGGCGCATTCTCCTCCGCGCCTGACCCGGCCGCCTATGACTCCCTCTCCGCGCTGAACCCGGAGTCGTTTGCAGCCATGCGCAGCAAGTTCTCCGCCTTCCGGGATCCGCGCACGGTCTTCGTGATTCTGCACGAAACCGCCGAAGCCGGCCTGGTGGACGCCATCATCCGCAGCAAGGACCGCCGCTGGCTCTGCGACGGCACCGCCAACTACGTCGCCTGGCGCGTCGCCCGCGATCTCCTCGGACCCGAATTCGCCCACCACGTCTACAACCTCGACGCCCAACTCCGCCTTCACGCCGCCCACCAGCCCCGGATCGATCTCACCCGCTGGGCCGCCACCGAAAACCAACCGGAGGACGAGCAGGAGTCCGACCTCAACAAGGCCCACTACGCCTTCGCCACCCGCGTCATCTTCATGCTCGCCGCACGCCACGGCGAAGACGCCCTCGCTCAACTCTGGCGCGACGTCGCCGCCGTCGGCGTCAAAAAGGCCTCCGCCAAGACCTTCGCCACCGCCCTGCGCCAACGCTACGACGACAACCTCAAAAAGCTCATCCGCGCCGCCGAGACTTCCCCACTTCCCCCCATGACCCAAGCGCCCTGACTTTGCCATTTACCGCAAACACCGACGGGAGCCCATCCCCCTGATTTCCCCCGTCTGACGCATTTCTCTGGCGCCACCGTCACCGCCGACGCCCCGCCTCCCCCTTCCGCAGCGACCATCCGTGACCCCCCGGCAACGGTGACCGGATCGTCCGACAAATCTGGGTTGGGCAATGGGGCGTGGCGCGGTAGCCGTGTTCGCATGTCCACGCGCATCATCATCATTGGCCCCGGCGCCATCGGCGGCAGTATCGCCGCTCACCTGCTTTCCCGCGGCGACTTCGACGTCTCCCTCGTTGCCCGCACGCCCTTCGCCACGCTGTCCCTCGAACTCCCCGACGGCGCCATGCTGCGCTTCAGCCCGCCGGTCCTCACCCGGGCCGAATCTCCCGCCGCTCCGTTGGACTGGGTCATCATCGCCACCAAGGCCTACGACGCGCCCGCCACCGCTCCGTGGCTGCAGGCGCTGGTGAGTCCCGCCACCCGGGTGGCCATCCTGCAGAACGGCGTCGAACACCGGGAACGCTTCGCCGACCTCGTGCCCGCCGCCCAACTCCTGCCGGTGATGGTCGACCTTCCCGCCGAGCGCAGCGCCCCCGGCGTGCTGCGCCAGCGCGGCCAAGCCCTGCTCCGCGTGCCCAACGACGACCTCGGCCGTGCCTTCGTCGACCTCTTTGCCGGCACCACCGTCGATGCCGCCACCTCGGATGACTTCCGCTCCGTCCTCTGGCGCAAGCTCACCATCAACGCCCCCGGCGCCGTCAACGCCCTGCTGCTTCAACCCAACCGCATCGTACAGCAGCCCGCCATCGCCGACCTCATGCGCGGCATCATGCTCGAAACCATCGCGGTCGCCCGTGCCGAAGGCGCCAAGCTGGACGACACCCTCGCCGACAAGATCCTCGCCTCCATGCGCCGCGCCGCCCCGGACGGCGTCAATTCCCTCCATGCCGACCGCGCCGCCGGCCGCCCCATGGAGGTCGACGCCCGCAACGGCGCCGTCGTCCGCGCCGGCCTCCGCCACGGCATCCCCACCCCGCTCAACCAAATGGCCGTCACCCTGCTCGAAGCCCTGCAAACGACTTCGTGAGCGGTTCCTCCGTGCCACCCGAGCCTGCGCTCTCGCCCGATCCCGCCGCGCCGCCGCCATCCCGCGGCTCCTTCGGCGGCCTGCTCGCCAGCACCGTCGTGCTGGGACTGGCCTACTCGTTCGTCTATCCCTTCCTGTCCCTTTGGGGCACGCAACACATCCGCCTCACCCCGGTGCAGTTCAGTCTGTTCATGACCGTCGTGATGGGTTGCGCCATGGCCTGGAATCTCACCATCGGTCACCTGTCCGACCGCCACCGCACCCGCCGCTTCTGGCTGCTGCTCGGCTCCGGCTCTGCCACGCTCGGCTACCTCGGCTTCGCGACCTTCAGGCATCCGCTCCTTCTCACCGCGATCGGCGCGATTCTCATCGGGGTGGCCGCCATTTGCTTTTCCCAACTCTTCGCCCATGTGCGCGAGTGGTGCATCGCCGGCGCCGCGAGCGGTGCCACCCGCCCCGCCCACATCACCATGAGCCAGGTGCGCGTGTGCTTTTCACTCGCCTGGACCGTCGGACCCGCCACCGCCGCCGCCCTGCTCGCCCGCTTCGACTTCACCGGACTCTTTCTTTCCGCCGCCGCCCTTTACCTCCTCTTCCTGGGCGGCGTCTGGCGGTTTGTGCCACCCGTGCCCCGCACCTCGGTCGATCCACGGAACCACGTGTCGCTGCGGCAGGCCTTTCTCCAACGCGACCTGTTGATCGGTTTCATCGCCCTGGCCCTTAACTTTTCCGCCCACGCGCTCAACCTGCTCAACCTGCCGCTGCTCATCAGCGGCGATCTCGGCGGCACCACCGGCGACCTCGGCATCGCGCTCTGCATTGGACCGGTCGTCGAGCTACCGCTCATGCTCTGGTTCGGTCGCTGCGCCACCCGCGAGGGCCGCCACCGTCTCATGATCCTCGGTCTCGCCGCCACTGCCCTCTACTTCGCCGGACTCTCCTTCGTGCAGCGTCCGGCGCACGTCTTCCTCCTCCAACCGCTCAGCGGACTGAGCTTCGCCATCCTCACCAATGTCGCGATCGTCTTCTTCCAGGACCTGCGGCCCAACCAGGCGGGCCTCGCCACCAGTGTCTTCTCCAATGCCATGAATGCCGGCAATCTGTTCGGCTACCTCACTTTCGGCTTCGCCGTCGGCCTCGCCGGTCACAACGGTCTGCCGATCATTGCCACGGTCATCGCGCTGCTTTCGCTCACCGTCTTCTCCCGCATGCGCGGGGCCCGCCGCCGCGCATTCGAACTGTCCTGACCTTCCGTGCTTAGCCCCCCGCGTTGTCCGCGGCCACCGTCTTCGTTCTCCATGGCTCGCCCCATTTTCAACGTTGTCGACCACGGCGCCACCGGTGACGGCGTCAGCCTCGATTCGCCCGCCATCCAGCGCGCCCTCGATGCCGCCGCGGCGGTCGGCGGCGGCACGGTGCTCCTGCCTCAAGGCACCTACCTGAGCTTCACCCTGCACCTGCGCAGCCACGTCACGCTTCACCTCGAGGCCGGTGCCATCCTGCTCGCCGCCACGCCTTCACCGGAACTCGGCGGCTACGACCTGCCCGAACCCAACCGCTGGGGCGACGAGCTGCAGTATCAGGATTTTGGGCACAGTCATTGGACCAACAGCCTGCTGGTGGGCGAGGAACTCACCGACATCGCCATCACCGGTCCCGGACTCATCGACGGCCGGGGACTGCTCCGTCACGCCACCTACACCACGGCCGAGGGCGATCCCGGCCCCAATGGCACCGCCGCTCCCGGCACCCGGGTTACCCTTTCCTCCGGCCACGGCGACACTGTCGCCGACCCGCTCGGCCACGGCAACAAGGCCATCGCCCTGCGCCAGTGCACCGGCGTCACCCTGCGCGACTTCCGCCTCCTTCGCGGCGGCCACTTCGCCCTTCTCGCCACCGGCTGCACCGACCTCACCATCGACCACCTGCTCATCGACACCAACCGCGACGGGCTCGATATCGACGGCTGCACCCATGTTCGTATTACGAACAATTGGGTCAACAGCCCGCTCGACGACGCCATCGTCCTCAAGACCAGTTACGCCCTCGGCGAGTTGCGTCACTGCGAGGACATCACCATCGAGCACTGCACCGTAAGCGGCTACGACATCGGCACCGTGCTCGACGGCACCTACGGCAGCACCACCACCCACGCCCCCGACCGCGACGGCCCCACCGGCCGCATCAAGATCGGCACCGAATCCAACGGCGATTTCCGCAACATTATCATTCGTGACTGCACCTTCCGTCGCTCTCGCGGACTCGCCCTCGAGACGGTCGACGGCGCGACCATCGAAGACGTCGCCGTCGAACGCCTCGATCTGGAGGAGGTCACCAATACCGCCCTCTTCCTCTACCTCGGCAACCGGGCTCGCGGCCCGGCAGGTACGCCGGTCGGCGCGCTGCGCCGCGTCGTCATCCGAGACCTGCATGCCCGCCGCGTCGATGGCCGCTTCCCGCTCCTCCTCACCGGGCAGCCCGATCACCCGCTGACCAACATCACGCTCGAAAACATCAGCATCGAAACCACCGGCGGCCTCACGCTGGCCGACGTCGCCGCCCAGTCGGACGAGCACGTCAACGCCTTCTTCCTTCGCACCGACGAACCCGGTGTGACCGGGCCTCGCGGCACCGGCGCCACCGACGTCCCCGAACGCCCCCGCGCCTACCCCGAACCCTCCATGTTCGGCCTGCTCCCGGCCAGCGCCCTCTTTGCCCGGCACGTCACCGGCCTCACCCTGCGGAACGTGACCGTGAACCACACCCGCCCCGACGAGCGCCCCCCGGTTCTTCTCCAACACGTCACCGCCCTAAACCTCGAAGGCGGCAATTTACCCGCCTGATCCGCCCACCCATCTTTCTCATTATTCTTTATCCCCGTCGACCGGACCCGCAACCGGACCTCAGCATCAGACGGCGCTGCGCGCCGTCAGAGAAAGAGAAAGATAAAGAATAAAGAGAAAGAGCCCAATCCCCATGAGCCCGCGCCGCTTCCCTCTCTCGTTCCCCTTCCTGCTTGCTTCGCTCGTCGTGGCCGCGCCCCATGTCGACCTGCCCGTCATCGAGGGCAACCACACGGTCACCCTCACCTTTGGCGCCACCGACCGCGCGACCGCCACCACCGTGTGGGCCGAGTCGCGCCAGCTGCTGCTCGAAGCCGTCACCACCGCGCCGGGCGAATTCGTCACGCGTAAGGTGATCGTGGATACACGTACGCCCGCGCTCGAACCGCCGCCCGCCCACGCCCCCGGCGCGACCGCCGTCGAACTCAACCCGCGCGAACAGGGCGTCGCCCGCTGGGATGATCGACTCACCCTCACCTTTGCCGGCCCGGCGCCCGCCGCCCGCCTCGACGCGGTCGCCGACGCTCCCACCGACACGCCCACCGTTTACCTGCTCGGCGACTCCACCGTGACCGATCAACAGGGCGGTGACTACGCCAGTTGGGGCCAGATGCTACCACGCTTTTTCAACGGCACTGTCGCCGTCGCCAACCACGCCGAATCCGGCGAGACCCTGAAGTCCTTTCTCTTCACCAACCGCCTCAATAAGGTACTCGCCACGCTCCGCCCGGGCGACACCGTGCTGATCCAGTTCGGCCACAATGACTCCAAGGCCCAGTGGCCGCAGACCCACGCCGAGGCCCACACCACCTACCCCGCCTACCTGCGCGCCTACCTCGCGGAAATCCGCCTGCGCGGCGCCACGCCCGTGCTGCTCACGTCACCGGAGCGTCGCAACTTCACCGCCGATGGATCCATCCGTCTCACCCACGGCGACTACCCGGCGGCGGTCCGTGCGCTGGCCGCGAGCGAAGACGTCGCGCTCATCGATCTCCATCGCATCAGCATCGCGCTCTACGAGGCACTGGGACCCGACCTCGCCCCGCTCGCCTTTGCCAACGCCGGCAAGGACACCACCCACCACAACGCCTACGGTGCCTGGCAGCTCGCCCTCGCCGTGGCCCACGGCCTGCGCGCCGCGGACCTGCCCATCGCCGACCACCTCGCCGCCGACCTCCCCGCCTTCGACCCCACCGACCCGCTGCCTCCCGGCACGTTCAAGCTCGAACTCCCGGACCTCCGCCCCGTCGAGGCCCCCCGCGGCAACTGACGTTCCCGGAGAACATTTCATTTCTCACTTTGTGGGCGGCCATGGGAATGTTGAGCGCAGGTTCAACCGAAACGACGCTCGTTGATTACGATCTGATGCAAAACGCATCTAAACTTCGACCTCGTGGTTCCGATAAACAGGTGCTGCCCGAAAATCGCAGTTATCGCCACTGCTGGTCGGCAGGTTCCGGCGATGATTGCCCCTTGTGCAACGCCTCCCGATGCGCGCCCCACTTCCCCATTCCGGTCCAGTATGCCTCGGCCTCGCTCTCTTGATCGGGCTGGCTGCCACCTGTGCTCGAGCCCAAATCAGTCTGTTGCTCGAAGAAACCGGTGATCCCTCGACCCTGGCCTACACCTTCAGTGGCAGCGGCACCTGGCAAAGCACCGGCTCCCGCAACGCCGGAATTCACTTCAATTCGAACAACGGAAGCGAGTTCGTCGATTCAACGTTCGGGTCGATCGACATCGCGCTAACCGGAACGATCTCGAATCTCACCAGCGGCCAGGACTATGCCATCACTGGTCTGCGCCTCACCCACAGCACCAACGGCGACGATTGGTCGATCCTTCTGACCTCGGTGTCCGGCACGATCGGCGACAGCTACGCCATCTCCGGCAACGGCTTCTTTACGCTGGGCTCCCAGACTTTCGCGAACTTTGCCATCGGATCCTCCTCCTCAAACGTCGGAACCGGAACCACGGATTTCGGCTCCGCGACACTCACTGTGCAGGCGATGGCAGTCCCCGAGCCGCGCACCTACGCGCTGGCTCTCGGAAGCGCGGCCGCCCTGTTGGCCGTCGCGAGACGACGGAAAACGCCAAAAGCCGATGTTCCACCGCCGGTATCTACCTAGAACGTTTCAAAAAATATTGTAGCCGGTGAAAGCGTAGGGGCTTCGTTCACCGAAGCCCATCGCAGTGGAGTGGTGATGGCATGACGTTACCGGGTCGCGGCGCGTATCTGTTTAGCGTTCTGCTGAATGTGCCCGCAGGCGAATGTGGCACAGACATTCCTGTCTGTGCACCGGGAGGCAACGCGCACAGACAGGAATGTCTGTGCCACCTCAGGCCGATTTGCGCTGAACAAATACGGCGGCAAGCCGTGCCCGGGGCAGGCAAGCGCGACCCCCAGCCCTAACCTCGTCGACTACATCTATATTTGAATCGCTCCAGTCCTCGGTCACGGAAAACCGAATTCGGCCGGCACTGTGTCATTGACGCAACTGTTGCTCGATGATCGCGGCAAGCTGCCTGTATTCCAGTGCGTCGGGAGCCAGCCGCCGGGCATGGCTGACCGCGTCCTGCGCGGCGAGCCAGTCGGGAAGCTTGGTCTCGGCGAGCGCCAGGTTGTACCACCACCGGTCCTGCGAGGGGTCGCGTTCGACCGCCTGCCGCAATGCGGCCACGGAACGATGCAATTCCCCTTTCTCCGCCCACAACAGGCCCTCGGCATAATGCAGATGACCGGTCGCACGGGCCTCGGTCGGCGCGCTCCACAACAGCTCCAGGGCGGGATCGACCTGCCCGCTGCTGTCGAGAAGCAGCGCGCCCTGAAAATACAGCATCGGATTCAGCCGGTCGAACGACACCGCCCGCTCCACGTGCCGTCGGGCCGCGTCCACCTCGCCGCGCGCGAGCGCATCCCGCGCCCGTTCGAGCGCCCCCGCCGGCCGGTCGGCGTGCGCCTCCAGATACAACGCCTGGTCGGCCTGCGCCGCGGCGGGCAGCGGCCCCAAGGGCGCGAGCGCCGCGATCGCCTCCCGGCGCACGAGACGTGAGCCGTCGGCAAGGTGCAACTGTAACAGCACTTCGGATACACCGGCGCGCCCCAGCAGCCGGACAGCCGCCGCCCGCACGATCGGTTCGCGGTGCGTCGTGAAATCCTGCGCCCAGGCCTGCAGGCCGGAGACATCCGGTCCCTCCGCCAGCAGCCGCAGCCAGGTCGCCTTCCAATAGGCGTTGTCCGTGTCCGTCGCCGCCGCCTGCAACGCCGCCAGGGGGAAACCCCGCTCCAGATCCTGCGCCGCGGCGAGCAAACGGGCGCGCTCGCGGCGGGTTTCGCGTGACGGCGTGTCATACCAGGCGTCGGCGTGCTGGATGGACCACTCCACCGGTTGATCGCTGTGGCAGGCGCTGCAGGCGTCGGGCGTGCCGAGTTCGCGACTGAGCGCCGGATCGGGACTGGTGAAGCCGTGATCGCGGCGGGGATCGCGCGCCATGTAAGTGCGCGGCGGCATGTGACAGGCGACACATTGATCGCCGGTCGAACCCGCCGGGTGCCGGGAATGCAATGCCAGGTCGATCACCGGCGCGTCGCGTTCGCCCGTCGCATGACAGCGGATACACAAGGCGTTGTTCTCCACGGGCAGGATCGTGGCATGGCTGTGCGGATCGTGACAGTCGGCGCAGGTGACGCCGGCGTGTCCCATGCGCGAGAGCATGAGGGAGCCAAAAACGTAGTTTTCATCGCGGTTCTGCCCGTCGGGGAAATACACCCCGGGCGCATCCGGCAGCACGAGACCAAAGTGATCGTGAAAGCTGTCGCCCGCCGCAAATCCGTCCGGCGTGAGCTGCTCGCGGCGCGCATGGCAGGAGGCGCAATTGTGCATCGCCACCTGCGGATCATGCGGCACCCGATCGGCCGCCACGGTGCGCCCCGCCTCGGCGGCGAGCGTGTGCTCGGCGCTGTTGGGATGACATTGCTGACACGACACGCCCTGGGCCAGCCAGGTGCTGGCGTAGGTGTCGGCGGCCGCATCGTAGTTTTTTCGAAACTCAGTCAGATGGCACCAGGCACAATTGGAGTTCCAGTTCATACCCTGACCGCTCCAGTGCCCCCACTCCCCGGGCCGGCGTTCCTCCACGCCGAAGAGGTTGAACCACTCCTGCCGTGCCGGATCGAACGCCAGTTCGTGCGCCTGAAACCTGCCGTCGTCCCGCGCCAGCAGAAACTGGATGAGCGGACCCACCCCGATCACGCCCACCGCCGCGCCCGCCGTGTCCTCGCCCGGACCCGCGATGCGCAGTCCGGCCGCCGCGGCCTCCGGCGTGTAGGGAGACAGGCCGGCCACGACTGCGGCAAACTTCGCCCGATCCACCGCGGGATCGACGGGGCGATTGGCAACGGCGTGCTGACTCTGCCGCCACGCCCGGGTCTCCTGCTCGTGACACGGCAGACAACGCTGCGGATTCACCGCGGCAAACCGCTCCGGAAAGGACGAGTGCGGCAGGGACGCGGCAGCCGTGTTCCCGGCGGTATCTTTCGACTTGATACATCCCGTCGCCAATCCAACCGCGAACAACCAGAGGGTGGCAGCGCCGGCGGCGATCCACGAGCGCCACCGGAAACGGCGAAGTGCAGAGAAGAACCGGGAGTCAGGAAAGGGGGCGGACACGGGCGACGGAGAGAGACCGGGCGATGCAAACGGCGCTCCGCCCGCCATCGCAAGGCGCAACGGTCGCTCAGCCCGCCACCACCGGTTTGCGCTTCGGTCGACACAGCGCAACCAGGCCGACCACCGCCAGGACCGGCAGCCACAGCGGCGTGAGCGCGGCCATGACCGCGAACATCACGCCCAGCAGGGCGGTCACCACCGCGAGGCCGACGCTCAGGCCGACCACCGCAAACAGGGCGCCGAGCCCGGCAATCACCAACGCGAGCGCGAACGCACCCACCAGCGGCATGATCAACATCGGCGCGTGGTGCAGCAGCCACCACAGGACGAGCGCCACCACTCCGATCTTCAACAGGGTAAGCAGGAAAGTCTTCATGCTCCGATAACCCGCGGCTGCCGCCAAAAGTTGCATCCCGCTGCGGTTTCACGTTTCCCTTCCGTCCATCGCTTCGCTTTCCCCCATTCCCGTCTGCTGCGTGCTGCTCGAACGTGACGGCCTCGTGCTCGTCGCCCAACGGCCGCCCGGCAAACACCTCGCCGGCAAATGGGAGTTCCCGGGGGGAAAACTGGAGGCTGGTGAAGATGCCGCCGCGGCCCTCCTGCGCGAACTGCGGGAAGAACTCGGTTGCACGGTCGAAATCCTGGCGGCCCTGCCCACCTGCCGCCACGCCTACGACGCGCTGAGCATCGAATTGCACCCCTTGGTCGCGCGCCTCGCGCCGGGCTCGCCCCCGCCGCACCCGCACGAACATGTCGCGCTCAACTGGCTGCCGCCGGCCGAGCTCGACCGCATCGACCTGGCCGCCGCCGACCTGCCGGTGCTGGCGGCCTATCGCACCTGGCTCGGGCAGGGCAGGCCCCGTCGCTCGGCCTCGTTTCCCCAGCGTTGAGGACCGCCGCCGCGTCGCCCGAGCCTTTCGGTAACGCCTCATCGGGCATCCGCGCCCGGTGAGGCGCCGCGACTCCGTGCATCGTGCACGACGAGTTCGCAGCTGAAAGCGACCAGTCCATTCGTATCCACCCGCACGGCGGCAACTTGCACCGCTCCCCCTGCAATTGGCACGGTCCCGGCGAACCCTCGTAACGCGTGTTCAAGTCACCCTTACCCCCTCGTTTACCTCTGTTGCTGGTCGCCTTCGGCGGCCTGCTCGGGGGAGCGGGGCGGGCGCAGGAGACCCCGGCTGATCGGCACGAGCCCTTCCCGACCGCGGACATGTCGATTCCCGACGACCGGGCCCGCGCGACCCCGCTCTTCATTGCCTACTTCGAGAACGACTGGTTCGGCGGTACCGATTGGCACTACACCAACGGCCTCAAGCTGGCTTGGCTGACGCCCGACCTCACCGGCTGGGGTAAAACCGGATGGAGGCAGCGTACGCTCGAAGCGCTCCCTTTCATCAATCGTGCCGGCAGCCAGAAGAACCTCGGCATCGGCGTCGGCCAACAGATCTACACGCCGCGCGACGTTACCCGCACCGTTCCCGACCCGCTCGACCGCCCCTATGCCGGCTGGTCCTACCTCGAGTTCTCTTTTCTGGCCAAAACCGAGCACCAAGCCGACACGATCGCCGTCCAACTGGGCATGATCGGTCCGCACAGCTATGCCGAGGACGCGCAGATTTTCATCCATGACCTCGTGGACGACGAGGCACCACGAGGCTGGGCCTATCAACTGCACGATGAATTCGGCGTGAATGTCGCCTGGGAACGTAAATGGCGCGTGTGCCTGCGGCCCTTCGGTGACGAGCGCCCCCCATCGCCTCATGCCGCACACCCCGCTCATGGCCGGCAGACTTGGGGCCTTGATCTGCTGCCCCATTTCGGGGCCGTGGCCGGCAACGTGAGCACCTACGCCAATGTCGGCGCCACCCTGCGACTAGGCTACAACCTGCCCAGCGACTTCGGCGTCGCTCTCATGCGCCCGGCCGGGCTGGCTACCGCACCGGTCGACGACTTCGACCCACGCGTGCGCGGGGACGAGTGGAGTTGCTTCATTTTCGGCGGCTTTGACGGCCGAGCAATCGCCCGGGATATCTTCCTCGATGGCAACACGTTCCGGGACAGTCGGCGGGTTGAAAAGCGTCCGTTTGTCGCCGACTTCACCTGCGGCTTCGGCATCATCCGCGGCTGCTTCCAACTCACGTTCACCCGCGTCCGCCGCACGCAGGAGTTCGAAACCCAAGTCGGCAACGATTCCGATTTCGGGTCCGTCACCGGTTCATGGACCTTCTGACCTCCCCCGCCCCCCCTACCTTGCCGTGAGCGCCAAGCCTTCCCCTCACTCCACCGCCTCGTCCGCCTCGTCCTCCTCGCCCACCTTCAAGGAGCGCCTGCGGCGGATTTGGACCGAGCACAAGCGGGCGATCGTCATCGCCGCGATCATTCTGATCCTCCTGCCACTCGCCTGGGGACGCGTCGATTTCGCCCGCCTGCACGAGCGCGCGGAGCATCTGGACCCCGGCCTCCTCTTTGCTGCGCTGGTGTTGCTGCCCTTGGTCACGGTGCCGGTCACGCCGCTCAACATCCTCGCCGGCATCCGTTTCGGGCTGGCGGGTGGTCTGGCCGTCGTCGCCGCCTCCATCGTCTGCCAGCACCTGCTCGCCTACCTCACCGCTCGCGTTCTGCCCGCCATCCTGCGACGCAAACTGGAGCCCCTGCGCGAGCGCCTCCCGCGCCACGCCCACTCCGACGCGACCGTCTTCACGTCGCTGCTCCCCGGCGCCCCCTACTGGGCTCAGCTCTATGTCCTGCCCCTGATCGGGGTTCCGCTCACCACCTACGTCGTGCTTTCCAGTGTGCTGCACACCATTCGCTCCGTGACGGCTGTGATCGCGGGCAAAGTGAGCGAACATCCCAGCATGGGCTGGGGCATCGCCCTGCTCGTCTACGGCACCCTACTCGCCATCGCCTGCTTCCTGGCCGGACGCCGCATGACCCGCAAATACCACCAGCACCACCGCGCCCCCTCGTCTTAGGTTAATGCATTTTGCGTTTTCGCACTTCCTCTTCATAATGCAGTTTGCCCGATTCAGTCTTCGCTTGCGCGGTTGCCCCGATCCCGGGCTCAGGTAAATCACGTGTTTTCCCCGCCCTAAACTCCTCCTATCCGGCGTTTTGCAACGTATCCGCCCTCGTCCTCCGTCTGCCCGCCACCCCTCTCGGCATGTCGCCTGCGGGCCAACCATCCTCACGCCGCCATGACCATTCTTATCGTCGACGACCAACCGAATGTTCTTCGCACCACGAGCTATGCGCTCTCTGCGATGGGCCACCAATCCCTCACCGCCGAAAACAGCCGTCAGGCCTCCCGCCAGCTCGAGTCCGAGCGGGTGGACGCCATCCTGCTCGATGTGAATCTGGGCACGGAAAACGGCCTCGATTTCCTCTCGCGCATCCGCGAGGAGGGCAACCAGACCCCGGTCATCGTCTTCACCGCCCAGACTTCCGTTGAGTCCGCCGTCGATGCGATGCGGCGAGGTGCCTACGACTACATTCCCAAGCCCTTCATCCCGGAGGATCTCGAGCAGAAGCTGCGCAAGCTCAACGAGCACCGCCGCATGCAGTCACAGGTGACCGAATTGAAGGCGCAGGTCGCCAAGGCCCACCCCACCGTCGTGCTGGAGTCGGCCGAGCCTTCCGTGCAGCGGGCCTACGACATGGCGTTTCGCGCCGCCGCTTCCGCTGCCACGGTCCTCATCCTCGGGCCCAGCGGCACCGGCAAGACGGTGCTGGCCCGGGCGGTTCACGATCGCTCCGAGCGGGCCGACAAATCCTTCATCACGATCAACTGCCCCTCACTCTCCCGCGAATTGCTCGAAAGCGAGTTGTTCGGCCACGTCAAAGGCGCCTTCACCGGGGCACTCAAGGACACCTGGGGCAAGGTCGCCGCCGCCAACGAGGGCACCCTTTTTCTCGACGAGATCGGCGAGGTGCCCCTCGAAATCCAACCCAAACTCCTGCGCCTGCTCCAGGACCGCGAATACGAGCGCGTCGGCGACACCCGCACCCACAAGGCCAACGTCCGCCTCATCGCCGCCACCAACCGCGACCTCGCCGCCGAGGTCGCCGCCGGTCGCTTCCGCGAAGACCTTTACTATCGCCTCAAGGTGATCGCCGTCGAGATGCCCGCCCTCGCCGACCGACCCGCCGACCTGCTGCCGCTGGCGGACAACTACCTCGCCCACTTCGCCCGCGAGCAGGGCCGGGCCGGTCTGCGTTTCTCGGCCGAAGCCCGCACCGCCATCGTCGACTACCCCTGGCCCGGCAACCTGCGGGAACTGCGCAATGTCATCGAACGCGCCGTCATCCTCACCACCGGTCCCGAAATCGTGCCGGGCGACTTTCCGGACGAATTCCATGACCGCGAGGAAAGCGCCCTGCGTCCCGGCCACCTCGTCACCATCGAAGCCCTGGAGCAGGAACACATCCGCCGCATCATCGCCAAGGCCGACAGCCTCGACCGCGCGGCCAAGATCCTCGGGATCGATACCGCCACCCTCTACCGCAAGCGCAAGCGCATGGGCCTGGCCTGAGTCCGTGCGCCCCGCCGCGGCGCGCCCCTTCTCCCCTCTCCCGCGCGGGACCTTCAGCTCGCCGCATCCCGCAGATCCCGCACCCAGTCGTGCGAGGCCTGCACCTGCACGGCCTGGAAACGCACGACCTCCGTCGCACGCGGTTCGACCAGTTTCGCCAGCGCCTCGTAATAAAGTCCCACCATGTGCACCTCGCCCGCCTCGCACTCCGTCAGAATCGCGAGCGCGGAGCCCGAGGAGACCGCCGCCAGCAGACGCAACCAGCCGGGGTACACGGGACCCGGGGTGCGCCGCAACAGTTCGGCCTCCCGTTTCGTGCTGCGCAGATAGTGATGCAGTTCATCCACAAAATGGCTGCGCTGGGAACTCAGGCTGGCCAGGAGCCGCTTGATCTCCGGTTGCCGCGCCTCCTCCGCCGCCTCGCGAAAGGCCTTGGCGGCATCACAGCAAGACTCGATCAAACCGTTCAGGATCATCAACGCGTCGTCACTCAGTGTATTCATAATTCGGATAGGTTTGGTCCGGCAGCGCCCGGACCCGTGCATACCCGTTTCCCCGATCGCCAATCGCATGCCAGCGGCGCCCGGATATTCGCAAATCTTTGAAAACCGTCCGCTTGTGCCCGCGTGCCGACATGACCCGCCGGTCCCGTTCCACTCAGTTTGCCCGACCCGCTCCACCCTGATCGCTCAAACTGCACCACGTGCCCTTCCCGGCCGTGATCGCCGAACCGTTTACGCGGCCTCGGGTCGATTCCGGTGTTATGAAAACCATCTCCCCCCTCCTCCCGGTGCTGGCCGCGGCTGGCATCTTCCTCTCCGCCGGCTGTGCCTCCTTCGAGTCCCGCAGCGAGGAGAAGTCCTACGTGTTCAACTCGCTTCCGCCCGAGACCCAGCAGCGCCTCAAGGACGGCGAAATCCACATCGGCGACACCCAGGACATGGTCTACATCGCCCTCGGCGATCCCACCGACAAGCGCGAATCCGTTTCCCAGGACGGCCGCACCTCGACCTGGATCTACGCCACCTACGAAAGCCACTACGAAGGCGAGGAATTCATCGGCTATCGCCGCATTGTCACCCGCCGGGGCGTCCTCGGGGGCTATCATGTCGAGTATGTGCCGGTCTCGGAGACCATCTACCACGAGCACACCGACGAGCGCTTCCGCGTCACCTTTGCGGACGGACGCGTCACCGAAATCGAATCGAGCAGCTGAGCTGCTCCCGCGGCCGGTATCCGTTTTTCAACAACCCATCTCTGCGATGAACACCCTCACCCTGGCTTCCCTTCGCCGTGGCAGTGTCCTCACCCTGGCCCTCCTGCTGGGTGCGCCCGCACGCGCCGGCGACATCGAAGACGAACGCATCGCCGTCCGCACCCTGCAGGGCACCAAATACTGGCGCGATGCGGCCCTGAATTGAGCCGAAACGGGATACGTGCGCTCCCGCGTCGTCCTCCCCCGGCCCACCCCGCGGCGCATCGCCCCGCGGGGTGTTTTTTTGGCCGGGAGCCATGCAGATTGGCCAAGCGGCCCACGCCCCTCTTTGCATTGTGCAACCGGCGGAGCGGCCGGCGGCTGAAGCGGTAAATTTTATGCGCCTGACAATGAGGCGCTTATCCAGGATCCCTCCGCGCGGCACAACATTTGGTGAAGGAATGGGGAACCACCTCTCCATACCATCATGAATATTGCCAGCACAGCTCCCTTCCCTCTCACCAACGCCGACGATGACCGCTCGCTCGTGGCCCGTTTCCAAGATGGAGACGAGGCCGCCTTCGTCCAGATCATGCGCGCCCACCGTGACCGCATCTACGGCTACGTGCGCAACCTGCTGCGGGATGAGACCGACGCCGAGGAAGTCACCCAGGACACCTTCGTGCGGGCCTACCGCGCCCTGCGACGCTTCCGCGGTGATGCCTCGCTCAACACGTGGTTGCACCGCATCGCCACCAACCTCGCCCGCAATCGCTACTGGTATTTCTTCCGCCGCCGCCGCCAGGACACCATCTCCCTCGACTGGACTGCGCCCGGTTCCAATGACACCCCGCTCGGCGACAGCTTCATTTCCGACGATCCCGATCCCTGCCAGCACTCGACCAAGGAAGAGTTCCTCACCGCCGTGCGTGAGAGCATGGCCGAGATCGACCCGATCCTGCGCACCCCGCTCGAGATGCGGGCCAGCCGCAATATGAGCTATGCCGAGATCGCGCAACGCACGGGGGTGCCCATCGGCACCGTGAAGAGCCGCATTTCCCGGGCGCGCCGCGACCTTCGCGCCCAACTCGCCTCCCGCATGCCCGACGTCGAGGACACCGTCTCCTTCCGCGAAGTCTTCGTGACCGAGCGCCATTGAGCGACTTCCTCCCCACCGCCGCACCCGCCGCCGCTCGGCGTGTGCTCCCTCTCCCTTCCTCTCACGGGGTGAACCGATAACCGGTTCACCCCGTGTCGTTTTGGCCGCCCCGCCCCCCCGGTCTCCCCGCCTATTGCGGGAAAACCCGCCCTCTCACTCCTCCCACCCACGAGTACGCGGGCCGTTTGTACAGAAACAAACGATATGCAACTTGAGCCCCGGAGCCGGCCGGCAATTTGCACGAAAAACGGCGCTCTGGGGCGCCTGCCCGGCCACACCCCGGCACGGGATACGATACTGATCAACAGCATCTTACAGCCGAATCCGGCCCCATCACCCCCCGGGCTGGCACGGCGTTGGCACCAAGGGAAGACGAACAATCAACCCAGGATCTTCACATGAACTCCAATAAATACCGTTCCCTCGCAGTTGCCCTGGTCGCCACCGCTTCTGCTCCCTTCGCCGCCGCGCAAGTGACCGGCGCGGTCGACACCGCGGTTAATGCCGCGGCCAACGCCACCAACGCCACGCAGGCGGCTGCCAACGCCTCCAATGCCGCGGCCAGTGCGTCCAACGCCACCCAAGCCGCCGTCAACGCCACGACCGCCGCCCAGGCTTCGACCAACGCCGCCCAGGCCACGCAGGCGGCGCAGAACGCCGCCACCAACGCCTCGGTCTCTGCCAACCAGGCCGCCTCGGCCGCGACCAACGCCGCCACCCAGGCGGCCGAAACGGCCGTGAATGCCGCGGGCAACGTCACCACTCAGGTCGGTGCCGCCGCCAACAATGCGGCCAACACCGCCGCCAACACCTCGGCCCGTCTCGGCGCCTCCGCCTCCAACGCGGCCAACGTCGCGGCGTCCAGCAGCAACGCGGCCGTCAATGGCGCCCTCGCCGGGTCCGCCGACGGCACCGTGCGGGTCGACACCGCCGGTCGCGCGGTGCGCGCCGACGGCAGTGGCTCCGTCTCCAGCGCGACCCGCCTCGAGGCTCCCGGCCTCTCGACCGCCACCGAGCAGTCGCGCAACTTCAGCGCCTCGCTGGATTCCGCCGCCACCGTGGAGCAGTTGACCAACGCCTCCTTCGAGGCGCGCAACGAGGTGCTCGCCCAGGTCGAGAGCCGCGTGGAAGCCACCGGCCAGCTCGCCAGTGAGATCCGTGCCGAGGCCGCCGCCCTCCGCGGCGAAGCCCGCGAGCGCTTCCTCGCCGCGGTCACCACGTTCCGCGAGGCCCAGGCCGAGCTGCGCGGCGACATCAACGAAGCCCGCGCCGCCACCCGCGCCGAATTCGAAGCCGCCCGCGAGGAGCTCACCGAGAGCCTGCAGGCCTACGCCCAGGCCGGCGCCGAACTCGAGTCCTCCGTGTCCGCGGGTGCCGACACCGGCGAATAAGCCGACCCGCGTAGTGATTGATTAACTACACTCCCCCCCCGGCACGCCGGCAGCCGTCGAGACCCCGTCTCCTCGGCCGCCGGTTCCGGCGGGGCCCCTCCTTCCCCCTCTCCTGCTTACGACGATGTCCACCACCCGATCCCTCCCCTTTTCCCTTTCACGCCTGTTGCGAAAACGCCGGTTTGCCCTGCCCTGCGCCGCCCTGGCCACCGCGACGGTTTTTTCCCTCGCCCTCGCGCAGACGACCACCGGCCTCAAGCTGGAGTCCGGCGTCAGTTACAGCCGCGGCGACTACGGCCTCGATACCGACACCGAAGTCTGGGTCGCTCCGGTCAATGTCGTCCATGAAACTTCCCGCTGGCGCATCCGCGCCACCCTGCCCTGGCTTCACCTGAGCGGTCCCGCCGCCATCGTGGCCACCGGCGGTAATGCGGCCGGCGGCCCGGTGCGGCCCGACGATGCCTCCACCTCCGGTCTGGGCGACTCCATGCTCACCCTCACCCATAAATCGACGCCCGTTTCGCCCGACGCTTGGCACGCCGATGTCTCCGCCAAGGTCAAGTTCCCCACCGGCGACGAGGAGCGCGGACTCGGCACCGGCGAATTCGATACCTACGCCCAACTGGACTTCTATCGCAGCATCGAGGGTTGGACGCCGTTCCTCAACGGCGGCTACCGCTGGCTCGGCGACGGACTCTACCAGTTGAAGGACGGCTTCTACGCCTCCGGCGGCCTCCTCTGCTCACTCAGCGACTCGTCGAGTGTCGGCGCGTCGCTCGACTGGCGGCAGAAGATCGTCGACGGCGGCGACGACGCCCTCGAGACCACCGCCTTCTACCACAGCCGCCTCAGCCCCCGCTGGAGCACCACGGTCTACGCCCAAACGGGCTTTACGGATGCCAGCCCCGACTTCGGGGCCGGCGCCCAGTTCTCCTTCGGGTTTTAACCCGATATCATCTCCGGCTTCGGCCCGAGTGAGCCGGAGCCGGCGTCCGCTACCGTAGCAGCGCGGAAAGCCGCCATAGCAACCCGCCCTCACACCGTCCGCCGGTGCAGAGGGCGGTTTTCGTGATGACCCTTGGCGGCGGATTGCCCGGTCCTTCGGCCTCCCCGCGGTTCCGTCGTAGCTCCGCATCGGCCGACGCGCGGGGAGCGCCGCGAACCCGCTTTCGCCATTTGGGTGGACGCGCCCGCGCGCCGGCTTAAGCACTTAACCCGCATGACGGCGCTCCGACGGCTCTCCCAGAACCTGGCCAACTGGCATCGCGGCTTCGTGCTCATCGCCAGCGGTCTGCTCGTGGTGGCGCTGGCGGTCGGCCTGTTCACCGCCAACTCGGGCTACAACCGGCTGCAGCTCGTCACCCACACCCACGAGGTGCTCAACAAGATCCACGAAACCGTCGCCCTCCTGCGCAACGCCGAGAGCGAACAGCGGGGATTTCTCATCACCGGCAGTCGCGGTTACGAAGAGGCGGCGGAGGATTACGCCCAGCAGCTGGACGGCTCCCTTGAGAAGCTCATGGAACTCGTCGCCGGCAATCCCGACCAGGAAGACCGCGCCGCCGACCTGCGCGATGCGATCTACGCCCGACTCACCGAGATGCGCAATTCCGCCCAGATCAATCGCCGCAGCTCCGTGGCCGAAGTGCGTGCGATGCTGGGCGACGAGCCGGAGGTGCGACTCATGAGCGAGATTCGCCGCCTGCACGGCGAGATGGTCGCGGTCGAGGAGACCCTGCTCAAGCAACGCAACCAGGAGATGCGGGCGGAAATCCGTTTCGCCACCATCACCATCCTCATCTCCGGCGGACTCGCGCTCATTCTGGGCCTGCAGGGCTACCTCATCATGAACCGCGCGATCGTGTCGCTCAACCGCGAGGCGGAACTGCTGCGCGAAAAGGAAAAGGCCGAGACCGCCGACCGCGAGAAGAGCGAGTTTCTCGCCAACATGAGTCATGAGATCCGCACGCCCATGAACTCGGTCCTGGGTTTCGCCGAACTGCTCGCCGGCATCGCTTCCACCCCGAAACAGCGTCAATACATTGACGCCATCAACTCCAGCGGCCGGGCCATGCTCTCGCTCATCAACGACATCCTCGACCTTTCCAAGATCGAGGCGGGCAAGCTCGAACTCCACTTCCAACCCGTATCCATTTCCCGGTTACTTCGGGAGATTCGCGAGGTCTTCGCGCCGCAGGCCGAGGCCCGCGGCCTGGCGCTCGAGGTTCGGCTCGACCCCGCATTGCCCCCCGCGCTCATCTTCGATCAGACCCGCCTTCGCCAGATTCTATTCAACGTCGTCGGCAATGCCCTCAAGTTCACCCGGGAGGGCTCCATCACCATCTCCGCCGCCACCCGGCTCAGCGAGACCGACGAGACCCGCGTCACGCTCCTGCTCACCGTGACCGACACGGGCATCGGTATCGCGCCGGAGCACCAAACCCGCATCTTCGAACCGTTTCGACAGGTCGATGACGGCCCCGCCCGTGGCCACGGCGGCACCGGACTGGGCCTCAGCATCACCAGGCGCCTGACCGATCTGCTCGACGGTCAGGTCGAACTGGAAAGCGCCCTCGGCCGCGGCACCACCTTTCGCTTCGGCTTCCCCAACGTGCAGATCTCCGCCTCCTCCGCCGCGGCCGAGCCCGATCACACCGGCGAGGGCGACTTCAACCGGCTGCGCCCGAGTGTCATTCTCGTCGCCGATGACGTGCCGCTCAATCTCCAGCTCATGGAGGGCATCTTCGAGCACACCCATCACCGGCTCGTCTTCGCCCGCAACGGCCACGAAGTCCTCGAACAGGCCGCGAAACACGATCCCGATCTCATCCTGCTCGACATCCGCATGCCCGACTTCAACGGACGGGAAGTGCTCGCCCGACTTCGCGCCGACGCCCGCTTCGCCGAGGTTCCCATCGTCAGCGTCACCGCCTCCTCGATGATGTCGGAGGAACTGCAGCTGCGAAAGGAATTCAACGGCTACGTGCGCAAACCCTTCTCACGCATCACGCTCTTCCGCGAGATCTCCCGCCTGGTTCCTGCCTTTCAGTCCGACGCCTCCACCGCCCCTCCCGCCCCGGAAGAGGTCGCCCCCGACCCGGAGGCCTGCGAAATCGGACCCGAGTGGCCGGCCCTGCTCGAGGACCTGCGTCGACTGGAAGCCGAAGTGTGGCCGTCGCTCAGCCAGACGGCCGCCACGCGCGAGACCGCGGCCTTTGCCCAGGAATTGATCGAACGGGGCCAGGCGGCGGACTGCCCCGCGGTGGTCGCCTACGGTGAAAAGCTCGCCGGCCAGGTGGAACGTTTTCAAATCTCCGCCGTCGAAGCCACCCTCCGCGGCTTCCCGCAACTTGTCGCCGGTATCCAGGATCTGCTTTCATCCGACCTCAGGACTACCTGACCCAGTACCTCCGACTTCCCTGCATGACCCGTTCCCCCTTCCTCAGCTCCGGCGGCCGCGATGGCGTGGTCCTCGTGGTCGACGATGTCGAACGCAACCTCCAGATCGTGGGTGAACTGCTCACCCAGCAACACTACGAGGTGATGCTCGCCACCTCCGGCGAAACCGCCCTCGAGCGAATCGCGGCGCGCAAGCCCGACCTGGTGCTGCTCGACGTGATGATGCCCGGCATCGATGGCATCGAGGTCTGCCGCCGCCTCAAGGCCGACCCCGAGACGCAGGACATCCCCATCATCTTCGTCACGGCCGCCCATGATTCCGAACTCGCGGTCAAAGGCCTCACCGAAGGGGGCGTCGACTACGTCACCAAGCCCTTCCACGCTCCCGAACTGCTGGCCCGGGTGGCCACGCATCTCGAGCTGAAGCACGCCCGCGACACCAGCCGCCGCATCATCGCCGAGAAAAATGACCTCATGGCCGCCGTGGCCCACGACCTCAAGAACCCGCTCTCCTCCATCCGCCTCGCCGGCCGCAGCCTGCGCCAGGCCCTGGAGGCCGACGAGCGGTCCGAGATGGCCGACATCATCGTCGAGTCCTGCGAGGAACTCCTGTCCCTCATCGAGGAGCGCCTGTCCCGCAATGCCCGCGAAGCCGCCGTGGCCAAGCTCAACCTCGGGCCACTCGACCTGCGTGACGCCCTCAAGGCCGTCGTGCAACAAAACCGCCGCAGCGCCCACGCCAAAGGCATCACCCTGGAACTCGAGGTCCCCGCCGACACCGAGCTCCGCGTGATCGGCGACTTCCACGCCCTCACCCAGGTCTTCGACAACCTCGTGTCCAACGCGGTCAAGTTTTCCCCGTCCGGCCGCACCGTCACGGTGCAGGTGGCTTCACCGCCCACGGCGGACGCCATCCGCGTCCAGGTCATCGATCGCGGCCCCGGCCTCACCGCCGACGACAAGCAACGGCTTTTCCAGGCCTACCAGCGACTCAGCGCCCGACCCACCGGCGGCGAATCCAGCACCGGCCTCGGTCTCAGCATCGCGCACGACATGGTCACCAAGATGCACGGCCGTATCGCCTGCGAGGATACGCCCGGTGGCGGTGCCACCTTCTGGGTGGAACTCAACGTCGCCCGGGGCTGACCTCACCAGTCCACCGGGTCCGACTAACTCGAACGCGCCAGGCCGATGAAGGCGCCCAGCGCGGTGGCCGCCCCCAGCAGCGTGAGCAGCAGGCTCTTGTTCGAGGAGGCGCCGTGCACGACCTCCGACATGGTCGATTCGATCGAATTGGAGGCTTCGAAACCGAAATAGACCAACGCCAGGCCGAGCACAAAGAGGCTTAAAGCGATGATTTTTTTCATGGCGGGAAAGGGTTGCGCCTTTCCGGTTGCGCAGATCATGCCAGGGCGCGGGCTTCCGCGTTAGCCCCTGCCGGGGCGTGCTTTGCCAAGCTCCCCCGGGGCCGCCCCGAAATCGACGCCCGAAAACTGCACCACCTCCTCCCCTCCAAACGGGCATCGCGCACGGCCGGTTCAGGCGGGGATGAATTTTTCTAATCGGGCTCGCGCCGGAGTTTCGCCCGACCATCGGCGAACTCCACCTCGTACTGCCCGCCCGGACGCATCCCACCCGTCCGCGTCACCGTCGCACCCTGGTCATCGCGCACGATGGCAAACCCGCGCTGCAGCACCGACTGCGGGCTCGCCGCCTGCAGCCGCTTCCACAACGCGAGCAGCCGCTGCGACTCCTGTTCGACCCGCCGCTGCGGTGTGGCGGTATGAAAGGCCCGCGCCACGCTGCGCAGGGCGTGCCGCTTGTCGCGGTGCGCCTGCGTGAGTGCCGCCGCCAATCGGTTGGCCAGGTCGTCCCGACGCAGCCAGCCCTGCTCGATCCGCGCCCGCGGCGTGAGCAGGCGCAGTCGCGCCCGCAGGCCGGTCACCGCCTCGCGCGCAGCGTCGAGCGCATGGCGAAATTGGCGCTGCAACTCGTCGCCGGCCACGGCAACGCGATCCGCCTGTTGGGCATAAGCGCTCGAGAGCAATTCGGCCGCGCCGCTCGGCGTCTCCGCCCGCACATCGGCGGCAAAGTCACTCAGGGTAAAATCGATCTCGTGGCCCACGGCCGAGATGACGGGAACCGGGCACGCGACCACCGCCCGCACCACCGGCTCCTCGTTGAAGGCCCACAGGTCCTCCAGACTGCCGCCGCCCCGACCGACCACCAGCACATCGAACAACCCGAGCGCTCCCGCCCGGGCGATCATGGCCGCGATCTCGGCCGCCGCCCCCTCCCCCTGCACCTTGACCGGCAGCACCACCAGCCGCCCCCGCCAGCCGCGCCGCACCATGATGCGACAAAAGTCCTGCACCGCCGCCCCGGTCGGCGAGGTGACGAATCCCACCCGCAACGGCAGCGCCGGGATCGGCCGCTTGCGCGCGCGATCGAACAAACCCTCCTCCGCCAGCCGCCCCTTGAGCGCTTCGAACTCCCGCTGCAGACGCCCCACGCCGTCCTCGACCACCGTGCGCACCACCAGCTGGTACTGGCCGCGCGCCTCGTAGACACTCACGCGACCGCTGACCAGAATCTGCATGCCGTCCCGCAGGCTCACGCTCTGACGAACCGCGTCGCCGCGGAACAGCACGCAACTGAGCTGCGCGCCGGCGTCCTTGAGCGAAAAATACAGGTGACCACTGGCCTGCCGCCGCAGATTGGACACTTCGCCGCGCACCCAACCGACGTTCAATCGCGACTCCAGCAAGGCCTTCAGGCGACGCGTGAAGGCGCTGACGCTTTCCGCTTCGGCCTCCGGCCGCGCCGAGCCCAGGTCGAGCGGCTCGGTGTGCTCGTCCCGCCAGCTCATGACGACGGCGCATCCTCCGCCGCGGCCGCTTTCCGGTGGGCCAGGTGTTTCCGCAGCAGGTGCATGCCGACACCCAGTGCGGCGATGCCGCCCAGGCCCAGCATCACCATGCGCCCCTTCCCCGCCAGCAGCGCCTCGCCGAACATCACAAAGGCCGTGCCGTAGAGACCGGAAACGAGGATCGAGACGATCAAATAGATGCGCAAGGGCACCTGGGCCAGGCCCAGGATCGCGCTTTGCATGAAGAACGGCGGCCCCGGGGTCACCCGCACCAGCACGGTCACGTCCCAAAACTCGTCGCTCGGCACCTGGGGCCAGCGATAGCCCAAGCGCAAAACCAGTTTCTCGAGCCAGGGTCGCGCGATCCAACGCGCCAACACGTATGTCAGCGTGACATTGATCGCCAGCGCCACCCACGTGAGCGTCACCACCAACGGCATGCCCAAGGTGGGGCCGAAGATCGAACCGGCCGAAAGCGTGAACGGCGACACCGGCAGGCCGACCGCCGGCAGGACGGCCATGCCGCTGAAGAACACCCACGGGCCCGCGTCGCGCATCACGGCCAGGGTTTGATCGATCCACCCGCGCACGTCGACGCCCTGCAGCACGGCGAGGCCCGCGACGGCGGCCAGCACGGCGACACCCGCCAGCTTGACCAGCATGCCCTTGCCCGGTTTGCGCGGAGACGGCGAAGAATCCATCGCGGCACCATGCGAGCCCCCGCGCGTCACCGTCAAGCACCGCGCTTGTGCTCGCCCTGCGCCTCTGCTTTCCCATAACAGCCACAGCCCGACGTGCGGCCTCATCCATGGACCCCGCCCCTCCCACCATCGCGATCGTCATGCCCGTCTTCAATGAAGAGGACGTGCTGCCGGAAACCTTCCGCCGCCTCACCGCCCTGTTCGACGGCCAGCCCCAGCACCGCTGGCGGGCCGTGCTCGTCGACGACGGCAGCCGCGATGGCAGCGCCCGCCAGCTCGCCGCCCAGGCCGCCGCCGATCCGCGCTTCGAGCCCGTCTATCTCACCCGCAACTTCGGTTTCCAGGCGGCGCTCGCGGCCGGCCTCGCGCACGCCGCCGAAGCCGACGCCGTGGTGACGATGGATGCCGACCTGCAGGACCCGCCCGAACTCATCCCGGAAATGGTCGAACAGTGGCAAGCCGGCGCCGGAGTGGTGCTGGCCGTGCGCCGTTCCCGTCAGGAAACCGGACTGCGGCGGCTCGGCATGGATCTGTTCCACGCCACGTTTTCGCGGCTTACCGACCAACCGCTGGAGCGCAACAACACCGGCACCTTCGGCTTGATGGACCGCTCCGCCGTCAGCGCCTTCAACCAGCTTGTGGAGCGCAACCGCTTCTTTCCCGGGCTGCGCGCCTGGGTGGGCTTCGACGTACGGGAAGTGGCCTACGACCGCCAGTCGCGCGCCGCCGGAGAACCCAAGCAATCACTGGCGCGGCTCGTGCGTTATGCGCTCGACGGCGTATTCAGTTTTTCCCGACTGCCCCTGCGGCTGGTCACCTACTTCGGGCTCATCGTGGCGGGGGTGGGTTTCGCCCTCGGCGCGTTCTACACCATCCGCCGCATTCTCGGCATCGAGATCGCGCAGACCGGCTTCACGACCCTGGTGACGCTCACCCTCTTCCTCGGCGGCGTGCAGCTCATCGGCATCGGCATCCTCGGCGAATACCTCGGCCGCATCTACGACGAGGTAAAACGCCGCCCGCTGTATCTGGTGCGCTCGAAATCGCCGCGCGGATGACAGCAAGATCATGGTGGATTGTCGGGGTGGCGCTCGGGCTGACCGGTCTGGCAGCAACGAGCTACCTCTTGATGATGACGACGTTCATGTTTTACGACGACGAGGGCTTCGTGCTGATGACCCTGCGACGTTTCCTGGGCGGAGAACCTCTCTACGACACCGTGTTCACCCAATACGGCCCCACGCCGTATCTCTACCACTGGCTCCTTACCGGCGGCGGCCGGGTGGAACTCACCCACATGCTCGGCCGCTGCATCACGCTCGGACACTGGCTCGTCTGCGCCCTCGGTTCGGGCTGGATCGCCTCACGCCTCGTCGACCGATTCCGTCGGCCGACCGGAATCCTGGTAACGCTCACCAGCTTCAATCTGCTCTGGAAAATGACCCACGAGCCAACGCATCCCGGGAGCTTGATCGCAGCGTTGGTCACGCTGGGCGGAATCGCCGGGGTCCATACCCTGCGGGCCGGACGGCCCACCGCCTTCGCGGTCTGGATGGGCGTGGTCGGTGCGGCGTTGGTGTTCACGAAGATCAATGTCGGCCTCTTCTTCGTCACCGCGGTCGGCGCTCTGGCATTGTTCTACTCCGACTGGCCGGGAGCCTGGCGACGAATCTGCGCCTGGCTGGCGACCGGGGGCCTCGGCCTCTTGCCGTGGCTGTTGATGGCCGGAAACCTCGACGAATCGCGGTTTCAATTGTTCGCCTTCAAAGCGTCATTGGGCGGGTTGGGACTCGGCGCCCTGCTCCTTGCCCAGGGCGACCTCGCTCCCCGCGCGATCAAGCCCCGAATCTGGTGGCGGAGCCTGGCCGCTTTTGCAGGCACCGCCGCGATCATCATCGCGTTTGTCGTGCTCCGCCATACCTCGCTGTCGGAGTTGATTCGGACCGTGTTGCTCGATCCTCTGCGCCTCCCGGCGCATTTCAGCTTCGGCCCCCCCGAGGGGATCCTCTCCACCCTGGCGTCGATCGGCGGCTTTGCATTTGTGGTGCTGTGTGCCCGGCGCCTGCAGCGGGACGGAGACCTGGGCCCCTCCCTGAATCGGGCGGTGATCGCTCTGCGGCTGCTCCTGCTACTCGCTTTCGTGATGCTCGCCCTGCGTTGGCCGTCACTGCAGGGAGCGCTGATCGCCATCAACTACATGTCGACCCTGATCCCGCTGTGGCTGATTCCCGCAGGGACCGACAGTCGAGGAACGCCGGTGGCGACCAGCTGGGTTGGACTGCTCGCCCTGCTCCAAATCCTCCACGCCTACCCGGTCGCCGGCAGCCAGGTAGCATGGGGCTGCTTCCTGGGAACGGTCCTCTTCGGCGTGGCCGCCAACCGTGACCTGCGCCAACTCGCCCGCGGTCTGCCCCGCAGCCTGTCCGCCGCCCCGGCCGCCGCGGTCCTGTTGGCGGCGGCAACAGGCACCTGCAGCCTGGCGGTGGTGGGCTGGCAACGCTACAGCACCTCGCAACCCCTGCCTTTTCCGGGCGCTACCGACATCCGCTTGGATGACCGTAGCCGAATCCTGCTCACGACCCTGGTCGAAAACGCCATGGTTCACAGCGACGTGCTCTTCACGCGCCAAGGCATGTACAGTTACAACATTTGGAGCGGCGTCTCTACTCCCACGGCGCGCAATGCCACGCATTGGTTCTGGCTCCTGGATGATCGGGAACAGGCTGAGATCATCACCCGCCTGCGGGCGCCGGCCCGCGCCGCGATCATTGTAAACCGGCGCCTCGACGAGTTTCTTCGGCAAGCCGGGGTGCCGACACACGGCCCGCTGCAGGAGCACATCGCCACGACATTTCGTCCCCTGTTTCATTTGGGGGACTTTCAGTTCCTGACACATCCGGGAGTCCAGGCCGTGCCGCTGGGAGTGGTGGAAATCCTGCTGCCGGACAATCCGGGCTCCCTGGCGCGTTCGTCGCTCCCGGCCCTCTTGCGCGGATATGTATTGATCGCGGGCGCACCGGCTTCACTCCAGATAATGGATACCGATGCCCACGGCAACCTCGTCGAATCCCCCCTCGAAGCCGGGGCCCCCTCACTCACCGCCGCCCGCAAAGATGGCGCCACCATGGACACGACCCGCCGATTGGCCGCCGCCGGGCCATTGCACGGAATCTACCTGCTCACGGCGCCCATCGACGCCGGCAATGCAGCCGACTACCACGGCAAGTTCTTGATTCTGCGCGATGCGAGTGGCGGTGTGCTCGCTGAAACAATGATCGAATGAATCTTCAGCGCCGGCGGGCTACCAATAGTAGACTGACTCCAAAAGGCATTCGCCATCGCGACAGCGCGAGTTGAACGAACTGCCAGCGCAAAAGCGCATTCACGGGCGCCGATGGCACCCTGTCCTCCGCCCGTTTCATTGCTGCATCGCGGCGGCCGCGCTGCCAGCGGCGCACGAGCCACACCAGCGGATAAACCAGCACATTGGTGTAGTTCACATGCACGATTTCCCATCGGTCGGTCGGAAAGAGATCGACGAGTTGGGACCGGCTGTATCGGCGATAGTGATGCAGGCTCACGTCCCAGTCGCTCCACAGGGCCATGCTGGCGGGAACCGTCACGACCGCGAGACCGCCGGGCCGCAGGAGACGGGCAAACCCATCCACCACCGCCCGATCATCGGGTACATGTTCGAGCACATCGAGAGCGGTCACATAGTCCAGTGAGGCGTCGGGCAGCGGCACCTCGTCATCAACCAGCGTAATCACTCGATCTGCCGGGAAACGCTCGCGCAGCAACCGCAGCGATTCCTCGACCGTATCCATCACCGTGACATCGCAATCCCTCGCCATCTCGGCTGCGAACTGGCCCGTGCCTGCCCCGCAGTCGAGCAGACGATCCGCTTTCGCCAGTGGTCGCACCCGTTCGATCCAGCGGCGCACAAACTCGCGCTTCCCGACATAGTACCAATGCTCGCGTTCGACATGGGCCAGGTTGGCGTATTCAGCGGGATTCATGGTCGGGAAAGGCGTCGAATCTCCGCAGCCCCCTCCGAAACTCAATCCCCAAACCCGCCCGCGGCTCCTGCCCGCACACTTCGCCCTTGTGTCGCGGGTGCACCGTCTTGAGATCGAAAGCCCCGCCATGACCGCTCACGACCCCCGCCAGCGCCGGCTGACGCTGACCACATGGCTGCTCATCGCCCTGGTCATTGTCCTCCATGGCCTGGCCGCGGTATCCGCCATGACGAACAAGTCGACGACCAACGACGAAATCGCCCATCTCACCGGCGGATACGCCTACAACCACTTCGGTGACTATCGCATCCAACCGGAAAACGGTGTCCTGCCGCAACGCTGGCACGCCCTCCCCCTGCTGTTCGCCGAGGTCAACTTTCCGCCCCCGGCGGGGCCCGATTGGACCGACTGCCTCACCTACATGCTGAGTTACCGGTTTTTTTATGCCTCGGGCAACGACCCATCCGCTCTGCTTCAGGCCGGCCGAATCATGAACGCCTGTTTCGGGATGGCCACGCTTCTGCTCATCGCGCTGGGGGCGAAACGATTTTTTGGCCGGGCCGGGGCCTTGGTTGCCGTCGTTCTCGCCACCGCGAGTCCGACCCTGCTTGCCCACAGCGGGATTGCCACCTCCGACATGCCGATGGCTCTTCTCTTCACCGCGACGGTCGGTGCCTTCTGGTGGCATCTCCACGATCACCGCCGATCGATCCTGGTCCTGAGCGCACTCAGCCTGGGGCTGGCTTGCGTCGCCAAGTTCAGCGCCGTGCTCCTGCTGCTCATGCTGTTCCTCTTGGCGCTGATCCGAATCTTCGCCGGACCGGACTTGGTCCTGTTCGGACGCATCCACCCGGGCCGGCGGGCGCGACTCGCGGCGATCACCGGGACGCTGCTGTTGCATGCGGTGGCTGCAATAGGGGCAATCTGGGCTTTTTACGGATTCCGCTTCGCCATGTTCGCCCCCGACCTGCCGCCGGGCCAACTCCCTCTCGATTGGGACAACATCCTCAACCATGCTCCCGGCTGGGAGAAACTCGTCCTCACGCTGCGGGATTGGCGCGTATTGCCGGAGGCCTTCCTGTACGGTTTCGCCTATGTTCTTTCCTTTTCCGAAGCGCGGGGCGCCTTCCTCGACGGTCAACTGAGTATCCACGGTTGGACTACATTTTTCCCCAAGGCCTTTCTCTACAAGACCACCCTCGCCGAGTTGCTCGCGTTCGGGAGCGCACTCGGCGTGGTTGCGTTCGTCGCCCGCCGGCACGGCGCCGCGTTTCGTCGCCGGCTCTACCAAGCCTCTCCCTGGCTCGTTCTGTTCGGCGTTTACTGGACCTTCTCCCTTACCAGTCACCTCAACATCGGACACCGTCACATCCTGCCCACCTATCCCGTCCTGTTCATGCTGTCCGGCGCCCTCGGCTGGGCGATCGTGCGATCACGACGAATCAATCGGGCGGCCCTCTGGACATCCACGGGCGGCGTGCTGCTGCTCGGCAGCGCTCAACTTGCCGCCGCCTGGCAGATTCATCCCCACCATCTGGCGTTTTTCAACCGCATCGTGGGCGGGCCCGCCCACGGCTACCGCCATCTTGTCGACAGCTCGCTCGATTGGGGCCAGGACCTGCCCGGTCTCGCCGATTGGCTGGCGGAGAACAATTCCGCGGGCGACCCCGTCCACCTGTCCTACTTCGGCACCGGCGAACCCGCCTATTACGGCATCGACGCCATCGCCCTGCCCCGGCTGCCCGAGTTCCGCAAGGAGCGGCCGTGGGTTTCGCTCGAACCCGGCATCTACGCGATCAGCGCCACCATGCTTCAGCACGTCTATGCGCAAGAGCACGCACCGTGGACCGCCAAGGATGAAGAACTCTTCCAGGGGCTGCGTGCGATCGCGCCCACCATGCTCACCATGTCGGGTGCTCCGGAGCAGCATCCCGAGCTGCTGGGCGACGCCACGCCAGCCGAATGGACCCGCGCCTGGCAACTCTACGACAAGCTGCGTTTCGCGCGCCTCTGCGAATACCTCCGCGTCCGACCGCCCGACGCGCAGGTCGGATACTCCATCCTGATTTTCCGCCTCGATCCATCCGAGCTGAATGCCGCCCTCGGCGGGGACCTCAGGACCTTTGTCTCGGCGCTGGAGACTGCGAGCGAGCGGCCTTTTGCCCCGACGATCGATTGATCCGTGTATTCACTGTGCCTGTCCGTTCGCCGGCAATCCGAACAAGGCGTAACCTGAAATCCGCCGCAGCAACCGTCGGGAAGGCGTGCATCACTCCTTCAGTTGCCGGGGGCCATTTCGAGGACGATGATCATGCGCAGCCCGACCCGACGAAGCACGACCTGCGGCAGAAGGTGTTCGAGCGCCAGCAGGCCGCGCAGTATCGGAGCGGGCAACAGCGATCCACGCGAAAATCCACCCGTTGCCGGATAGGCCAGCAGATCGCGATAACGCACCGACCGCACCGACAGGCCGAACCGAGCCAGCTTAAGCACCACGGCGTTCCGGTGGGTGGCGAACAGCGCCTGGCCCATGCCCATGTTGGCAAAGCCGCCATCGGCATCCGGCGGGAAATCGAACGGCGGGACGATCCGCGCCGGCAGGCAAGGCTCATGATGAAATGCGCCGTAAAACCGGCAACCACCCCAGGTCGCGGCCGGCTCCGCCAACACCACACGCCCGCCCGGGGCCAAAGCACGCGCCGCGCTAGCAAAAAAATCAAACGGCCGCTGCAGGTGATGCAACATGTCCATCGCCAGGAGATTGCCCCAATTTTCGACCGGGATGTCATAGGCCGAAACGACCCGGTCGACGAAGGGGGTCGCCGCGACGTCACTGGTGACGAGACCAGGGATGACGCCCCGCGCCACGCCAATGCCGGAGCCCAACTCCAACGAGCGGCCCGGGGCGCACTCCGCTGCCATTTCCCGGAAAATGTCTTGATAAACCGCACGCAGCGCCGCCGATCGCCGCCACTTGGCCAGGCTCTGCTCCAGCAGGCCCAGATCGTAGGTGTGCGCGTTCTCACTCATCGGGAGAAGCCGAAGCCGGGGTCGCCTGCCGCGCTCCCTCGATGTCGATCGCCACCAATCGGCTGATGCGCGCCAGGCGCGTGCCGAATCGCTTTTCGCCCAACGCTTCCAGCCGGAAGGCGGGCGGCAGCCGCTCCTCCGGCACCACCTGGAAATCGCCGTCCACGCTGGCAGGCCGCAAGGACTGCGACACGAGAATCTCCTGAAACGTGGGCTGGGTGAGTTGATAGGCCAGGCGATCCTGCATGAGGACGGCCCGGTCGAGCAGGATCGACGGCGTCTTGTCCAGCAACCAGAACACCGTGGTCTTGTTGCTCAGCACGAGGCGGGTCTTCGGCGGCAACGACGCGACAAAACGACGCTCCCACTCCATCTCGTCGATGCCCACCCTGGAGTAAAGGTGGCGGGACGCCTTGGGCACCGTGGTCCCGAGGAACGACAGGCCCACCAGCGCGAGTACAACCACGGTGGCGGGCCCCCGGCGGTCGAGCCAGCGCACCAATACCACGCCGGCAAAGGTCATCAAAAGGTAGGCCGGCAGGCTGAATCGCGACGCCATCGGGTCGGTGAAGCGTGACCAGAAGTAGAACAGCACGAGCACGAGGTTGGCCCCGATCGCGGTGCTGAAGATCAACCAGACCACGGCCTGCGCATCGAGCCGCCGCCAGCTCGGCCGCCGCCACAGAAGCCACACTCCACAGACCGCCAGCGCCGCCAGGCCCAGGACCGCGAGCAGCACCGAGTTCGACAGTCGCCAACTCAGGGAAAACCAATACTCCAGCACGCCGCGCGCATTGTCGGCGACGTATTGCCAACCGAACCGACTCGTTTGCTCGGCCTTCATCTCCCACAGCACCGGAGATTCCGACAGCACGCGGTTGTGCAAGGCCACGGGCAACAGCAGCAGCGGCGCCGCCAGCGCCGCCCCGGGCAGCACCAACCGCCCACTCCTCGCCCAGCCCACGAGGATGACCAACGCCGCAGGCAGAACATAGAGCGCCGATTCATAACGACACTGGGCCAGCAGCACGACAGTCAGTACGAACGCCGCCAATGATCCGCCCGCGGAGCGTTCGAGGTACCACGTCCCCGTGAGCACCGCCAGCAGGAGCATGATGAGGTTCAACATCTCCATGCCCGCGCCGGTCGCGTTTTGTCCATACAGGGGTAGCGATCCAAGCAGCCCCACCGCCAGCATCCCGCCGCGCCAGCCATGCCAGCGGCGGCCCAGGATGTAGGCCAGCCCGAGCCCCACCGGCATCAGGACCACGTTTAAAAGATAGGCATTCAGGGGACGATATCCCGTGAAGTCGTGGGCCATCGAAATCAGGAACGGGTAAAAGTAGGGTCGCTTGTCGAGGTAGTTGTCGGTCGATACGAACGTGCCCAGCAGATCGTAGCCGCGCACCATCGTCGCCACCTCGCGGAAGTGATGCATGTTGTAGGCCGTGGATTGCAGCACGAATTCGTCGTAAAGAATCTTGCTGCGCAGCGTCTCCATGCCGAGGTGAGCGCCGCTCACCACCAACACGATCGCCGCGAGGGCAAACGTCTCCTTCCGGCACCACGGCGCGGGACCCGCCAGGGAAGCCGCCGCGGCGATCTGCCCCCGCACCAGCCGCACAAGCGCCACCACCCACCACAACACGGTGAACCACATGAAATGATATCCGCTCCGTTTGATGAGCCACTCCGCCATGGTCACGTCGAGGCCGATGAATCCGATATAGACCGCCGACAGGGCGACTGCGCCAAACAGGCCGAGTCGCAGCCTCGAGTTGGCGGCCCATCGCGACAGGGGTGTGGATTGGGGTGGCACGGCCTCAGGGCAACTGCTTGATGAAGTTCTCGAAATAGGCATTGCGCACCGCCTCGCGCTCCTCGGGTGAGAGTTCGGCGAGATCGGGAACCTCGGTGGACGCAGGCGCCGCGGGTGCCCCGGGGTTGATCGTCACCACTCGGCTGATACGACTCAGCGTGAACGGCGTGAAACGCCGCTCCCACACCGTGGCGAGTTCGTAGGCCGGGCCGAGGTCGAACTCCGCCGGCAGATTCGGCGTGCCCGTGGCCGGGTCGATCTCCAGCCGCTGGAATACGAAGATGGCCGAAAAGATCTCGTTGCGCAGATTGAAATCCAGCAAGTCCGGCTCCTCCACGGCCCGCCTCGTTGGTGTGCTCGAAACCTCGTGGATGATCCACTCGATGGAATTGGGATCGATGACGAGATAATCCTTCTCGGGATGGGCCGCGATGAATTCGCGACGCCACGCGGTTTCGCGGGCGACGTAATAATCCATCGAGTAGTCGTGCCGCGCCATGGTCGGCAGCGAATAGGCGAAAAGGCCGAAGACGCTCACCCCGGCCACGAACCACCATTTGCCGCGCCCGCCCGGCATCTTCGTCGCGACCATCACCACCGCGATCACCAGCAACAGATGCAGCGGCAGGCTGAGGCGACGGATGACGGGGTCGTCGAACCGCCCCCAGAAATAACACATCATCAGGCCGGCATGCATCAGGAGCCCGACGGCGAGCGCCACCAAGGCCGCCTCCTCCGGTTTCGCCCGGACCGCCGGCCGCAGGAGCTTCAGCAACCAGAGCAAAAAGAAGGGGACCGCCACTACGCCGAGCAGAGCCAGCACGAGCGAGTTGGACTGCTCGCCGGTGGTATCAAAAAAGAACCGCAGGGCGTGGAGGATGTTCTCCGGCACATAGCTGAGGGAGAAAACCGTTTCGTGCCCCGGCTGGCTGCCCAGCTCCCAGGACGACTCGCGCAAGGTGAACACTTTCTGATGAAGCGCGTGCGGAATGAGAAACAGCGGACTCAGCGCCGATGTCCAACCCAGAACCACCCGTTGCTCCCGCCACCAGCCCCACAGGATCAATCCGGCGACCGGCAGAATGAACAGCACCGATTCGTAACGTGTGCCCGCCAGCAGCACCGTCGTCATCACCAGCGCATCGAGCGAGGTCGCGTCGCGCCGCTCCGCCCAACGCACCCCCAGCAGGAACACGGCCAGGATCATGACCAGGTTGAGCAACTCGAATCCTCCGCCCGTGGCGTTCTGGGCCAGCAGCGGCACCCCGGCCAACAGCACCACTGCAACCAAGCCGGCGGGTTGTCCGCCCATTCGCCGCCCGGCCCGGTGGATCAGGACCAGTAACAGCAGCGACAGCCCGGCGTTGAGCGCAAAGGCATTCTCCACGCGGTAACCGGTGAAGTCATGGAGGAGCGAAACGATAAAGGGCTGAAAAAGCGGACGCTTGTCCAATTGCCCGCCGAGTAGCTCGAATGCCCCCTGGATGTCGTGGGCCCGCATCGGCACGAGCGCGAGCTTGTCGAAATGCATGCTCATCGCCGTGCCGGCGAGCATCGCCTCGTCCATCAGGATCTTGAAACCGAAGGGCTCGTGCACCAGCAGCACCAGCCATCCCAGCCCGACAATAACCAGCGGCCAGCCCGGGCGATGCCGCTTCCGCCGCCAGGCTGCAAAGTCCCCCCGCCACGCGCGCCAAAGGCTCCAAGCCCACCCGCCGGTCAGCAACAGCATCACCCAGTAGCCACCGTAGGTCATCACCCACAGCGCCCGATCCGGAGGGATCAGGGCAAAACCCGTCAACGCCGCTATCACCGCACTGGCGATCAAGGCCAACCAGCGGGGATTTTTCTTCAGACTCGTAAAGTTCAACATCTTGCGCTGCGCCGCACCATGGCGGGATCAAGCCGCAAACGAAAGCTGCATTTGCGGGCCGGGAGGAGGGTCCACCGGCCAGCAGGCAAAGGCCGACGGCACGGGCCGCATGTGGCCCGAAAAAAGAAGCCGCCCCCCGGAGGGAGCGGCTGCAAAAACAAGTTCAGGTCGAAACCGGAACGTCAGGGAGCGTAGGTGATCGTGCGCACACCAGCAACGCCGGTGATGGTGATCGTAACGCCCTGGGTGTAGTTGGTCGGATAGGTTTCGCCGGCCACGGTGTTGACCGCCTTCACGTAGTTGGAGGCGCCAACGAGGCTGGCGGACGCAACCGTGGAGACGCCGTTTTCGAGGAAGTATTGATCAGCCGCAGCGGAGAGCTGGCGGGCATTGTTCAACACAGCCTTGTCCTGGGAGGACTGACGAACCTTCTGGAACGCGGGGATGGCCATCGCGGCGAGGAGACCGATGATGACGACCACGATCATGATTTCGACGAGCGTAAAGCCCTTGGACGATTTGGAACCTTTCATTGGATCAGTATGGGGATGTTGATGATGATATGAGAATTGCCCGCTAAGCAGGCGACCGTATCAGCAAGGGAAATCGGGCCTATCACCGCAAGTTCAATCTCGCAAATGATTTGTGCGTAGTATTACGCAAGCGTTCCTGAGGGAGCCTCCCCGCCGCTCCCCTCCCCCGAATGCCGGAGGCGGGGTCAGGCCGGCGCAGAGGGCATTTTTCGTAGATTCGTCCTAGCCCTGCGCGCGTTTTTCCCCAACAAAGAAGGGGAAGTTTCATGCAGTTGCGAAACCGTCTTTCATTGTGCACGATTTTGGTGGGCTTGGCTGTCGTTTGGTCGACGACCGTTCGCGCGGACGAACTGCGCTTTCCCAACGGTGACCGCATTTCCGGGACCCTCGTGAGCCGCGACAACGGTCGCATCGTTTTTGATTCCCCCGCCCTGGGCCGCCTGGATATCCCCGCCGAACGCGTGGCCAGTGTCATGATCGATCAGCCCGGCAGCGGAGGGCTCAAGCTCCCGGACGAGAAGCCGACCCTCGTCGCCGCCTCCGCCACCCCGCCCCCCGTCCCGGCCAACGCCCCCGACAAACCGGTGAAATCGGCGAAACTCACGCCTCCCGGCTGGAACGGAAAACTCGAGCTGGGCTTCCGCCAATACAACGGCAAGCGCGACGACATCAACTTCGACTTCCGCGCCTCCGCCGAGCGCAAGGTGGGCCGCAATGACCTCAAGGCCGCCGGCCGCCTCCTCTACGGCAAGCAGGATGAGCGCGTGAACAACGAACGCTATGACGCCAGCTTCCGTTGGCGCCGCGAACTCGGCAATCGCACCTTCGCCCAGTCGCTCACCAGCTTCTACAGCGACCCGATCAAGGCCATCGACAACAATTGGGAGCAGAACGTCGGTGCCGGCTATCGCCTGCTCAAAACCGACGACCAGACGGCCAATGTCGGCGCCGGATTGACCGCGCAATACCGGGCCTCACCGACCGAAAGCGGCGACGTCTACACCCTGGTCGAGCTCTTCCAGGACTACAGCTACCAGTTCAACGAGTGGATCAAGATCACGCAGAACGCGATCGCCCAGTATTCGCCCGAAGGCCGCGCCCGCTTCATCTCCGTCGGCAACCAGCCTGCCGTCGTCTCCACCGGCGAGTCGAACTACAAGCTGCGCTTCGACACCACCCTGCAGGGCAAGATCACCAACAGCATCTCGCTCAATGTCCGCTACGAATACGAATTCGACAACGCGGTCGTGACCGAAAGCGCCCGGGCCGACCAGCGCATCACCAGCTCGATCGGTTACGGGTTCTGAAGATCAGAGCCCCGCCGCGACGAGCAGTCGTTCGCGGTTTACTGCGACTTTTTCCGAGCCGGGGTCTTTTTCACCGCCGCCTTTTTGACCGGAGCTTTTTTCGCCGGCGGCTTCTTCTTTGCCGCGACTTTCTTCGCGGCCGGTTTGGCCGCCGGGCTCACCTTCGGCGGCACCAGCAGCTCCTCCACCGGGATCTCCTCGGCATCGCGCCAGAGTTGCTCGAGCTGATAATTCTCGCGCTGCTGCGGCAGGAAGAGATGCACCATGATCTGGTAGGCGTCGAACACCACCCAGCCGCTGCCCTCGCCCGCCTCCACTCCGGCGATGGGAGCCCCGGCAGCATCGAGCACCCGCTCCGCCTCGATGCGCAAGGCCCGCAGGTGCGGGTTGGCCTGGCCCGATGCCAGGATCAGGTAGTCCGTGATGCTCGAATGCTGGCCGACCGAAAGCACCCGCAGGTTTTCGGCTTTTTTGGCATCGAGTGCTTTGACCAGCTCGGCGAGCAGGGCTCGCGCATTGGGAAGAAGGGCCGTTCGGGCGGCGGTCTGGGAAGTGGCAGGCATGTAGGTGGTCAGCGGTATAGGCCTTTTTCGGTGATGAACTCAATCGTCTTGTGGGGCATGAAATAATCGAGCGACAGTCCCCGCCGCATCCGCTCGCGCAGCTCGGTGGAACTCAGCTCGATCAGATGCCCGTCGCAGCGGTGCAGGCGCAGGCCCGGCACTTCCGGTGGCGTTTTCGCCGGGTGGCCCGGACGCTCCAGAAAGATGAATTCCACCAACTGCGCCAGCTCTCCGATATCGCGCCACCGCCCGAGCTTGGGCACCTGATCTCCCCCGATGATCCAGAACAGGCGCGCCTCGCGGAAGCGTTCCCGAAAATGCCGCACCGTATCGATCGTATAGCTCACCCCGCCGCGATTGACCTCGAAGTCCGATACCTCAAAGCGGTCGTCCCAGTCGATCGCCACCCGCACCATGGCCACGCGGTCCGGGCCCGACGCGCTCACTTCGTAGTCCTTGAGCGGCGCTTGCGCCGCGGGCACGAACACCACGCGATCCAGCCCCTGCTGCTCCATCGCATCCTGTGCCGCGATAAGGTGCCCGAAGTGCACCGGATCAAAACTACCGCCCATGAGGCCGATCTTCATCCCGTCGTTGTGAGGACCATCCGCAGCCCTTTGAAGCGCGAAGTTTGCCCTGCCTCCTCCCCTTCCCTGCAAAACCCCGCTTGTCTTGGCCACCGACTTCACCCTTAAAACAGCGCGATATCCCGCCCGTGCCCCGGTGGTGGAATGGTAGACACTGGAGACTTAAAATCTCTTGGCCGCAAGGCCGTGCCGGTTCGAGTCCGGCCCGGGGTACCACCGATCCAAATCGGCTCGGTGCCCGCCGCCGCCCACCGGGCGAAGGCGCCCCCCCCCCCTCCTGCTCGATTCCTCACCTCCCGCGACGTCCACCCTTTCCCCGCATTCCATTGCCCCCGCCTCCCTCCGCTCTCGACGATTCTCTCCGGCATCCCACCCGCTACGGCCTGCGGCAGAAATCCGGGGCGGTGCTGGGGCCGCTGCTGCTGCTGCTCACCTGGCTTCTGCCCGCGCCGGCCGGGCTGAGCGACGAGGCCTGGCGCACCGCCGGGATTGCCGGCCTCATGGCCGTTTGGTGGATCTGCGAATCGGTGCCCATCCCCGTCACCGCCCTGCTGCCCATCGTGCTCTTTCCGCTCGGCGCCCTGGCCCCGATCAAGACGATCATGCCGGCCTATGCCGACCCGATCGTGTTTCTCTTCCTCGGCGGTTTCCTCCTCGCGCTTGCCATGGAACGCAGCGGCCTGCACCGGCGCATCGCCTTCGGCCTCCTCGGTATCATGGGCCTGCGCCCGCGCCGCATCATCGCGGGCTTCCTCCTCGCCTCCGCTTCGCTCAGCATGTGGGTGAGCAATACGGCGACGGCGCTCATGATGCTGCCGATCGCCTTGTCCGTGGCCGCCCTCATTCCGGTCGACGAGACCGACGAGGCGTCCGGCCATCCGCCCGCCTTCCGCGCCGCGCTCCTGCTGGCCGTCGCCTACGGGGCCACCACCGGGGGCATGGGGACGCTCATCGGCACACCGCCCAATGCCTTGCTCGCGGGCTTCATGCAACGCAGCTACGGCGTCTCAATCGGCTTCGGCCAGTGGATGCTCATCGGTGTCCCCGTGGTGCTGATCGCCCTGCCGATGGTCCATTGGGTGCTCACCCGCGTGTCCTTCCGCGTGGGCTCGGAGCCGTTGGAAGAGGTCGGTCAACTCATCGTCGCCGAGAAACGGCGACTCGGCTCCTTCGCCGGCGCCGAACGCATCGTGGCCGCCGTGTTCACGCTCACCGCCTTGGCCTGGGTCTTTCGCCCCGTTCTCGCCCGCGTCTTCCCCCTGATCTCGGACACCACGATCGCCATCACCGGCGCGGTGGCCCTGTTCATGATTCCGGATCCGCAGAAACCCGGGCGCTTCGTGCTCAGTTGGGAAACCGCCAAAGCCCTCCCCTGGGACGTCCTCCTGCTCTTCGGCGGCGGGCTCGCCCTCGCCGGGCGCGTGCAGGACAGCGGCCTCTCCGCCTGGCTCGGCGATCAGGCCGCCGGCTTGGACGGACTGCCCTTTGTCCTCATCGTTGCCACCGTGTGCTTCGGCATCCTGCTGCTCACCGAACTCACCAGCAATACCGCCACCGCCGCCACCTTCCTGCCCGTCATCGCGACCGTCGCCGTCAGCCTCGGCCAACATCCCCTGCTGCTGCTCGTGCCCACCGCTCTCGCGGCCAACTGCTCCTACATGATGCCGGTCGGCACGCCGCCCAATGCCATCGTCTTCGGCAGCGGCGCCATTCCGCTGCCCGTCATGGCCCGCACCGGTCTTTGGCTCAACCTCCTGCTGGTGCCCGTGATCGTCGGCGTCATCTGGTTCCTCGGCCCCCATGTATTCGATTTCCGGATCGATGTCCTGCCGGACTGGGCAACCGCGACTCCCTGAGACGGCGCCCGCAGAAAAAAGTTGGGGCCGCCCCGGTTTCCCCACCGGAACGACCCCAACCGATACCTTGCTTTGATTACGAAGCGAACCCGCTTCAGGGCGCGACTTCGTAAATCTCGATGAGTCCCCGCTCGCCCGTATCTCCCCGCGGTACAAGCTGCACCGTGTAGGCGCCGGGTGGGAGCTCGACCAGCACCGCCGCATCGCCTGCGCCCGTTTCCAGCGCAAAGGCCCCGACCTGCCGGGCGGCCGCAACCAGTGCAGCGGCCGAAGCACCGTCGTCGAGCGCCTGCTCCCAATCCTCGTTGCGCGCCACTTCGCCGCCGGCGGCATTGCGCAGCGTGAGCGCCACATCCTCCAGCGCATCGTCCACGCCGTAGTCGACCAGGCCCGGCCCGACGGTACGGATGAGCAGACGCCGCGAGGCGGTGCCCTCGATGACGAAGCCGACGACCAAGGCGTCGTTGCCTTCACCCGCTTCGCCCAAGGCGGACAGGTTGACGAGGCGATCGCCGACGTTCACGGCCCCGAGGTCGTAGACTTCGGCCAGCACGACGCCGCCCGCTGCCGCCTCATCGCTGATCGCCAGCGTATAGGCGCCCGGCGCGAGCACCGGCGCCAGCACCGCATCGGCGCTGCCCGGGGTGAGCGAGAAGGCGCCGGCCTGCGCAAACCAGGCCCGCATCTGGGCGCTGCTTTGCCAGCCCGTGTTGGCCGCCAGCTGTTCACCCGCGGCATCGTGCAGTGCCAGTCGCGGCGACTCCATCTCGCCACCGCTCAGGTAGGGCGCCAGACCGGGGCCCACCGCACGCAACAACACGCGACGGGGCGCGGCGCCATCGATGACGAAACCCACCGTGATGAGATCGTCGCTGGCCAGCGAAACGCGAGTGGAGAGGTTGCGCAGCCGGCTGCCGAGAATGTCGACGCCGCCGCCGTCGCCACCGCCACCACCGTCGCCGCCGCTGCCGTCGGGATTGACGATGATGCCCGCGCCGCCCGGCAACCAGTCACCGAGGTCACCCGTGATCGAACCGAAGCGCGACGGCAGCGTGGAACCGTAGCCGTAGCCTGAGGGCGCGGTGCCGATGAAGTGCCGGTAGTATTCCCGCACCGAGCCGGAACCAAACTGCGTGGCCGAGGTGAGCGAGCGCACCCGCAGCAAGTATTCGCCGTCGATCGGCAGCGCCGCACCTTCCCAGCGCCAGACGTCGGACCCGACGCGACGGGTGGCCAGCCCACGCTCATCCCAGGTTTCGCCGTCAGTCGTCACGGCAATGCGCACCGCCGAGGCCGCCGCCGCCCCACCCGTCTGCACCCAGGTCAGGCCACCGCCGTCCTCATCGACGAGCAGGGCCTGGCCAAAGCTGCCGGCCAGCCCGCTCGTGCGGGCCAGCAGGGCGCGCGACATACCGGCAAATCGGGTGAAGGAGCCGCCAGCCACGAGGCGTCCCTCGCGGTCGATGGCCACGGTGCGCACCGTCCCATTGGTCTCAAGAGAATTGGCCACGGCCACGCTGCCGTCATCCTCCAGCACCACCAGCGCGGAACTGGCCGTGCCGTTGACCGTGCTGAAGGCGCCGCCGAGCGCGAGCCGGCCATCGGCGCGCACCGCGATGGAATGCACCGCGCCATCGAAGGCGGGAGCGAAGCCGGCATCCAGCGTGCCATCGGCCTGGATGCGGGCAAGGTTGGTCCGCGCGCCGCCCGCCACCTGCGTGAAGGCGCCAGCGACCAGCACCCGCCCGCGCAGATCAATCGCGAGCGCGTCCACGCGGCCGTTGATCGTCGGAGCCCAGGCGGGATCGAGCGTGCCGTCGGACCACAGCCGCGCGAGGCCCGCGCGGCCCTGACCCTGGACCTGTGTGAAAGCACCGCCGATGACGATACCGCCTTCCTGGTCGATCGCGACCGAACGCACGGCCCCATCGATCGCGGGTGAGAACTGCGTATCCAGCGCACCATTACTTGCGAGTCGGGCGAGCCGTTGGCGGGCTTGACCGAAGAGCTGCGTGAACTCCCCCGCCACCAGGATGCGGCCGTCCGGCGTCGCCACCAGGGCGTTGACCACGCCGTTCGGCGCCGGGCGGTAGGTGCCGTCGGCATTGCCGTCGGTCTGCACGCGGGCGAGCCGCGGCAGGTCCACCTCGTTGAGGGTCGTGAACGAGCCGCCGACGTAGAGTACGGCCTCGAGGTTGAGACGGTCGAAGTCGCCGCCGATCAGCACCGATCCATCGGGCAGGCTGAGCATGACAAAGACATCGTCGTTGGGATTGGGATTGAACGAGGTGTCGAGCGTGCCGGCGGGCTTCACCCGGGCGAGGCCGTTGCGGCCAAGGCCTACGTCGGCGTCGTTGGGAAAAAAGGCGCCGAAATCGCCTCGCACCAGCAGGGAGCCGTCCGACTCTACCACCACCTCGCGCACAGTGGCGTTCGGGCGCGGATCGAAGCTGGTGTCGAGCGTGCCGTCGGCCTTGAGCCGGGCCAGGAAGAAGACGTCGGCATCCTCGTCGGCAACGGCCTTGCCATCACCGTCCTTGTCTCCGTCGCCGTCGTCATCGTCGTTCTCGTTGTCGGTCAGCTTTGTGAAGAGCGTGAACGCACCGGCGACGACGAGTCGGCCGTCGTCGAGGAGATCGAGGTCCCACACATCGGAGTTGGGGGATGGATCGAAGTTGGTGTCCACCACCCCCGTGCCGTCAACCCGTGCGAGATAGTTGCGCGAGACCGTGGTCTTGTCCGCGTCGGCCGAAATCACCGACGTGAATTGACCGCCGAAGGTAATCGATCCGGAGGAGTGCACCACGATGGAACCCACGAAGCCGTTGGGCTTGGGCTTGAAGGTGGTATCGAGCGTGCCGTTGGCGTTGAGTCGCGCGATATAGGGCTGCCGGGTGTCATCGTTGGTCGCGCCGTCACCATCGTCGTCGTCCCCCTCGCCATCATCGACCTGGAAGGTGGTGAAGCTGCCGCCAATGAGCACCTTGCCGTCCGGTTGCAGCGTCGCGACACTGATGCTGCCGGACGGAGCCGGCACGGCGAAGGAGGTATCGAAACTTCCATCGGCCAGCAGCCTCGCAGCATAACGCTGGGACTGGCCGGCGATGGAGGTGAACGAACCCACGACCACGATCCGACCGTCGGCCTGCAGCAGGATATCAGCGACCGTCGACGACGGGGCCGGACGGAAGTCGGGATCGAAGGTACCATCCGGGCGCAACCGCGCGAGGTTGGAGCCCGAGGTACCCGCGGTGTTGGTGAACAGGCCGCCGATCAGGATCGAGCCATCGGGCTCACGCACCGCCGCCGTGACGCGGCCGGAAAGATCGTCGAGTTGTTGGTAAGGTGCACCCGGTAGATCGACCCCTTCGTGCGTGAGCCATGCGAGGTTGGAACGCAGCGTGTCCCAAATGCCCGTTTCCACGCGATCAAGCAGAGTGTTCACGGCCCCGTTGGCGCGGAGGTTGAAGTTCGCGAGCACCGCTCCGTCCGCGGTGAAGCGGGCGATATTCTGTCGCGGGCTGCCACCGATGTCGTTGAACTTGCCGGCAGCGAGCACGTGACCCGTGCGCTGCACGGTGAGCGCGCTGACATAGCGATCTTCATCGACTGGTGCCACCACCGCCCAATCGCTGTCTGCGCCGGACTCCGCGTTGTAGCGCGCCAGCGACGTGGCGGTACGCATCGCATCGCCGCTATCGGAAAAGAAGACGGAGAACGCACCTCCCACCAGGTAGCCTCCACCGCTCAGCGGCTCGATGAGTTGCACCGCGCCGTTCGTCTGCCAGTCGATACCTTCGTCGCGCGAACCGTCGGCGTTGAGACGGACGAGAGACGTGGCGAACTCACTGTCCGCCTCGGGATCTTTTTGAAAAAGTCCGAAGCTTCCTCCCACCAGCAGATCGCCGTCCGGCAACACCTGAATATCGCGCACCACGTTGTCGAGGATCGGCGCGAAGGTGGTGTCGAGCGAACCGTCGCTGCGCAGGCGCACGATGTGAGCGCGGCTGGCATCGTCATCGGTCTCACCGTCTCCATCATCGTCGTCGGCCTGGCCGTCGTCGAGTTGCAGGAGCGTGAAGTCGCCGCCGGCGATGAGTTCTCCGCCGTCCAGTAGCGCCAGCGTGCGCACGGTGCCGTTGGGCGCGGGAACGAAGGCCGTGTCCGGTTCACCGTTGGCGGCGAGTCGCGCGAGATACGGGATGCTTTCAGTGCCCACCGTGGTGAAGCCGCCACCGACCAGAAGTCGGCCGTCAGGCTGACGCCGCAGCGCCAGGACGCTGCCGTTGATGGCCGGAGACCAGCTTTCGTCGATCGTGCCGTCGGCCTTGACGCGAGCCAGGTAGGGCCGACTCACGGGCGTGTAGGTGCTCGGCGAAGTGTCGGCATCGTAATTGGGTGAGAAGGTGATGAAGAGGCCGCCGACAGTCAGGGTGCCATCCGACTCGAGCAGGATCGACTGCACCGCCCCGTTGGGCTGTGGATCGAAGCCGGTGTCGAGGGAGCCGTCGGTATTGAGGCGCGCGAGATAGGCTTGCGATTCGCCATCGATGGTCGAAAAGGCGCCACCGACCACGAGTTTTCCATCGGACTGCACCACGAGCGCAGAGACGCTGCCGCCGATTTGCGGTGCAAAATCAGGATCGACCCGCCCGTCGGAGTTGATGAGGGCGAGACTTGAACGGGACTCGCCGGCGAAGTTGCTGAACGAGCCACCGATGTAGACTCCACCATCGGCCCGCTGGGCCACGGCAGCGATGATCGCGGCGGGACCGGTGGTGAATTCAGCGTCGAGCCGGCCGGTCTCATGAATGCGAGCGCCGAACAACCGCGTCGTGGTCACCCCGGTGAGAATGTCATGGACGTTGGTGAAATGTCCCCCGATCACCACGCCGCCGTCCTCCTGGAGGGCGATGGTGTTGACGGTGCCGTCGGGCGCAGGACGGAAGGTTGTATCCATGATTCCCTCACGATTGAGGCGGGCCAATCCGTTCGCGGACGGGCCGGTCTGAGAGGCGAACGGCAGGAATTTGGTGAACTCCCCGGCCACCATGATCGTGCCGGCATGCTCCACCGCGAGCGCGGTCACGCGGGCGTTGGGTCGCGGATGGAAGGCAGTTGAGCGTACACCGGCCGCGGAAACGCGGGCCAGGAACAACTGCTGTTGCAGGGCGCTTTCGCCCACGCCGCGCAGGGCGAGGAAATCACCGCCGATGAGGATGGAGCCGTCGATCTCGATCGCGAGGGTGCGCACGAGGTTGTCGGCGGCCACGGCCCACGATGTATCCAGTTCCCCGTTACCCTTGAACCGGGCGAGGCGACCGGCGGCGGTCGCACCGGCCTGGGTGAAGGCGCCCGCCGCGAGGAAGCCTCCGCCAGGTTGGGCGGCGATGGCGAGAACGTCGTTGTTGAGCGCGGGGTTGAACGCCTCCATGACCTTGCCATTGGCGTCGAGCCGCACGAGGAAGGCCCGCTCCAGCAGCTCGCCACCCGGCGAGGACCTCACGTTGCGAAAGGTACCGCCGACCACGATGGACCCGTCCGCCAGGCAGGCCACGGCATGTACCGCGTCGCGCCAGTTCGCCTCTCCGTCAAACTGCGGCGCAAAAGCGGGATCGATGGACCCATCAGGCAGGACGCGGGCGAGGCCGCGACGCACGAGCCGCGTGTCGCCATCAAGCGCTTCCGTGAAGCCGCCACCCACGAGCAGACGACCCTCGCCATCGATGGCGAGCGCGCGCACCGTGCCATTGAAGGCGGGCGCGAAGTCGGGATCGAGGGATCCGTCGGGTTTGAACCGGGCCAGGCCTTCGCGACTTTGCCGGTCGCCCAGGTTGCCGGGATTAAGTCCGGTGAAGGCGCCGCCCATCAGGACGGAGCCGTCGGTCTGCACAAGAGCCGCGTGCACGATGCCGTTGAATTGCGGATCAAAGGCCTCTGCCGCGGGAACATCCGCGCGGGAGGCGGTCGCGAGGGCCAGCAGGGCGACGGGCAACACCAGGCGGCGAGCGATGCCGCTGCGGCCGAGGAGGTGGGAGAAAACGTTCATGAGCAAGGTAGGAAAAGGTAGGGGAAGCGGAGGGATCAGAAGCGGGTGGTGATGCCGAGGCGCATGCCGAGGCCGCTCTCGACGGCGGCATTGGCCTTGCGGCCATCGACTTCGAGGCTGAGTTCCTCGTCGAAGTCTTCGTAGTAGGCGCTGGCGAAGAGCGAGGTGCGGTCGTTGAGCAGCCATTCCCCGTCGAGGCTGCCGTAGAGGCCGGCGAAAGTTTCGGTGCGGGTGCTGCTTTGTTCGCCGAGTTCCGCGCTTTCAGTATCCTCGTCGACCACCAGCTTTTCGCGGTAGTTCATCGAGAGGCCAATGAGGGTGAAGGTGCCGCCGCCGCTGAGTTTGACGGAGAAATTGGTGATCGGCTCCCAACGCACCCAGGGCCCGGAGCGCAGGGTAAAGTAGGCGCCACTGACTTGCCAGAAGCCCTCGATTTCCGCGCCGTCGGCGATCGTCTGCGTCGTGCGCTCGACTGGACGGCTGCCGAGCAGCGTCGTGTTGTCGACGACATAGGTGGTGGTGATGCCGTCTTCACCGACCACCTCGATCACGCGGGTGGAGGGCGCGGTGTACCCTTCGATGGGATTGCCGTCGGCGTCGTAGTCGTACGGCACCGGCGCGCCATTGAGCGAGTAGGTGTCGGTGATGATCACGAGGTCGGCCGTGGCCGTGCCCCGATATTTGGCGTTCACATCGGAAAGGCCCCAACCGGCGAGCAGCCCGACCTGCCACGACTGGCGCCGGGGATGAACCGGTTTGCCGAACTGGAAAAGCAAACGACTGTATTCAAGATCCGGATTCACGCCCTGCGGCGATTCGGCCTCAATCACCGTGTCGCTCGGATTGGCCGCATAGGCATGGAACATGATGCCGCTGCCGTCGGCAGTGATCTGGGAGGCTTTTTCGTAGCTCCAGGTGTTGGTGAGACCGTCGGAGAGACGGTCGGTCCCGGCCGACTCGCCGCGCTGGTCGAGCCCCACGTAGCCATCGGCATAGACGCGGTTGATGAGCGAGGTCGAGTCGTCGTCCTCGAAACCGGTGCGAATGTCACCGATGCCGCTGATGCTCACCCGGCTGTTGCCGACCATGCGCAGGCTGACGGAAAATTCGTTCCGGAAAGGGCGCACCAGCAACGAGTCGGGAATGGCGCGGGCATAGCTTTGCAGCGGATTTTCCTCCTCCCCGTCGGGGTCGACAGATTGGGCCGAGCCTTCCGCGGGAAGGAACAGAAGCAGGGCGAGCAGCGCCGCCCGGCAGGGGTGGAGATCGTGGAGAAACATGGGCATGAGTTCGCACTCTGACCCGCGGTTTTCTGCAAAACCGGGAACCGGTGGACCAAAACCGGGCGTGTCGGGACGAAGGCCGGGAGAACCGGGACGAAATCCTGAAGATATGTAACGAGACTTTGAAACCGACCGGGGAACCACCGGTCCCAAGCAGCCGCCGTGCTCCAGCCGGCCTCCGATCTTCAACTCTTTTGCATGAATTCCGCTCCCCCACCCGCCCCCGCCACGCCCTCGCCGAAAGGTGAGTCTGCGCGCTGGCCGTGGGGCGTGATCGCGCTGCTGATCGGCGTATCCATGATGTCGGCACTGGCCTTCACCTGGCCGCTGCTGCGCTTCATCGAACTCGACGCCGGCACCGCCCTCACGCTCTTTGCGCTGGGATGGGGTCCGTGGGCCCTGCTGGCCGGTTGCATCATCGTGTTCGCGCGGGTGGCGCCCCTCGATCCCGACCGCTGGCATCGCACCTTGCCTTTGCACCTCGCGGGGTGTGCCTGCCTCGCGCTGGGCGGCTACCTGTTGTCGGACCAGCTCCGCGGCACTCACTTTGCCACTGCCCGTTTCCTGCCCGACCGCGGGGTTCCGACTCCGGACGAGTTCGTCATCGATGCCGACGCTCCGCTCGCCGCCGGCGTGATCACCGCCTTCGACCGACCGGCGGAGCTTCACTCTGCGGAAACGTCGCTGCCGCCCGCCCGAACTTTTGTCATCAACAGCGAGGGTGGTTTCCGCGGTCCCCGCTTCTTCCCGCGACCGGCCGCGGATGCGCGTACCCTCGCAACCATGATGCTTTCACGCTCCTTTGGTTCGGGGCTGATCGTGCCGGTTTACGTCCTCATCGTCGCGGTGACCCAGGCGATGCGAAACCATCGTCGCGCGATCGACACCTCGCGCCTCGCCGAAAAGGCGGCCCATCAGCTTGTCCAGGCCCGGCTGCAGGCCCTCCAGAGCCAGCTCCAGCCGCACTTTCTTTTCAACACACTCAACGCCGTCACCAACTACATCCATGCCGAACCTCAGGTCGCCGAGGAGATGTTGTGCGCCCTCAGCGACATGCTGCGGCGGGTGCTTCAGCTCTCCGACCGCACCGAGATCCCGCTGCGCGAGGAACTGGAGTTGATCGAACTCTACCTGCGGGTGCAGCGCCATCGTTTTGGCGGCCGCCTGGAACTCGTGCGACATATCGACGAACGCCTTCTCGACCGCATGGTGCCGCCGCTGTTGCTCCAGCCCGTCGTGGAAAACGCCATCCTGCACGGCGTTGCTCACGCCACCAGCGCCCATCCGATCGAACTGCGGATCGAAGAGGTCAACCAGCACCTGCGCCTCTCCGTCATCGACCATCATCCTGCGCCCGCCGCCGAACGCGTGCCTGCCTCCCACGGCGGCGTCGGTCTCACCAACATTCGCAATCGTCTCGCCACCCTTTACCGGGAGCACGCCAGCCTGCACGCCAAACCACGCCTCGAGGGCGGTTTCCTCACCGAGCTCAACCTTCCCCTCCACGCCCCGTCTCCCGCGTCATGAAAATCCTCATCGCCGACGACGAAGCCCCCGCCCGCGAGCGCCTCGGCAGCCTGCTCGCCGAGGAACCCGGAATCGAGGTAATCGCCCGCTGCACCAATGGCCGCGACGCGCTCGACCATGCCCTCGCCCTGCGCCCCGACCTCATCTTTCTCGACATCGAGATGCCCGGCCTGGACGGCATCCGCGTACTCGAGGAACTGCACCGCGTGTGGACGCCGTGCGTCATCTTCACCACGGCGCATGCCGAGCCCGCCGTGACCGCCTTCGAACTGGAGGCGACGGACTACCTGCTCAAACCCTACTCGCGCGCGCGGCTTTCCGCCGCACTCGGCCGTGCTCGCCGGCAGGTTGCCGCCGTCACCGATTCCACGGCCCCCGTCCCTCCGGCCGGCACCTCCGCCCCCGCATCCACGTTCGCAGCCGCCCACGGCTCCACGCCCGAACGCCTGCTGGTCAAATCCGGCAGCCGCTACCACGTCGTCGAGACCGCCGACATCCTCTCCGTACAGGCCGCCGCCAACTACGTCGTGCTCCACACCGAGGCCGGCAAACACATCATGCGCAGCACCCTTCGCCAGATTGAAACCGATCTGTGCCCTCGCCGCTTCTTTCGCACCTCGCGCTCGACCATTGCCAACCTGCACGCCGTGCGCGAGGTGAAGACTTCGGCCAGTGGCACGCATGCCCTCATCCTCAGCGACGGCAGCAATCTTCCGCTCACCGCCGGACTGCGGGAACTTGAGTCCCGCCTGCGCAAGCTCAACTGAGCCGCCGCCGCCCCGTAGCCGGGTTTCCCTCGGCCGCGCAAGATTGTGCCCATGACCTTCATGCGCGGCTGACGCTGTTCTCCCGCCACGGTTTCTGATACGGGTTCGGCCATGCCCGCCCCCATTGTCCTGCTCGGCGATCGCTCCGACGCGGTCGTCGCCCACCCGGCCATCGAGCGCTCGCTCGACTCCCTGGGGGCGCCCTGGCAGTGGCTGGCCTCGACCGCCGTCGGCGAACCGGCCCAGACCCTCGCGGCGGCGGCAGGACTCTGGTGCGTGCCCGGCAGTCCCTACGCCGACACCGCCGGCGTGCTGCGCGCGATCCGCTTCGCGCGCGAGTCCCACCTGGCCTTTCTCGGCACCTGTGGCGGCTTTCAACACCTCCTGCTGGAATGCGCCCACCACCTCTGCGGCGCCGGCGCCCAGGCTCATGCCGAACTCTCGTCCGATGACCTCGATCCGGTTTGCGTCCCGTTGATCTGCGCCCTGCGCGAAACCCTCGGCGCCGTCCTGTTCGCGCCTGGCAGCCGCCTGCACGCCCTGCTCGGCCCCCGTTGCGACGACGTAGGTTACAACTGCGGTTACGCCCTCGCTCCCGCCTGGCAACCGCGGCTCGAAGCGGTCGGACTGCGCTTCACCGGTGCCGACGCCGCCAGCGGCGACATCCGCGCCACGGAACTGCCCGACCACCCTTTCTGCATCGGTACCCTGTTTCAGCCCGAACGCGCCATCCTGCGTGGTCCGCCCCACCCGCTCGTGGCCGCGTTTGTCGCCGCCACGCGCGATTCGTAAAAAACTTCAAGGGGGACGCCTGGCACCGACGTATCACTGCCTGTATGAAATCACCGCTTCTTCTCCTCGCCCTGGTCATTGCCAGCCTCGCCTTCGCCGCCGGCGAGGTCGATAAAGCCGCCGCCACCGGCGCCGACGAGACCTACCCGTTGCAGACCTGCGTGGTCTCCGGCGAGAAACTCGGCAGCATGGGCGCGCCCTACGTCGTGACTCATCGGGAACCCGGCAAACCCGACCGTGAAGTCCGTCTCTGCTGCGAGATGTGCAAGGGCCGCTTCAACAGCAACCCCGCCAAATACCTCACCAAACTCGACGCCGCCATGGCCGCGCCCGAACCGGCCTCCGCTGCCACCGCCAAATCCTGCTGCGGCGGAGGCGGCTGCGGAATGAGCGCCGCCAAATCCTCCGGTCGCGGCTGAGGCCTGAGCATCCCGTTTCCGCCTCCGACCCGCGCCACCGTCCCACCGTGCCCATGGTTCCGATCCCCCGTGTGCTTCGCCTCGGCCTCGCCGTATTGCTGGCCGGTGGCGCCTCGGCCCGGGCCGAGACACCGGTCGCTCCTCCCCGCACGCTGGCGAACTATCTGGAACTCGCGCTGGCCCGCAATCCCGACCTGCAGGCATTCACGGCACGTTATGAAGCCGCCCTCGCCCGCGTGCCGCAGGCCGCCGCCCTGCCGGATCCGATGCTGCAGGTCTCCCATTTCGTCGAGTCGGTGCAAACCCGCACCGGTCCGCAGGACAACCTGTTCATGCTGAGTCAGCGGCTGCCGTGGTTCGGCCGCCTCGATGCCCGTGAACAGGCCGCCAGTGCGGAGGCCGAGGCCCTGTGGTTTGCCAGTCAGAATCGTCAGCTGCAACTCGCCCGCGAAGTCGCTCTCGGCTACTACGACTACGCCCTCAACACCAAGTCGATCGCGCTCACCCGCGCCGGACTCGACCTGCTCGCACAACTCGAGCCCATCGTCGAAGAACGCGCTCGCACCGGCGGTAATCTTAACGCCCTGCTTCGCCTCAAGGTCGAGATCGGTCGTATTGCCGACCAACTCGCCACCCTGGAGCAAACCGCCCCGCAACTCAGCGCTCGGCTCGCCGCCCGGCTCGACCTGCCGGCCGACGCTCCCCTGCCCGCGCCCGGCTGGAATCCCACCGAGGACGCCCTCCCTCCCGCGCCGCCGGCCGCCGCCGATCTGCTGGCCGCACTCGAAGCCCGGCACCCGGAGCTGCAGATGATCGATCGCCGCATCGCCAGCGCCGACGCCCGCCGCGAACTCGCCCGCCTCGAGCGACGTCCCGATCTCACCGTGGGCGTCAACTACGTCGACCTGGGCCCCTCCACCATGAGGCCGCGCCCCGCGGGCTCCGGTCGCGATCCGTGGAACGTGTTTGTGGCGGTCAACCTGCCCATCTGGCCCGCCCGCCTCGCCGGCGCCCGCGACGAAGCCGCCGCCCAACACAACGCTATCCAGGCCGAATATGCCGATCGCCTCAACCAGTTGCGGGCCGAAGCCCAGGCCGCCCTTCTGGCCCTCGCCGACGCCCGCCGCCGGCTGCAACTCTACCGCGACGACCTGCTGCCTCTCGCCCGTCAGGCCGCCGCCAATTCCCGCACCAGCTACGCCGCCGGCAGCGCCACCCTGCTCGACGTGATCGACAGCGAACGGTCCCTGCTCGACCTCGAACTCGCCCAGTCCCGCGCCGCCACCGACGCCGCCCGCCAGCGCGTCATTCTGCTCACTCTCGCCAACCAACCGCTTTGACCACCGCGCCCGCCGGTTTCGGACCATGAACACCAAACGCCTCTACGGCACCATTGCCCTCGCCCTGCTGGCCGGTCTGCTGCTCGGCCGCTTCCTCTTCCCGCCCGGCCCGGCGGCGCACGACGGTCACGCCCATGCCGAAGCCGGCGCACCGGCCGACACCGCCGCCACGACCTGGACCTGTTCCATGCACCCGCAGATCAAGCAGCCCGGTCCCGGCAAGTGTCCCATCTGCGGCATGGACCTCATCCCGCTCGAAACCGGCACGGCCGACGACGAGGGATCGCGCACCCTGAGCATGAGTGAAAGCGCCGTCGGCCTGGCCGATATCCGCACCACCGCCATCGAACGTCGCCTGCCCACCGCCGAAGTCCAACTGGTCGGCAAACTCGACTACGACGAAACCCGCCTGCGCTCGCTCACCGCCCGCTTTCCGGCCCGCATCGACGAGCTGTTCGTCAACTACACCGGTATCCCGGTGAACCAGGGCGATCACCTTGCGCGCGTCTACAGCCCGGAGCTGCTCACCGCGCAACGCGAGTTGCTCACAGCCCTGACCGCCGGCGGACCCGACAGTTCCTTTGCCCGGGTCGCCCGGGAAAAACTGCGTCTGTGGGGCCTGCAGGCCGGTCAGATCGATGAAGTCGTCGCCGCCGGCGAACCCAGCGAGGACTTCGAACTGCGCGCCCCCATGGGCGGGGTCGTCATCGAGAAAAACGTGAAGGAAGGCGACTACGTGCAGACCGGCAGCCCGCTCTTTCGCATCGCGGACCTCACCGAGCTGTGGCTTCATCTCAGCGCCTTCGAATCCGACCTGCCCTGGCTGCGCTTCGGTCAGGACGTGGCCTTCACGGTCGAGGCCTTTCCCGGGGAGGAGTTTCACGGTCGCGTCGCCTTTATTTCTCCCGAAGTCGACCGCCAGACCCGCACCACCGCCATCCGGGTGAACGTGCCCAACCGCGACCGCCGCCTGAAGCCGGGCATGCTGGCCCGCGGCCGGGTGCGCGTCCTGCTCGCCGAGAATGGCGAGGTGATCGTGCCGGAACTCGCCGGCAAATGGATCGGCCCCATGCACCCCGAAATTATCCGCGACGAAGCCGGTGATTGCCCGGTCTGCGGCATGCCGCTGGTCCCCGCCAGCGAACTGGGCTACGCCGATCCGTCGACCGGGGAAGCGCCGCTGGTCGTGCCGGCCTCCGCCGTCCTGCTCACCGGCCGTCGCGCCGTCGTCTACGTCGCCGTTCCCGGCCGCGACCGGCCCACCTTCGAAGGGCGCGAAGTCGTGCTCGGCCCCAAGGCCGGCGACGTCTACCTCGTGCGATCCGGCCTCGCCGAGGGCGAGCGCGTCGTCACCTCCGGCGCCTTCAAGATCGACAGCGCGCTGCAGATCGTGGCCAAGCCCAGCATGATGAATCCGGCCGAACAAGAAGCGCAGGACGAGGCGATCGCATCGTCGCCGGACACGCCGATCGAAATCGAAGCGGATCTGGCCACGAAAATCCTGCCGGCCTACTTCGACCTGCAGGCCGCGCTGGCGGCTGACGACCTCGACGCCGCGCAGGCTGCCCTTCGCACCATGATGGAGCAAACCGGCCACCAGGGCCCGCTGCCCGACCTCGTTCATGCGATGCTCGGTGCCGAAGATCTGGATACGATCCGCCGCCCGCATTTCGAGACGCTCAGCAATACGCTCATCGCGGCGGTGAAGGCGGATCCCGCGCGCTTCACCGGCGACATCCACCTCATGCACTGCCCGATGGTCTACGAGGACCGCGGCGCCGACTGGCTCCAACCCACCGAGGACCTCCGCAACCCCTACTTCGGCGCCATGATGCTCACCTGCGGCGAGCTCCGTGGTCTCATCAACCAAGCCAACTGAACCTACTTCCAACCACGGATGGACACGAATGGCTCCACTACCGTTCCGCCTCTCCAATGAAGGTTTAAGTGCGTAGTCCCGCACCTGCGGGACGAAGCCATTCGTGTCCATTCGTGGTTCAAAAAACCAGCGTCCTGCCCCCCGTCCCGTGACTGACAAACTCATCCGCTTCTGCCTGGAAAACAAACTCGTGGTGATGCTCTTCGCCGCGGGGCTCATCCTGTGGGGAGCCATGGTGGCGCCCTTCGACTGGGAAACGGAGGCGCTGCCGCGCGATCCCGTGCCGGTCGATGCCATTCCCGACATCGGGGAAAACCAGCAGATCGTCTTCACCGAGTGGATGGGCCGCTCGCCGCAGGACATCGAGGACCAGATCACCTATCCCCTCACCACCGCCCTGCTCGGGCTGCCTGAAGTAAAAACGGTCCGCAGTTACTCGATGTTCGGGTTCTCCTCGATCTACATCATCTTCGAGGAGGGCGCGGAGTTCTATTGGACGCGGAGCCGCATCCTCGAAAAGCTCAACAGCCTCCCCTCCGGCATCCTCCCGACCGGCGTGCAGCCTCAACTCGGCCCCGACGCCACCGGTCTCGGCCAGATCTTCTGGTATACGCTCGAAGGCCGCGATCCACAGGGTCGCCCCACCGGCGGCTGGGATCCGCAGGAACTGCGCAGCACCCAGGACTGGTATGTGCGCTACGCCCTGCAGGGCGTCGATGGCGTCGCTGAAGTCGCCTCCATCGGCGGCTTCGTCAAGGAGTATCAGGTTGACGTGGATCCCGACGCCCTGCGCGCCTACGGCGTGACACTGGCCGATGTCTTCAACGCCGTGCGCAACAGCAACCTCGATGTCGGCGCCCGCACCATCGAGATCAATCGCGTCGAATACGTCATCCGCGGACTCGGCTTCATCAAGTCGCTCGACGACCTGCGCCAGACCGTCGTCACCTCGCGCAACAACGTGCCCATCACCCTGGCGCAGATCGCCAACGTCGAGTTCGGCCCGGCCCTGCGCCGCGGTGCGCTCGACAAAGCCGGCGCCGAAGCCGTCGGCGGCGTGGTGGTCGCACGCTATGGCGAAAACCCGCTCGCGGTCATCAAGCGCGTGAAGGAACAGATCGCCGCCATCTCCCCCGGCCTGCCGGAGAAGACCCTGGCCGACGGCACCGTGAGCAAGCTGGAGATCGTGCCCTTCTACGACCGCACCGGTCTCATCTACGAAACCCTCGGCACGCTCGAGGACGCCATTCGCGATGAGATCCTCGTCACCATCATCGTCGTCGTGCTCATGGTCATGCACCTGCGCAGTGCGCTGCTCATCTCGAGTGTACTGCCGCTGGCCGTGCTGTTCGCTTTCGTGGCCATGAAACTCGCCGGCGTCGACGCCAACATCGTCGCCCTCTCCGGCATCGCCATCGCCATCGGCACCGTCGTCGACATGGGCATCGTGCTCATCGAAAACATCCTGAAACATCTGGATCAGCACCGCGGCGAGGGATCGACCCTTGAAGTCGTCTTCAAGGCGTGTTCCGAGGTCGGCAGCGCGGTGCTCACCGCCGTGGCCACGACCGTCATCAGTTTCCTCCCGGTCTTCACCATGGAGGGCGCCGAGGGCAAACTCTTCAAGCCGCTCGCCTACACCAAAACCTTCGCCCTCATCGGTTCCATTCTGGTCGCGCTCACCATCATCCCGCCGCTCGCGCATTGGTTCATCGCCGGCCGCGTGCGCGCCCGCCTCGCCAGCTGGGGCCTGTGGGGAGCACTCGGCCTCGCCGGACTCATCGCACCGTTCGCGCTGGACTGGTTTCCCGTCTGGCTCGGCCTGCTGATCGTGGGCGTCGCCGCCTTCAACCTGGCGGGCGACCGCGTATCCGAACACTGGCGACGCCGGGTGATCCATGCCTTCAACTTCGTCTTCGCCCTGGCCGTGGCTTTCGTCCTCGCCCGCACCTGGGCCCCGCTCGGCCCGGAGTCGCCGAGCCTCAATCTCCTCTTCGTCATTCTCGCCGTGGGCGGACTGCTCCTGGCCATGCTGGCCTTCGTTCATTTCTATCCGGTGATTCTGCGCCGGCTGCTGCGGGCCAAGCTGCTGTTCATGCTGCTCAGCAGCACCCTGCTCCTTTGGGGCGCCTGCGCCTGGCTGGGCGTTGGCCGCGTCTTCGACTGGCTGCCCGCCGGGATCAAAACCACCGGACTCTATCGCAGCGCCTTCCACGCCTTCCCCGGCCTGGGCAAGGAGTTCATGCCGGATCTCGACGAGGGTTCCTATCTGTACATGCCGACCACGATGCCCCACGCTTCGATCGGCGAAGCGATGGACATCCTGCGGCTCCAGGACATGGCGATCCGCGCCATTCCCGAGGTGGAGTCGGTCGTCGGCAAGATCGGCCGCGCCGACAGTCCACTCGATCCCGCGCCCATTTCGATGATCGAAACGATCATCACGTATAAGAGCGAATACCGCGCCGATGCCGACGGCCGTCTGCTCACCTTCGCCTACGACGAGGATGCGGAAACCTTTCGCCGCGATGCCGCCGGGGAACTCGTGCCCGATCCCGAGGGCCGCCCCTTCCGCCAGTGGCGCGACGAAATCCAGTCACCCGACGACATCTGGGCCGAGATCGCCCGGGTCGCTGCCGTGCCCGGCAGCACCTCGGCGCCCAAGCTCCAACCCATCGCCGCCCGCGTGGTCATGCTGCAAAGCGGCATGCGCGCGCCCATGGGCCTCAAGGTTTACGGACCCGACCTCGCCACCATCGAGGAAGTGTCACTGCAGATCGAGGCACTGCTCAAGGAGGTGCCATCCGTCGAACCCGCCGCCGTGCTGGCCGACCGCATCGTCGGCAAGCCCTATCTCGAGATCTCCATCGATCGCGCCGCCATCGCCCGCTACGGCATCAAGATTCAGGCCGTGCAGGACGTGATCGAGGTCGCCGTCGGCGGCCGCCCCATCACCACGACCGTCGAGGGTCGCGAACGCTACCCGGTGCGCGTGCGTTACCTGCGCGAGCTGCGCGACAGCATCGAGAGCCTGGAAAGCATCCTCGTGGCCGCACCCGACGGCACCCAGATTCCGCTCCGCCAGCTCGCAAGCATCAGCTACACCCGCGGTCCGCAGGCGATCAAAAGCGAGGACACCTTCCTCGTCGGTTACGTCATCTTCGACAAGAAGCCCGGCTTCGCCGAGGTCGACGTGGTCGAGCAGGCCGGCGCCTACCTGCAATCCGCCGTCGACCGCGGCGAGCTGCGCATTCCGGCCGGCGTCAGCTACCGCTTCACCGGCAGTTACGAAAACCAGCTCCGGGCCGAGAAACGGCTGCGTATCGTGCTGCCGATCGCCCTGTTCGCCATCTGGCTGATCCTCTATTTCCAGTTCAAACGTGTCGCCGTCACCCTGCTGGTTTTCTCCGGCATCGCCTACGCGTGGTCCGGCGGCTTCATCCTCGCCTGGCTCTACGGTCAGCCCTGGTTTCTCGATCTCAGCTTCTTCGGACACGATCTGCGCGATCTTTTCCAGGTGCACACAATCAACCTGAGCGTAGCGGTCTGGGTGGGCTTCCTCGCCCTCTTCGGCATCGCGACCGATGACGGCGTGATCATGGCCACCTACATCGGGCAACGGATCGAGGCTGAGCCGCCGCGCGACCGCGAAGCCATTCGGGCCCGCATCCTCGAGGCCGGTACCAAACGCGTGCGACCTGCCATGATGACGATCGCGACCACCGTGCTCGCCCTCCTGCCCGTGCTCACCTCCACCGGCCGCGGGGCCGATGTCATGATCCCCATGGCGATTCCCACCTTTGGCGGTATGATGGTGGCCATCATCACCGTCTTCGTCGTGCCGGTGCTCTACTGCTCCCTCGAGGAACTGAAACTGCGCATCACTTCGCGCCGGCCACGCGCAGACTGACGCAACCCCTCCCAACAATCCTACCATCATGAATTCATTCCAACGCCTCCTCCTCGCCGGTCTCGTGCTGGCCGCGATCACCCTCCGCGGCCTTGCCGCCACGCCCGAGTCGGTCGACACCCTCGTGCCTCCCTATCTCCAACTCCAAAGTGCCCTCGCCGCCGACGATCTCGCAGCAGCGCAGGCCGCCGCCCGGCGCCTGGCCGACTCGGGCAACGAGGATTCGGCGCTGGCCCCGGTTGCCGACGCCGCGGCCCGACTCGCCACCGCCGCCGACATCAAGGCGGCCCGCAACGAATTCGCCCGGGTCTCCGCCGCCTTCACCTCGCTTGTCAACGACATCGGCACCACCGGCGCCCGGCCGCTCTACCTGGCCCACTGTCCCATGGCTTTCGGCGGCAAGGGCGGCGACTGGGTGCAGGGCGACAAAAAGATCCGCAACCCTTACTACGGCGCCATGATGCTCGGCTGCGGCGGCATCAAGCAACAGCTCGCCGGCAACTGAGACCCCCGCGACATTTCGCCTCCGCGAGCGCTCCGTCACCGGAGCGCTTTTTTGTATTCGGCTCATACCTACATTCCGTCGCCCGCCCAGCCCCGCCGGCCCCGGCGGGCGAATTCGCGAGGGATTTCCGACGGTGCGGCGTATCACTCTGCAATCGGTTTCACCCGCTCCGCCCCACTCGTCACGCCGACGAACCGCGCTGCGGGTCCCGGGAACAGCCGAAGGCACTTCAATGAAAACCCCTCGCATCATCCTGGCGTCCCTGCTCGCCATTCTCACCGCCCATGCCGCTCTCGCCGGCTCCCATTCACCGGGCAATCCGCGCAATCACTCCACCCGTCACTCCCCGCCCGCCGTCCACCAAACCGCCGTCCGATCGGCCTCCGCCGAGGTCTGCCCGACCATGACCATCCGAAAAGGACGGTTCACCCGCAAAGTGGCCTGCACGGCCGCCGTCGCCTCGTCCGTCCGCTGTGCGAACCACTGCCGTCAACACGAGCGTGGGGACCACAGCTGACGGCCGCATCGCCTGGATCGACGCGGCCAAGGGAGCGTGCGTCCGTTCCGGCTTCCCCCCTCGTCCGCGTCGCCGAAGCCGGTGCCGGAGGCTCCCGTTGACGCAGCCGGCAATCCGCGGAATTGTGCCTGTCCTGCGCCGGATCCCTTCCTTCCTCCCATGACGCCCACCGCCGACAAGCTCCTCCCCACGCTGCTCGCCCGACGCGAAGAACTCATCGCCTTTCTCGTCCCGCGGCTGGGTGGCCGCCGTGCCGACGCCGAGGACCTGTTGCAGCAAGGCATGGTCAAGGCGATCGCCGCCGCCCCGGCCCTGCGGAAGGAGGATCGCCTGGTCCCCTGGTTTCACCAACTGCTGCGCCATGCCGTGATCGACCACGTGCGCTCCCATCGCGCCGCCGAAGCCCGGGAGCGACGCTGGGCCGAGGAGACCGCCGCCCTCGCGCCCGATGCGCTCGTTTCGTCGCCACATCTCTGCCGCTGCCTCGCCCCCCTCATCGATTCGCTGCCCCCGCAGCAGGCCGAACTCGTGCGCCGGGTGGAACTCGGTGAGGAGGCCGTCGGCCGCGCCGCCGACGCCCTCGGCCTTTCACCCAACGCCGCCAGCGTCGCCCTGCACCGCGCCCGGACCCGTCTGCGCGCGAAGCTGCAGGCCTTCTGCGGGGACTGCGCCAGCGGCGCCTGCCTCGACTGCGATTGCGACGAGACCCTGCCCGAAAAGACTCAGGATTCCCGGTAAGATCGCGCGCGGGGCTCCGTCCTCAGGACAAGATGAATTCCCACCACCACGCCTCACCGCCCCATCCTGATTCCGCTTCGTCCTCGAGCACCGCTCCCGTTTACATGGGCATGCCGCACGAGCGCGTGCTGCGACCGCGCTTCTACCTCGCGGTTGCTCTCACCGTGCCGGTCCTGCTCCTCTCCATGGGACCCATGCTCGTGCCCGCCTGGTCGCATGGTTTTCCCGGCGTATCTCACACCGCCAACGGCTGGCTGCAGGCCGGCCTCACCACGCCCGTCTTCCTTTGGAGCGGCTGGTTCTTCCTGCGCCGCTGGTGGCGATCCATTCTCGAGCGGGACACCAATATGTTCACGCTCACCGTCACGGGCACGGGAGCGGCCTACCTTTACAGCCTCGTGGCGCTCATCTGGGGGAAACATTTCCCTTCCGCCCTGCTCACCGCCCACGGTGCGCCGCTCTATTTCGAGGCCACCGCCTTCATCACCACCGTCGTTCTGCTCGGCCAGATCCTCGAACAACGCGCCCACGCGCGCACCGACGCCGCCATCCGCGGGCTGATGAACCTCACCCCACCGGTCGCCCACCGGCTTGACGCCGATGGCACTGAAACCGACGTACCGCTCGCCGAGGTCCAGGTCGGCGACCGTCTGCGCGTGCGGCCGGGCGAACACCTGCCGGTCGACGGCGAGGTCCTCGAGGGTCGCAGTGAGATCGATGAAGCCATGCTCACCGGTGAACCCGAACCCGTACTCAAGCAGTCTGGCGACGCCGTGCGCGCCGGCACCACCAACACTTCGGGCACCCTGCTCATCACCGCCCGCTCGGTCGGCGAGGACACCCTGCTGGCCAAGATCATCCGCCTCGTGGAACAGGCCACCGACAGCGAACCGCCCATCGCCCGCCTGGCCGACCGCGTATCCAGCGTATTCATACCTGCGGTCCTCGCCATTGCGTTCGCGTCTTTCACCGGCTGGTCGGTCTGGGGTGGAGAACAGGGCTGGCTCTGGGGTCTGCTCAATGCCGTTGCGGTGCTGGTCATCGCCTGCCCCTGTGCGCTCGGACTCGCCACCCCCGTCTCCATCGTGACCGGCATCGGTCGTGGAGCCCAGGCCGGCGTGCTGGTGAAGGACGCGACCGCCCTCGAAAAACTCGCCCACGCCACCACCCTGCTCATCGACAAGACCGGCACGCTCACCGAAGGCCGCCCGCGGGTCGTGGGTGTGACGGGCAATTCCGATGAGGTGCTCGCCCTCGCCGCGGCCGTTGAAACTCACAGCGAACACCCGCTGGCGCGCGCCATTGTCGACGCCGCGAAGGAACGGAAACTGGCGATTCGCGCTTCCACCGATTTTGTCAGCGAACCGGGCCAAGGAGCCCACGCTACCGTCGATGGCGTCGTCATCACGGTCGGCCGGGCCGAAGCCGACGCCCGTTTGGACAACCACCCGCACGCCTCGCTCGTTGCCGTCCGCAGCGGCGACAGCCTGCTCGGTCATATCGCCCTGGAGGACACCATCAAGGCCTCGACTCCGAATGCCCTGCGCGCGCTGCACGCCCGCGGCATTCGGGTGGTCATGGTCACCGGCGATCGCGAGGCCTCGGCGCGGCGCATTGCCGATGAACTGGGGCTCGACGCCGTGCACGCCGAAGTCACCCCCGCCCGCAAACAGGAACTCGTCTACGCGGCCAAGGCGGAAGCAGGCGCCGGCGCCACCGTGGTCTTCGCCGGCGACGGCATCAATGACGCGCCCGCTCTCGCCGCCGCTGATGTCGGCGTCGCCATGGGCACCGGAACTGACATCGCCATGAACAGCGCCGGACTCGTGCTGGTGCGCGGTGATCTTGCCGCCCTGGCCAGCGCCGTGACTCTCGCCCGCGCGACCCTGCGCAACATCAAACAAAACCTCTTCTTCGCCTTCTTCTACAACAGCCTTGGCCTCCCGCTGGCCGCCGGAGTTTTTTACCCGCTCACCGGCTGGCTGCTGCATCCCATGTTCGCCGGCGTGGCGATGAGTCTCAGCTCGATCAGCGTCGTCACCAACGCCCTGCGCCTGCGCCGCGTTCGCCTAGCGACCTGATCTGTCTGCGGCCGTCCGCGGCGGCCGCGGTCGCGGCCGGGCGAACTGCCCGACCGCTCCCCGTGCTCCGTGCACAAGGCACTCCGCCGCCGCGGGAGGGATCGGTCAGGCGCCGGGCTGCGGCTGGAGCCCGCGCCGGGAAACGGGTCGGACTCTGGGACGCCACTTTCCGGCCCGGACCGGAACCCGGTGTGGGGACGGCACCCATGGCACGCCGTGTGCGGCGGCAAGGCAGACCCCAACCCGTCCGTCGCCATGTCCTCCCACTTTGCGCTTATTGCCGTCCTCGGTGCGACGGCAGCCCTCGCCGGCTGCCTCGCCCTTGCGTCACGGACCTGGGGCAAAACCGTTGCGGAGCCAGGCAAGACGGAACCATTTGAAAGCGGAAAGCTCCGCACCGCGCCCGCCTGGGGTCGGTATCATGTTCGTTACTACGCCCTCGCCCTGCTGTTCCTCGCGTTCGACATGGAGATGGCCTACATGTATCCGTGGGCAGTCGTCTATCGCGAGCTCGGCATGATGGCCCTGCTCGATATGGGCGTCTTTCTCCTGATTCTTTTTCTGGGTCTGCTGTATTGTGCCAGTCAGGGAGGGCTGAAGCGGCAGTAGGATGAAGGGGATCGGTCTGCAGTCGACCGGCGCTCGACCGGCTCCCGCCCCGGAGCTGCGGAACCGGGTGGGCCGGTGGGCGGCCGGGCGCACAATCGTCTTTTGCCTACCGGGCATCGATGCGCTGGCGCGCCGCGGCTGGCTTCCGCATGGTGCGGGCATCGAGGTTGCCGCCACCCCGGCTCATGCCAACGTGCTCCTGCTCGCCGGTCCGCTGCCCGCCCCCCTGGCCCGGGCCGCGGCCGTTACCTTTGCGCAAATGCCCCGCCCCCGCGCCCTGGTGCAATTCGGTGCCGCCTCCTGCCCCGACCTGCCCAAGCCCGATCTCGTGCTGGACGACGCCGCAGCCGATCTGCCGCTCGCGCTCGCCGGCCTGCCTCGCGACGGCTGGCGCGAGGAAGTCACGCCCTTCCAGCCCGCTTTCCTGCGCGAAGCCTGTGAACCCGAGTCCGAAGAGGCGGACGGACATGAGGAACAGCATCACGGGGACGATCATGGCCACGATGGTCATGAGGATGACGGCGACGGGGACGGGGACGATGGCGACGGCGACGGGGACGATCACTTCATGTCGATGGTGGAAATGACCCGGGACATGCCCCGCAGCGCGGATGGCCTCGCGATGGAGCGCAACCCGGCGCAGTTCGGCCCGTTTTTCCCCGGCCTTCCGGGAGGCAATGTGATCGAGCTGATGCTGGATGGCGATTCGGTGCATCACGCGACGTGGCAGGGCGGCAACCCGCAGGCGGCCCTCGATGTGCTCGGCCTCGCCACCCCCCGGGATCTTCTGCACGCGCTCGAAAACCGTTTCCCCGCCACGCCGCAGCAATGGCGCGCCCTGACGGTCGATGCCGTGGGCCGGGCCACCGGGCGAGCGTCGGATCCGTCGTGGCGGCTCGATGCCGTTCCGGTCCTGGAGCACGAACGCATTCGCAGCCACCTGGCCTGGCTGCTGGTGTTTGCCGAAACGGTCGGCAGCACGACGCTGCGGCGCGCGGCCACCGATGTGCTCGCAAGCGATCCGACGCACCTGGCAAAAACCGACGCCGGTGCCAAACTCCTGGCCCTGGCCCGGCAGCAACTTTTCCTCGCTCGTCGCCTGCGCCGCATCGGCTGTCCGCCGTCCGATCATGCCTGGCCACACGGGCCCCTGGCACGGGCCGCCGGCCGACCGCTCGACGCCCGCCGTGACGATCCGGTCTATCGCTCGCTGGACTTCGCGCCGCTCGCGCTTGAGGAGGACAATGCCTGGGGACGGCTGGAACTGCGTCTGCGGGAAATCTCGCAAAGCCTCGAACTGAGCGCCCGCGCCCGGCGGGCCGGCGGCCAAGGACGGATTTCAACCGACCCGCTCGAGGTGGCTCCGCCGCCGGGAGAACTGCTGGGCTCCGCCACGCTGGAGTCACCGCAGGGACCGTCGACCCTCACGGTGCGGTTCTCCGCGGGCCGGTTGCAGCTGGCCAAACTCACCGCGCCCTCGGCGCCAGCCATGCAGGCCGTGCCCGACTTGACCCGCGATCGGGAACTCGCCGACGCGCTCATCGCGGTCGCTTCGCTCGACATCAGCACCACCGAGTGCCCGCTGCGCTTCAACGGCGACGATTCCGCAAGCAACGGGCAACCCCAGGCCCATCAGCACTGATCATGCATTGGCTCAGCCTCCTTCTCCTCTACTCCGCAGCGCTCGTCCTGTTGTCCGTGCTCGAACATCGCGCGGCCACGGGTCGTTGGGAGTGGCTGCGTCCCTTCCGGGTCGGCGCGCTGCTGCTGGGCCAGGAGGACCTGCGACCCCGGCAGCGCGACAAGGTGTTCTTCGCCACGGCCCCCGTGCTCCTGCTGGCGGCGGGCCTGCTGGCCATCGCCGTGCTGCCGTTCGCAGCCGGCACGGCACTGGCGCCCCTCGCCACCGGTGCCCTGTTCGTCAACGCCGCGCTGGCCTATGTGATGGTCGCCGTGCTCATGGCCGGCTGGGCGCCCAACGGCGTCCATGCGCTGATCGGTGGATGGCGCTTTCTCGGCCAGCTGATCGCCTACTCCATGCCGATCGTGATGGCGATCACGGCGACGGTCATGCGCGCCGAGTCCATGGCACTCGACCGCATCGTCGACTCGCAGGCGGGACTGTGGAACATCGTCTACCAGCCGGTCGGGTTCGCGCTGTTCTACCTCGCGGCCCTGGCGCTCGCCTTCCTGCCGCCCTTCGACCTGCCCCAGGCCCGGGGGGAACTCGCCGGCGGGGTGCTGGCCGCCTACACCGGTTGGCGGCAGCTGCTCGTCCGGCTCGCCCGACTCGTCATCGTGCTGGCGCTGGCTCTGGCGGTGACGACCTTCTTTCTCGGCGGCTGGCGCGGGTCCCTGCTGCCGCCGGCGGCCTGGGTCCTGCTCAAGACCCTGCTGGTCGCCGCATCGTTCTTCGCCGTCGGCACCCGGGTGCCGCGTATCCAACATTATGCGACGCTGGAGTGGAGCTGGAAGGCCGCCACCCCGGCGGCGCTGTTCAACATCCTGTGGGTGGGGGTCCTGCTGCTGATATGAACGCGGTCACGCTCATCGCCCTGGCGGGATTCGGCGCTGTGGCCATCTGGTTCGCGCTGCGCGTCTTTGCCACCAGCTCGATGGTGCGTTCGGCACTTTCGCTGCTGGCGTCGATGGCCGCCGTGGGCGCGATTTTCATGGTGCTCGAGGCGGAGTTTCTCGCGGTGCTGCAGATCATGATGATGGCCACGGAAATGAGCATCATGGCCATCTTCATGATGATGTTCATGATGGATCCCGGCGGCATGCACGGGATGGACATGAGCCACCAGAAAAAGCCGTCACTCGCCACCGCCGCACTGGTGGGCACGCTGATCGTGGCGGGAGCCGTCATCACCCGCTGGCCATCGACGGCCGCCGCGGCCCCTCCCGCCGCCCGGCAGAATCATGATCTCGGCATCGAGGTGATGAAACGTTCGATGATGATTTTCGAATCCGCCGGCGTCACGATCCTGGTCGCCATGATCGCCGCCACGGCCACCGCGCTGGCGGCGCCGGCGGCCGGTTCACCGGAAAACAAGCCGGCTCGAGGAAAGGAGAACGCGACCTGAAATGGAATTGATCCTCGCCCTCGTCATCGCCGCCGTGCTCTTCGCCATCGGCCTCTACGGCGCCCTCAGCCAGACCAACCTTGTCATGATCATGATGGGGGTGGAACTCATGCTTGGTTCCGCCATGCTCAACCTGGTCGCCTTCTGGCGATATCTCCATCCCGAGAGCTATTCGCTGCAGATGTTCGTGCTGGTGGTGATGACGGTGATGGCCCTCGAGGCGGCCGTGGGTTTCGCCATCGCCACGCAACGGTTCCGCTCCCGCGGCTCGGTGGAGGTGGAGGAGGCGCAGGACCTCAAACAATGAAGCGGTCATGAACACGATCGTACTCGTCATCCTCGCTCCCGCCCTGGCCGCCGCCGTGGGTTGGACACTGCGCCGCGGGTCCGCCGGCTTCGCGCTGGCAGGCGCGGTCACTTCCCTGGCCACCGCGTCGTTCGGCGCGGCCTTGGCACCGGCGCTGCCGTTCTCCCTCCGCACCCTGGCGGTCGGTGACCTGTCGCTCCAGTTGCGGCTCACGCTCCAATCGGCCGGCTTGATCGTCGTCGTGGCGCTGATCGCCACGGTGGTCTTCACCTACGCCCTCCGGTATCAGCGGGATGCAAACCGCGCGGTCTGGTTCTGGAACGCCCTGTCCCTCTTTCTCGCCGCCATGCAGCTCCTGGTGCTGGCGGGCGACTGGATCACGTTCATCGTCGGCTGGGAGGTCATGGGCTTTGCGTCCTTCCTGCTCATCGCCACGCATTTCGAGGAGCCGGCGGCGCGGAGGGGCGCCTTCCGGGCTTTCCTGCTGACCCGCGTGACCGATCTCGGCCTCTACGTCGGGGTCTGCTCCGTGTACGTCGAAACCGGCTCGCTGACGATCGACCCGCCGCCCGAAGTCACCTTGGCGGGGCTCGGCGCGGCGGGACTGATTCTGGCGGCCATGGGCAAGTCGGCCCAGGTTCCCTTCCAGGCCTGGCTCGCCGGCGCGATGGCCGGACCGACTCCCGTCTCGGCCCTGCTCCACTCCGCCACCCTCGTCGCGGCGGGTGCGCTGCTGCTGTTGCAGGCGTATCCCCTTCTTCCCGACAGCGCGCTGCTCATCGCCGGCCTGGTCGGCGGACTTACCACCGTGCTGGCCGGCCTCACCGCGCTGGCCGCGCGCGACCTCAAGCACGTGCTGGCCGCCTCCACCTCGAGCCAGTTGGGCCTGATGTTTCTCGCGATCGCCGCCGGCTCGCCCGCCGCCGCCCTCGCCCACTGGGTGGCCCATGCCTTCATGAAGTCCGGGCTGTTCCTGACGGCCGGCGTCCTGCAGGAAGGCTACGGCTCCACGTCCCTCGCGTCACTGCGCGGGGCCGGGAGAAGGCAGTGCTTCAACTATGCCTGTCTCCTCGTGCTCGGGCTGGCCCTGGCCGGGCTGCCGCCGCTGGTCGGCTACTACTCGAAGGAAGGCATTCTCGGAGCCGTGTTCGAAAGCCGGTTCGCCGCCATCTATCTGCCCAGCGCGGGCCTGGGGGTGCTGGCGTCCGCGGCGTATGTCGCCCGCGTATTGCGCTTGCTGGCCGGAAAGGATCGCCGATCGGGACCCGCCGCCCGGCTGCGCCTGATGCAGGCGGCGACCGCGGTGATCACGGTGGTCGTGATCTTTGGAGGACCGGGCTTGAAGTCGTGGGTGGACTCAGCCGCCTCCCCGCTGCCGGCGCACGCCGCGATGAAGCTGGCCGGGCTGGCGCTGCTGGCCGTCGGCCTCGGCGCGGGCTGGTTCATCCGCCGCGCAGTGGTGCCGCAACGATGGATCGAATGGGCGCGCGACCACTTCCGGCTCGGCGGCGGCTTTGCCTCACTGGCGGGGCGGCCCGTGCTGGCGCTGGCCCGCACCGCAGCGGTCGGCGATGACGCCGGTCTCCGCGCCGTCGACGGCGTAGGTAAATCCCTGATACAACTGGCCCGCGGGTCGCGCGCGCTCGACCGCGCCGTCGGCGGGATGGTCGGCCGCGTCGGCCACGGCAGCCTGCAGCTCGCGCGCCTGGCCCGCACCCGGACGGAGGCGGGGCTCGCCGATCTGCACCGCATCGCGGCCTCCTCCTGCCACCGCGCAGGACGCACGGCCCGCCGCTGGCAGTCCGGTCTCCTGCATCGGGAACTCCTGCTGAGCGCCGGCGTTACCCTCGCCGGCTTGGTCCTCGTTCTTCTCCTCGCTTTCACGCCATGAACACCATTCCCCTGCTCAGCCTCCTGCTTCTGCTGCCTTTGCTTGCCGCGCTCCCGGCGCTGCTGGCGGCGGAGAATCGCCGCTTCGCCCATGGTATCGGCATCACCACCTCGGCCCTGGTGCTGCTCGCCGCGATCTGGATGGGAATCCGAGGCGTCGGACCCGGCTTCACCCAGGTGGAGGAGATTTCGTGGATACCAGCGCTCGGAGCCGCGTGGCGCCTCGGGGTCGACGGCGTGAGTTACCCGCTGGTGCTGCTGACTGCGATGGTCTTCCTCTCGGGTTTCATATTCTCGGCGAAGATCGATCGCCGTCCCGGCGTGTTTGTGGCGCTCGGGCTCATGTTGGAGACTGCGTGCCTCGGCGTCTTTCTGGCCCTCGATGTCCTGCTTTTCTACGTGTTTTTCGAAGTGTCGCTGGTCGGCATGTATTTCATCATCGCCCAGTGGGGACACGAGGACCGCCGGAGTGCCGGCCTGCTGTTCTTTCTCTACACGCTGGCCGGCAGTCTGATCCTGCTGCTCGGGCTGCTCTCACTCTACCTGCACGGCGAGTCCGCGACCTTCGATCTGCGGGTGTGGATTGCCTCGCCTCCGCTGGCTTCCGGGCTGGCTGCGTCCTTCACGTTTTGGGCGCTCGTCGTGGGGTTCGCGATCAAGACACCGATCTTCCCGCTGCACACGTGGCTGCCCAAGGCGCATACCGAAGCCCCCGCCGCCGGCAGCGCCATCCTCGCGGGCATCCTGCTCAAGCTGGGGGCCTACGGTTTCATTCGCTTCGCCCTGCAGATGATGCCCGGCCCCTTCCGGGAATTTGCCGGGGTGCTGCTGATCGTGGCGATCGTATCGGCAATCTACGGCGCACTGGTGGCGCTGGCGCAGACCGACCTCAAACGCATGGTGGCCTACACGAGCATCAACCACATGGGTTACCTGCTCTTCGGCGTCGCCGTGGCGGCCCAGGCGGCGCCCGCCGCGGCGGCCCATGCGCTGTCCGGCGCGACCCTGCAAATGGTGAGTCACGGCATCGTCACCGCCATGCTCTTTCTGCTGGTCGGCGCCCTGCAGGATCGGACCGGAACCCGGGAAATGGCAGCAATGAGCGGGGTGCTGCACGCCTACCCGCGCCTGAGCGGCCTGTTCATCCTGGCGGCCTTCGCCTCGCTTGGCCTGCCCGGCCTGGCGCATTTCCCGGCCGAGTTTCAGATCTTCCTCGGCGGCTTTGCGGTCAGTCCCGCCGCGGTGCTCTGCATCCTCACGGGCCTGGCCCTCACCGCGGCCCTTTACCTGCGCTCGATCCAGACGGTATTCATGGGCGATCGCAGCAGGAGCCTCGCTGCCGGTGATCTCGACGCGCGCGAAGGCTGGGCGATCGCCCCCCTGGCGGTAATCACACTGGCGATCGGGATCTACCCCGGGCCGCTGCTCGCGGTGATTCGCGCCACCGTCGAACACATCGGATCATGAGTCGAATGGCCCAGGACCTCATCGCGATCCTGCCGCAGATCGCCGTGCTGTTGAGCGCGGTGGCGGCCCTGGTCGCCGAGATGCTGCGGAAGCCGGCCGCGGCCTTGGCGGCGCTGGCCGTCGGACTGCTTGCCGCGCTGGGACTGGCTCTGGCGCGCCTCGGCGAGTGGACGACGGCGTTTTCCGGCACGTTCCGGGTCGACGCCCTCAGCGTCTGGGCCGTCGTCATCCTGGCGCCCGCCTGCCTCATCGCGGCCGTGATGGTCCGCAGTGAACTCAAGGGGACCCCGCGCGAGGGCACGCTCTACAGCCTGCTCGGTTTCGGCACCCTCGGCGCCCTACTGCTGGCCGGGGCGGGTGATCTGATGTTCATCGTGCTCGGATTGTTGATGAACGGGCTGGCGGGATTTGCCCTCGTCGCGTCCCCCCGGAGCAATGCGGCCACCGAAGGGGCCATGAAGTACTTCGTCTACGGCTCGGTGACCGGGGCCTTCATGGTCTTCGGCCTGGGTTACTGGGCGGGTCTGGCGGGCGGCACGCTGTTGACCGGACTGGGCGGAGTGACGGCACATCCGCTGGTCTTTGCCCTGGGCTTGCTCGCGCTGCTGGCCGGTGCGGGCTACGCCGCCTCCCTGTTCCCGTTTCATTTCTGGACCCCGGATGCCTTCGAAGGGGCGCCCGTGGCGGTGGCGGGATTCGTTTCCGTGACACCCAAGTTGGGGGCGGTGTTCGCGGTCGCTCAGGTGGTGCGGGAGCTGCCGGCGGGCGGCGGGCCGGCGCTGACCGTGATGGCCGTGATGTCGGCCCTTTCCATGACGTTCGGCAATATCGTGGCCTTGCTGCAGACGCGTGTCGTGCGGCTGCTCGCCTACTCCACCGTGGCTCAGGCCGGGTATCTTCTGATCGGAGCCCTGGCGATGACGCACAGTGCCTTGGCAACCACCGCGCTCGTCATCTTCGGCGCGGCCTACGCGGCGATGAACCTCGGGGTGTTTGCCTCCATCCTCAACCTGAGTTCGAGGATCGAGGATTTCGCCGGCCTGGGACGGGTGGACCCGTGGCGCGCCGTCACGCTGACCATCATGTTGTTTTCGCTGGTGGGCATTCCGCCGCTTTTCGGTTTTGCGGGCAAGGTGCTGCTGTTCGGCGCAGCCATCGACGCCGGATTTCCGTGGCTGAGCGTCATCGCGATTTTCAACAGCGTCCTGTCCCTCGGCGTCTATCTGCGCTTGATCGTGCCGGTATGGTTTTCAACGCCGTCGCGCAGGCACTCGATCGGCACTCCCACTTCGCTGCGCCTGTGCTGGGCAACCTGCCTGTTCTTCACCCTCGCGGGGGCCTTGCTCGTGCCGGCGATGGTGTCCGTGCCTTAGAAATCCGAATCCGCCGGCTCAGGCGCCATGCCCCGAACCGTCGTGGCCACCGCCCGCACCCGAGTGATGAGACTCCGCCGTTCTGCCGGAACCACGCAACGCTTCCGTCTCCTCGGAAGAGAGCTCCGGTAAATGTCGCACGAAGGTGACGATCTGCCACAGCTCCGTGTCCGTGTGGTGGGGGCCGAAGCCCGGCATGCCCGTCATGCGGACGCCGTGCTTGATCACCCAGAACAGCTCGCTGTCGGAGAGTTCCTGCACCTCCGAGCCGGAAAGTTCGGGTGGGCTCGGACTCATGCCCAACGCAAACGCTTCCCCTTTCACATCCGGGGCACCATGGCACTGCAGGCAAGTGCCCCGGTAGTGCTCCAAGCCGGCGGCAATGGCCTGCGACTGTGATTGGATGGGGTTCTCCTGAGCTTTGGCATTGGATTCGATCCATCGATCATAGGCCCATGGGGCGACCGTGCCTTCCACAAATCCCGGTTCTCGCGTGGCGGTGAAGTTGAACCATCCCCCGGCCAGCGCCACCCAAGGCACGGCCACCGCCACGACCATTCCCAAAATAAAGCTCAGTAACTGTCTCATGCCCCTCCTCCCGCACATCCCGTTCCGAATTTCCTAAGTCGCTAATCGCGTGGTCCGGACACCATCCGCTTCAAGATACCCGGGCATTTCGCCATCCGTCCCCGACCACCACCTTTGCAGATGACGCGCCCGCCTCGCTGTAACCTTTGTGACATTCGCGGCGGCGTGACACTCGGGTGTCGACGGCGCTACGGCGGCGTTACAGGATTGTGACGTCTTCGCAGTCCCCGCCGCCATGCCCCGAATTGCCGCCCTCTTCGTGTTGATCGTGCTCGCCCTGGCCGGCTGCCAGTCAGCCGGTATCCGGGCGCAGCAGCACGCGGCGCTCTTCGATCAACTTGAGCCGGCCGTGCAGGCGCGGCTGCTCGCCGGGGAAGTCGCGGTCGGTGACACTCCGGAGATGGTGGAGATCGCACTGGGCCATCCCCGCGACGATCAAGCCATGCTCACGAGCTCCGGCCGGGTACGCCGTACCTGGGTGTATACAAAAGCCCGATACGTGAAGGAGGGCTCGCAGATCACCCGCATCGATGCCCAGCGCAACACGGCGCAGATCGCCGACGTCTACCGCGTGCTGAACGTGCTGACCTGCGAGGTCGTGTTTCTCGACGACCGCGTCGTCCATGTCCGGGACCCGCGGCGGGAGGCCCGCGCGCTCGCCGCGCTGGAGTAGCTTTGTGCTCGCCCGCGCCCGGCCGGCTTGACTGCCTTGGCCTCGAATGACTTCCGCGCTCCAGCCCCGCCGGATCCCGACTTGCGCCCGTCGCCCCCGCGGCCACGCCTCTACCCCCAGCCGTCCAGCGCGATGAACGGGAAACATTTTGGACTGCTCCTGTGCCTCCTGGCCCTTGGCTGGTTGCCGGCCGTTCGCGGGGGTGGCGACACGCCGGTCTGGCGGCTGGAAATCGAGCTGGCCAACCCGCGCGGGGGACTGAGCCAGGTATTGTTCGACGACGGTCACGAATGGACCACGCACGACTCGGTGCTGCGGGAGCTTCCACCGAGCGAAACGCTCGAACCGGTGGCCTACGAAATCCCGGCCGAACTCATCAAACGCATCCGTTTCGATCCGGCGACGGACGACGCCCCGGTCCGCATCGGCGACACCCGCCTTTACGCGCCGGACGGCTCGCTGGTTGCCACGATTGCCCCGCGGTTTTGGTTTCCCATGAACGAGGTGGAAGCGCTGCATTCGGATCCGCGCGGCGGTATCCGCTTGGAATCCAGGCCCGGCGCCGTCGACCCGATGCTGCTGCTCAACTGGCCGCTGCATGAGACGACATTCAAGGTGCGCGGCCACACGCCGATCGGTCCCGCCGGCATCCTGGCGCTCGCCGCAGCGGTGGCGATCGCGCTGGGCTTCAGCACGGTGATCGCCTGGCGGGCGATCGATGCCGCACCGGCGCGCGGCGCTGCGGCCATCGGCATCGGCGCCGGCCTCCTTATCCTGGGCGGTCGCATGTTCGCCCTGCTGCATTTTTCCGATCCGGTCCCGTATTGGGACGAGTGGGATGGAGAGGCGTTTTATCTGCTCATTCCGCTGCAGGGCGGTTTCCTCGACTGGTCGGCGCTCTTCGCCACGCAGGCCGAGCACCGCATCCTCCTCACCCGCCTGATCGCCCTGGTCCAGGTGATCCTGCAGGGCGAGTGGGACCCGCGCGTCGGCATGACCGCCGGCGCCGTGTTCTGGGCTGCCACCGGCGCCCTGGTGGTTCACGTGTTCGCGGCTCGATCCCGTCTGCTCGGCGTCGGCGTCGCGCTCGCGGTGGTGGCGTGGGCGGCGACGCCGTTCGACTTCAACAACCTGTTTTGGGGTGCGCAGAACCAGATGTATGCGCTGGTTTACGGCTCCGCCCTGTGCATCGCGTTGGCGGCCGCCCAACGCTTCACGTTTTCCACTTATGCCGCGGCCCTGCTCGCGGGTTTGATGGTCAACTTCACGATGGGCTCCGGGGTGGTCGCCGCCGGCGTGGCCCTGGGGCTTTGCCTGCTGCGATGCTGGCGGGAACCGCCCCTGCGCCGCCGACTGCTGGGCCTGGCGGCAGTCTTCGCCGTCACCACCCTGGTGGGTGGACTGCTCTACGAAAGCTCCCGGCGTCACTCGCCCGACTACGCCGCCGATCTTCTCGCCGCCGGAAATGCTCTGCTCAGCGTGGCCTCGTATCCCTGGCTCGGAAATCCTTGGCTTGCGCTCGTCGTGTGGGCTCCGCTGCTCCTGCAGTTGAGCACCGTGCCGTTCACCCAAAGGGCCCGCGCACGCGACTGGGTTGCGATGGGAATCGGCATTTGGGCAGCCCTCCATTTTGTCGCCTTCGCCCACTCGCGGCCCAGCCAAATGACGATGGGCGACTCGAAGTATTTCACCGCGATGTCCCAGGCCGTGCTCGCCGCCATTCTTTCATCCGCATGCCTGTGGGCCCGCTGGCGGGAATCAGCGGAAAACGGCCGTCTGCCCAAGGCCGCCGCGATCGCGCTTCCGTTGCTGGCCCTGAGCCTATTGCTGGCCAATGCGGCCGGCGCCGCGCTCGCCGGTTGGCGCAGCATCGAGTCGGTGCGCGCCGCCCAGTTTTACTCCCGCAACTACAACAAGACCGTCCGCAACTATCTGCGGGACCAGGACCGCGCCTGGATTGCGGCCCGCAAGCCGGGAATCGAAGCCCCCTACTGGAATCCACCGGAGTTGTCGTTGCGCCTCGATCATCCCGCCCTCAAGCCCGTCCTGCCGGCGCCCTACCGGCGCATCATCGCCGCGCGCGAGGAAATCCCGGCCGCAGCCGAAACACCGGCTGGCTGGATCACCCTGAGTTGCCGGACGATGATGAAACTGCACCCGCTCTGGTTCGCCGCCGGTCTTGGCCTGCTCGGCTGGGGGATTCGGCGTCGCGATCCCACCGTGCCGGGCGACGGCATCCCGACAGGACAACCGCGCTCCGACGCTTCAACGTCCACCACGTCTTTCGGTAGTTAGACCCCCGGCGCCTTGGCCCTCTGGGGGCAGGGCATGCAATCCTCCGCCCATGCGCCTGTTCCCCCTGCCCCTGCTCCTTCGCCTGCTCCCGCTCGCCCTCGCCGGCCTTGCCTCCACCGCCGGCGCCGCCGAGACCCTGCCGTTCCTCAGCCCGATTTTCGGCAATCACATGGTCCTGCAACGCGATCAGGCCAACCGCATCTGGGGCTGGACCACCCCCGGCGCTGCCGTGCGCCTCACGATCGAGGGCGAGACGCAGGAGGCCCGCGCCGACGATGACGGTCGCTGGGAGATCCGCTTCGCTCCGCCGGCAGTGGGCGGACCCTACCAACTTCAACTGCAGGGTGCGGCCGACAACGAAATGGTTTCTCTCACCGACGTGTTGGTCGGCGACGTCTGGCTCTGCTCCGGCCAGTCCAACATGGCCGTGCCGGTCGGCTTCATGGACGGCGCCGACACGGTGCTGGCCACCGCCGACAACGACCAGATCCGGCTCTTCACGGTGCGCGGCACCGCCGCCTACTCGCCCAAGGCCACCATCGGCGGCGAGTGGCAGGTCAGCACCCCCGAAACCGCCCGCGGCTTTTCGGCGGTCGGCTATCTGCTCGGCCAGGGCCTGCAACGCGAACTCGGCGTGCCGATCGGGCTCGTGACCGCCGCCGTGGGCGGCACCGCCATCGAGTGCTGGATCAGTCCCGCCGGCCTCGCTCCCTTCGAGGAATTTGCCCCCAAACTCGCCGAGATGGAGCGCCTCGTCGCCGCCGGGGTGGCCAACGAATACGGCAGTTTTCTCATGCACTGGCTCGACGATCATGATGTCGGCCAGGACGCCGACCCGGCCTGGTCGGTCGCCGAACTCGACGACACCGACTGGGCGGACGTGACCGTCCCCAACGGCGTCGACGAACTCGGGCTCGGCGAACATCCCGGGGTCGTCTGGCTGCGCAAAACCATCACCCTGCCCGACCCCGTCCCCGCCGGTGATGCCCGGCTGTTTCTCGGACGTGTCGACAAGATGGATACCTCCTACGTGAACGGCACCTGGGTGGGCGCCAGCTCGTGGGTCGACAACCCCCGCCGGCACCGCGTCCCCGCCGACCTCCTCCACCCGGGCGAGAACGTCATCGCCGTGCGCATCTTCAAACGCGCCGGTCCCGGTGGCATCCCGGCCAATGACGACGGTCTGCCCTACCTCCAGCTCGGCGACGAAACGCGCATCGACCTCACCGGCACCTGGAAGGGACGGCTCAGCGTCAATGCCGCTCCGCCCCATCCGCTGCCCCTCGATTTTGAAAACTACGCCACCGCGCCCATCGTGGAATACCAGGGCTTCATTGCCCCTCTCGCCGGCCTGGCGATCCGCGGCGCCGCCTGGTATCAGGGCGAGGCCAACCAAGGGTATCCGGAGTCCTATTACGACCTGTTGCCCGCCCTCATCAACGACTGGCGCACCCATTTCGGCCAGGGCGACTTCCCGTTTCTGGTCATCGGCTTGCCGCAATTCATGGGCCGCAGTGACGATCCCGGTTTCAGCAACGGCTGGACTCGCGTCCGCGATGCCCAGTGGACCGCCACGCAGTTCACGCGCCGCACCGCCTTCGTGAACACGGTCGACACCGGTGACCTGGGCGACATCCACCCGCGCGACAAACTGCCGGTCGGCACCCGCACCGTGCAGGCGGCGCTCGGGCTGGCCTACGGGCGGGACGTGGTCGGCAATGGTCCCGAGCTGCGCGGCTTCGAGGTGCGCGGCGACGCGGCGATTCTGCACTTCGCCCATGCCGAAGGCGGGCTTGACCTGCGGGGCGAAGGCAGGGACCGCGCCTTTGCCGTCGCCGGGGCCGACCGGATCTGGCACTGGGCGACGCCGACCCTTGAGGGCGACACGGTGGTGCTGCGCGCAGCGGAAGTTCCCGCGCCGGTGGCGGTGCGCTACGCCTGGCAATCGAGCCCCTTCACCCCGCTCTACAACGGCGCCGGACTGCCCGCCGTGCCTTTCCGGACCGACCGCTGGTGAGCCGCGATCTGATTTGAGCTGCGAAGATCGGTTCGTCATATCGCTTCCATGCTCGCATGCTGCGCCCGGGGGATTTTGACAACGGTTTGGCTGACCGCTGCTTCGGCGGTTGGCCTCGCGGTGGAGGACGACGACACGCCGATCAATGAAACACCGGTAGAACTGTCGACGGTCACCGTCGACACCGTCCGCGAGGATCCGGTGAAACTCGACATTCCGCGCGACGAATGGGACTGGCGCGCCGGCCGCATCGGCGAGATCGAGTTTCTCACCAGCGCCGAACCGGAGGAAACGCGCCGCCTGCTCGAGCGGTTCTACGAGTTTACCCAACTCGTCGAATGGATCGTGCCGCAATGGCAACGCTCGCCCGGCCGACCGCTGCGCCTCGTGCTCTGCGGTGCCCGGGATGGATTTGACGTGCTCCGCCCGGTCGCCGCCGAGAGCAACCTGCGTGATGCCGTCACCATCTACCTGCCGGACGTGGACGGAGCCTACCTCGTGGCCGATCTGCAGGTGCGCGAAATCGAAGTGTTCGAGACCCACGGACTCACCCGCGAAGGCGGCTTTGCCAGCCTCGCTGGCGAAGAGGACGACGCCGAGTCCGAGGAGATCCCCACCCTCACGATGGACTCCGCCGGCCTGCCGGTGCAGGCCCTGGAGTTCATGCGCCGCGACTATGTGCGCGACCTGATGGCGAGCCGCGGAATGCGGCCGCCGCCCTGGCTGAGCGAAGGGCTCGCCCAGCTCATCGCCACCGCGAGAATCGAGAACGGCCGCGTGCGTATCGGACGCCTGAATACGACAACTATCAAAACCACCTCCGACGGCCGCACGACCGACACGGGACAGATTTCGGACCTGAGCCTGTTCTTCACCCGCCGTGCGCTGATGCCGATGCTGGATCTGTTCGCCGTCGGTTACGACTCGCCGGAATACCTCAATCCGGTGGGCAGCACCTTTTCCGGTCAGTCTCTCGCCTTCGTGCACTACTGCCTCTACGGCGAAAAGGGGCGCCACCAGGCCGCGTTCATGCGCTGGATCGAACACCTGCGCAGCGGTCCGCCGACCGAGGAGGCGTTCGAAGCCAGCTTCGGGGTGAGCACCCGGAAAATGAACCTGCTCCTGCGCGGTTATTTTTCAGGCGGCCGCTACCAGTCGCCCGTTACGAAGGCGGAGCCTTTGCCGCCCATGCCGGAGATCGAGTTGCGCGCGGCCACACCTGTCGAGATCGCCCGCCACAAGGCCCAGGTGCATCGCCTCAATGGCCGGCTGGATGAAGCCCGCGCGATCCTCGATACGGCCCGGTCCCGCGGCTTCGAAGATGCGCCATTGCTCTTCACGCTGGGCGCGGTCGCCCTCGGGCAGAACGATTTTGCTGCCGCACGCGAAGCCTTTGCCACCGGGCGGAGCCTGGCGACCCCCGACCCGATCTCGCGCCTGCGCGCGACCGAGGTCGACGTGCGCAGCGCCGATGCAGAGGAAATGAACAAGGCCACCGCCAAGCGCTGTGTCGTCGACCTGCTGGCGGCGCGCGCCGAACTGGCTGCACCGCACCCCGACGTGCCGCGGCTTTTGGCGGACGTCATCCGTCTGGGCGGACTCAAACCCGATGCCGGTTTCATCGCCCTTCTGGAAGACGGTGTGACACGCTTCCCGGATGATCTCGCCCTGCGGGACGCCGTCACCCGCTGTCTCACTCCTCTCGCCCGCCCTGCCACGACCGAAAACAAGTAACGCGGCAGGTTACCGGTGGACCAGGAATTCCTCACGTATCCTGCGATTCCACCCAGCGGACGGCGTGGCGCACGAGCGCGGTGGTGTCGCGCAGGTCGAGCTTCTCCTTGATGTGTCCACGGTGCACGTCGACGGTCTTGGGGCTGAGGCCGAGTTGCTCGGCAATGTCGCGGGTGCTTTTGCCGTGGCCGATGAGTTGAAATACCTCGAACTCGCGATCGGTGAGCTGCTCGATGGGCGAGGATGAGCCGCGCGGCTTGCGGCTGGAAAAACCCTCCAGCACGCGCGCGGCCATCTTGGGACTCACGTAGATGCCGCCGGCCATGATCTGACGCACGGCCGTCAGGAGATTGTCACCGCCGGCACCCTTCATGATGTAGCCGCGGGCCCCGGCGCGCAGCGCACGTTCGGCATAGATGACTTCGTCATGCATCGACACGACGAGCACCTGCACCTCCGGATGGAGCGCCACCAGGTCCTTGATGAAGTCGAGTCCGCTGCGGCCGGGCATCGTCATGTCGGCGAGCACGAGGTCGACGTCTCCCTTGCCCAGGCGGCCAAGGGCTTCGGCGGGATCACTGGCTTCGCCCACCACGCGCATGTCGGGCTGTTTGTCGATGAGACCCGCCATGCCGGCACGCATGAAGGGGTGGTCATCCACGAGCAGGATGCGGCGGCGGTCGTGGGTCGAACCAGCGGAATCGGCAGCGGTCGGGGACATCATGCGGAAGGCTTCGCCGCGGCGGGCGCGAGTGCCGCACCCGGCAGCGTGCAGGTGACCGTGACGCCGTGATCGGGCGCGGGTTCGACGGTGAGATCGGCGCCGATCACACTGGCCCGGTGCTGCATGACCTGCAGGCCGACGCCCGGGGTCGCGCGGGTGGACAGACCTTGTCCGTCGTCGGCGATGGTGAGGATCGCCCCGCCCGTGGGCGTGGGGGCGAGGCTGATGACAATTTCGCGGGCACCGCTGTGTTTGACCGCGTTGTTCACGGCTTCCTGGGCGATGCGGTAAAGGTGGCCGGCGACGGTCCGGTCGCTGAACAGGACCGGTGAAGGACATTCGAAACGACACGACAGGCGACCGAGGCCATCGGTGACATCGGCCAGCTCGGTGAGGCTTTCCCACAAGGCCTCCGGTTCGTCGCGCACCGGCACAAGTCCGCGCGAAATCGCTCGGGTGTGAGCGATGGCGGTGCGCAACATGGCGCCGATGCGTTCGAGCTGCGGCACGAGGTCGGGCTGCGCGTTGGCGAGGTCACCTTTGAGGGAGGCGCACATGAGTTCGATGGCCGTGAGCTGCTGGCCGAGACCATCGTGCAGGTCGGCGCCGATGCGGCGCTGCTGACGCTCGCCCTCCTCCACGACCTTGCGTTCGAGCTGCCGGCGTTCCTCGCCCGCCAGGGCCAGCGCCCGCTCGCGTTCGACCGCCGTGTGAGCCCGGCTCACGATCTCCGGCAGAAGGTCGAGCAGGGCGGTGTCCTTCATGAGGTAGTCGAGCGCGCCCTGTTTCATGATCTCGACCGCGACCCGCTCGTCGCCCTGCCCGGTGACGACGATGAAGGGGACCGAATCATCGACCGCGCGGATCCGGGCGATCAGCTCCGGGCCCGCTGCATCGGCCAGCTTGAGGTCGAGCACGAGCAGGTCGGGCGGCGACCGACGCAGGTAATCGACGGCGGCAACCGCCGATCCCGCTGTGTCCACCTCCCAGCCGGCATCGCGCAGGACCTCGGCCATGAGGATGAGCAGGCCGTCGTCGTCATCGACGACCAGGATGCGCGCGCGCGGGGTGGCCATGATCAGCGACCGGCAGCCGCCGCGTCGACCGCGGGCGGGACGACGAGCAGGGTGACGAACAGCCCGAGCCGGCGGATGGCCTCGGCAAATTTGTCGTAGTCCACGGGCTTCTGGATGTAGACGTTGCAGCCAAGCTGATGGCAGCGCTCGACTTCGCGGATGTCGTCGGTGGTGGTGAGCATGATGACGGGCATCTTGCGCAGGCCGGCATCGCCCTTGAGGCGCCGAAGGACCTCGATGCCGTCGACCTTGGGCATGCGGATGTCGAGCAGGACGAGGTAGATCTTGCCGGGCTGGTAGACGCGCTCGCTCGTCGGATCGAAGAAGAAATCGAGTACCGCCTGCCCGTCGCGGAAATGTTCAATGGGATTGTCGAGGCCGGCGTCCTCGAGGTTTTGGCGGATGAGGATGGCGTGGCCCTCGTCGTCCTCGACGATCAGGATGGTCGGTTCCGTTTTCAAAGCAGGGATCAGAGTGCGGTCGATGGGTTGAAATGAAAGGAGGCCGGGCTCAGGCGGCCGGTAACGTGACGTGGAAATGGGAACCAGAGCCCTCCTCGCTCTCAACCGAAATCCGCCCCCCCTGCCGCTCGAGCACCCGCTGGGCGATGGTGAGGCCGAGGCCCTCGCCGGCGGTGAGGTCGGGATCGAGCCGGTGGAAGATCTCGAAGATCTTGGGTTGGTGCGCCGCGGGGATGCCGATGCCGTTGTCGGATACGGTATAGACGGCCTGGCCATCGGCAACACGACCGGAAACGGCGATGCGCAACCGGCGGGACGGTTCGCGGTACTTGATGGCGTTGTCGACGAGGTTGGCGAAGACCTGGTTGATCTGCTCAAGGTCGCCCCGGCAGGGCGGCAGGTCCTCGACGGCCAGGTCGGCCCGGACCTCCTTGAGCTGGAAGGTGAGTGCAGCGGTCACGGCGGCGAGCAGCGCGTTCATGTCGACCGTCTCGATCTTGAGCGTGACACGACCGAGCCGCGAATAGCGCAGGAGGCCCGCCAGCAGCATCTCCATCTTGTTAACCCCGGCATTGATGAAGCGCAGGGCCTGCGGAATGGATTCCTCGACGGGGCGGCGGAGCGCATCGGGCGGCACCCCTTCGCCAGCTGCCTGGGCGGCGGCCATGGCGGCGGTGATCTTGTCACAGGCCCGACTGAGCTGCTTGCCGAAACCCTGCACATTGACGAGTGGCGACCGCAGGTCGTGCGAAACGGTGTAGACGATGGTTTCGAGTTCCTTGTTCTTCTCCGCGAGGTCGTTGGCGAAACGTTTGAGCGCGGCTTCGTCGGCCTTGCGGCGGGTGATATCGGTGCGGATCGCGACGTATTGCACCGGCTTGCCGTCATCATCGAGGAAGGGGCAGATCGTGGTATCGACCCAGTAGAGGGAACCGTCCTTGGCGCGATTACGGATCTCGCCCCGCCAGACACGCCCCGACTGGATGGTGGCCCAGAGGTCGGCGAAAAAGGCCTTGGAGTGATGACCGGAGTTGATGATGCGGTGATCGCGGCCGATGAGTTCCTCGCGGGAATATTGGGAGATGGCGCAGAATTTGTTGTTCACGTGGGTGATGCGCCCGCGGGCATCGGTGATGGCCACGATCGAGTGTTCATCCAGGGCGGCCTTGACGTCGCGGGCCTCCTTGAGCGCCGAGAGCAGCGTGCGCTCGGTTTCGGCGCGTTCACGCTCGAAGGCCTGCAGGAGGCCGACCAGTTCATCTTTGCTCAAGGCCTGGTAATCGGAGAGGGGCACGCCCGAGACCCATGCACGAGCACGGGCCGGCCCTCAAGGCCGGAAGGCGGAATACCCACCTAAGCAAAATCCCTAGGCAGTTTACGCACCGGTCCCAATTTCGCGCGACGACGCAATCGGCTACTCTCAAGGGCGAACTCAAACAGCACCGCCTCGACAACCGCACTCATGCCGCAACTGCTCAACATCGCCTCCCGCCCCACCCGTCAGCAACTCCCTGTCGCGACCTCGTCGGCCTCGGCCGAAACGAACGAACCAGCGTTGCCGATCGTGCTGGTCTACGAGGACATGACGGCGGCCCTGCGCGCGGTGGGACAGCTGTTCAAGCTTCGCTGCCAACTGCCGGGCGGTTTCGAACAACGCCTCTCCACCTGGAACTTCGCGATGCTCGATCAACCCGACCTGCGGGCGCGCGTCAGCGCCGATACCGCCGCCGCCGGTTTGATCGTCATCGCCGCCTCCAGTCCCGGCCGGCAACTGCCGGCACACGTCGCCAACTGGCTGCGCGACGCTCTCTCCACTCGGGCCGACGGCCAACCCTGTGCCGTCGCTCCCCTTTTCACCCACCAACGCCAGCCCGACGGGCCCGACTCACCCCGCCTGCGCTACGTGCATCACCTCGCCGCCGAAACCGGCGCGCTTCTCCTCTCTCCCGACGCTGCTTCGCTCCCGCAAGCCGCTGCCTGAACCTAATCATTCCGTCCCAAAAGCCTTGCCCGCCATGGTCGCCGAACTCTCCCCCCTCCCCGCCGCCGCCGGCTCCCCCGCCCCCGCCGATCACGAAGTCAATGTGATCGAGCACCTCGAACGCTCGCCCCTGTATCGCCAATACCGGGCCGACTTCGAGGAAACCACCGGCCTGCCGCTCGCGCTGCGCCCCGTCGGTTCGTTCCGCTCGCCGCTGCACGAATCGTCGCGCGCCAATCCCTTTTGCGCCCTGCTCGCGAAGAGCAACCCGGCGTGCGCCGCCTGCCTGCGCATGCAGCAGCGCTTCGAGGCCGAGGCCACCAGTGAACCCAGCACGCTGGAGTGCTTCGCCGGCATGACCGAATCGGCCACGCCCGTGCGCCTCGGCGAAAAGGTCCTGGGCCACCTGCAGACCGGCCAGGTGCTGCTGCACGCCCCGACCGCAAAACGCTTCGAAACCATCGCGAAGCGCCTGCGTGAACTGGGCGCGACGGTCGACCTGACCCAGCTGCGCGAGGCCTACTTCCGCACCCGCATCCTCACGCGCAAGCACTATGAATCGGTCGTCCGCCTGGTGCATGTGTTTGCCCAGCACCTCGGGGTGGTGAGCAACCAGGTGGTGGTGCAGGAATCCTCCGGCGAACCGCCGGTGGTGAAACGCGCCCGCGCCTTCGTCGCCGAACACCTCGAGGAGGAAATCTCCCTCTCACGCGTGGCTCGCGCCAGCAACATGAGCGCGTTCTACTTCTGCAAGGTGTTCAAGAAGTCCACCGGCGTGACCTTTACCGACTACCTCGCCCGCCAGCGCGTCGAACGGGTGAAACAGGAACTGCTCAACCCGCACGTGCGCGTAAGCGAGTCGGCCTTCAACAGCGGCTTCCAGTCGCTCTCGCAGTTCAACCGCGTCTTCCGCCGCATCGCCGGCGAGTCCCCCTCCCACTACCGCGACCGGATCCACGGCCATACCGCCGGCGCCCGCGCGGCGTAAACAGCGCACGGGCGAACGCAAGAGCCGGGCCCTCGGCCGCACCACCGCGTCCGGGGGCTTGCCCGCGAGAGGAGGGCTGTGGTCCACCTCTTCGCCCGGGTGGCCATTCAGGTTGATCGCTGGATTCAGCGCTAAACCAGACCCAGCGCCTACCGGAACATCGTGTTGGTTGCGATGCCTTCGGCGAGGCGGCGGTAGATCGAGCCCAGAGATTCGCCAGCGGCGTGGGCGCGCCGGAGGCGGGTGGCGAGGTTACCGTGGGTGACGATCGTTTCCAGGGCCGTGCGTTCCACCGCCGAGGCGGTGGCGCAGGGGTCGAGTCGCTTCACCACGCTCCGCCACAGGTCGTGCATCGTGGCGGATTGTCCGGCATGACCAAAGGCGCGTAGGATGAGCGGGTCGGTCACGCTGGCGTCTCCGCCCTGCTCCACCGCGGCGTCGAAGAGCGTGCGCAGGGGCTCGACCTGGGCGCTTTGTTGCTCGGCCAGGGGCAGATGGGTTTCGGCGACGAGTTCCTGGAGCAGCGCGATGATGGTGCGCAGGACGGCGAGATCGGCCGCCGGGCATTCCTGGATGTCGAGCACGCGGATCTCGATGGCGTCGCGGTCGAAGCGGGCGATGGCGCCGCGGGAGTTGGAGAAGCGGGCCTCGAGCACGCCGTCGGGATCGTGCGGGGCGAGCTGGGCGGCGATGGGATCGAAGATGGCGCGCTCGTAATCGGTTTGTGAATACACCGGCTCCGGGATGACCCGGCCGCAGAGGGCGGGCAGCTTGGCGGAGTTGTTGCGGTAGTAGGCGAGGCGGTTGTCGGCAAAACCGGTGGCTGCCCCTTCCACGAAGGGCGAAGCGGCGGCGAGCGCGGGGAGCAGCGGCAGGACGAGGCGGATGGCGGCGTGCAGGCGGGCGAACTCGGCGTCGTCGGCAAAGGGCAGGTTGAGGTGCACACTCTGGAGGTTGGACCAGCCGTGGCCGCGGCAGTCGAAGATGCGGTCGAAGGCGGCGTAGACTTCGGAAAAATCGTGGGTCCAGAGCACGGCTTCCTCCGGGCGCATGGTCGGGTGCATGGCGGTGGGCAGCAGGCAGCCGCCGTGCGCGGCGAAGCGCCGGTTGGCCTCGGCGACCTCGGCCGCGAAACCCTCGGCCAGGCCGTCGAGCGATTCCTCGGGCAGGGTCGTTTTGAACTCGATGACGTGGGCGATGAGTTCGTTGGACCAGGTGAGACGGCCGCGCTCGATGTCGGAGATGGGTTTGCCGGCGGCGTCGACGAGGACACGGTCGGCCCAGGGGCGCACGCGCAGATCGGCGGCGTCGACGATCATGTACTCGAGTTCGACGCCGTAGTAGGCAAAGAGGTGCGGTGGCTTCATGGGCATAAAGTCAGGAGATGTATTGGCCGCAAAAAGGCGCAAAAGGGCTCAACTGCAATCGGGAGTCTGCGTGCGCCTATAGGCGCGGGCCTGGGATTTGGTCTGGCGGCACGGCACGCTGACGGAGGGCCGAGAGGCAACTGCGGCATGCCAGCAAGCGGCAGCCCTACATTCAGGATGCATGTGCGCTTGCCCACGTCTATTCCTCGGGGCGGCGTTCCTTGCGGCGGTCGAGTTTGCGGACGAAGTGTTCGATGATGCGCTCGTAGAGACTGTCCTTGAGCAAGGTGTCTTCGTAGCCGGCATCGATGGAGGGATTGTCGTTCACCTCGATGACGTAGGCCTGGCGGCCGGACTGTTTCACATCGACACCGTAGAGGCCGTCGCCGATGAGGGAGGCGGCCTTGACGGCGGCGCGTACGACCGCCTGGGGCACGAGCTCGACGGGGATGGCTTCGACCTTGCCGTAATCGGCTTCGCCGTCGGCCTGGTTGGCGATGATCTGCCAGTGCTTGCGGGCCATGAAGTATTTCGCCGCGTAGATGGCCTTGCGGTCGAGCACGCCAATGCGCCAGTCGAAGTCGGTCTGCAGGAATTCCTGGGCAATGAGCAGGTCGGTGTCCTCAAAAAGCTGGGCGGTGACTTCGTCGTATTCCTCGCGGGTCTTCACCTTTTTGACGCCCTTGGAGAAGGCGCTGTCGGGCTGCTTGAGAATAATGGGAAAGCCGAGGGTGGCGGGTGCTTCGTCGAGGTTGTCCTTGTGCACGATGATGGTGCGCGGGGCGAGGATCTCGTGGCGGTCGAGCAGCTCGGCGAGGTAGACCTTGTTGGTGCAGCGCAGGATGGACTGCGGGTCGTCGATGACGACGAGGCCCTCGGCCTGGGCGCGGCTGGCGAAGCGGAAGGTGAAGTGATTGACCGCGGTGGTTTGGCGGATGAACAGCGCATCGAATTCGGCCAGGCGGGAATAGTCGTCGCGGGAGATGACCTCGGCTTCGACATCGAAGGTCTCGGCGGCGCGAATGAATTTCTGGATGGCCTTGCCGTTGGACGGAGTGTGGTCCTCCGCCGGGTCGTAGAGGATGGCCATGGTGTAGCGCGGTGGAGTCTTCGGTTTGCGGGTCGGTCGGCGGCCCTCGAAGAAGGCTTTCGCGACCTCGGCAACGAAGGGACGGTGCGACTCGGGCACGTCGGAGGCCGAGATGGAGGAAATGTCCTGCATGTCCCAGCGGTCTTCGCGGCGCACGAAGGTAGCGCGCATGAGCGGGGCCTGGAACTGGTTGTAGAGCTGCTGGCAGAGCCGGTCGTAGGCCCGGGCGGTGTTGCGGGCGAAGTAGATGCTGAGCACGAAGCGGTCGCCCTTGAGCGGACCGAGGGACTTTTGGATGAGATCGTCGACTTCCTCGGAAAGGATCCGCGCCACGACGGGCGACTTGAGATCCTGGATGGTGGCGACGCTCGGCAGGGGCCGGTGACCGCGGGCCTCGGCGAGCAGCGATACATAGTATCCGACCGACTGATACCGGTAGGAGCGGCAGAGGTTGTAGACCCGCACGTTGCGCTGGTTGGTGAAGGCGGGATCGGTGAGGTAGGCGCGGGCGGCGACGACCTCGACGCCGGGAATGGAAAAGGGCCAACGCTCGGGATGGGTGACCACGATGAGGCTGCGCATGACGAAGCAGGGAGCGGCTAGGGTTCGATGACGATGAGATTGGCGTCGTAAGTAAGGACGCCGAGAAGGATGGAGGAGATCACGCGGTCGATGTCGATGGCGTATCGGCGGGTGGGCGAATGCGGGTTGGACTCGAGCGGATCGGCGATCTCGACGTTGCGGTCCTTGCGATCGTAGCCGCAGAGCACGACGAAGTGGCCCGCGGGATCGCCGCGCAGGTCGTCGTCATCGTCGTTGGGACCGAATTCGCGCATTGCCTGGTAGAGATAGGTGGAACTGAGGCCGGTGAGGATGGGCAGGTCGCGGTTGAGGTAGCGACGAATGAGCGCACCGCTCATGGGTTCGAAATGCAATTGGCCGCCCCGTTCGAGGAACTCGACGTAGGCGGCGGAGGCGAGACGGCGTTTTTCGGAGCGGCGGACTTTTTGCTGGGCGCGCAGTTTGTCGGCGATCTGCTCCGGCGGGAGCTTAAACCAGGTGGGATCGAAGACCTGCAGGTTGTAGCTGTGGATGGAGGCCCGGTAGCCGCGGCGCAGGGCGTCGAGGGCGAGCAGGACGCCGAGGGTGCCGCCGGTGGGCAGACGCGGCACGGCGCGGATCAGCTCGGTCAGAGGCACTTCCCGGTCGAAGTAACGGTAGATCGCGTGCAGGCAGGTGGGGCCGCAGGTGGTGTCGTCGGGTTGGGAAAGGATCTCCAGAGAGATGAGGTGCCGGGGAGGCGATTCGGAAGCGGACATCTAGCGTGTCTGTCGGGACGGTCGTGGATAGCAGGGCGCGAACGGGTGCCAAGACGGGCGGTGAAACGTGTTTGTAATGGAGAGCGTCCTCGACCCGGGGTCAACCGAGCGGCAGCATACGCGAACGATGAAACGGCTTGTGTGGGTGGCAATGCTCTGGTTCGGCGGGCTGATGCTCGGCGGCTGCGAATCCATTGCCACCCGGATCCGGGAACGCGAGACCGCCTTCGGAAGCTGGTCGGCGATGACGCAGGAGCGGATCCGGCGGGGCGAGATCAAGGTCGGCGACAGTTTCGACATGGTCTATATCGCGCTGGGGGCACCGGACGGGATGCAGACCTTCACGGCGGAGGACGGCGGCGTGGTCACGGTGTGGGACTATCCGAAGATCAGGCAGCGCTACGTGGGCGAGGAGACGGTGAACTACGAGGACGTGAGTGAGTTCAACATCGCGACCGGCGAGCGCACGCACTACCAGATTCCGAATCGGCAGAAGACCTACCGCACCGCCAAGGAGGCCGGCATGCAGGTGATTTTCCGCGGGGGATTGGTGAGCAGTGTGCGCTGGGGCGGCCAGACGCCGCCAGCGAAACGGTAGGCGCCGGGCGGGTGTCCGGCCCGCCTGGTGGGGCGCGCTCAGCGGCCGTGGCAGTGCTTGTATTTCTTGCCGCTGCCGCAGGGGCAGGGATCGTTGCGGCCGACCTTGGGCATGGCCGGAGCGGCCGGCCGGGCCGCGGGCATGGGAAGCTTGATTTCGCTCGCGGGTTTGCGGGCCGGGCCCGGGGCGCCGGGCATGCCCCCCACCCCGCCGCCGGTGACGTGGGAGCGGATCTGCGGGGCGGTCGGCGCGGCGCGCGGCGCGGCGGGAGCGTTTTCCGGTCCCTCGGTCTTGGCGGCGCGGCTGAGCAGCTGCAGCATGTTCTCGAAGGCCTGGATGTTGGAGGCACTGCGGAAGACGCCCGTGCAGATCTGCAGCCGCACGTTCTTCATGAGTTCCTCGAAGTATTTGAAGGCCTCGCCCTTGTATTCAACAAGTGGATCCTTCTGGCCGTAGGACCGCAGGCCGATGGCGCGGCGCAGCTCCTCCATCTCGGTGAGATGCTCCTGCCAGTGGCGGTCGATGGCGTTGATGATGACGTAGCGTTCGAGGGCGCCGAGGGCTTCGGGAATCTCGACCGACTCCTTGACGGCGTAGGCTTTCTTGACGCGTTCGAGGACAAAGGCGGAGGCCTCGGCGAAGGTCTTCCCCTTGAGGTCGTCGACGCGCAGGCCGACCGGGAAATGGGTGTTGAGCCAGCCGACGAGATGATCGATGGCGTCGTCGGTGGCGCCGGCCTTGTCGTCCCAGCCGGCGGCCTCGAGACGGGTTTCGATTTCCTCCTCCACCTGCTCGAAGATGATGTCCTTGGGGCGGTCGGCATGGATGGCCGCGTTGCGGATGCCGTAGACGACCTCACGCTGCTGGTTGAGCACGTCGTCGTATTGGAGGAGGCGTTTGCGGATGGAGAAGTTCTGCTGCTCGACCTTCTTTTGGGCGCTTTCGATGGAGCGATTGAGCAGGGAGTGTTCGAGTTCCTCGCCCTCGCGCATGGAGCCTTCCATGAGGCGCGAGGCCAGGTTGCCCTGGAGGAAGAGGCGCATGAGGTTGTCCTCGAGGGAGAGGAAGAACTTGGTGGTGCCGGGGTCGCCCTGGCGCGAGCAGCGGCCGCGGAGCTGGCGGTCGATGCGGCGGGATTCGTGGCGCTCGGTGCCGATGACATAGAGTCCGCCGAGTTCGCGCACGCCCTCGCCGAGTTTGATGTCGGTGCCGCGGCCGGCCATGTTGGTGGCGATGGTGACGGCGCCGCGGTGGCCGGCGCGGGCGACGATGTCGGCTTCCTGCTCGTGGAACTTGGCGTTGAGCACGGTGTGCACGATGCCGCTGCGTTTGAGCATGCGGGAGAGGACTTCGGAGGACTCGACCGAGACGGTGCCGACGAGGACGGGCTGGCCGCGCTTGTTGGCCTCGGTGATCTCGGTCATGACCGCGTTGAATTTGTCGCGGCGGGTCTTGAAGATGGAGTCGTTCTTATCGATGCGGATGTTGGGCTTGTTGGTCGGGATGACCTGGACGCCCAGGCGATAGATTTCGTTGAACTCGGTGGCTTCCGTCTCGGCCGTACCGGTCATGCCGGCCAGCTTTTCGTACATGCGGAAGTAGTTCTGGATGGTGACGGTGGCGTAGGTGCGGGTCTCGCGCTCGATGGTGACGCCCTCCTTGGCCTCGACGGCCTGGTGGAGTCCGTCGGACCAGCGGCGGCCGGGCATGACGCGGCCGGTGTTTTCGTCGACGATGTTCACCTTGCCCTCCTGGACGACGTACTCGACGTCGCGCTCGTAGAGACAGTAGGCGCGCAGGAGCTGGGAAATGGCGTGGATCTCCTCGGAGACGGCGGCGTAGGCCTGGTGGGAGGCGTTCTTCTTTTCTTCGCGCTGTTCGGGAGTGAGGGAGGGATCGGCATCGATGGCCGAGTGCTCGGTGGCGAGGTCGGGGAGAACGAAGGCGTCGGGGTTGTCGGGGCGGAGGGTGGAGCGGCCGATTTCGGTGAGGTCGGCCTGGTGCTGGCGTTCGTCGATGGTGAAGAACAGTTCCTCCTTGAGAGCGAACATCTCGGTCTTCTGGAGATCCGAGTTCATCTCGGTCTCGATCTTGTCGAGGGCCTTGCGGGCGGCGGGGATTTCGAGAACGCGGAGGAGCTGCTTGTTCTTGGGGGTGCCGAGTTTGACCTGTAGCAGCTTGCGCATGGCAGTGCCACGCGGATCCTCATCGTGAAACGGCAAGGACAACGGATCCTTGCCGGCTTGGATCAGCTCCTTGTTCCTGGCTTGAGCGTCCTCCAATCTCTTCCTCGATTCCGCAATTTGGTTACCCAGTTCTTCGTCTGACATCTCAATCACCGGCTTGGCCTCGGAGATGAGACGGTTGCAGTGCTTGAGCTGCATCGCGACGAGGCGCTCGACGGTGGGCTTGAGGCGGGTGAAGGGCTGTTCGCGCTCGATGGGGGCGGGGCCGGAGATGATGAGCGGGGTGCGGGCTTCGTCGACGAGGATGGAGTCGATTTCGTCCACGATGCAGAACCAGTGGTCGCGCTGCACCTGGTCCTCCTTGCGGGTGGCCATGCCGTTGTCGCGGAGGTAATCGAAGCCGAACTCGGAAGCCGTTCCGTAGGTAATGTCGCAGTTGTATTGTTCGCGGCGGATGGACGGCGCCATCTGCTGCTGAATGCAGCCCACGGTGAGGCCGAGGAACTTGTAGAGGTGGCCCATCCACTGCGAGTCGCGACGGGCGAGGTAGTCGTTGACGGTGACGAGTTGGGAATTGCGGCCGGTGAGCGCGTTGAGGTAGAGCGGGAGGGTGGCGACGAGGGTCTTGCCCTCGCCGGTGGCCATTTCGGCGATCTTGCCGCGGTGCAGGGCGATGCCGCCGATGAGCTGCACGTCGAAGTGCACCATGTCCCAGGACTGTTCGTGTTCGCAGACGACGGCGGTGGTGCCGACGAGGCGGCGGGCGGCGTTCTTCACCGCGGCGAAGGCTTCAGGCAGGAGGTCATCGAGGGTTTCGCCGTTCTTGAAACGCTCGCGGAACTCGGCGGTCTTGGCCTGCAATTGCTCGTCGGTGAGCGCCTGATAGGACTGCTCGATCTCGTTGATCTTGGCCACAAGGGGCTTAACGGATTCGAGGAACTTCCGGTAGTGACGGCCGGCGAAACGTTTGAACAGAAAGTCTAACATGAGGAACCGGCCAGCGTAGGCCGGGCCATCGCCTTGGCAAATGGCAAATCCGGGCGCCGCGCAGAGGTAACTTTCGGCCAGGAGGGACGAACGCGAGGTGGTCAGACCAGCCGCGGCGAAGCGCCAGGTTGGCGCACTCTGCCATCAAAGGGCGCGGCTTTGGCGCGATAGCGCCGGCACGCCTACACCTGCGTGCGGAAATAATCGATCGTGCGCTTCAGGCCCTCCTCGAGCGGAACGGTGGGTTCCCAGCCGAGGTGTTGACGGGCAAGCGCGATGTCGGGCCGGCGTTGCTTGGGATCGTCGGCCGGAAGGGGCAGATGGGTGATTTTGGAGGGGCCACCGACGAGCTTAAGGGTGAGCTCGGCGAGTTCGAGCATGGTGAACTCGCCGGGGTTGCCGAGATTCACGGGTCCCACGGTGGCGCTCTGGTTCATGAGGCGCACAAAGCCCTCCACGAGGTCATCGACGTAGCAGAACGAGCGGGTCTGCATCCCGTCGCCGTAGACGGTGAGGTCCTCGCCCTTGAGCGCCTGCACGATGAAGTTGGAAACGACGCGGCCATCATTGGGGTGCATGCGCGGACCGTAGGTGTTGAAGATGCGCACCACCCGGATATCGACGTCGTTTTCGCGGTGATAATCGAAAAAGAGGGTCTCGGCGCAGCGTTTGCCCTCGTCGTAGCAGGAGCGCAGGCCGATCGGGTTGACGTTGCCCCAGTACGACTCGGGCTGCGGGTGAACCGCCGGGTCGCCGTAGACCTCGCTGGTACTGGCCTGGAAGACGCGAGCCCGCACGCGCTTGGCGAGGCCGAGGCAGTTGATCGCGCCCATGACGGAGGTCTTGGTCGTCTTGATCGGGTTGTATTGGTAGTGGGGCGGCGACGCCGGGCAGGCGAGATTGTAGATCTGGTCGACCTCGAACTTGAAGGGATCGATCACGTCGTGGCGCACCAGCTCGAAGT
>CBFGUO010000017.1:0-114652 GCA_965652375.1 uncultured Opitutus sp.
GCAAGACCTCCACGGCCCGCATCTTCGCCAAGGCGCTCAACTGCACCGACGGGCCCAAGGCCGACTTCGACCCCGCCGATCCCGCCTGCGTTTCGATCGCCGAGGGCTCGCATCTCGACGTGATCGAGATCGACGGCGCCTCCAACAACGGCGTCGATCAGGTGCGTGACCTGCGCGACACCGTGCAATACGCGCCGGCCCAGGGTAAGTTCAAAGTCTACATCATCGACGAGGTGCACATGCTCTCGGCCGCGGCCTTCAACGCCCTGCTCAAGACGCTCGAGGAGCCGCCGGAGCACGTGAAGTTCGTCTTCGCTACGACTGATCCGCAGAAGGTCCTCGCGACCATCGTGTCGCGCTGCCAGCGCTTCGACCTCAAGCCCATCCCCGCGCCCCTCATCGTCGAGCGCCTGCGGCGGATCGGCGACGATGAAAAGGTCAACGTGTCCGACGAGGCGTTGCGCTGCATCGCCCGCATGGCCGACGGCGGCATGCGCGACGCGCAATCGATCTTCGACCAGATGATTTCGTTCTGCGGCAACGACATTTCCGAAGCCGACGTGCTCGATGTCTACGGTCTCATTTCCGCGGAGAAACTCACCGAGCTCGCCGGCGCCATCGCCGCCGGTGACCATCGCAAGCTGATCGCCATCGTCGACGAGTGTGACGAATCGGGCCGCGACCTCGTGCGCCTGCTCTCCGACCTGCAGGCCGTGGTGCGGGAGGCACTGCTCGACGCCATCGCCCAGGGAGGCAAGACCGCCCGGCTCGGTCCCGAACTCACCACGGAGCAGGTAACGCGCCTGCTCGACGCGCTGCGCGAAGGCGAAGGCGGCGTGAAGCTGGGACTGGCCGAGAAGATCAACCTCGAAGTCACCCTGCTCAAAGCCGTCGAGGCCAGTCGCGCCCGCGCCATCGACAGCCTCATCAAGGAACTCTCGGCCCTGGCCGAGGAAGCCCCGGCGACCGCCGCGGACGACGAAAAAAAAAAGGCCTGATTGACCGGCTCGAGGCGCGCCTCGCCGAGGTGCTGCAGCTCGAGACCCAATCGGCGGGCGCCCGCGCGGCGGCCCTGGCGGGCGCGCCGATCGATGTGCGCAGCGCGCTGAATCGCACGGCCAGTGCGCCGGTGAGCCCGACCCTCGGCGGCCGCCCGATCGACCCGGCGGCTCCGGCGGCGCCAGCGGGGGGCGACGACGAATCGCCCGACTGGCCGCCGGCGGACATCGAGGAGGCCATGAGTGCGGAGGCGGCCGAGCGCGACGGCGGCGGACGGCCGGCTCCCGCGCGCCGCGCGCGTCGTGAAGAAGTGGATACACTGGACGGCGGACCGCTGCCGCCCCTGTCCGAGATGCTGAAGCTGATCCCGGCCGACCTGCAGGAGCAGCTCGACGATCTTTTCCGGGCGAAGTTCCAGGCCGTGAAGCGGGTGCCCGCGGCGGTGCTCAAGGTGAATCAGGAGGAGGAACGAAAGCCGGAGGAGGCGACCGTTGACGTCGGCGGGGAGGCCGAGGTGGCGGACGCGGAATCCGACGAGGAGGATTGAGCGTCAGGGGCGTCCGGCAGAGGCGGCCGGGCTCCAGGTGGCTACGAGCGTGAGCGAGTGGCGACAGACACATGCCGTCGCCCCCACTCGCTCACGCTCGTAGCCACGGGATCCGTCGCCTTGCTGCGGAGCCTGTCGTTACACCGCGGTTTCGGCGGGCACGGGGTGAGGGGCAACGATGGCGTTGAGGGCGTCGCGCAAGGCGTGGAGGCGGTTGGTGTCGCAGACCGGCTCCTCGCTCACGTCGACGATGTAGAACGTGTCGATGGCAATGTGACGCTCGGTGCCGATGCGGGCGAAGGTGATGTCGAACTTGTGTTCGCTGATCGTACGGGCGACCCGGAAGAGCAGACCGATCTGGTCGGGGGCCTGGATCTCCACGATGGTGCGTTCCATCGAGAGCTCGTGATAGATGTCGACCCGCGGCGGGAAGGTCGCCTGCACGATCTCGGCGCGGCCGGAGTCGCGCGAGTAGCGTTTGGCGGAGGCCTGTTTCTCGGCCTGCTTCACGATTTCGGGCAGCAGGTCCTTGTTGTGCATGAGCGCCTTTTCCAGCGCCTCGTTGAAGAGCTTCTGGGCTTTCGAACTCTCGACCACGCCACCGCCGGGTTCGGTGACGAAGAAGGTGTCGATGGCGATATGGTCGGCACGCGAGACGACCTTGGAGGACAGGATGGAGAGCCCGGCCACGCTGAAGGCGCCGGCCAGTTTATAGAAAAGTCCGGCGCGGTCCCAGGTGACGATGTGCACGACGGTGAGGGAGCGATTGAGGTCGTCGCGCCACTCCACGACCGGCCGCAGGGAGCCGATCGAGTCGGTGCTGGCGATCGTCTTGAGCAGACGGTTGACCATGCCGAGGTGCAGCACGATGTCGGGCTGGGTGGTGTTGAGAAAGTAGCGGTCGGGCAGCAGGTTGAAGTGCGCGGCGATTTCCTCTTCGCGCACGTCGGGCAACTGCTTGGAAATCAACTCCTGACGGATCATCGCGATACGGGCCGAGAGGCGTTCGGGGAGCGCGTCACCGTGGATGAGGTGGTCAAGCGTGGTCCGGAAAAGCTGCGTGTGCAGCATGTCCTTGTAACTGTTCCAGAGGCTCGCCGAGGTGCCGCGCGCATCGCAGTAGGTGTGCACGTAAAGGTAGCGGAGTAGATCGGACTCCGGGACTTGTTGGGCGAAGGCTTCGGCGGTGGCAGGATCATCCACATCCCGCTTCTGCCAAAAGCGTGCCATGATCAGGTGGTTTCGGATAATAAATGCGACAATCTCGCGGTTGGCCTCGCCCAGGCCCAGGCGGCGCAACAGGGGGTCGGCGATGGCGACCCCGCTGTCGGCGTGTCCGCGGATGCCCTTGGCCTTGCCGATATCGTGCAGGAGCAGAATGAGATACAACAGCATCGGCTCGCTCGTCTCGTGCAGGGCCTTGCGGTATTTGGTGGCGGTGGAATCGTCCTGCGAGAGTACATTGTCCAACTCGCGGATCGTATTCAGAGTATGAATATCCGCGGTATAGCGGTGGTAAAACTCGTGCTGTACCAGACAGGTGAGCTTGTCGAATTCCGGGATGAAGCGGCCAAGAATGCCCAGCTCGTGCATCAAACTGAGCGTGGGGAAAACCGCGCCGGGCTCCTGTAGAATGGCTTTGAAGCTGGTGTTGGCGTCCTCGGAGTGAATGACCGATTCGTCGACGAGGTAGGCCTGCTCGCGGATGAGGGACTGCAGGTCGAAATGGATCTTGGCTCCCAGGCGCTGACTGTGGCGAAAAATGCGCACGAGGCGCGCGGGGTTTTCGCGAAAGACCTCGGCGGAGCCGGCGGAGAGTTCGGCGCCGCGCAGGTTGAAACCATCGACGCGCTTGATCTTTTCGTAGCGGCGCGAGCGGATGACCTCGCGGAACGAAAACGTCGTGTCGGGCGGGGCGTCCATGGTGAGCGCGAGGCGGTTTTCCACCAGCGTGGAGGTGCGGTGGATTTCCTGGGCGGCGCGGTAATAGTCGCGCATGAACAACTCGACGCGGCGCAGCATGTCGGGGGTGGTGTAGCCGAGCCCGAGGGCGATGCGGGGCTGGGCTTCGAGGTCGAGCACGTCGGTGGGACGCTTGCTCTGGAAGTGCAGTTCGTTGCGCACCCGCAGCAGGAAATCGTAGGCGCGTTGAAAGGCCTTGAGTTCATTGGGGCGCAGGTAGTTTTGGGCGACGACCTCCTCGATGTCGTTGATGTCGAGTTTCACCCGCGCCATCCAGATGGTGTTCTGGTAGTCGCGCAGGCCGCCCACGCCGTTCTTGATGTCGGGTTCCTGCAGGAAGACGGTGCCGCCGAACTTGCTGCGGCGGGTGGTCTGGTCCTCCAGGCGGGCCGCGATGTAGGCGGTGGGATGTTCCTGGGTGTAGTATTTGCGGTAGGCGTCGGCGAAGGTGGCGTAGAGCGACTTCGACCCGGACAGGTGCCGCGACTCGAGCAGGGCGGTCTTCGATTGGATCTCGCTGCGAGCCTCGTTGAACACCTCGTCGACGGTGCGGGTGGAGTGCCCGACCTTGAGGCCGCAGTCCCAGAGCGGGTAAAGGATTTCCTGGGTGAGGTGTTCCTGCAGGGGCGTGACCAGGGACGCGCGGGCCTTGGACGGAAAGAGGAACATCAGGTCGATGTCGCTGTGCGGACAGAGTTCGGCGCGACCGTAGCCGCCGAGGGCGACCAGGCTCACGGGGCAGGGGAGTTTGCCGTGGGCGCTCTCCCAGGTCTCGATCGCGATGGTGAACAGGCGTTCGAGCATGGCATCGACGGTCGCGGCCAAGGCGGCGGTCGTGTCGGTGCCGGTCGCGCCGGCGTCATGCCGCATCTTGATCATGCTGGTCTCAAGCTGGAGGTAGGTTTTGCACGCATGGGTGCGCTCGGCCACGGAGGTGGCGGCCGTGAAACTCAGGCGGTCGGAACTGGCGGAGGAACCGGTCATGGACACAGATGGCGCCAACGTGGTCGGAAACCGGGAACGGCGCAAAGCGCGAAATGGAGAGAAGGAGGTAAACGCCGCGCCGATACCCTTGCCGGGAACAGCGCGAAGATTCGCGCAGCCCGGGGCGGCCCATCACGCCCGTTGGATTCCGTGCCGACCCCTCCGCGTCCCCACTTAGCCGAGGCGAGGGAAGATTTTTCTCGCCATACATAGAGATCCTATGCATACGTCTTCTAGGTATCGCAATCATGGCCGTCTCCAAGGATCTTGTCGCTGCTTCTGCCACCCCGCTTATTCTGGCGATATTGCGTCGGGGGCCGAGCTACGGCTACGCGATCATTCAGGAGGTGGAGGCGCTGTCGGAGGGGCAACTGCGCTGGGCGGACGGCATGCTCTACCCGGTGCTGCATCGCTTGGAAACGCAGGGCTATGTGGAGTCGTATTGGGAGGCCGCGGAGTCGGGGCGGCGGCGCAAATACTACCGCTTGCGCGAGGAAGGGGCGACGGAGTTGGAGCGGGTGAAGGCCGATTGGCTGGCGGTGCACGAAACGCTGGCCCGCTCCTGGCAGCGCCTTGCGTCGGCGCTCGTCGCGCCGGTGCCGCGGGCGAGCGTCGGCTGATCATTTGGTCGGAAAAACGAACACCAAAACCCTTATGCAATCGATCGAAGCCGAGATAGCAGGTTGGCGCGAGTTCCTCCAGGAGCGCGGGCATTTCACGCCGGAGCAACTGGCTGAACTCGAGGCGCACCTGCGCGACACGATGGCGGAGCTGGAGGGCGGCGGCCTGGCGACGGACGAAGCCTTTCTGATCGCGGTGCGGCGGGTGGGCAACCTGCACGCGCTGGCGGCGGAATACGCGCGGGTGCACACGGACCAGGTGTGGAAGCAGGTGCTGGACGATCCGAGTGAAGTCGATGGCGGGAAAGGGCGGCGACGGAAGTACCTCGAGCTGGCCGGGCTGGCGCTGCTGGCGGGGGTGCTCGGCAAGGTGCCGGCGCTGTTTGGCTTCAGTTTCGAGCGCGACGAGGACGTGCTGCGATATTTCATCAACGCCGGCTTTTTCCTGATCTTGCCGATTTCCTGGCTGTTCCTGCGCTGGCGTCCGGAACGGGCCCGTGGGCGGGCGTGGGCGGTGGGCGCGACCTATCTCGTCGCCTGCGTGGCGGTGAACCTCTTTGTCTATCCGCCGGATTCCCCGGCGCACACGCGCGTGCTCACGGGCTTGCACCTGCCGATCCTGTTGTGGGGTCTGGCGGGCATCCTCTATGCCGGCACGGCCTGGCGCGACGTGAAGGGGCGGATGGACTTCGTGCGCTTCTCGGGGGAGACCTTCATCTACACGGTGCTCATCCTGTGCGGCATGGGCGTGATGTTTGGATTGATCGGCGGATTGTTTGGCATGATCGGCGTCGAAGTCGGGCCCCTGCTCGTGAACTGGGTTGTCGTTTTCGGGAGTTGCGCCGCGCCGGTGATCGGGGCGTTTTTCGCCCAGGAAAAGCGGGCGATCGTGGAAAACATGGCGCCGGTTTTGGCGCGCATCTTTGCCCCGTTGTTCACGGTCGTGTTGGCGGTGTACCTGACGACGCTGGCGGTGCGGCGCACGGCGCCGCTGGCGGATCGGGAATTCCTTATCGTGTTCGATCTCATGTTGGTGCTCGTGCTTGGGCTCGTGCTTTATCTCGTCTCGGCGCGGCGCGAGCGGGCGCCCGCCGGTCTTTTTGATTACGTGGCCTTGGCGCTGGTGGTGCTCGCTCTGGTGGCGGATACGGTGGCGCTGGGCGCGATCGCCAGTCGCCTCGCCAGTTTTGGGGTGTCGCCCAACAAGGTCGCGGCGCTGGGCGAGAACGTGCTGTTGTTCGTCCACCTGGCGGGGCTCGCGTGGTGCTACACGCAGTTCCTGCGCGGGCGCCGGGGATTCGAGGGCGTGATGTCATGGCTCACGCGTTACCTGCCGGCCTACGTGGTCTGGGCGGCGATCGTGGCGCTGGGCTTTCCGGTGATGTTCGGGTTTCAGTGAGGCGGGCGCAGATCCGTTGCGGCGCGCGGGAGCCCGGTGAAAAACGGGCGCTTGCCAGCCCAGAGCCTGGCCGGTTCGCTCGTCGGTTCCGTTATTGCCCTATGCCCGAGATCACCAAGAGCTACGAAGCCACCGACGTTGAGGCCAAATGGTATGCCGCCTGGCAGCAGGCCGGCTGTTTCACCGGCAAACCCGCCGAAGGGCAGGAGACGTATTCCATCGTCATCCCGCCGCCCAACGTCACCGGCATCCTGCACATGGGCCACGTGCTCAACAACACCCTGCAGGACGTGCTCATCCGCCGCGCCCGGCTCGAGGGCAAGGCCGCCTGCTGGATCCCCGGCACCGATCACGCCGGCATCGCCACGCAGACGATGGTCGAGAAGCACCTCAAGAAGACCGAGGGCAAGAGCCGCTACGATCTCGGTCGCGAAGCCTTCCTCGAGCGCGTCTGGGCCTGGCGTCACGAAAAGGGCGACAAGATCCTGCAACAGCTCCGCGAACTCGGCTGCTCCTGCGATTGGGACCGCACCCATTTCACCATGGACCCGGACTACAGTCGCGGCGTCCTCACCGCCTTCGTGAAACTTTTCGAGGCGGGCCATATCTACCGCGGCAAACGCATGGTCAACTGGTGCCCGGCGTCGCTCACCGCCCTCTCCGACGAGGAGGTCGAGATGCGGCCGACGAAGGGCCACATCTGGCGCATCCGTTACGAGTTGGTCGAACCGGTGGGCGAGCACACCCACCTCGTGCTCGAGACCACGCGACCGGAAACAATCGGGGCCGACGTCGCGGTGGCGGTCCATCCGGGCGACGAGCGATTCAAGAATCTCATTGGCAAGCATGTCTGGCGTCCGCTCGGCGCCCGCGTGGCCATCCCGATCATCGCCGACGAGGCGGTCGACATGGCTTTCGGCGGCGGCGCGCTCAAGGTCACGCCGGCGCACGACAAGGTCGACTTCGAGATCGGTCAGCGCCACGGCCTGCCGGTCATCGACTGCCTCAATCCCGACGGCACGCTCAACGAACACGCCGGCGACGAACTGGCCGGCCTGGAACGTTTCGCCGGCCGCAAGCGCGCGGCCGAGCTGCTGGAAGAGCGGGGCAACCTCATCGAGGCGAAGCCCTACGAAAACAACGTCGGTTACTCGCAACGCGCCGGCGTGCCGATCGAGCCGCGCCTCATGCAGCAATGGTGGCTGCGCTACCCGCGCGTTGAGGAGGCCAAGCAGGTCGTGCGCGACGGCCTCGTCCAGATGCACCCGGCGCGCTGGTCGAAGGTTTATCTGAACTGGCTGGAGAACATCCAGGACTGGTGCATCAGCCGCCAGCTCTGGTGGGGTCATCGCATCCCGGTCTGGTATGCCAAGGGCGTCGACCGCGAGAAGCTCACGGAGGCCGACCTGCGCGATCCCTCCAAGATCCACGTCTCGCTGGACGGCCCGGCGGATCCGGAGAACTGGGAGCAGGAAGGCGACGTGCTCGACACCTGGGCCTCGTCCTGGCTGTGGCCGATCGGCACGCTCGGTTGGCCCGACGCCGAGAAACAGGCGGCGAGCGACTTCGACCGGTTTTATCCGACGACGACCTTGGCGACGGGCGCGGACATCATCTTTTTCTGGGTCGCGCGCATGATCATGGCCGGCCTCGAATTTGCCCGTCCCGGCGCGCCCATCGAGCAGCGCATTCCCTTCAAGCACGTCTATTTCAACGGCATCGTGCGCGACAAGCAGGGCCGCAAGATGTCGAAAACGCTGGGCAACTCGCCCGACCCGCTCGACCTCATCAAGAACTACGGGGCCGACGGCACGCGCTTCGGCCTGCTGCAGATCGCGCCGCTGGGCCAGGATGTGAAGTTCGACGAGTCACGCATCGAGGGCGGCAAGAATTTCTGCAACAAGCTCTGGAACGCCTGCCGCTTCCGCACCATGAGCGGGGCGATGAGCGACAACACCTCGCTCGACGCCATCCTCGCGCGGCTCGATCCGGCGCAGATGGACGAGGACGACCACGCCATCCTCGCCGCGTTGCTCGACACGGTGCGCACGCTGGAGAAGAGCTTTGCCGAGTTCGAGTTCGCGACGGCGACGCAGGCCCTGTATTCGTTTTTCTGGGCCGACTTCTGCGACTGGTATGTCGAGGTCGCCAAGACCCGCGTGCAGGACCCGGCCGTCAAGGGCCACGCGTTGGCGGTCCAGGATCTGGTCATCCGTCAGTTCCTGCTGCTCTTCGAACCCTTTGCCCCGTTCATCTCCGAAGAACTCTGGCATCAGCTCGGCTACGGCGCCGAGGGCCGCTTCGTGCAGGACAACCGCCTCGAAACCGCCGACCAACTCGCTGCCGCACTCGCGGCGCGCGGCGCGGCCGTCGATGCCGCGGCCTCGACGCGCGTCGATCAGCTCAAGCAGTTCACGACCCAGGCGCGCCAGTTGAAAGCCGACCAAGCGGTCGCCCAGAAACGCGACGTGACCTTCCACCTGCAGGCCGACGACGCTGGCTGGACCGCGATCGAGCCGCACCTCGCCAAGCTCGCCCGCCTGGTCGGCGCCGAGTCCATCGCGCGCACGGCCACCGAGCCGGCCCTGCCGGCGGTCGTCTCCCCCTTCGGCGCGCTTTACCTCGACACCGGCGTCAAAGTCGACCCGGCGGCCGAACGCGCCCGTCTCACCAAGGAGCTGGAGCAGGTGCGCAAGCACATCGCCGGCACCGAAGCGCGACTCGCCAACCAAGCCTTTGTGGCCAAGGCCCCGCCCGCCGTGATTGACGGCGCCCGTCACCAGCTCGCCGACCTCCAGGCGAAGGCTGCGGAGGTTGAGCGCCTTATTAACTCGTTGTAGTTCAATCAACTAAGGTAAATAAGGTAACAAACTCATAAAGTTGACTTTACTCAGCGCCATTTTGGGGCAGGGTATCGCCAGCCATGAGTTCAGTAGCCGCTGCCCGCCTGTTTCCCGACGCGCCGCCGTCTCTCGAGACGCTCGACGCGCCGGCACGCGTGCAGTGGGCGGTCGACACCTTCGGCGACGGACTCATCCTCACCACCAGTTTCGGGGTGCAGTCGGCCGTCATGCTGCACTTGGTGACGCGGGTGGTGCCGGAGATTCCGGTGGTCTTCATCGACACCGGTTACCTGTTCCCCGAGACCTACCGCTTTGCCGAGGAGTTGGCTGAGAAGTTGAAGCTCAACCTCAAGGTGTACACCCCGCAGATGACCGCCGCGCGCCAGGAGGCGCTGTTCGGCAAGCGTTGGGAGCAGGGGGTCGATGCCCTCAAGCAATACAACCTGGTGAACAAGGTGGAGCCGATGGACCGTGCCGTGCGCGAACTCGGCGCCGTGGCTTGGCTGGCGGGCTTGCGCCGTTCGCAGGCCAGCACCCGCGAGGCGTTGCCGGTCGTGCAGCAGCAGAACCGCGTCACCAAGATTCACCCGATCATCGATTGGGATAATCGCACCGTGCACCGCTACCTGACCGAGCACGGTCTGCCCTATCATCCGCTGTGGGAGCAGGGCTACGTGTCGATCGGCGACTGGCACAGCACCACGCCCCTCACCGCCGGCATGAGCGAGGAGGAAACCCGCTTCGGCGGCGTCAAGCGCGAGTGCGGCCTGCACGAAGTCAGCGGGCAGCCCGATTTCCAGATCTGAGGCGGGGGTTTTACGCCGCGGATTTCACGGATGTCCACGGATCCGAACGGCGGAATGTGGCATCCTGATCCGTGAAAATCCGTGACATCCGTGGTTGAGATTCAGGTTGAAGGGTTCGATTGCTCCGCACCCTCCTCCTCGGGCAGTTGCCCTGCCTTCCTGGCCTCGTAGACCTTTTTCACGGTCAACACCAACGCGGTGCCGGGGGCCCAGATGCCGAAGAAGAAGCCCAGGATCTTTACGCCGTTCCACGCCAGTTGCAGCGGCGTGTAGTCCAGGTTCCAGAGCAGACCGACCAGCGGAAAGATCAGCGCGCCGAGCACGGCTCCCGTGAGGGTGATGCCCACGGTCCATTTCAGAAAATACAGGGGCCAGCGCGGAATCGTGATGCTCTTCATCGTGCGAGTGCGTAGCGCAACACGACCGAGTCGCTGTCGTCGAGTCGCGTGTGCGAGAGCAGCCGCAGGCGCGTGTCCTGGCGGGCGTGGGCGAGGGGAGTGCCGGCGGCAAAGATGCGGGGCTCGACCGTGACCCAGAGTTCGTCGACCAGCCCGGCCGCAAGGAAGGCGTCGTGCACGTGGCCGCCGCCGAGTACGGCGCATTGGCGCCGCCCGTCCTCACGCAGGCGATCGAGAATGGCCGCGACGGGATCAGCGGTGAATTCCAGCGCGCCGGGCCGCATGTCCTCGACGAAGGCTTCGGGGGAATGGGTCATCACCACTCGCCGGACCGCGGACGAGTGTTTGGCGAGCAGGTTCTCCCGCACCGTTTCGTAGGTGGTGCGGCCCATCACCTGACAGTCGACGTCCGCCAGGCAGGACCGGAACCACCGCTGGTCGGCTTCCGAAGCCCAGCTGGCGCCGGGCGCCTCATGGCGGGTGATGAAGCCATCGAGCGATTGGGCGACGATCAAGACGGTGCGCATGCCGGCACTCTGCATCAACCGGACTCCGCCGCAAGTGGCGGTGTTTTGCGCGCTTGCCGCGGACCTTCCGGGCGGTTGAGAGTGCGCGTTCCCATGAAAAAAGCGCTCATCACCGGCATCACCGGACAAGATGGTTCCTACCTCGCCGAGCTCCTGCTGGAGAAGGGTTACGAAGTTCACGGCATTATCCGCCGCGCCTCGACCTTCAACACCAGCCGAATCGATCATCTTTACCGCGACCCGCATGTGAACGGGGTGCGACTTTTCCTGCACTACGGCGACCTGGCCGACAGCGTGCAGATGGTGAAGCTGCTCTACAACCTGCAGCCCGACGAGATCTACAACCTCGGGGCGCAGTCGCACGTGCGCGTTTCCTTCGACGTGCCGGAGTACACCGGCGACGTCGTCGGCCTCGGCGCCCAGCGCATCCTGGAAGCCATCCGTGAGGCCGGCCTGGTCAAACAATGCCGCTACTACCAGGCCTCGTCCTCGGAGATGTTCGGCAAGGTGCAGGCCGTGCCGCAGATTGAGACGACGCCTTTCTGGCCGCGCTCACCCTACGCCTGCGCCAAGGTTTACGCTCACTGGCTCACGGTGAACTACCGTGAGTCCTACAATCTGCACGCGTCCTCGGGCATCCTCTTCAACCACGAATCCCCGCGCCGCGGCGAAACCTTCGTCACCCGCAAGATCACCCGCGCGGCCACCCGCATCAAACTCGGCCTGCAGGAGAACCTCTACATGGGCAACCTCGACGCCAAGCGCGACTGGGGCTACGCCAAGGAATACGTCGAGATGATGTGGATGATGCTCCAGCAGGACACGCCCGACGACTACGTGGTCGCGACCAACGAAACCCATTCGGTGAAGGAGTTCATCGAAGAAACCTTCGGCCTGCTCGACCTCGATTGGGAGAAATACGTCAAGTACGACGCCCGCTACGATCGCCCCGCCGAAGTCGACCTGCTCATCGGCAACCCGGAGAAGGCCAAGCGCCAGCTCGGCTGGGAACCCAAGGTGAAGTTCAAGGAGCTGGTGAAGATCATGACCGAGGCCGATCTCGAACTCGCCAAACGCGAAGCCCAGATCGCCAGCCTGCCGGGGATCTGATGAAACTCTACATTGCAGGACATCGCGGCATGGTGGGCGGGGCGCTCGTGCGCCGCTTCTCCGCCGAGACGGGTGTCGAGATCGTCACCCGCACCCGCGCCGAGTTGGACCTCACGAACCAGGCGGCGGTCGAGGCGTTTTTCGCCGCCGAGAAACCTGATGCCACCATCATCGCCGCGGCCAAGGTCGGCGGTATCCACGCCAACAATACCTACCCGGCCGAGTTCGCCTACGACAACCTCGCCCTCGCGACGAACTGCATCCACGCCGCCCGGCGCAGCGGGGTGGGGCGGCTGCTTTTTCTCGGCAGCTCCTGCATTTACCCGAAGCTCGCGCCGCAACCCATGCCGGAGGACTGCCTGCTCACCGGCCCGCTCGAGCCGACCAACGAGGCCTACGCCATCGCCAAGATCGCCGGGCTGAAACTGGCCGAGTATTACCGCCGCCAATACGGCCTGTGCTACCACTCCGCCATGCCCACCAACCTCTACGGTCCGGGCGACAACTACCACGCGCAGAACTCCCACGTGCTGCCCGCGCTCATCCGCCGCTTCCATGAAGCCCGTAAGGCGGGCCTGGCCGAGGTCACGGCCTGGGGCACCGGATCGCCCAAGCGCGAGTTTCTCCACGTCGACGATCTCGCCGATGCCTGCACCTTCTTGCTCGGCCTGGAGAATCCGCCCGACCTCATCAACGTCGGCACCGGCACCGACGTCTCCATCCGCGAACTTACGGAGATCGTGGCCGAAGTCGTCGGCTACACCGGCACCATCGCCTGGGACAGTTCCAAGCCCGACGGCACGCCGCGCAAGTTGATGGATGTCTCGCGGCTCAGCGCCCTCGGCTGGACCGCTCGGATCCCGCTGCGCGAAGGCATCGCGCGCACCTACGCCACCTTCCTCGAGGAAAAGGCCGCCGGCATCCTGCGCACCTGAACCCGCGGACCGTGCCGTACCGGCGGCTTCAGCCGCCGAATGCCGAACCGAATGCCGGCTGAAGCCGGCACTACGCCGGCCGCGGCCGCGGCCGGCATTCCTGCCGCGACGCCCAGACTAGGACAAGATGCGCGCAGCCGATCGTGGAGCCATACGCTACGCTGGCCCCAAAACCCTGATCCACGCCATGCCCAAGCCCGTTGCCTTCATCAACACCGTCCTGCGCGACGGCCACCAGTCGCTCGCCGCCACCCGCATGACGACTGCCCAGATGTTGCCTGCCGCTCCCATCCTCGACGAACTGGGTTTCTTCGGACTCGAGACCTGGGGCGGGGCGACGATCGATTCCTGCCTGCGCTTTCTCAACGAGAACCCCTTCGACCGCCTGCGCGCGCTCAAAAAGGCCGCGCCCAGGACCCCGCAACTCATGCTCCTGCGCGGGCAGAACATCGTTCAATACACCAGCTTTCCCGACGACGTCGTCGAGGCCTTCGTGCGCGCCAACGCAGCGGCCGGCCAGGATATCTTCCGCATTTTCGATGCGCTTAACGACACCCGCAACCTGCGCACCGCCATCAGGACCGTGCTCGACTGCGGCAAACACGCCCGCGGCGAAATCTGCTACACGCTCAGTCCGGTCCACACGGCCGAGGCCTTCGTGAAGATGGGCATCGAGCTCAAGGAAATGGGCTGCCACTCGATCGCCATCAAGGACATGGCCGGCATCATCAAGCCGCGGATCGCCCACGATCTCGTCAAGGAACTCAAGCAAAAGGTCGGCCTGCCCGTCGCCCTGCACACGCACGAAACAGCCGGTCTCGGCGCCGCGTCCTACCTCGCCGCGATCGAAGCCGGCGTCGACGTCATCGAGACCTCCATCAGCCCCTTCGCCAACGGCACCGCCCAGCCCGACACCGTGCGCATGCTCGCCCTGCTCGACGGCCACCCGCGCTGCCCGAGCTTCGATCTCAAAAAACTGCGCGAACTCGGCGAATACTTCAAAGGCGTCTACGCCGAACTTTCGAAGTTCACCAGCCCGGCCAACGAGCGCGTCGACGCCGACACGCTCGCCTACCAGATTCCGGGCGGCATGCTTTCCAACTTCCGCAACCAGCTCAAGGAGCAGGGCATGTCCGACCAGTTTGACGCGGTCGTGGCCGAGATCCCGGTCGTGCGCGCGGCGCTCGGCTACATTCCGCTGGTCACCCCGACCTCCCAGATCGTCGGCAGCCAGGCGATGTTGAACATCAAGTTCGGCCGCTGGAAAAACCTCTCCCAGCCGGCGATCGACATCGCGCTCGGCAAATACGGCAAGACGCCCGGACCGATCGACGCCGATCTGCTCGCGCTCGTCAAACAGCGCACGGGCAAGGATCCGATCGATTATCGTCCCGCCGACGCGCTCGAACCGCGCATGCCGCAACTCCGCACCGAACTCGAGGCCAAGGGCCTGCCGACCGACGACGAAGCCTGCGTGCTGCACGCCATGTTCCCGGTCGAGTTCGCCGCGTTGCACAAGAAGGCGGCCGATGCCACTCCCGCGCCGGCAGCCGCTCCCACGCCGACGCCCGCCACGGCTCCCGCTCCTTCCGCCAAGCCAGCCGCCGCCGATCGTCCGTCTTCCGGGGTCACCCGTCTGCGCCTGACCGTCGAAGGCCAACCCCACGAGGTCACCGTCGAGGAACTGGCCTGATTCAACGCTGGCGATTCGCGGTCCCGCTCCTCCCGAAGCCAGAGCAGATGTGGCACAGACATTCCTGTCTGTGCACGTTGCCTGTGCGCAATATACAGACAGGAATGTCGGTGTCACCTTGGACGGATCGCCGCCAGGCAGATTCGAAGGTTCCGAATGGCCGCCCGACCGGTTGACCTTGCAGCTGCGGGTGAGCCTGCAAGGGTGCTTCCTTCAACCGCTCCCGGCCCCGGTTTCTCGCGGCTGCTCACCCCCTTCCTGCCTCATGCCCTCCCGACCATATCCCCCCGAGGAAGGATCGCTTCCGCCCCTCGAATTTCTTCAGCACCGCCGCTCGATCCTCTTCGTGCCGGTGCTCATCGTGCTCCTGATCGCCGGCTTCACCAGCTACTACACCGTGCAACCCGAGGAGGAGGCCGTCGTGAAACGCTTCGGCCGGGTCATCGCGATCAATCCGCCCGGACTGCACTTCAAGCTGCCCTTCGGCATCGACCGCGTGCAGCTGGTGCCCTCGGCCCGCGTGCTCAAGGAGGAGTTTGGTTTCAGCTCCGTCGACGCGTCGGGGCGCGGTCAATACATCAAGGACCGTTCCCACCGTGCCGTCTCCCTCATGCTCACGGGTGATCTGAAGGTCATCGATGTCGAGTGGGTCGTGCAGTTCCAGATCGCCGACCCCGACCGTTTCCTGCACCGCGCCCGCCAGCCCGTGCAGACCCTGCGCGACATCGCCGAGTCGGTCATGCGCCGCGTCGTCGGCAACAGTCTCGGCAGCGACGTGCTCACCGAAAAGCGGGTCGAGGTCGCCGCCGCCGCCAAGACCGAGCTGCAACAGATCCTCAACGGCTTCGATCTGGGCATCCAGATCAACACGATCGAACTGCAGGACGTCACACCGCCCGACCTCGTCAAACCAGCCTTCAACGAGGTCAACCAGGCCGAGCAGGAGCGCGAGCGCCTCATCAATGAAGCCGAAAAGCGCCGCAACCAGGTCATCCCGCGCGCCGAGGGTCAGGCCAGCCAGATCATCGCCGAGGCCGAAGCCTACCGCGCCGAACGCGTCAACCGCGCCCGCGGCGAGGCCGAGCGTTTCACCGCCATCCTGGCCGAGTATCAGCGCGCGCCCGCCATCACCCGCCAGCGCCTCTATCTCGAGATGATCGACACCGTGCTGCCCAAGGCAGGTCCCATTTACATCATGGAGGAGGGCGGCACCGCCCCGCTGCCCCTGCTCAACCTTGGCCAACCCCAGCCGTCCCCCCACAAGCCGGAGGGCAAATAAGATGAACAAATCCATTCTCACGCTCGGCGGCTTCGCCATTGTCCTCCTGCTCGGCGGGGTGGTGCTTTTTTCCTCCGCCTACACCCTCGACGAAGCCGAGCAGGCCATCGTCATCCAATTCGGCGCCCCCGTCGGCGAACCGGTCAATCAACCCGGCCTGCACTTCAAGCTGCCTTTCATCCAGGAGGTGCGCCGCTTCGACAAACGCCTGCTGTCCTGGGACGGCGACCCCAACCAGATTCCGACCCGCGGCGAGCAGTTCATTTCGGTCGACACCACCGCCCGCTGGCGCATCGCCGATCCGCTGTTGTTCATGCAGCGCGTGCGTGACGAGCGCGGCGCCAACCTGCGCCTCAACGACATCCTCGACTCGGTCGTGCGCGACCAGATCTCCGCCACCGACCTCCTGGAGATCGTGCGCTCCAAGGATTGGCAGGTTTCCGAGGCCGATCTCGCCCGCGCCCAGGCCGTGAGCGAGACCGACGAGGAAATCCTGCGGCAACGCGTCGCCTCCGGACGGGAAGAACTCACCCAGGCCATCCTGGAAAAGGCCCGTGAACAGATGCCGAGCCTCGGCATCGAGTTGGTCGATATCCGGATCAAGCGGATCGACTACGTCGAGTCCGTCCAGCAACGGGTATTCGAACGCATGATTGCCGAGCGTCAGCGCATCGCCGAGGAGTTCCGGTCCGAGGGCCAGGGCCGGGCCGCCGAGATCGACGGCGAGACGCAGCGCCTGCTCGCCCAGGTTCGCTCCGAAGCCCAACGCCGGGCCGAGGTCATCCGCGGAGAAGCCGATGCCGAAGCCACCCGGGTCTACAACGAAGCCTTTGGCGCCGATCCCGAGTTCTTTGCCTTCTTCCGCTCGCTGGAAAGCTACGGTCGTTCGCTCGGCGACAAAACCACCCTCTTTCTCGGTCCCGACACCGATTACGTGCGTTACCTGCGCGACGCCAGCCCGGCGGCCCCGGAGTGACGGCGGGCAAGCAGGGGCGCCGCTTCCTTGTCCGCCGAAGCCTTGGCGTAGGAGGAGCCGGCGCCCGGTTGCGGCGGATGGGGCATGCAGCCTTGGGGCGCGTCGTGAGGGGCGCGGGTCGCGGCGAGCGCGACCCCTACAACCCTGTAGGGGCGCCGCTCGTCGGCGCCCGGTTGCGGTGGATGAGGCGCCGCGTCAGCCCGATCCTGCCATTGCATTTTGCGGACTTAAACAGCGATGCCTCAGTTTCTTCCAACGAGGCCTCAAGTTTTCCCGCGTCGCTCCGATGCCACTGGCGTGAACATGGATTTCGAGGAGTTCCAATCGTCCGCCCCACCATCCGAGTCGACGCCCGTCGCCGACCCGGCCCAGACCACCGTCATGTTGGTGGATGACGAGCGCTACTTTCGGCATTTTGTCGGTCAGGTCCTGCGCAAGCAGGGCATCACCAACATCCTGCATGCCCACGACGGCGTACAGGCGCTGGAGGTCTTCCGCTTGTCGAAGCCCGACTTCGTGATTCTCGACCTCAACATGCCGCACATGGACGGCGTGGAGACGCTGCACGCGCTGCGGCAGCTGTCGCCGGAACTTCCGATCGTCATTCTCACCTCCATCGCCGATGAGATGACGGTGGAGCGCTGTGTCGTCGAAGGGGCGACCTTCTTCATCCGCAAGGACGTACCGGCGCAGATCCTCCATGCCGAACTTTCCCAACTGCTGCAGGAAAACGCCGACGAGTTCAGACACACCGCCTGAGTTCGATCGATCCGCGCCCGCCGGCACTCCCCACCGCCCTGACTCGATCGCCGCCGCAACCACTCCAGACTCCCATGGATGATTCCCTTCCGCCGGCGCGGGCCAAGGCAACCCGGCCCACCTTCGAGAAACTCATCGCGCGCTACGACCTCGCGGCGATGGTCGAGGAGGTGCGCGATGACTTCACGCCCGAGTTGGGCAGCCAGCGCCTGTTGAAGCAGAGCGACATCTCGGCGCGTTTTCGCAAGCGACTCGGCAATGCCAATCGGCCGGCCGCATGAGCGCCTTTTCCGAGTTCCTTAATCAGCTCCGGCTGATCCTGCCGGAATACCGGGCCTGGCTCGACAACCTTGCCGAGAAGCACGACGGCGACCACCTGGCGGTGATCGCCGCGATCAAGGATCGCATGATCCTGCCCCACGCGCGCCTCTGCCAGCTTTGGGGCGACAGCCTCGGTGTCGCCTACGTCAATCCCTTCAACGTCGAACTGCCGAACGATCAGGCGCATCAACTGCCGGCCGAGATCGTGCGGGCGGCGCAGGCGATCGTGCTCAACTACATCGACGGCACGGCGACCGTGGCGATGACCAATCCGCGCGACGAGCGCCTGCGCGCCTCGCTGCGCAAGATTCTGGGCATGGAGGTGAGCCCGGTCTTTGCCCACCCCGACGAGATCACGGCCATCACGGAGCTGCAGTTCGGCGCCGCGAGCAATCTCGAGGTGTCGCTGCAACGCGCCTGCGAGGAGATCCCGACCGTGGACTCCGGACGGGAAATCAATTCGGTGCAGGACATCGCCGATCTCATCGCGGGCCAGGCCTTCGTCGAGCTGTTCAACAGTGTCCTGCTCACGGCCTTCAAACGGCGGGCCTCCGACATCCACCTGGAGGCCACCCCGGCGGGCGGCCGCGTGCGCATGCGGATCGATGGCGACATGACCGATGTCCTGCGCGTGCCCACGCTCGTGCACGAAGCGCTCCTCGTGCGCATCAAGGTGCTGGCCAATCTCGATGTCGCCGAATCGCGCCTGCCGCAGGACGGCGCCTTCGAGATCCAGTTTGCCGGCAAATGCCCGGCCTTTCGCGCCTCCACCATGCCGAGCCTCTACGGGCAGAAGGCGGTGCTGCGCCTGCTGGGCGGGTTGGGGGAAAAATCCGCTCCACGACTCGGCTCGCTAGGTCTGGCGGATTCCACCCGGCATGGGCTGCGGCGGGCGATCCTGCGGCCCAATGGCATCATCCTCGTCTGCGGGCCGACCGGCAGCGGGAAGACCACTACCCTGTATTCCTGCCTGCAGGAGATCGATCGGCCCGACCTCAACATCGTCACCATCGAGGATCCGATCGAGATCCGCGTGCCCAGCTTTTGTCAGCATCAGGTCAACCATCAGATCGACCTGGACTTTTCCCGCATCCTGCGCGGCATCCTGCGCCAGGATCCCGATGTGGTGCTCATCGGCGAGATTCGCGATACCGAGACCGCCACCATCGCGGCCGAGGCGGCGTTGACCGGTCACCTGGTGCTCAGTTCGGTGCACACCAACGATTCGTTGCAGGCAATTACCCGACTGGTGGAACTCGGGGTCGAGCGGCACCTCATCGCGCCGACCGTCGTGGGCGTGCTGTCGCAGCGCCTCGTCCGGCGCATCTGTCCGGGCTGCAAGGAGTCCTACGTGCCCTCGCACGATGAGCTGGCGCCCTATTTCGTCGATCCCGGGGCGGTGCCGGTGCGCCTCTACCGCGGGCGCGGCTGCCCGCGCTGTTATGGTACCGGGTTCGTCGGCCGGGTCGGCGTCTACGAGATGCTCGAGATCTCGGAAGAGATGCGGGAACTCATCCTGCGGGGGGCCGGCCAGGCCGAGCTGCTGGCCGAGGCCCGGCACACCGGTTTCCAGTGCATGCGCTACGACGCGCTCAAGAAGGCGCTCCTGGGTTGGACGACGCTGGAGGAGGTCGAGCGCAACACCATCCCGGAAATCAACCACCGCGCGGCGGCCTGAGCCGCCTGAGTCGCCGGTGAGGGCGGATTCGCACTTGCGCCCGCGCGTGGTCTTTGGCGCGATGACCCTTCACGCCATTTCCGACCATGATCGCACCCGAAACTTACGACCACATCGAGCTCATCAAAAAACGCGCCGGGCAGTTATGGAGGTTTCTTTGACGGAGAACAGAAACTCCGCGAAATAGAAGCCCTCGACGCCCAGATGGGCGCGCCCAATTTCTGGGACAACAACGACAAGGCCCAGAAGCACATTGCCAAGGTCAACGGCCTCAAAAAAGCCGTTCTGCCCGTGGTCGATTTTCGCAAGAAGATCGACGACATCGATGTGATGCTTGAGCTCATCGAGGCCGGCTCCCCCGAAGAACAGACCGAGTACACGCAGGAACTTGAGACCACGGTCGAGCAGATGCTCGAACAGATCGACGAGATCGAAATCGGGGTCTTCCTCACGGGTCGTTTCGATCAGAACAACGCCATCTTCTCCATTCAGTCCGGCGCCGGCGGCACCGAGTCCAACGACTGGGCCGACATGCTTTTCCGCATGTATACCCGCTGGGCCGAGCGTCGCGGCTTCACCCTCGAGGTACAGGACGTGCAACCGGGCGAGCAGGCTGGCATCTCCAAGGCCACCGTGCTCATCAAGGGCGAAAACGCCTACGGCTACGCCAAGGCCGAACGCGGCGTGCACCGCCTCGTGCGCATCAGCCCCTTCGATTCCAACCAGCGCCGCCACACCTCGTTCTGCGCCGTCGACGTCGTGGCCGAGATCAGCGACGAGGTGAAGATCGAGATCCCCGACGACGACATCCGCGTCGATGTCTACCGCTCCTCCGGCAAGGGCGGTCAGGGTGTCAACACGACCGACTCCGCCGTGCGCATCACGCACCTGCCGACCGGCCTCGTTGTGACCTGCCAGAACGAACGCTCCCAGATCAAGAACAAGGCCAGTGCCATGAGCGTGCTCAAGGCCCGCCTTTACGAACGCAAACTCGACGAGCAGCGTTCGGAAATGGAGCGCTTCTACGGCGAGAAGGGCGAGATTGGCTGGGGCGCGCAGATCCGTTCCTACGTCCTCCAACCCTACCAGATGGTGAAGGACCTGCGCACCGGCGTCTCCACGGCCGACACCCAGGGCGTGCTCGACGGTGAGATCGATCCCTTCATCAACGGCTGGCTCCGCGCCGGCTGCCCGCGCCACCGCAACAAAGACATCCAGGTCGACGACTGACGAGGCGTTGCCTCGTCAGTCACGTCCGCTGCGCGGACGGGGTTTGCAGCCGCCGCCGCCGTGGCCAGGGCGGGCAAGAATCTGAAAAGCTGAAATAAGTGATCAACCTATTCGCGATTCCGCCTTTTTGCTTTTCCGCCTTTTAGCTTTTCCGACCATGGATCTCCCCCGCGCCCAGCTCGAACACGCCTTTGCCAACACGTCGCTTTTCGAGGCCAAGACTTGGCAACTGTCGCCCGAAGCCTGGCCGCTGACCGCCGCCGAGGTCGAGGACCTGCAGCGCATCGGGGAGGCCTGCCTGCATTTTCACCAGGCGCTCGAGAACCTCTACCTGCGCTCGGCCACCGACAAGAATCTGCTGCGCAACAAACCCCTGCGCGCGCCCTGGGTGGCCGAGTACCTCGATCGCGGCAAACCCGCCGCGCTCATCGCCCACGCCCGCGACAAGCGCCAGCGCGGCGCCCTGCCTACCGTGCTGCGGCCCGACCTGCTGCTCACCGACGAGGGCTTCGTCATGACCGAACTCGATTCGGTCCCGGGCGGTATCGGCCTTACCGCCTTCCTCAACCGGCTCTACGCGGCGCAGGGCGGCATCGTGGGCGCCGGCGATGCGATGATTCACCGTTTCTACCAGTCGCTGGCCGCCCTCGCCCCCACCACCGGCAATCCGCTGGTGGCGATCGTGGTGAGCGACGAGTCCGCGACCTACCGTCCCGAGATGCGCTGGCTCGCCGAGCAACTCCAGTTGCGCGGCCATCGCGTGTATTGCCTCGACCCCGATGATCTCTTCCCGCTCGGCTCGGCGCTCTGCTTCGACATTGATGGCAATCCCGAGAAGATCGACGTCGTCTACCGCTTCTTCGAACTGCACGACCTCGATAACATTTCCACCGCTCCCTATCTCTTTGAGGCTTGGGAGGCGGGCGAGATTGTGATCGCTCCGCCCATGCGACCCTTCCAGGAGGAAAAGCTCGGCGCCGCCCTTTTTCATCACCACCTGCTCGGGGACTACTGGCGCGAGGCCCTGCCGGGCCGCTCGTTCAAACTCCTGCGCAAACTCTTCCCCCGCTCCTGGGTCGTCGATCCCGCGCCGCTCCCGCCCGGCGCCGTACTCGACGGCCCCCCGGCCGGCGGTCGTCCGCTCGCGCATTGGGGACAACTCGCCGAAGCCTCCCAGAAGGAGCGCGACCTCATCCTCAAGATCTCCGGTTACCACGAATCCGCCTGGGGCGCGCGCAGTGTCGTCTACGGTGCCGACTGTTCCCGCGAGGAGTGGCAGGCCGGCGTCGACATCGCCATCGGCGACGCCCCCAAGAACCTCCACGTCCTGCAGGAGTATCGCAAACCCCGCCGCCTCTCGCATCGTCTCTTTCCGGCGGTTGACGCGCCCTCTGCGCCGGAAGAAGCCGTTCCCCGGCAGGGCCGGCTGCGCCTTTGCCCCTACTACTTCGTCGAGCACGACTCCGTACACCTCAGCGGGGCCCTCGCAACCTTCTGCCCGCCGGACAAAAAGATCATCCACGGCATGCAGGATGCCGCGCTTTTGCCCTGCCGCGTCGTTGGCTGAACGGCGTCCACAACGGCGCCCTTGCCCCCCGGGGTAATTTCCCCACAAGGGGTCCTGTGCTTGCTCCCTTCGGGACACCCATGACCCCCTTCCGTCTGCGCTCCTCCCGCTCGCTTTTCCGCGGACTGTGGGTGGCGTCTTTGCTCTGGGTGGGTGGCCCGCTCGTGGGTCAGGCCGATTTCGCGGCGCTCAAACAGGAGGCAGACCGGGGTGACACCGCTGCCCTCAACGCGTTGGGCAACGCCTACATGAACGGCGAGGGCGTGGAGCAGAACACCGCCGCGGCCATCGAGGCCTACCGCAAGGCGTCCGCCGGCGGCTACGCCCCCGCCGCCTTCAACCTCGGCCTCCTGCACGAACTCGGCCGCGGCGTGCCCCTTGATCTCGCCCAGGCCTTCGAACATTACCGCCGGGCTGCCGAACTCGGTTTTCCCGCGGCCCAATTCAACGTGGGCAACATGTATGCCCGCGGCCTCGGCGTCGCGGCCAATCCGCTTGAGGCCGCCCTCTGGTTTCGCCAGGCCGCCGACGCCGGGATTCCCGACGCGCAGTTCAATCTCGGCCTGGCCTACGATTCGGGCACCGGGGTCACGGCCGATCCCAAACAGGCCGCGGAATGGTATCGACGCGCCGCCGAGCAGGGTTTTTCCCGTGCTGCCTACAACCTCGCCTTGCTGCACGAGGAAGGCCGTGGCGTTCCTCGCGACGATGCCCAGGCTGCGCGCCTCTACCAGCAGGCGGCACAAAAGAACTACGGCCCCGCGCAGAACAATCTCGGGATCATGTACGCGGAGGGCCGCGGCGGTCTCACCCAAAGCTTTGTCGAAGCCTACCCCTGGCTCGTCCTGGCGGCCGAAAACGGCGCCGACCCGCGCGCCCGCGACATGGTGCTGCGCCGGCTCGACCGGGTGCAGAAAGCCGAGGGCGACATCAAACTCAGCTCGCTGCGCGCCCGGCTCGGCTTGCCCGAACGCGCGGCGGCCGCCGCCGTGGCCGCCACCCCCACGGCCAGTCCCGCCACGCCGGCCGGTGCCGTCGCGGTTGAAGCCGACCCCGCGGCGGATCCGGTGCTGAGTTCACAACTGCTCGACCTTCGCGCCGAAGTGGAACGGCTCCGCCGGGAAAATGCCGGTCTCGTCTCGGCCAACCAAACCCTGGCCCAACAGAAGAACGAACTCGAAGCGCGGAGCGTGCAAACCGTCGCGCTGCCCCGGGCCGATGACCGCGCCTTCGCCCACGTGGATGACCTGACCCGGCGGCTCACCGCCGTCGCACCGTCTGAAGGCGACGCCCGCCGCACGGTCGAAGAGGCCGTGACCCTCCTGCGCGCCGCCGCCGAGGAGAACCGGCAGCTCAACGCCGAGGTCAAGCGCGCCACGCTCGAACTGAGTGCCATGGGCCGTCGCCTTCGCCTGGCTGAACGCCGCGCCGGGACTCCGACCGAAGAAGCCGCCGCCGCCGATCCCGCCGCCGCGCGCGAACTCGCCGAAGCGCGCGACCGGATCGTCGCGCTGCAGGCCGACCTGGTGCAGGCGCGGGAACGGGTGAGCACGCTCGAGACGGCGCTCGGCACCCTCGACGATCTGCACACCCGCCTCGACGCCCTCACGGCCGAGAACCTGCAACTCACCGAGCGTATTCAGCAGGCCGATACGGCGCTCGCCGCCGCCCGTCGCCAGGCCGAGGGCTCGGCCGAACTCACCGCGGCCCTGCAGTCGCGCGACGAGGAAATCGCCGCCCTGCGCGAATCCGGGCGTCAAACGGCGGAGCAGCTCGCCGCGCTGCAGGCCGAAGTCGGCGCCCGGCGCACCGAAGTCGAGCAACTCAACGCCCGCCTTGCCAACGAGGCGATCTGGGCCTCCGACCTCGAAGAGGCCAACCGGCGCGTGGCCACCCTGCAGGAAGAGTTGCAGTCCGCCCTCGAGCGCCAATCCGCCGCCGCCGGCGGGAGCGCCGAACTGGCCGCCCTGCGGGAACAGGTTGCCCGTCTCCGGGCCGAACTCGCGGACGCGGAGACCGACGCCCGTCGGCACACCGAGGCCCTGAATGCTCGCGACGCCGAAATCGAGCAGCTCAACACCCGCCTCGCCCGCGAAACGAGCCGAGCCTCGGACCTCGAGTCCGCCGCGGCCCGCGCCGACGAGCTAGCGACCCGACTGGAGGACGCCACCACGGAACGGGACCGCGTGCTGGCTCGTCTTGCCGAAGCCGAGCAGGCCGTCTCCGCCGTTACCGAGCAACTCGCTTCCAGCGAGGCCGCCGTGCGGTCGGCCCGGACCGAACGTGATGATTTCGCACAACGTCTCGCCGAGGCGCAGGAGCGGGTCGAAGAATTGGGCGAACTCGATGCGCAAGTGGTCGCCTTGCAGGGTGAGCTCTCCACTCGTGATGATGAAATCGCCGATTTGCGTCGCCAGGTTTCGGATACGGCCGTCGATCGCGATGCGCTGGACCGAGCCCGGACGCGCGCGCAATCCCTGGAGGCGGAACTCTCCGCCCATCGCACCGAGATGCGCACGCTTCAGTCCGCGGCGGAGGAAACCGCTCAGGCGCTGGCGGCTGCGCGCCGCCAGATATCCACCCTGGAGTCGGCGAGCGGCGATGCGCGGCAATTGGCCGATGAACTCGCCTTGTGGAAGGATCTCGCTGGCAAGCACGACCGGGATCTGCAGTCGACGCGCGAGGAATTGGCCGCGCTGCAGCAGCAGGCGCGTCAGGCGGAGGAAAACTATCAGACCGTCTCAGCCGTTCAACTCGAGTCCCTGCGTGAGGGGGAAACCCAACTTGCCGCGTTGCGCGACGCGTTGGCGGAGCGTGAGTCCAACTTCACTGCGCTGCAGGCCGACCAGCAGGCAAACGTGCAGGAGATCCAGCGTTTGCAGGCGGCCTTGGCGGAAGCGGACGATCTGGGTGCCACGGTCGCGAGACTGCGGACCGAGCTGGCCAACGCGCGCAGCGAGACGGTCGAAGCCGAACGGGAAGCCAGCCGCACGGCCGCCGAACTCAGCGCTCGCATCGCCGCGCTGCAGGAGCAGCTCGCACCGCTGCCGGCCCTGCAGCAGGCGGCGAGCGAAGCGCAGGCGGCGCAGGAGACCCTTTCCGACCGGGTGGCCGAGTTGCAGGATCAACTCAGCGCAACCGAGGCCGCCCGCACGGCCCTGCTCGGCGACAAGGCCACGCTCGAAGAACAGTTGCAGCAGGCTGCTGCCGGAGCCGCGGCCCGGGAGGCCGAACTCGTCGCGCAACGCGACACCCTGGCGGAGCAGCTTGCCGCGGTGCGGCTGGCGGCCGAGGACGCCTCCGCCCTCGAAGCCGCCAATACCGATCTGCGCCGTCAACTCGCCGAGACGGAGACCCGGCTGGAGGAATCGGCGGCTGTCGCGCGTCGCAGCGAGCAAGAGGTGGCCGCGCTGACCGAGCAGGTGGGCAACCTGCCGGCGCTTACCGAGGAACTTGCCACCGCCCGCGCCGCCGTGGGGCAGGCCCGGGCTCAGACTGCTTCGGTTGAGAGTCAGCTCACGACCGCGCGCACCGAGTCCGCCCGGTTGGCGGAGCAGGTGGCCGATCTCAACGATCGGCTTGCCACCGCCTCGACCGAAGCGGCGGATGCGGACACCCTGCAGACGGATCTGCAGGCCTCGCGTGAGCGGCTGGCCGAGCTCGAGGCCGAGCTTGCGGCGGCCACGCAGGCCGCCCGCCAATGGCAGGCCGACGTGGAGCGGCTCGAAGGCCGACTCACGGAAGCCCAGAGCGCCGTGGTCGAGCGGGATGCCACCCGCACCGCGCTCGAGGAGGCGCGCGGCGTCATTGCCGGGCTCCAGAACGATCTGCAGATCTCCCGCCGGCAGGTAACCCAGCTGGATGAGGTGGCTGCCGCCAAGGTCGCCGCCGAGACCGAAGGACGGCGGCTGGCGACGGAGAATCAACGCCTGCGCGAGCAGCTGCAATCCGCCCGCACCACGCAGGCCGATGCGGATGAGCAGGCCGAGCGTATCCGAGCCTTGGTGACGGCGCATGACGCCGCCGTGGCCGAGGCCGAGCAGGCCGCCGCGGACCTCGCCCGGGTGCAGCAGGCTCTGGACGAAAACAACGCGGCGGTTGCCGAACTCACCGGCGAAAACGAACGTCTCAAGGGCGACCTGGCGGCATCGGAGAAAGCGGTTGCCGCCGCCCTGGCGGCGCAGGCGGCGGCCGCCTCCGAAGCCGGGATGAACCAGGCCATGGAGATGGAAATCGCGACCCTGCAGGCGCGGGTGCAGCAGGTGGAGGAACAGGCCGCGAGCGAGCGTGCAGCCGCGGCCCGCGAATTTGCCGCGCTCACCGTGCAGTTGCAGCGCGCGCGGGAGACGACGCAGTCGCTGGCCGAGGCCAACCGTTCGTTGCTTGCGACGCGGGAAATGGACGAAACCGCGTCGCGCGATCGGCTGGCCGATCTGGAGCGCGAAGTGGCCCAGTTGGCCGACCAGGGGGCGGAGCTGAAGGCGGAGAACCTGGCCCTGCAGACGGCGCTGAGTGAGGCGCAGGCGGCGCCCCGGCCCCCCGCCGACTGGCAGCAGCAACAGCAGGCGCTGGCCGCCCGCATCGAGGACCTGAACCGACAGCTCAGCGAAGCGCAGGCGTTCCGCGAACAGGTAGCGACGCTGTCGGAGTCCAACGACCAATTGATGGCGTCCCAGGCCGAGCTTCAGCAGCAGATCGCCGCCGCCCTTGCCCAACAGCGGCAGGCGGTGGACCGGGCCGACCGGTTGGCGGCGCAGCTCGAGCAATCGCAGGCGGGCCGGCAGACGCTCGAGCAGCGAGTGAATGACCTCGCGGCCACCGCGCAGCAACTGGAGGACCTGCGGGGCGAGCTGGTGACCCTGCGCGGCAGTTATGATTCGCTTTCGCGCGAGAACGACGCGCTGGCGGCCCAGGTGGCGGCGGCGGAGAGCGCGGCGCAGCAACGGACCGACGAAGCCGAGCTGGCCTGGGCGGACGAACGCGAGCGGCTGAGCGGCGAGATCGCCCGCCTGCAGGAAAGCGAGGCCGGTCTGCGCCAACGCTTGGAAGGAGGATCGGATAGTCTGAAGACCGCGACGACCGAACTTGCGCAGGCCCGCGCCCGTATCGATACTTTGGAGACACAGGTGCGACAGGCCGCGGCGCGGGGCGACCGCCTGGACGAACTCACCCTGCGGGTGCAGGAGGCGGAGCGGGAACTGGCCACCCAGCGGACGGCGAACCTGCGCCTGCAGGAAGCGCTCACCAACGAACGTTCGACGCAGGAGGCGCGCCTGGTGGCGGCGCAGCGGGAGAATGCGGCCCTGGCCGGGCGGCTGCGTCAGGCGCAGAATACGCTCGATCAGATCGCGGCGGCGGCCCGTGTACTCAATCCGAACGCCGGTGGCACGGTCGGAACGGTGGGGAGCAGCGTTGGCGCGATCCCGCCAGCCACCGCGGCGGCGGCGACCCCGCGGACGCATATCGTGGTGGAGGGTGATTCGCTGTCACGCATCAGCCTGCGTTACTTCGGCACGCCCACGCGCTGGCGCGACATTTACGAAGCCAATCGCGAGTTGCTCAGCGAAGCCAACGCCCTGCGCCCCGGCCAGGAATTGCGGATACCGTGAGGCGACGCGTCGCCTCACGGAGTGAGGAGGGAAAGGGAGGAGGGACGCGGGACGAGGGACGAGGGGCGGGGGACGCGGGGCGTGTAGTGTGAGGTAGGGGCGTTGTTCACCGACGCCCGGTTGCGGTGGAGTGGCAACGGTGGCGAGGCGGGTCGCGGGAGGCGGGACGGGTGGTGTGAGGTAGGGGCGTTGTTCACCGACGCCCGGTTGCGGTGGAGTGGCAACGGTGGCGAGGCGGGTCGCGGGAGGCGGGACGGGTGGTGTGAGGTAGGGGCGTTGTTCACCGACGCCCGGTTGCGGTGGAGTGGTAGCGGTGGCGAGGCGTGTGGTGTGAGGTAGGGGCGTTGTTCACCGACGCCCGGTTGCGGTGGAGTGGAAACGGTGGCGAGGCGGGTCGCGGCGAGCGCGACCCCTACAGGGGGAGGGAGATGGGGCGAGGGGCGTCAGGGCCGGATTGCCTCGTCCCCCGTCCCTCGTCCCACGCCTCGTTTCAGTGCTTTTCCCGATAGTGTTCGCCGAAGGTGTCGCGGCCGAAGTCCTTTTCGAAATCGCGGAAGACGGTGTGGTGATGGTTGGCGTCGTTCTGGGTGTTGCCGTATTCGATGACGAAGGTGGGACCTTGGATGCGATAGTAGTGGCCTTCGCCCGGTTCGGTCGGGCCGGCCCAGGCGAAGCTGAGGTTCTCGAAACCATGCTCGTGGATGCGGGCGAGGGATGCGGCGGCGATCTCATCTTCGTGGCGATCGAGGTAGAGCTGCAGGAGTTCGCCCAAGGCCTGCTGTTGGGCGGGGTTCAGGTTGCGGTAGGGCAGTCCCCGCGGAGAGAGCGGATTCACACGCGATTCCTGGGCGGTTTCGATTTCGTTGCGCGCGCGGTTGGCGACGATGGCCTGTTCGCGTTGGGAGGTATCGAGGGAGAGAACGAAGGCGCGGCCGAGTGATTCCTCGTCGGCAAGGATGCTGAAGCCGGCTTTGGGTCCGCTCGGCACGACGGCGGGGTTGGCGCCGAAGAACAGCGGCGTGCCGGAAATGCCCTCGGCAGTGATGGTCTGGTTGACCGAAAGATGATGACCTTCGAAGCGCCAGCCCCAGGGCAGCTCGCCCGGGGTGCCGAAGATGGCGACGTAGTAGAGGTCGGGATCACGATGGGCGGCGCCGTTCTCGAGTTCGCGCAGGGTGGTCTCGAGCTGCATGATGGCCACGGCCTTCATCGAGCCGGTGTTGCTGAGGGCAGTGTGGAGCAGCCGGAGGGCGAGGCCGCGCTGCTTGGCGTTCATCTCCTTGAAGACGAGCCCGCCGCGTTTCATCGGCACGTAGTGCCAGTTGGTGCGCTCGGCCGAGTCGGCCGGATAGGTCGCGGCCTCACGGTTTTCGTCACCGAGCGCCTCGAGAAACGCGTTGGCGGCGGTGGCCATCTCGGCGGCGAGTTCCTCCTGGTGATCGTCGTGGGCATGCAGCGCGACGGGCAGAATCAAACAAAGACAGGAGGAAAGCAGGCGGGATAGGGGCATGGGAGGGACGGAGGGGTAGTGAAAGGGAAAGAGAAGGGAGCGCTGGCCGGCAACCTTCAGCCTGCTGTTACTTAACCGCGAAGAGCGGGGAGGGGCGCGAAGCCATCAGCCGGACCAACCGACGGAGGCCCTGGGATCCTCGCCGGGCAAATGGATTTCGAACAGGTCAAGTTTTCCCCCAGCGTTCAGGCGTGTCGATCCGTCCCTTTCACTCACTTCCTTTCACTCCTCCCTCTACGGGGCCATACCCGTAGTCGCGGAAGCGCTCGACTACTCGCTCCATTTCGTCGTCGGGCAGGATGTGGGGTTCACCGGCGGCGAGGGCCTGGAGGTAGAGTTTGGCCAGGGTCTCGGCTTCGTGGGTGAGAGCGAAGGCCTGGTCGAGATCGCGGCCGATCACGACGAGACCATGGTTGGCCATGAGGGCGGCGCGGCGCCCGGCGAGGGCGGTGACGACGTGAGCCGACAGTTCCGCGGTGCCGAAGGTGGCGTAGGGCGCGCAGCGAACCTGCGACCCGCCGAAGAGACCGACCAGATAGTGCACCGCCGGCAGGTCTCGGCGCAGGCAGGCGACCGCGGTGGCATGCAGACTGTGGGTGTGGACAATGGCGCGGGCGTCGCTTCGAGCGCGGTGAAGGGCGAGGTGAAACGGGAGCTCCGAAGACGGTAGGCGCGAGCCGATCACGGCGCCATTATCCAGATCGACGTGCACGATGTCGTCCGGCGTCATGGCATCGTAGGCGAGCCCGGAGGGCGTGAGGTAGAATCCCGTGCCGGCTTCATCGCGCACCGATACATTACCGGAGGTCCCTTGGTTGAGCCCCCGCGCCTCGAGGGCAAGGCAGGTGTCGATGACGTGCTGGCGAAGGGGTGACATGGGAAAAACGGCCTCCCATTCAGCGCCTGGCTGCGGCGGGCGCCAATGCCAAAGACACAGCTCTCCCGCTGTCCGTCGACGCCGCAACGGGAGAGCCACTTCGGGGGGCGCACTGTAAGTTGAGTCTCGCCGGAGTTGAACTTTTCGCGCAAATCTCGACGCCTACCGCCGCCCCATCAATCTCCACTATCGCATGGTGATGAGAATCTTAGCCTCCCAACCACGCGCCTCCGGCGACCAGGCCTCCGCGCGATATGCTCAACTCAGTTGAGCCCAATAACACTGTTCGGTTTAAACCATGGCTGCCTGTAACTACAATTGGGTCTGCTTCGATTGCCGGAGCGTTGTCCGTCATCCTGCGATGTCGAAGTCGGTCCCACGTTGCCTATCCTGCGGCGAGGACAGCTTTTGTCTCGGCAGCAAGGTAGCGGTTCCAAAGAAGGAGGATACCCGCGCATGGCGGTTACTTAGGTCCGAGTGTCGAGATCGCCTTCTGACCGACATCGAAATTCAGCGACACCGCAGGGTCCGGACGATTCACGCTACTGAACGTCGGATCGCTGCGCTTGAGGATCTTCCGAAAAGCAAAGGCCGCGAGGCCCTGATCAACAGACTGAGAGAAAAACTACCGAACAAGCCAGTCGAGCCAACGCCCACCGCCGCTCCGCGTCGGCGCTCGCGGCTCAGCTCAATCATTGGGCAACAGCCGTGAAGCCGCGCTCAAAGTTCATTGCTTCGATCCTTGTCGGACACGCAGTTTTGCTGGGCGTTTGGTTGTCGTTTCGCCTCACCGACCAAGATTACATCCATATTTGGATGGGGAGTCCGTTCCATATCGCAGTGGCTCACTGCATCCTCTGGCCATACTACATTCTGCACCGCATTTCTCCCGACATCGGAACACCCTGGATTGTTTATTCGTTCATCTACCTCGTGAACGGTATCGTCTACTCGGCTTTAGGCTACGTTGTCGTTTCGCTCATTCGCCCCGACAAAAAGGCCACCTATTATGATGAAAATTAGGCCCAACCCCCTCCGCCGCGAAGCGGCTTGGTTCATCCAGCCAGTGGACACAACTCCGGTCAGTGCTCCGCACTGACCTCCGCGTCAAACGATCGGCAAAAATTTATGCGGCATTGTTTCGCAACATTCCTCATTCTGATTTCCGCACTTTTGGTCATGTGCGCTGAGCCTCCTCCACAGTTTCCCCGTGTGCGTGGCGATTATCAGATGACACGGACGTGGCGGGTCAGCTTGCCCGACGAATATGCGAAGCGATTTGAGAAGGGTGAGACCGGCACGGATCTCGTCCTTTGGCGACCAGGGATCACTTGCTGGTCGACGATCTACACTCAGAAGGAGGGCGAGACGCCTGAAAGCTCGTACGAGTGGTGGAAAGCGAAAACCTCTGACGAGGCGGCCCAGGTTTTCGAGTTCCGCGAGAGTATGCCGCTTCGTTTCGCGTATCTCCTTCACGAGAAGCCAAGTGATGCGCCAGAGCGTTGGGCACTCTACACATTTACCTTTGGCCGGACAGGGCACGTTATGATGGCAATCTACTTTGATCGCGAAGAGGATCTAGACACGGCCAGAAAGATCTGGCTCAGCATTTCGGAGACCAAGGAATGAGAAAAGCGTCGATCCCCGAGAGTTTGGATGACGCGAAGCCGTCATCCTGACTCCTGATGAACAAGCCCCCGATTGGCGATGTTGACCGAGGTCGTTGACCGGACAACGAAGAGAGCGATGGGGCACTTTTGCTGGATTTGTGGCCGGGTGCGGGCCAACGAGGACTTTTCGGGGAAGGGTCATCGGACGCATGCGCTGTGTGGAGTTGGGGTTGGCCGAGGATTGGGTCAAAGCAGCCGGCGGTGTTGATATCGGCGCAGCCCTGGTCGCCGACATGGAACGGGGGGATGCGGAAGGAATCCCGTTTTGAGTGGGTCAGCTCGCCGCAGCCAACTCGGGCCGTTGCACGGCCCGAGCGGCTTAGCTAGATCGTTCGGGATTGATCCGGGTTGCGAAATCCCAGGTTCCCGCCATCGTCCCGTCCATGAGTCTTGCCGAGCTAGAGAAGGAGATCACCAAGCTGTCACCCGGGGAGCTTAGCGCGCTCACGCGCTGGCTGGACGACTACGCGGCACGCGCATGGGACGAGCAGCTCGAACGAGACATCGCGGCTGGAAAATTGGATCACTTGGCTGAGCAAGCGGACGCCGACTTCAAAGCCGGACGCTGCACCGAGCTGTGAAGCACCCGAACAAGTCAGTGGCCAAGCGTGAAGTAGAACGTCGCGCCGTCGCCCGGGGCACTTTTTCCGGATCGTGCCGCCGTGTTTCTGCACGATCCGCCGCACGGTGACGAGTTCGGGTGCCGGTGATGCGCGAGAGTTTCAATATGACGCGGAACCTGACCTCGAATCACGAATTCAAGAACATCGATGTGTAAACCGATTGCTGTATGACGACGAGGATCGTGACTTCGATTAGCATTTTCTTCGCGGGGGTGATCGCCGCGGCGATCGTGCTCTACGTCATTATGGACCCCTTTTTCATTCGTGTCTGTTCGTGGTTGAAAAGAATGGTTCCGGCTTAGTCGCGTGATTGCCGGGTGTAGTCGACGAAGGCGAGGAGGTCGTTGCGGTGGGTGGGGAGCTGGATGGCGTCCACGTGGGCGCCGCCGTGTCTTAGTTCTTCCAGTAGCTTGGGGACGCTTGCGACTGCGGCCTCGTCGTTGAGTTTGAGCGTGAGGAGCAATCCGCGCAGCGTGCGGCGGTAGCGTTGGGTGAAGCGGCGCAGGGCCCGCACGACGTGGGTCGGCGCGATGCCGGCGTCGACGGCGATCCAGCGGATGTCGGTGGGCAGTTCTTCCAGGGTGACCTCGCTGATTGATTTGCGGATCCAGCCGGCGCAACCCGGGTGGGCCAGGATGACCGGTGCCATGTCCTGGGTGTCGACCGCCAGCACACGCAGGTCGTGCTCGAGGTAGGCCAGGGTGGTGCCGCCGGGGGCCGCGCCGATTTCGATCAGGAGGTCGCCGGGCGTGAGGCGGGCGCCGGACCAACGCAGGCTTTCGATGGCCTTGCCATAGGCCCGGGACGGCGCCGCCGCCGGCACGACGTATTCGTAGATTCCGCTCGGGGTGAGGTGGCGGGAAAAGCCGTGCACGTGCCAGCCGATCAAGGGCGGTTCCGCCGGGGCGACGATCACGTCGAGCACGAGGTCGTCCCGTCGTGGTTCGGCGCGTGGCGCGGCGGAGGCAATCGATTGCCACATTTCCGGGACTTCGCCGCCCGGTTGGCGGGGACCGACAAAGACGGCCGCAGGGCTGACGCGGTGCAACAGGACCAGCGCCTCTTCGATGGTTTTGGCCAGGCCGCCCGAGCAGCCCCAGGCTCGCGCGAACATGGCGTGAGGGTCGTCATCGGGACGCACCTCCACGGTCGGGGCTTTGAAGGTCACGAGACCGGGCCGTTGGAAGGCGGGCTGCCAGGCGGGGCGCAGGCGTCGCAGTTCGGCTTTGAGGCGCGGCTCCGCTCCGGGTTGGCAAAGGGCAAAGGCATACTGACTCCGAAGCGGGGCCGTGGGCATGGTGGTGAGCGAGTCGACCGTTCTGCGCGGCCGGTTTCGCGGCTGCAAGCGCGCGCTGGGAGTCCGGGGCAGTGGAATCTACTCCGTTGAAACACGCCGTCCGGAGGCCGGCGTCCACCTCGAGGCAGGTGAGCGGCAGATGGGGAAGGTGGGCCGTGGCCTCCGGACGCGGTCAGCGGCGGAGTGGCGGGTCCAGTGGATCAGGAAAGTGCGGAGTGGCCGGTGCGAGGCCGCGATGCGCAAAGATGAGTTTCCAGTAGGACGGTCTTTTATCACCGCAGGCGAAGTCAGCTGGAACTGGCCGAAACAATGGGACACATTCGCATGAACCCGGTTGTGCAGGGCCTGGGCCCGGAGATCGACGACTGGGCTTGGTGGTGGACGGGAGAGGCGAAGAGCTGACGCACTGAAGACGCCGTCCGGATCACCGCGGTCGCGGGACAGGGGCCGGCGTTCACCTTGGCCTGTTGCTTGGTGGGTGGACGTGGGCCACGCCCCAGGCGGGTAAACCTCCGGACCGCGTCGGTTTGGGGACGGGTCGGCGGTGGGGGGATCGAATCCGCTGCAAGACGCCAGATCCGGAGCAGTCGGTGATGGTCGAGAGGCAACTGCGGCGTGCAGCTCCACCTGCGCCAAGGCTGCGGCGGACGAGGAAGCGGCAGCCCTACAGCTGGCGTGGGGGGGCGTGCTCGGGGAAGAGGCGGGCGAGGCCTTCGGGGGTGGCGGGGCAGGGGCCGCGTTCGGTGAGAAGGGCGGTGACGAGGCGGGCGGGGGTGACGTCGAAGGCGGGGTTGGCCGCGGGGCTGCCGGTGGGCGGTATCTGGATCGTGGATACTTCGCCGTCGGCCCCGAGTCCGGTGAGGTGGGTGACTTCGGTGGCGCTGCGTTCCTCGATCGGGATCTCGCGCCGGCCGTCGCGCACGGTCCAGTCGATCGTGGGCGACGGCAGGGCGACGTAGAAGGGGACGCCGTTGTCGCGGGCGGCGAGCGCCTTGAGGTAGGTGCCGATCTTGTTGCAGACGTCGCCGGTGGCGGTGGTGCGGTCGGTGCCGACGATGACGAGGTCGACGCGACCGTGCTGCATGAGGTGGCCGCCGGCGTTGTCGACGATGCAGGTGTGGGGCACGCCGTGGTTGAGCAGTTCCCAGGCGGTGAGATTGAAGCCCTGGTTGCGGGGGCGGGTTTCGTCGACCCAGACGTGAACGGGAATGCCGGCGTCGTGGGCCTGATAGATGGGGGAGGTGGCCGTGCCCCAGTCGACGGTGGCGAGCCAGCCGGCGTTGCAGTGGGTGAGGATGTTGACGGGTTCACCGGCGGGCTTGGCGGCGGCGAGGGCTTGAATGAGCGGCAGACCGGCCCGGCCGATGGCGTGATTGATGGCGACGTCCTCGTCGCAGATGGCCGCGGCGAGATCGCGGGCGGCGGCGGCTCGGTCGGCGGGGGCGAGCGGGGCGACGGCGGAGCGGACGCGATCGAGAGCCCAGCGGAGATTGACGGCGGTGGGCCGGGTGGCGAAGAGCGTCGAGTGGGCGCGGGCGAGCGCGGCGTCGGAAGGATCGGCCTGCAGGGCCAGCCACATGCCGTAGGCGGCGGTGGCGCCGATGAGCGGGGCGCCCCGCACGAGCATGGCGGAGATGGCGTGGGCGGCGTCGGCGAGTGTGCGCAGGGTGGCGACCTCGTAGCGGTGCGGCAGGCGGGTCTGGTCGATGATTTCGACGCTGGTGCCGTCGGCGGCGGGCCAGATGGTGCGGGTGGGGCGTCCGTGGACGTTCATGGTGGAACGGTGGGGCGGGAAAAGGATGAGTGAAAGGGAAAGGGAAAGGGAAAGGGGGAGGGGGCGTTGTTGAAAATGATTGGGAAGAAGGTGGGTTGTGCAGAAATTTCTTAACGTCGAAACCAAGGGACGCGTAGTCTGGCGGCATCCGATAAGCTACAAAGGAACCATGCCGTCCGCTTCCCTCGTTTCCCTCCCGCAACACCTGGATCTGGTTCAGTCGTCGGAGGACATCGAGGCGGTTCTGGACTGTTTGGCATCGGTGGTGGAGAGCTGGGCGCGGGAGTGCCAGGAGCGGGATGGGCGGATGCTGCTGATGATGTGCGTGCTGCGCGGCGGGGCGTTTTTCTTTTCCGATCTGGTGCAGCGCATCGGTTACTCGATCGAGCCGGCGTTCTGTCGGGCCTGGAGCTACGCCAAGGACATGACGGCGAAGCCGGAGGAGTCGGTGAAAATCGATTGGCCGGAAGTGAACGTGACCGGGCGCGACGTGGTGTTGGTGGACAACATTTGTGACACGGGCCGCACCTTTGCCCGGGCGACGAAGGAGATCCTGGCGCGGGAGCCGGCGCAGGTGCGCACGGTGTCGTTCGTGCGGCGCAAGCAGCGGGTGATCGTGCATGAGCCGACGCTCTCGGGGGTGAGCTTCATCGGCCCGGAATGGCTGGTCGGTTACGGACTGCGGGATCGAGGCACGACCATGATGAACGCCCGGCTGATCGCGCGGGTGAAAAACACCGAAGGCAGCGGATTCACGGCGAACAACTCGACTTCGCCGTTTGTGCACAAGGTGGTTTTTTAAGTCTAAAGGTCTTAAAGTCTGAAGGTCTGAAGGTCGGGTCTGCGGGAGGGCCCGCTCCCCCGGGGCTCAGGTACTGCCGACCCCGGTTCGGCAGAGATGGCCGGGGGGGTCGGGCGATCGGCTCAGCGGCGGAAGGCGTGGACGAAGAGGGGCCAGGTGACTTGGCGCGTGGCGGTGGTGCCCCAGGCGGCGCGGAGTTCGGGGATGAGTGGGGCGAGGGGGTCGGTGCCGGTGGCGTGGCGGGCGCGGTGCGTGGCGGACCAGGAATCGAGCTGGCCGATGAGGTGGTCGACGGTCCAGGTGGCGGTCATCTCGAAGCGCGGGGCGTGGACGCGGGTCAGACCGGGCGGGGTGATCTCGGCGTAACCGTTGAGGAGGGGACCGCGGTCGGGCGGCCAGTAGGGGCCGACGGTGATGTCGTGGTAAAGGGCAACGACCATGTTCACTTCGCGAGAGATGTCGGGGAGCAGGTAGCCCCAGTAGGCGAGCACGCCGCCGGGTTTGAGCAGGCGTCGGCAGTGGGTGAAAAACGAGTCGCGATCGAACCAATGCAGGGCCTGGGCCACCGTGATGAGATCGAGGTCGGCGAGGGCGGCGGGCGGGTGTTCGGCTGAAGCGATCGTGTAGGTGACCCGAGGGTGAGGGGCAGCGTGTTCGATCATGCCGACGCCGACATCGGTGGCGGTGATGCGTCTAAAGTACTTGGCGAGGCCGACAGCGGCCTGGCCGGTGCCGGTGGCGCAGTCCCAAGTGTGGTCGTGCCCCGGCGTGAGTTCGGCCAGCCAGGAGTAGAGTGCCTCGGGGTAGGTGGGGCGGTAGGAGGCGTAGGTGGCGGCGAAGGCGGAGAAGTGGTCGTTGCGGGACATGAGGGAAAAGCTGAGACGCTGAACTACTGAAAAACTGAAATCGGCGGAATCGGTGGAGGCTGGGCCGGCGAGGGATTGAGAACGAGTACCGAGCCGGAGGCGACATGGGCACGAGTATCAAAACGAGAACGAGGGAGGGAGCAGACGGAGGGAAAAGGGCCGCAGGCAAAACCGCCGATCAGGAAGCGAAATCGAACCGCCAAGGACGCGAATAGACGCGAAGCCGTCAGCCTGACACCCAAATGAGGTGAATGAATGCCATATTGCGCGGTCCGGAAAGGAATGGGGTGGATGTGGTGGCGCGGCGAGACATGGTGGTTCCCATGCAGCGTTGGGCTGGATCAGTATGAATGGTGGCGAACGCGAGGTGGAGTCCCGGTTTCCGTGGGCGAAGGCGGCGCTGTGGGTCGCTCTGGCGCTGGCGTTCGCGATCGCACGGCATCCGGGCACCTTCACCAACGCGCAGTTCTGGGCGGAGGACGGGAGTGTGTTCTTTACGCAGGCGGATCAGTTCGGCGCGGATGCGCTCACGATGCCCCACGCGGGCTATCATCATCTGGCGATGCGATTGTGGGCGGGGGCGGCGGTGGGCAGCGGCGTGCCGGTGGTCGCCCTTCCGTCGGTGTTTGTGGTCGGTGCACTGCTGGCGTGGTTGGCCGTGGCCCTGCTGCTGTTTTCGTCGCGACTGAAGTTGCGCTGGCCGGGAGCGCTGCTGCTGGCGCTGGTGGTGGTGCCGCCGACGCATGAGGTGTGGTTCAACCTGACCAATGTGCAGTGGACGCTGGCCTTGCTGTGGCCGCTATGGTGGTGGGCGCGGGATCCGCGCACGAAGGCTGGTGTGGTGGCGCAGACGATCGCGATGGCGGTGGTGGGACTTACGGGGGTGTTTGCCATCCTGGCCGCGCCGCTGATGGTGGCACGGGTGGCCTGGCGGCGGAGCTGGGCGGCGGGCGCCGGGGCGGTGGTTTGCGTAGCGACGGCTTGGATACAGTGGCGAACGGCCCGGACGGATGGCGGCGGTGCGGCGTGGGAGGAACGGGTCTGGGGTCTGGGCGACGCGGCGCTGTTGCTGGGCAAGCGGGTGGGCGGGCTGTTGTTCCTGCCCCCCGCAGCGGGGACGGGCTGGCTGGCCGGGGTGGGCCTGACGTTGATGGTGGCGGTGGTGGGGTGGTGGGCGTGGCGGGCGTCGACGAAGCCGGAATTGCGTCCACTCGCGGGCTGGCTGTGGCTGGGGGCGGCGGTGGGCGTGGCGGCGTTGCTGCGTTTCCCGACCGGGCTGGGACCGTTGCACGGCGGCTTCAATGGCGACCGCTATTTCTGGGTGCCGAAGGTGCTGCTGGTGTGGACGATCGTGCAGTTGGTGGCGCAGGGCGGGCAATGGGAGCGCTGGATCGGCGGAGCGGCGCTGCTGGCGGTGCTGGTCGTGGCGGTGCCGCGCCTGCGACTGCCGGTACTGCCGGACAACGGCTGGCCGCAATGGGCGGAACGAATCGAAGCGGGCGAAGAAGCGGGGTGGGTGCCGATCACGCCGGAAGGGATGCGCTTTTATTATGCGGGGAATGCGGAGCGGCGTGAGCGGGCGGCGCGGGATTGAGGCAGAGGGGGGATAGCCCACAAATTTCATGCTGTAGGGCTGCCGCTGGTCGGCGCGCCGCTGGCTTGCCTGCCCGCCCCAGGCGGGTAAACCTATGGCACAGCCGATGGAGGGCTGAGGGGCAGGTGCGGCATGCCGGCAAGCGGCAGCCCTACACGGCGCAGTGTGAACTATTCAGGTTAGCGATACCCTACGGAAAAGCGAAAAAGCCGGCCCGAGGGCCGGCTTTCGAGAATGAGTACCGAGCCGCAGGCGACATCGGACATGAGAGCGCCTAGCTCAGGGTGACGCCGAGGGATTGGGCTTTGCGGAGGAGGGCGTCGGCCATGTCGGACGGGGTGGCGGCAACCTCGATGCCGCATTCCTCGAAGACGGCGATCTTGGCGGCGGCGGTGTCCTCCTTGCCGCCGACGATGGCGCCGGCGTGGCCCATGCGGCGACCGGCGGGAGCGGTGGCGCCGGCGATGAAACCGGCGACGGGTTTCTGGCAGTTTTCCTTGATCCAGCGGGCGGCCTCGACCTCGGCGGTGCCGCCGATCTCGCCGATCATGATGATGCCGTGCGTGTCGGGGTCGTCGTTGAACATCTTGATGACGTCGAGGTGCGAGGTGCCGTTGACCGGGTCGCCGCCGATGCCGACGCAGGTGGACTGGCCGATGCCCTTGACGGTGAGCTGATAGACGGCCTCGTAGGTGAGGGTGCCGGAGCGGGAGACGACGCCGACGTGGCCGGGTTTGTGAATGTAGCCGGGAGCGATGCCGATGCGGCAACCGCCCGAGGAGTTTTCGCCGGAGCCGGGGGTGACGAGGCCGGGGCAGTTGGGGCCGACGAGGCGGGTGGGCTTGCCCTGCATGGCGCGTTTGACGCGGACCATGTCGCGGACCGGGATGCCCTCGGTGATGCAGACGGCGAGGTCGAGGCCGGCGTCGACACACTCGAGGATGGCGTCGGCGGCGAAGGGCGGCGGTACGAAGATGGCGGATACGGTGGCGCCGGTGGCGGCGGCGGCTTCGGCGACGGTGTTGAAGATGGGAACCTTCACGTCACCGTGCTCGAAGAACTGCCCGCCCTTGCCGGGAGTGACCCCGGCGACGACCTGCGTGCCGTAGTCGATGGACAGGCCGGCGTGTTTGCCGCCGAAGGCACCGGTGATGCCCTGGACCATGATCTTGGTGGTGGGAGAGATGAGGATGGACATCGGAATCAGGCGACGAGGTTGACGATTTTCTGGGCGGCGTCGGCCATGCTGTCGCCGGAGACGAGATCGAGACCGGAGGCGGCGAGGGTCCGCTTGCCGGCGGCGACATTGTTGCCTTCGAGGCGGACAACGAGCGGGAGGGTGAGGCCGACTTCCTTGACGGCTTCGACGACGCCCTCGGCGATGACGTTGCAGTCCATGATGCCGCCGAAGATGTTGACGAGGATGCCCTTCACGTTGGGGTCGCCGAGGATGATCTTGAAGGCCGCGACGACCTTTTCCTTGGAGGCGCCGCCGCCGACATCGAGGAAGTTGGCGGGGTTGCCGCCGAAGTGTTTGATGATGTCCATGGTGGACATGGCGAGGCCGGCGCCGTTGACGAGGCAGGCGATGTTGCCGTCGAGGGCGATGTAGGCCAGGTCGAACTTGGAGGCTTCGATCTCCTTGGGATCCTCTTCGTTGAGATCGCGCAGGGCGACGATTTCGGGATGGCGGTAGAGAGCGTTGGAGTCGAAGGAAACCTTGGCGTCGAGGGCGAGCACGTCGCCGGTGGGCGTGGTGATGAGGGGGTTGACCTCGATCATCGAAGCGTCGGTTTCCCAGAAGCAGCGGTAGAGGTTCTGGAGCAGCTTGTAGGCGTGTTTGGACTCGGTTTTGTCGAGGCCCAGACCGAAGAGGATTTGCCGGATCTGGAAGTCGGCGAGGCCGATGGCGGGATCGATGAAGACCTTGGTGATTTTTTCCGGGGTTTCCTCGGCGACCTTTTCGATGTCCATGCCGCCTTCGGTGGAGGCAATGATGACGGGGCGGGAGGAGGCGCGGTCGAGCAGGATGGAGAGGTAGTATTCCTTTTTGATGTCGCTCGCGACGGTGAAGTAGACGGTCTGCACCTTGCGACCGGCGGGGCCGGTCTGGAGGGTGACGAGGGTGTTGTTGAGCATCTTGCCGGCGATCTCCCGGGCTTCGGCCTTGGTGGGGCAGAATTTGACGCCGCCCTTGTAGCCATCGGTGAAGGTGCCCTTGCCGCGGCCGCCGGCGTGGATCTGGGACTTCACCATGGTCGGCCCCTCCGGGAGGGTCGCGAGGGCGGAGTCAAATTCCTCGGCGCTCTTGGCAGCGGCGCCCTGCGGCACGGGCACGCCGTATTTTTCAAACAGGGCTTTGGCCTGATACTCGTGGATATTCATAAAGGGTCTGGTTTGCCAGATGCGGCCCGGGTGAGGCACGCCAAAAAACGACCGGCCGCGACAATGGAAGGGCGGACGGTCCGGGTGGGGGCGCGGTACCGGAGAGGATCATCCGGTGCTGTGTTGGGCACAGACAGGAATGTCTGTGGCACATGGGGGTGGCGCCGGAGTGGATCGAGGCTATGGCGTCCGGCGGCGGAGGCGGAGGGCGAGGAGGCCCAGGCCGGTGATCATGAGCGCCCAGGTGGAGGGCTCGGGAACCGGGGTGAACTCGAAGTTGGTGAGGATCACGCTGTTGGGATCGAACAGGCTGTCGGCGCCGTAGTTGACCGTGAAGATGCCACTGCCGCCGTCGGGCAAGCCGGCCCAGATCTGGCCGCCGTTGGCGACGTTGGCGAAATCGCCCTGGAGGTTGGCGGCGGTGTAGAGGGTGAACATGTCGGTCGAGATGGGATCGAGCGAGGTGAGGAAATCGATCTGCAGATCGCCGGCGAGGGTAAGGGTGCCGGTGACGGTGAGCGTGTCGAAGGCGAGGACGTTGGCGCTCACCTCGTCGATTTCGAAGAAGGACGTGGCGCCGGTGAGCAGGGTGAGATCGCCGTCGATGGCGAGGCTGCCGACACTGGCGCCGGGGGAGATGGTGCCGCCGGTGGTGATGTCGGCGGTGATGGTGCCGTTGCCGGCGAGGACGGTGGAGGAGGGCAGGCTGAGGGGGGCGGCGAAGGTGACCTTGCCGCCGTTGCTCACGCCGATGGTGCCCCCGGCGAAGGTGAAGGCGTCGGCGAAGTGGAGCGTACCGCTGGAGGCGAAGACGGTGCCGGCATTGGTGACGGGGACGTCGACGGTGGAGGTGCCGGTGCCGCCGACCTTGCCGATGATGCCGTTGTTCTGGATGGAGAAGTTGCCGCTGACGGAGCCGATGAGACCGTCGGTGAGGATGAGGAGGTTGCCGTTGTTGGTGAGGGTCGCGTCGGCGCCGTCTATGTCGCCGTCCTGCCACACGAACTGGCCGTTGATGGTGAAGGGGCGGTCGAGGTGATAGGTTTGGTCGGAAACAAGATTGAGGGTGCCGGCGTTGGCGATGGTGGTGGTGCCGGTGCTGTCGAAGGTGCCGCCGACCCAGGCCACGTTGCCCGCCAGGGTGTGCGTGCCGGTGAAGGTGCCGTCGTTGAGGGTGGTGTGGTGACCGAGATCGATGTCGCCGTCGAAGGTGAAGGTGCCGCCGTTGAGCTCGAGGCGGCCGCCGTTGGCCACCGTGGTGCCGTCGCCGAAATGGTAACCGTCGGTGAGCCGGAGCGTGGTGTCGGACCAGAGGTCGAAGTATCCGCCGGTGGAGGCGCCGGCGGCGGTGAAGTCGACGCTGCCGGTATGGACTTCGAAGCGTCCCTCGACGAAGACGGGCACGTTGAACGAGGTGGTCTCCGTGCCGCCGGTCTTGCGGAACTGGCCGCCCTCGAGGATGCGCAGGCGACCGGACTCGAGGCCGGAGGCGCTGAAGCTGTCGTCGGATTCGGCAAACATGAGGCCGGCGATGTCGAAGCCACCACCGTCGGAGGCAAAGAGGGAGCCACCCTGCCAGGTGAGCAGGCTGGAGGCGTCGACGCTGAGGCGGGTGGAGCCGAGGTCGAGGGAGACCGGATCGAGTTGCCCCGTGGCGCCGTTGACGAGCTCGATGAGGGCATCGGTGGCGAGGGTGGCGTCGTCGAGGCGGAAGGAGCGCGACAGGGTCAGATGATCGGTGGCGAGGTGACCTTCGATGAGGTGAAGGTCGACGCCGAGGGTGCCGTCGAGGGCGAGGGTGCCGCCGAGTTGAACGAGGGCGCCGTCGCCGCTGAAGATGGAGGCATCGGTGATGGTGGTGGTGCCGTCGGAAACGCGGAACTCGGTGTCGGCGCCGAGGATGACCGAGGAGGTGGAGGCGAGGGTGGCGTCCTGGGTAAGGCTGAGCTGGCCGCCCTGCAGTTCGATCGTGCCCGAGTGGGTGACGGGGAGGTTGAGTGCCAGGCTGCCGGCTTCGGGCGAGAGGGTGAGGGTGCCGTGGTTGGCAAACGTCACGAGGGAGCTGATGGCCTGGAGGGAGAGATTGTCGGGGAGGCCGAAGGAGGAACCGCTGCCGAAGGAGTTGAGAGCGGCATGAGCGCCATCGAAGGTGATGTTGCCCTCATTGGTCAGGGAGTTGCTGAAACCGAGATTCAGATCGCCCTGGATCCACTCGAGCTGGCCCGTGGCGGCGATCGTGGTGCCGGTGCCGTCGAGGGTGAGTCCGTTTTCGGAGTCGATGACGAGGGAGCCGCCGTCACCGACATGGAGCGTGTGGCCGTAGAGGTAGCCGTCGTGGAGGAACTCCAGGGTGCCTTCGACCGTGACGTCGCCGTGCAGGTAGCCGGCGGATACGGCCAAATCGGCGCCCAGCGTGCCGGAGGCATCGAGGGTGCCGCCCTCGACCCGGAAGCTGCCGTTGCCCTGGAGGGAGGCGATGGTCCCGAGGGTGTAGTCGGAGTTGAAGACGAGTCCGGTTTCGCCGGCGGTGGTGAAAACCGCATCGGATCCGGCGCTGCCGCCGCCGACGAGGACGACCTGGCCGTGATTGACGTAGAGGAAACCGTCGTTGTCGAAGGGCACGAGGATGGTGGTGGTGCCGGTGCCCTGGTGGGTGATGCTGGCTTCGAGATGGTTGGCGAGGTAGCCCATCGTGCCGAGGTTGGTGCCGAGGGTGAAGTTGCTGCCGCCGCCGGTGCTGTCGATGAGGAGGGAACCCCGGTTGAAGAAACTGCTGCCGTAGTTGAGGAGCAGATTGCCGGAGTCGAGGCGGACCTGGCCGTAGTTGTCGACCGATTGGAGGTTGAAGGCGTTGCCGGCGGCCTTCTGCAGCAACAGTATGGCGTCGCTGGATACAGTGGTGGTGCCGGCCTGGCTGCCGTTGCCGATGGTGCCGCCGTTGTAGGCGAAGGTGCGAAGCAGGGTGTGCGAGCCGAGGAGGGTGCCGCCCTCGAGGTGGAGTTCCCCGTCGAGGACGCCGTTGAGATCGAAGGTGCCGCCGTCGACGCGATGGAGGCCGAGGCCCGAAAGGCCGGCGGCATCGGTCACGGTGAAATTGCCGGAGTAGGCGGCGACGGCGCCCGAGGCAACATGGAGGGAGGAATCCGAATCAATGCTGCCGCCGCCATGGAGACGAAGGGTGCCGGCGTTGACGGCGACATTGCCACTGTTGTGGAAGGCGACATTGAAGGTGGTGGTGCCGGTGCCGTCCTTCTGGAGGAGACCGCCGGAATTGTTGGAAAAGGTGCCGGCGGAGCCGAGGGTGGTGGAGACATCGAGGTCGGCGTCGGTGGCCTCGATGAAAGTGCCCTGATTGACGATGCTGGCGGCGTTGTTGAGCAGAATACGGCCGCTGTCCCAGCCGGTGGTGCCGTGGTTGATGAAGGATCGGCCGTTGAGGAGATTCTGGGAGGCGCCGGCGAGCGTGAAGGTGGAGCCGAAGGCGTTGGTGGTGCTGCCGGCCGACCCGAGGCTGCCGCCGCTGAAGGTGGCGTTGGCGGTGATGGTGTGGCTGCCGGCCAGGGTGCCGCCGCTGATCAGGAAGTCGGGGGAGGCGAGGGTGCCGTGGAGGGTGAGGGTGCCGTCCTCCAGGCTCACCTGACCGGGGCCGGTGAGGGTGGTGGCGTCGGTGATCGAATAGTCGGCACGGAAGACGAGGCTGGCGCCGGCATCGACATCGAACCCACCGGTGCTGGAGGTGGAGCCGCCGCCGTCGAGGACGAGGGTGCCGTGCTGGATGTCGACGGAGCCATCGTTGTGGAGGGCGAGGTCGAAGCTCGTCGTGCCGGAGTCGAGCTTGGTGTAGGTGCCGAGATTGTGGAAGGAGCCGATCGATCCGAGGCTGGTGCGGACGCGGTGCGTCTCCCCGAGGGCGGCGGCGGAGTCGTTCCAGGTGCCGCTGTTGGTGACGGTGGAGCCGTTGTTGAGCAGGAGATTGCCGTCGTTCCAGTCGACCTGGCCGTTGTTGACGAGGGAACCGCTGCTGAGATTGTTCTCGACGGAATCGTTGAGGGAGAGGACGGACCCGGCGTCGTTGGTGACGGTGGCGAGTGAGATGACTCCGTCGTTCCAGACCAGGTCGTTCCTGAAGGTGGGGGTGCCGGTGAGCGTGCCACCGGTGATGGTGAAATTCGACACGCCGACGGTGCCGTTCATGGTGAGCTTACCGTTGGCGAGGGTGAACTGGCCGGTGCCGGACAGCGAGGTTGCGTCCTCGACGGTGTAGTCGTTGTCGAAGGTGACGGAAGTGCCGGTGCCGGTGTGGAGCGTGCCGGTGCCGTTGAGCTGGCCCTTGCCGTCGAGGACCAGCGAACCGGCGGTCACATCGAAATAGCCATCGATGGTGAGCGGGAGGTCGAAATGGGTCTCGCCGGCGCCGAGCTTGGTGTAGGAGGCGTCGGAGCCGACCTGGAATGATCCGGTGGAGCCGAGGCTCGTGCGCACGAAACGCGTTTCGTTTTCGCCGGCGGCCGAGTCAAAGAACGAACCGTGGCTGGCGAAGGAGGAGCCGTTGTTGAGAACGAGATCGCCGGCCGACCAGTCGACCTGCCCATCGTTGCGGAGGGTGCGCTGGCTGAGGGTGTTGGCGGAGGGATTGATGATGGTGAGAACGGATTCGATGCCGTTGATGAGTTCACCCAGGCCGAGGGTGCCGCCGGACCAATCGAGTCCGTTGGCGAACTCCATGTCGCCCAGCAGGGTGCCGCCGGTGATGGCGAAGTCCGGAACCGAAACGATGCCGTTGAGCGTGAGACTGCCGTCGGCGAGGGTGAACTGGCCGTCGCCCTGCAGGCTTTCCCCCGCCTGCACGGTGTGGTCATGATGGAAGGTGACGAAGGTGCCGGATCCGGCGGTGAGGGCGGCGCCGCTGTGGAGGGTGCCGCCGCCGTCGAGCACGAGGGTGCTGCCGTTGCTCAGAGTCAGGTTGCCGTGATTCTCGAGCGGGAGGCTGAAGGTCGTGATGCCCCCGCCGGACAAAGTCATGGTGGCGGAGGTGGCGTTGGTGAAGGTGCCGATGGAGCCAAGGCTGGTGCGCACGAGGTGGGTTTCGCCGGCACCGGCGGCGGCGTCGGTGAAGGTGCCTTCGTTGGTGAAGGTGGAGCCGTTGTTGAGATTGATGTCGCCATCGTTCCAATACACGGAGCCGCGGTTGGTGAAGGCGTGGGCGGAAAAGGTGTTTCCGGTGGAATCGTTGATCTGGAAGTTGGAGCCGAGGTCGGCGAGGGTGGTGCCGTCCTTGATCTCGCCGTTGTTCCATTGGAAGGTTCCGGCGAAGGTGTGGTCGCCGGTGAGTCCGCCACCGTCCATCCGGAACGCGGCAAGGGTGATGCCGTCGAGGGAGAGGGTGCCGTCATCGATCTCGAACAGACCGGTCCCCTGCAGGCTCCCGGCATTGGCAACCGTGTAGTTGTTGTCAAAGAGGACCGTCGCGCCGGTGGCGGTCGAGATCGTGCCGCCGGTACTGGTCGTGCCGGTGCCGTCCAGCTTGAGCGTGCCGGCGTTCACGGTGACGGTCCCATCGTTGTTGAACGGCAGGTCGAACTCGGTGGTGCCCGAGCTGGATTTGGTGTAGGTGGCTCCGCTCTCGTTGGTGAAACTGCCGGTGGCGCCCAGCGAGGTGTGGATGCGACCGTCGGCGGAGTCGTTCCAGATGCCAAAGTTTTTCACGGCGCTGCCGTTGGCCAGACTGATGTCCCCGCCCTCCCACTCGAGGACACCGCCGGAGTGAACCTTGATCACGGAAGCGGAGGCGAAGGCGGTGCCGGAATGGTCGATCTCGAAATCGGCGCCCGCGGCGATGTTGAGCGTGATATTGGAAAGCGAGCCGCTGCGCCAGTAGGCAGATACGCTCGAGCCGAAAACGGTGATCGAATCGGTGGCGGCGTCGACCTCTCCGACGAGACTGCCGCCGTTCAGGCGCAGGGCGTTGATACCAAAAGTCCCGTCGACGGTGAGGGTGCCGGCGCTGATGATGGCGTTGTCGTTGCTCCCCGGAATTTGCCCGACGTCCCAGCCGGCGGGATTGGTCCACGATGCAGTACCACCGAGATGGGTGATATCGATCTGCGCGCCCAGGCGGGGCGTGAGCAGGGCGAGGAGGAGCAAGGCTGCACCGAACCGAGGCCAGACGGGAGTGAGCAGGCGAAGAGGCATGGGTGTTTCTCCGGGGATGAAACTGGGGTGGCAACATGGTTTGTTTGTGGGGGCTTGGCGAGGCTAACTGCCAAGGAATGGCAAAAAAAGAGCCAAGATATGCGCGGAAGTCCGATCGGGGGAGCACGTTCGGGAGGGGCGAGTCGGGATGACGCGCGCATTGACCGGCTGCGAGCGCGCCGGTTTAACCGAGCGCCATGGTCGACAGCCTTACGGTGAATCTTGGCAGCCGCAGTTATCCGATCCGCTTCGGTCGCGATCTTTCCGCGGAGGTGGCGGCACAGGTGGCGGCCTTGCGTGCGGCCGGGCGGAAGGTGGCGGTGGTGACGGACACCGCCGTGGCGCGAGTGCAGGAGGCGGCGCTCGAGGCGATGTTCGGGGATGCGCCGCGTTTCGTGGCGGAGTCAGGCGAAGGGGCAAAATCGGCGCGGGTGATTGCCGAGCTGTGGGAGTTTCTGGCAGCGCAGAAGCTCGATCGTGGCGGGGTGGTGGTGGCCTGTGGCGGCGGGGTGGTCGGCGATCTGGCCGGCTTCGCGGCGGCGAGTTATCTGCGCGGCGTGGCGTTTTATCAGGTGCCGACGACCTTGTTGGCGATGGTCGACAGTTCGGTGGGCGGCAAGACGGGCATCAATCTCGGGGCGGGCAAGAATCTGGTGGGAGCATTCCATCAGCCGCAGGCGGTCTATGTGGCGACGGATTTGCTCGGCACGTTGCCGCCGCGGGAGTTTGCGGCGGGCATGGCGGAGGTGATCAAGTACGGTCTGCTCGGCGATGGTGAGTTGTATGACGATCTCGCGGCGTCGCCGCTGGCGGCGGGCAGCGAACGGATCACGGCGGTGGTTCGACGCTGTTGTGCGGCCAAGGCGCGGGTGGTGGAGGCCGATGAGTTCGAGACCGCCAAGTCGGGCGGGCGGGCGCTGCTGAACTTGGGACACACGTTTGCGCACGCGATCGAGAAAGTCGCGGGCTACGGGGCCTATCTGCACGGCGAGGCGGTGGCGGTCGGTCTGGCGGCGGCGGCGCGGCTTTCGCGCGAATTGGGATTGGTCGGTGAGGAGGTCGTGGCCAGCGTCGAAGCGACGGTGGCGGCGCACGCCCTGCCGGTGCGGCTGCGCGAGCCGATCGCGATCGATGCGCTCGTGGCGGCGATGGCGCAGGACAAAAAGGTGCGGGCGGGCCGACTACGTTTTGTGGTGCTGGAAGCGATCGGTCGGGCGGCGACCCGCGATGATGTGGAGCCCGAAACGGTGCGCACGGTTTGGCGCGAAGTGGGGGCGGGGTGAGATGAAAAGCGATTCGTGTGAATTCGTGTCCATTCGTGGTTAAAAAAACTGGTCTGAGGCTTGCCTCGCAGGGAGGACCGCCTGAAGGCGGTACCGAGCGAAGCGACATCAGGCACTCCGAACAAACGACCAGATGCAACCGCCCTGGCGGCGGTTTCTAGCGGGACGCGTATTTGCGTGTCATCGGACACGTTCGTGCTTAGTTCCTGAGTCACCATGTCCGCCATCGACGAAGGCATTGTGCGCGAGTATTTCGAGCAGAGCGGGTTTCTCGTGCGCCAGGTCCGCAAGTATCAGGTGCAGTCGCGCAAGAAGCAGTCGGAAGAGGAAATCGATCTGTTGGTGTACAATCCGGCGTGGCAACGGGGGGCGCGGAAGCCGGACTTTTTCCTCTTTTCTTCGGAGTTGCCCTACGTGCATCGCGCGGTGGTGGCCGTGAAGCCGTGGCACACGGAGGTTTTCACGGCGGGCACCCTCAAAGGATCGCCGGAAATCCTGCGTTTTCTGGAGGAAGAGGTGCTCAAGGAGGTGCACCGGCTGTTTCCTTCGGGCGACGAGGAAGGCAGCGACGGGGTGCCCACGAAGGTGCTGGTGCTGCCGGGACTGCCGACCCAGGAACCCTACCGTTCGCAGAGCGTCGCGCTGCTGAAGGAGCGCGGGGTGGACGGCATAATCTCGTTTCGCGCCATGCTGCTCGACCTGATCGAAAAGGTGGAAGTGAACCGCAATTACCGCAAGAGCGACACCCTGCAGGTGATCCGCATCCTGAAGAACTACGAGCTGCTGCGGGACGGTCAGTTGGATCTCTTGACGGGAGACCGCCGGCCGAAGCATTAGAGTGTCATGGGAACATTGATACATCCGGGCGCGCACGTGGATCCGGCTGCCCGTCTGGGCGTCGACGTCGAGGTGATGCCGGGGGCGGTGGTGACGCGCTGGGCGGAGATCGGTGACCGTACGGTCGTGCATCCGGGGGCGGTCGTGGGAGGGGATCCGCAGTATCTGGCTTTCAAGCGCGACACCCCGTCGTGGGCACGCGTCGGGGCGGACTGCGTGCTGCGCGAAGGGGTGACGATCAATCGCTCGATCCACGCCGACGACGCGACGGTGATCGGGGCGCGCTGTTTTTTCATGGCCAACAGCCATGCCGGACACGACGCGCAGGTGGCCGAAGACGTGGTCTTGGCCAACGGAGCGCTGCTGGGCGGACACGTGGAGGTGGGCGCGTTCAGCTTCATCGGCGGCAACGCGGCGGTGCACCAGTTTTGCCGGATCGGTCCGGTGGTGATGATCGGTGGGGTTTCGCCGATCACAAGTGACGTGCCGCCCTACTGCATGGTGGCGGATCGCAATGAAGTTTCCGGACTCAACCTCGTGGGGCTGAAGCGCCGCGGCTGGCCGCGCGAGGTGATGCGCGAGTTGAAGGAGGCCTACCGGACAGTGATGCGGCCGACGGGCAACATGCGCACGGTGGCGGCGGGCTTGCTGCCCGGGGCGCAGACGGAACAGGCGCGGGTGTTTCTGACCTTTTTTGCGGGAGGGAAACGGCCGATCGCGCGTCCGCGGCGCGGACGCGATGAAGGTGCGGACGGAGGCGACGAGACGTGAAACCGTTGGCCATCACCTGTGGCGATCCGGCGGGCGTGGGTCCGGAAATCGTGGCGCGCTGGTTGGCGGAGCACCCGGCGGAAGCGGAGCGGGTGATTGTGGTCGGTCCGGCAGCATGGCTGAAGACGCTGCCCGTCGAAACGCGCACCCTCGCGACCGGTCCCGACGATTACGCGGCGACGCCCGGTGAGCCCGATCCAACCGGTGCACGGCTGGCGTGGGAGGCGATGCGCGTGGCGGCCGAGGGTTGCGCGAGTGGCGCCTTCGCTGGCGTGGTCACGGGTCCGGTGAGCAAGGCCCAGCTGGCGGCGGTGGGTTATCCGTTTCCCGGTCAAACGGAGTTTTTCGCGGCGGCGTGGGGGGGCGAACCCGTGATGGGCTTTCGCAGCGACCGGCTCCGGGTGGTGTTGGCGACCTGGCATGTGCCGCTGCGCGAGGTGCCGGCGGCGCTGACGCCGGCGGCGATCGCCCGCGCGGTGCGGGCGGCGACGCGCTTGGGTGAAGCAGACGGCGTGACGGAACCGCGGATCGCGGTGTGCGGGATGAATCCACACGCGGGCGAGGGCGGCGTATTGGGCGGCGAGGAGCGGGACCTGATCGATCCGCTGCTCGACCGGTTGCGCGACGAATTGCCCGGTCTGTCGGTGGCGCTGCCGGGGGACACGGTGTTCGGCCGGGCGTTGCGCGGAGAGTTCGATGCGGTGGTGGCGATGTATCACGACCAGGGACTGGCGCCGCTCAAGACGATCGATTTCGACAACGCGGTGAACGTGACGCTGGGCCTGCCGCACGTGCGCACGAGTCCGGATCACGGCACGGCCTTCGGCATCGCGGGGAAAGGGGTGGCGAGCATCACGAGTTTCTCCCGAGCGGTGGAGGTGGCGCGCAGGTTAGTCGGCCAGCGGTGAACGCAGGGTGAGTTCAAGGTCCCGTGGCAGCCACGGAATGGTATGGCCACTTGATTTGTGCGGCGCGGTCCCGATAGTCTGCGGGTCTTCATGTCGACCGACACCGTTCCGCCGCCGCCCGCCGCCGTGCTCCCCGAAGGGGTGCGCGAGGGCAATGAGAAGCTGGTGCGCCTCACCGAGGCCGCCGGCCAGAAGGTGGCTGCGCTCATCGCCCGCGAACAGCAGGGTGAGTTCTTGCGCGTTGCGATCACCGGCGGGGGCTGCAATGGACTCAGCTACAAGCTGCGTTTCGTGCGCGAGCCGCGTCGGGGCGACATTCTGGTGCGTTCCGCCGGGGCGCAGGTGCTGGTCGATCCCAAGACCGCCCTTTACCTCAAGGGGACCGAGCTGGACTACTCGGCGAAACTCATCGCTGGTGGTTTCAAGTTCACCAACCCCAACGCCAAAGCCAGTTGTTCCTGCGGCGAGAGCTTCAGTGTATGACGGGCGCCCCTATCCCAAAACCCGCACATTCCCCGCGACTTCGTTGTTGTCTTCACCCATCGAGCGGGCGAAAAGCGTGACGATCTACTCGAGTTGAACCTTATTTGATGGCTACATCCTTTTCTTTTGGCGGCGGCAAACGCCGCGGTGGTGGCGGCGGTCGCGGAAACTTCCGCCGCAACAATGACCCCTATGCTCACATCCGCCGTAATCAGCGGATTCGTGTTCCCCAGATCCGGGTGATCTCACCCGAAGGCAAACAACTGGGCGTGCTGCCGACCGAAAAGGCCCTGAGCCTGGCCCAGCAGTTCAACCTCGACCTGGTCGAGGTCGCGCCCAATGCCACGCCGCCCGTCTGCCGCATCATGGACTTCGGCAAGTATGTCTATGAAGAGCAGAAGAAATCGTCCCACTCCAAGGCCACCGCCTCCAAGATCAAGGAGGTCGAGCTGTCGCCGCGCATCGATGATCACGACCTGATCACCAAGCTCCGTCACGCCGAGGAGTTCCTCAACGAGGGCGCCAAGGTGAAGCTGCGGCTCAAGTTCCGCGGTCGCGAGATGGCCCACACCGAGATCGGCTTCGAGGTCATGAAGCGCGCGATCGCCGAGCTCGACGGCATGGGCCACGCCGACGCCGAGCCGAAGCTCAACGGCCGCCAGATCAATGTCATGATGACGCCGCATCCGGCCAACAAGCGGAAGCTGAAGTACTATCATCCGAAGCCCAAGCCGCCGGCCGAGGACGCCAAGGGCCAGCACAACCATCGTCCCGCCGAGCCCGCGCATCCGCCGGCCGACGGCCCCGACGACGACGCCTGACCCCTGCCGGCCATGGTGAACGCATGGCTCGATCGATTTCGTCCCGCCTCCTCCCGGCGGGACGTTTCGTTTTGGCGCCGACCCGCGGCCCGGTTGGCGGGCTGGGCGTGGCTCACGCTGATGCCGCTGGCCGCGCTCGCTTCGCCCGCGCGAGCGGAGACCTACGCCGCCGTCGGCGACCAACCCACGGTGCTCATCGACGGCGTTCACTATCTCGACCTCCAGACGTTTCTCGGTCGTTACAATCTCCAGGACCAGTGGCTTGAACCGCAACGGAAGCTGCGGTTCTCGAGCCCGTGGACCGCGATCGAACTGGAGGCCGACTCGCGCGAGATCACCTACAACGGTCGGCGCCTTTTCCTGGGCGAGGGCACGCTGTTGCGCGAAGGGCGGCTGTGGATCGACCGCATCGATGCGGAGAAACTGTTGGCCCCGCTGCTGCGGCCGGCGACCTACGCGGCGCAGGCGCGGCCCGTGCGCCGCATCGTGATCGATGCCGGCCACGGCGGGCGCGATGGCGGTACGGGCAACACCGCGCGGAAGCTCCAGGAAAAAACCTTCACGCTCGATGTGGCGGAGCGCCTGCGTGATCTGCTCGCCGTCCAGGGGTTCGAAGTGGTCATGACCCGGACCGACGATTCCTACCTTGGCCTGGCGGAGCGGGCGCTGGTGGGAAAGACCGCGCGGGCGGATCTGTTTGTCAGCGTCCATTTCAACGCCGCCGGCAGCGCCAAGGTGCATGGCACCGAGACCTACATCTGCACGCCGCAGCACCAGCGCTCGACCTCGAGCGAGAAACGGGACGCGGCGGACCGCACTGCGGAGCCCGGCAACACCCATGATGCCTGGAACGCGATCCTCGGCTACGAAATGCACCGCGCGCTGTGCGCGCAGCTCGATTCATCGGATCGCGGACTCAAGCGGGCCCGGTTTGCGGTGCTGCGTCTGGCGGAGTGTCCCGCGGTGCTGGTGGAGGCGGCCTACCTGAGCAACGATCGGGAAGCACAGAAGATTGCCACCGCCGCCTATCGCGCGGAGATTGCCCAGGCGATCGCCAACGGGGTGATCGCCTACGCCAATCTCGTCCGCGCCACCCCTTCCTCCTGACCATGTCGACCACGCACCTGCTCGTAGCCGGATTGGGAGGGGCCGTCGGATCGATGCTGCGGATGGCGGTGGCGTGGTGGCTTCCCGCCGGCAGGCTGCCCTGGGGCACGATGCTCGCCAACGTGCTGGGTTCGCTGGTGATCGGTTTCGTGCTGGAGCAGCTCGGGGAAGGCGGCGCGGCCGATCAGCCGCACTGGCATGCCTTTGCCGCGATCGGCTTTTGCGGAGGCTTCACCACCTTTTCGAGCTTCAGCTGGCAGACGCTCGAGCAGATGCGGCAGGGGCAGTGGGGGCTGGCGGCGGCGCATGTCGTGCTGTCGGTCGTCGTCTGCCTGTTCATGACGTGGCTGGGCTGGCGACTGGGCCGGCTGTGGACGGGAGCGGCATGAACGGGTGGGGTTTGAGGTCGATGATCCGGCGGACGGGCATCCTGATCGGGATCGGCGTGGCACTGGCCGGACGGGCGGCGCCGGTGGGCTTCACGCCCGTGGAGGACGAGGCTGCGCGCGTTGTGATCCTGGCCAACCGCAACGAGCCGGATTCGGTGGAGCTGGCGCGGTTCTACGCCGATCGGCGCGAGATCCCGCGGGACAACATCGTGGCGCTCGATCTGCCGATGGGCGAGGAGATCGACTGGCCGACCTACGTCAGTCAGGTGCTCGAGCCCCTGCGCGGCTGGTTGATCGAGCATGAGTGGCTGCAGGCGATTCCGATGAACCTGGTCGACGAGGCGGGGCGCACCCGCATGTCGATCTCGGGTCATCGTATCAGCTATTTGGTGACATGTCGCGGCGTACCGCTGAAGATCCGCCAGAGCAACGAGCTGCCCCCGGATGCGCCGGAGGGCACGGGCGAGCGGGTGAAGGCCAATCATGCGTCGGTCGACTCCGAGCTGGCGGTGCTTCCGGTCAACGAGTCGCGGCGCAACAGTTTCGTGGCGAATCCCGTGTTCCGCAAGAACGCGCCGGACCTGTGGGACCGCGGAGCGATGCTGCGGGTGGCGCGGCTTGACGGCCCGACTTTTCCGGCGGCGCGCAACCTGGTGGAATCGGCATTGACGGCGGAACGGCAGGGGTTGATCGGCCGGGCGGTGGTGGATATCGGCGGACCGCACAAGCTGGGCGACACCTGGTTCGGCGAGGCGGCGGAGGAGCTGGCGACGGCGGGCTGGCCGCTGCAGGTGGACCGCGAAAAGGCGGCGTTGGCGCCGACTGCGCGGGCCGATGCGGTGGCGTGGTATTTTGGCTGGTATCAGGATTCCATCGCGGGTCCATTCCGACCCGACGGCTACGAATTCGTGCCCGGAGCGGTGGCGCTGCATCTGCACAGTTTTTCGGCGCGCTCCCTGCGTTCGTTCAGCAACGGCGGCTGGGTGGCGCCCTTGGTGGGGCGGGGGGTGGCGGCGACCTTTGGCAATGTCTACGAGCCCTACCTCGAGTTTACGCACCAGCCGCAGCTCATCGCGCGGGCGCTGCTGGGCGGCGCGACCCTGGGGGAGGCGGCCTATTACGCCATGCCGGTGTTGTCATGGCAGAGCGTGGTGCTCGGCGACCCGTTGTACCGGCCGATGCGGGTGGCGTTTGCGCAGCAGTGGGAGCGGCGGGACGCCTTGCCGGGCCGGCTGGCCTCGTATGTGGGGCTGCGGCGTCTGGAGCAGCTGGCGCAGGCGGCCGTCCCGCTGGAGGAGCGGCTCGCGGTGGCGGGCGAGCTCATGGGCAGCGATCCCTCGCCGGCCCTGGCCCTGGCGCAGGCGCGTTTGCTGGACGAGGCGGGCGACCGGGCCGGCGCCTGCCGGGCTCTGGGGGTGGTGGGCTACCTGCGGCGGATCCGCGCCGACGAATGGGGCCTGGTGGCGGAAATCGGCGACACGCTGAGCGGCTGGGAAGCTCACGCGGGGGCGCTCAAAGTATGGGCCAACCTGTTGGACCAGACCTTGCCGGAGGCGCAGCGGCTCGCCTGGCTGCGGGCAGGGGCGCAGGCGGCCAAGGCGGCGGGAGATTACATGCAGGCCGCCGAGTGGGAGAAGGAGATCATCCTGCTCGCCCCGGAACCCAAAACGTGAGCGCCGGGGCCGGGACGCGCAGGATCGATCAATGGCGCGAGGTCAAGACCAGCAAGGGAGCCTCAGACCATGGACCACGGACTGACAGTTCAGAGAGCACGGAGGAATTTTACCGCGAAGGGCGCGAAGAGACGCGAAGAGTCCGACGACGGACATCGGCCCTTTCGATTTGGTCGAATTTCCCTCGATGAAGCGGATCGTCACCCAACGTTCACGAAACTTGGGCTGTTGACCCAGATCTCGCGGTTCAAGGACTCTATCCGTCGATCGTTTCCACGATCTTGTCGGCGAGGCCGTAGTCGATCGCTTCCTTGGCGTTGAGGTAAAAGTCGCGATCGGTGTCCTGATTGATCCGCTCGATCGGCTGGCCCGAGGCGTCGGCGAGGATCTGGTTCAGCTCTTCGCGCAGTTTTTCCATTTCCTTGGCCTGGATGTGGATGTCGGTCGCCGGACCGGTGAAACGGCCGGAGATGAGCGGCTGATGGATGAGCACGCGGGAGTGCGGATAGAGCAGGCGCCGGCCCTTGCGGGCGCCGGAGAGCAGGATCGAGCCCATCGAGGCGGCCATGCCGGTCACGACCACGGTGATCGGCGAGGTGATGAGCTGCATGGTGTCATAGACGGCCATGCCGGCGGTGACGGAACCGCCCGGGCTGTTGAGGTAGAAGATGATTTCTTTGCCGGGATCGATTGCCTCGAGATAGAGCAGCTTCTCGGTAAGGTCCTTGGCGGAGGCATCGGTGACCGGGCCCCAGAGGAAGATCTTACGCTGGTCCAGAAACTTTTTCTGGATGAGGGCGGTGACGGGGGCCGGTCCTTTGGAATGGACCTGCTCCTCCTGATCGTCGTCGTCATCATCGTCGTCGTCGAAACGGGGCGTGGGTTCCTTGAGACCGGGCTGAAGATGGGAAAAATGCATGGAAGGCAAACGGTGGGAAGGGACGGGGGATTTGGCAAGCGGCGGAAGCGCTCCGCTGCGGCGGCGGCGCGATGGGTGAAACTACGTGGGTAACGAGCCTTCGCGAAGCGCGGGCATAGACCCGGGAGACGAATCGGCCGCTCGGCGCTAAAGTTAAGCCCTAACGAGACGTTCCCTTGGTAACCCACTATCAGTCATGCGTGCTTCCTCCAAACTCCTGCTTCTGCTGCTCGCAACGACTCTCCCGAGCCTTGCAAGCAATACCGTGACCGTGTCCGCCTCCAGTGCCATTCGTGTGGCCTGGGTCGAGCGCGGTGCCCGTGCCGATGAATCCACCGAGCTCCAACGTGCCTTTGCGCCGGTTTTCCGGATGTCCCTTGAAGGCATTTATGGCGCCGCCACCGAAGTTGAATTCGTGTCCATGAGTGCCAGCAAAGCGGCCGACCGACTCGCCTATGGCGACGTCGACGCCGTGCTGCAGTTCTCGCCTCGCATCTCGCGCCGGATCCGCGACAGCGGAGCCCACATCCTGCGGGCGGAATCGGTGTCCCAGCCCGGCCGCTACGTGGCCTTCCTGGTGCTCCCCGAGGTGCAGTCGGGACTGCAGGATCTGCTGGCCAACGCGTTTTCGGCCTCGATCAACAACTACGACGTTCGCGTCTCGCTGGACGACACGCCCGAGGGCGTGGAGCTGGCGAGCTGGTGAGCCGGAGACGGTTCCGCCGACCCCTTGGTTCCAGGTGGTCTGTGTTCACCCCGCCGGGCGGATGACGTTCAACGTTCCGCCCGGCGTTTTCGTGCCCGAAGGTATCGGCTTGGCGATCCGCTCCGGTGCACCTACGGGTTGGGGGCTCCCGCGTATTCCCCACCATGATGTATCTACCCCGCCCCCCGGTGCCGGCGTCGCCGCGCACCCTGCCTGCCATTTTGTTTTTCCCGCCTGACGTCGCCACCGCGGCGGACGCCATTGCCGTGGGGGAGGTGCAGCGATGAGCGCCATATTGGCCGCGGCCGAGGGGGCGCCGATCGGCGGGCCCATGTTCGCGCTGGGCGTGGGCGTGGCGTTCGTGGTGCTGGGCATTGCCAAGTTGCGCATGCATCCGTTTTTCGCGCTCATGGGTGCGGCGGTGGCGGTGGGCCTGGTCACCGCGCTGGGCGGTTGGGTGGAACTCTCGCCGGTGGCGGCGGTGAGCAATGCGACGGCGGCGCTGGGCCGCTCGGCCGGCGGAATTGCGCTCATCATCGCCATGGCGGCGGTGATCGGTGAATGCCTCACCGTGAGTGGCGGCGCCGAGCGCGTGGTGAATGCGCTGCTGGCGTTGTGGGGCGAAAAGCGGGCGGGTATCGCGCTCCTGCTGGCGGGCCTCGTGCTGGCGATTCCGGTGTTTTTCGACACGGTGTTTTTGCTGCTGTTACCGCTCGCGCGGGTGCTGGCGGTGCGGACGGGGCGGGACTACCTGTTTTACGTGATGGCGCTGTGCGCCGGTGGCGTGATCGCGCACAGCACCGTGCCGCCCACGCCGGGCCCCCTGCTGGTGGCGGAAGAGCTGGGCCTGAGCATGGCGGTGGCCATCGGCGGCGGCCTCGCCTGTGCAGTTCTGCCGGCGCTCGGCGCGCTGGCCGTGTCGCGCTGGCTGGGCGCGCGGGTGGTCGTGCCGCAGCCAAGCGACGGTGATCGCGGCCACGGTGCGGCGGGAAGCGGACCCCTGCCGGGTCTGCTTGCGTCGGTCACGCCGGTCTTGCTGCCGTTGATCCTGATCGGGGGCGCCTCGGTCTGGGGACTCGCGACGGGCGGCGCCCTGCCCACCTGGGTGGCGTTTGCCGGAGAGAAACACGTGGCTCTCGGGGCGGGCATGGTGGCCGCGCTGGTGCTGGCGATGCGCAGCGCCCGCGGAGCCGGGCAGAGCCTGCAGGCTCTGCTGGGCCGCTCCCTGGAACTCGCGGGGCCCATCATCCTCATCACGGCGGCGGGGGGGGCGTTTGGCGCCATGCTGCGGGACGCGGGCATTGGGGAAGCGGTGACGGCGATGGCGGCGGGCCGGCAGCTCAATTTCGTGTTGCTGGGCTGGCTGCTCGCGGCGGTCGTGCGCGTCGCGCAGGGATCGGCCACCGTGGCGATGATCACCGCCACCGGCATGCTCACGGCGGCGGCGGGCGAGACGGGTTGGGGCGTGCACCCGCTTTTTGTGTTTCTCGCGATCGGCTACGGCAGCGTGGTGTTGTCCTGGGCCAACGACTCCGGCTTCTGGCTGGTGAGCCGCATGTGCGGCTGGGATGAGCGCACCACGCTCAAGAGTTGGACGGTGGTGCTTACGGCCGTGTCGTTGTTCGGACTCGTCGAGGTGCTGCTGCTCTCGGCGATCTTCTGAGCCGTCGGGCCACGGAGCGAATCACTCGTCCGGCAAATCGCGCAGGATGCGTCGCAGCCGGCGCGTCGAAAGGCGCTGTCGCGCGACCCGCCGCAGGAAACTGCGGTTGCGCGGGTGGTAGGAGAACTCGCCGAGTTCTCCTTCCAGCTCGCGTCGTTTGGTGAGACGCCCGGCGGCCCGCACGCAGGCGATATCCGCCTCGAGGTAGTCGATCAGGAGGGGGCGGAACAGGGGCCAGATCCAGCGCAACGGGGCATGCAGGCTGCGACCGAGGAGGTGCAGCGGGAACTGTTCGTCGGAGAGCTGGTGTTGTTGGCAGTAGCGGTCGGCGAAGGTAGGACGAGTCGAAGAAGAAGGCATGAAGCGGGACGGTTGCTCGATCCATCGAGGCCCTTCGCCCCAACGTTTACGGTAGGGCGACGGAATTCCGCGGATTTTTGAGATCAGGCCAGTGGGATTGCGCGGAACCAACGGATCGAGCGCACCGATTATACCGAATTCTTCGTAGGAACCGATACGCAATCTATTGTAGTCAATAATTGTTGCACGTTTGCGACAAGGCGAAGGTCGACTCCCCTTCGCCGGGGCGCGGTCGCGACGGTGTCCAATCGCCGCCGGAGGTCCGTTCTGGGTGCCCGAGATATGGATACAGGATGTTTTCTCGAAGGCCCGGATGGTTCAGCAGAGGACGCCGAAAGCGGTTGAACAGCGGGATTGATCGGACCTGGGGTGGTCGTTAAGGTGCAGGCCGGCGCAAACGCCCCAGCCCTGGGTCGGGCGGCGGCGTTCGACGGAAAGGAGCACAACACAATGAAGCGCAACGGAGGCATGAGCCGTCGGATACTGGCGGCGGTGGTGCTGGGGTGCTTGGCGGGGGCGACGATCGCAATGGCCTCGCTTGGAGAAGGCGGGTTCAAGACCGTCCGACGGACTGCCGACGGCATCCTGATCGGGAAACTGCCGGAGGATGCCCGCATCGGGTCGTGGCCCTGCCGGAAAGGCTGGGTACATCTGTATGACGATGAGACGCCGGCGGCATTCACCGCCGCGGACACGGTGACGTTGGCGCGCCTGACGGTGCCAACCGGGACCTGGGTGCGTTGCGACCGCCGCGGGGTGGTGGAACTGTGCGCGTTTCCGCAGGACACGGAGGTGCAGGGCCACCTGTGCCGCGGCACCGGCGGGTCCAAGGGCGTGCAGGTGGCGTTTTATCCGGACGGCGCTCTGCGGCAGTTTTATCCTCCGCGACCGGTGAGGATCGACGGTGTGTGGTGCGACAGCGGGCTGCGAAACGGCTGGGTCGAACTGCACGCCAATGGCCGGCTCAAGTCGTGCCGGCTCGCCGAAGATCTGGTGCGGGGAGGTCTCCGGACCCGAAGAGGTCAGCGGGTGGAGTTCGACCCGGAAGGCAGGTTGTTATTGTCCGAGTAGTCGACGAACGGGACCGCCGGTCACCTCATCCGGCGGGCGGGATAAACCCGCGATCCGCCAGCCATTCGGAGGCGCGGGCGGGCCAGTCGGAGACGCGGTGCTCGATCCGACGCAGACCGTAGCCATGACCGCCGGTGGGGTAGATGTGCATCTCGGCGGAGACGCCGGCGGCCTGGAGAGCCATGAAGTAGTTGATGGCGTTTTCGACGTGGGCGTGATCGTCCTGGGTCTGGACGATGAAGGTGGGTGGCGTCTTGTCGGCGGCAATGGAGAGTTCCGGAGCGACGCCGTGGTCGCCGGCACGCAGATAGCCGGGATAGATGACCATGGCGAAGGCAGGGCGGCAGGGAAGGTCGTCGGCGGCGTCGACCCGTGGGTAGCTACGCTCCGCGTAGTTGTTGCTCAGCACCGCGCCGAGGTGGGCGCCGGCGGAAAAGCCGATGATGCCGATGCGATCGGGGTCGATGCCGAGTTCGGTGGCGCGCTGGCGCACCAGCCCCATGGCGCGCTGGGCGTCCTGAAGGGGGAGCTCGTGGCGCTGGAAGCCGTCGCGTTCCGGCACGCGGTATTTCAGCAGAATGCCGGTGACACCGATGGAGTTGAGCCACTCGCAGATCTCGACGCCTTCCTTGTCGATGGCCAGGCGGGCGTATCCACCGCCTGGGCACACGAGCGCGGCGGCGCCGGTATCGAGCTCCGGCGAGGGGGAGAAGACCTGCAGGGTGGGGACGGTGACATTGCTCACGCGGGTGACCGCGCGGATGCGGCTGGCCGGATCGGCGGCCGATGTTTCAGCAATTTCGGCAGGAAGGCCGGCGGGGTCGTCGGGCGCCGTGCCGGGCCAGAGGCGAATCGGGTCGTGCGGGGCGGCGGTCGCGAGGCTGGCAGTCAGCAGCAGGAGGGGCAGGGGCTTCATGGCCCGCAGGTTGCAGGGACGGAGATGGAACGCTAATCCGCGGACCTGAACCGTTCACCGACGAGTGGACCCGCCCGCGGTCAAATCTCGCAGGCGTGGGTCGATTCCGGGACTGTCGCAGGCGCGAGTTCGTCGAAGATTTCGACATGGAAGTCGGAGACTACTTCGACGACCGCCCCGTGGGAGCCGTTGTGGATCCCGCGCTGGGCCTGCGCCTTCATGGCGACTTCGAACGTGGCGGAATCGGGGAAGATGAACAGGGCGTGGAAGCGTCCGAGTCGGGAGCGGGGCGCCGTGCCGCGATTCTGCAGCAACTGGCTGGTGCAACCCGCATCGTGGGCGGTAAGCGAGGCCATGAAGTCGCGGATCACGGCGAGCCCGCGGGCCTCCTCGATCTCGGGTTTGAAATCGAACCAGACGTGGTAGTGGAGCCTCCTGCGCTCTGCGGGCTTCGGCGGGCACGGTGGCGCGGTGGTGGCCATGGCGGGGATTAGCGATTAGGGTCTTTGAAGGTGGGCAGAGTTCCTCCAACCGTTCCCCAGTGTCTTACCAGATTCCACGGTTCGTCACCGGGGACGACGAATGATTGAGTTGCCGGATTGAAATAGAGGCAACCGGCCTCTTCTGGTGGCAGGCGTTCGGCGGTTGCACGGGCTTCTTCCAGCGCGCGATTCCATTCCCGGCGTAGTTGGGGCAGGTCGACTGACTCTGTGAGTTCCAAGCCATCGAAGTCCTCCGGCCGGTAGCGCCCTTTGCGTCCGAGCTGCTCCAAGAGTCCCAACGGGCTGTATCCGGGATCCTTGCCGACGGCCGCCCAGCAGAGCCCACCCAAGTGCAAAAGGGACCGATGGCTGTGCAGGACATCGAGAAAGTCGCGGGCTTCGTCTCTCCCGGCCAAGGCATGGACTTTGTTGATGGCGAGATCGATGGGATGCAGCACGAAACCCAATTCGGGATGCGGCACGGGTGGCATGAATCGAAAGGCGGATTCATACGCCCATTCAATTTTGGTTTCCTCGCCGAGCTTGGAGGCGATGGCGCGAATGTAGCCCGGCTGGTTGAGTTCGACTGCTACCTGGAATCCGGCCTGCTCCAGGCAGACACGGTCCTGGGCGAAGCTGGTGGCAACCAATTCCTCACGGTCGTTAAAGTAGTCCAAATCGTTGGAGTAGCGAAATGACTGTGCGGATTGATGCAACCCGGCGCCGCCAGCCAAGTGGCTCGAGGTGGAGCGATTGCCTGCCAACAAGCGGCCAATCTCCAGCTGGATCGGACGCAGGGGCACGTTACTGAGGGGTTTCGGGCAAGCGCTGCGCAGCTTTCCAGCCGCGCATGCCGCCGTGATGGCGCAGGCCCCTGCGCACCCAGTTGATCTTGTCAGCAGTCACCACGAGATGCGGATCGAACGACCAGAAACAGCGGGCATGAAACTCACGATAGAGCTTCTGCGCTTCCTGAACCGCCGAGTCCGGGGAAGGTGCTGTCGGGCTGGTTTTCATGAAGCGAGGATGGGTGGCTGTGAAACTTACGGCAACCGCAACTTCACTCCGAAGTAGGGTGGAAAACGCTGCTTTGGTTCTAGTCTTTCCTCATGGGATCAGCGCTGATCAGCGAAGATGAGCGTTCCCCGCCTCAGATCAGGCCGAGGACCATTTTGCCCTCTTCGCTGATCATGGACTGGGTCCAGGCGGGTTCCCAGACGAGGCGGACTTCGGCGAGGCTCACGCCGGGGACGAGCAGGACTTTGCTCTTGGCGTCCTCGGCGATGGCCGGGCCCATGCCGCAGCCGGGGGCGGTGAGGGTCATCGCGATGTCGACCTTGTAGCCTTCGTCGTCGTCGAGCTTGATGATGTCCATCGAGTAGACGAGGCCGAGGTCGACGATGTTCACCGGGATCTCGGGGTCGAAGACCTTCTTGAGCTGGTCCCACACGGCCTCGGGGTCGGGTGATCCGTCGGCCGTGGTGGCGGCCTCGACGGTTTCCTCAACCACGGTCTCACCGACGGCGTCGGCGTCCTTGCCGTCGATGCGGTAAAGGCCGGTATCGGTCTGCACGGTGTAGCTGCCGCCCAGTATCTGGTGAATGAATACCTTCGAATCGGCGAAGAGCGTGTGCTTGTCGCCGGAGGGAATCTGGGTGGCGGTGACGTCGCGGGAGAGGGTGCGGTCGCGGTTCATGGGTTTATATGCCCACTAAAAAACACGAAAGAGCACGAAAGAAAAGCGATGGTTCAGGATGCTCTGATTTCGTGTCATTTCGCGTGTTTCGTGGGCCAATTGTCCTACTTTTTGAACTTCGATTGGATGAGGTTGCTGAGGACGGCGTGGAGGTCGTCGTTGGCGAGCCGGTTGAGGACTTCCTCGAAGAAGCCGAAGACGATGAGTTCGTGGGCCTTGGTGGGGTCGATGCCGCGGGACTGGAGGTAGAACTCCTGTTCGGCGGGGATGCGGCCGGAGGTGGCGCCGTGGGAGCACTTCACGTCGTTGGCCTGAATTTCCAGACCGGGGAGGCTGTTGGCCTCGGCCTCATCGGAGAGCATGAGGTTGCGGTTGGTCTGGTAGGCATCGGTCTGCTGGGCGTCGGGCTCGACGACGATGAGGCCGGAGAAGATGGTCTTCGCCTGGTCGAGCAGAGCGTTTTTGTATAGCAGGTCGGAGGTGGTGTGCGGCGCCTGGTGGGTCTGCAGGGTGCGCTGGTCGAACTCCTGGCTGCTCTTGGCCACGGTGAGGGCGAGCATGTCGCAGTGCGCGCCGGAACCCTGGAGTCGCGAGTGCGAATCGTGGCGGGCCTGGCGGCCACCGAGGTGCACATTGAGGCAGGTGATGCGGGCGTCGCGCTGGGCGGCGAGGCTGTTGGATTGGAAGGAGAGCGTTTCGTCGGACCAGTTTTGCGCGCCGACGTAGGTGAGCTTGGAGCCCGCCCCGGCGTGGAGGTCGTTGACGCCCGAGGCGAGGTGGGCGGCCTGGTCGCCGGAAACGAAGAACTCGACGACGGTCGCTTCGGCGTGGTCTTCGAGGGCCACGATGGTGTGCGGGAAGATCGACTGCTTGTCGCCGGTGATGGTGTGCTGCACCACGAAGGGCAGGTCGACCTTCACGTTCTTCGGCACGTAGAGGAAGGCGCCGCTGGCGGTGAAGGCGATGTTGAGAGCGATGAACTTCTCGGAGCCCAGATTGACGCTTTGCTTTTGGAAGTAGCGGCGAACGAGCTCGGGATGGTCGCGCAAGGCCTCGTCGAGCGGGGCGAAGATCACGCCCTGCTCGGCCAGTTCGCGCGGCAGGGTGGTGCGACCGACCAGCTGGCGATTGGAGAACACCATCTCGGAGGCGTGCGGGAAGTCGGGCAGGTGCGGGACCAGCGAGGAGTGATCCTCGGGCACGATGAAGCCGTCGAGCGCGAGACCGGAAAGGTTGGCGAAGCGCCAGTTTTCATCGGTGCGCTTGGGCATCGGCCGGGCGACGAACTCGTTCCAGGCTTCCTGCTTGGCGGCGGTCCACCAGGCGGGCAGGTAGCTGCGCTGTTGCAGGTGGGTCAGGAACCGCTCGGCGTCGAGACCGGTGAAGGGAGAGGAGCTGACTGAAGTCATCTAGGGAAAAGGGAAAGGGAGTGAGGGAAAGGGAAAGGGAGTGAGTGAGAGTGAGACGGAGGAAGGGACGTTTCAGGCGGCGGGGTTCCCTCCTTCCCTCCTCACTTTCACTCTTCACTCCGTCGGCGTCAGCCGACGGATCCTTCCATCTCGAGGTCGATGAGGCGCTTGAGTTCGACGCTGTATTCCATGGGGAACTGGCGGACGAGGTCGTTGACGAAGCCGTTCACGGCGAGGCTCATGGCCTGGGCCTCGGTGAGGCCGCGCTGCTGCATGTAGAAGATCATCTCTTCGCTCACCTTCGAGACGGAGGCCTCGTGCTGGGTGGCGTGCTTGTCGCCGCGCACGGTGATGGCCGGATAGGTATCGGTGCGGGAGTTGCTGTTGATGAGCAACGCGTCGCACTCGGTGTTGTTCTTGCAGCCCTTGAGGTGCTTGGGGATGTGCACGACACCGCGGTAGGTGGCGACGCCCTGGCCGACGGAGATCGACTTCGACACGATGGTGGAGGTCGTGTTGTCGGCGGCGTGGATCATCTTGGCGCCGGTGTCCTGGTGCTGGCCGTCGTTGGCGAGGGCGATCGAAACGACTTCGCCGCGGGCGCCTTTGCCCTTCAGGACGACGGCCGGGTATTTCATGGTGAGGCGACTGCCGATGTTGCAGTCGATCCACTTGATCTCGGCACCCTCGTGGGCGAGGCCGCGTTTGGTGACGAGGTTGTAGACGTTGGGTGCCCAGTTCTGGACGGTGATGTATTGAATCTTGGCGTTCTTCATCGCCACGAGCTCGACGACGGCCGAGTGCAGGGTGGCGGTGGAGAATTTGGGCGCGGTGCAGCCCTCCATGTAGGTGACCTCGGCGCCTTCATCGACGATGATGAGGGTGCGTTCGAACTGGCCGAAGTTCTCGGCATTGATGCGGAAGTAGGCCTGGAGCGGCTGGCTGACCTTCACGCCCGGCGGGACGTAGATGAAGGAGCCGCCGGAGAACACGGCGCTGTTGAGCGCGGCGAACTTGTTGTCGGAGGTCGGGATGACCTTGCCGAACCACTTGCGGAAGATCTCCGGGTGTTCGCGCAGGGCTTCGGTGGAGCCCATGAAGATGACGCCCTGCTTGGCGACGATCTCCTTCACGTTGGAGTAGGCGGCTTCGGAGTCGAACTGGGCCTCCACACCGGCGAGGAACTTACGCTCCTGCTCCGGGATGCCGAGACGCTCGAAGGTGCGCTTGATGTCGTCGGGCACCTCGTCCCAGGTGCGCTTGGGTTTCTGGCCCTGGGAGAGGTAGTAGCGGATCTTGTCGAAATCGATGTTCTCGAGATCCTTGGTGGCCCAGTGGGTGGGCAGCGGCTTGTCCTGAAACACCTTGAGGGCCTTGAGGCGGAACTCGCGGATCCACTCCTCCTCCTGCTTCACGTCGCTGATGTAGCGGACGGTGTTTTCGGTGAGGCCGGTGCCGGCGTCGTAGTCGTATTTGACGTCGTAGGTGAAATCGCCGGCGGACTGGTCGATGCCCTCGGCCGGGTTTTCGACGGCGGGGGTCTCTAGTTCTTCGAGAGGCTTCATGAGATTTTCGATTTTGGATTCTCGATTTTCGGTGGCGGGCGGTTCGCTCAGGCCGTGGCGGCGGCGAACGCTTCCTTGACCCAGTCGTAACCCTTTTCCTCGAGTTCGAGGGCGAGGTTCTTGTCGCCGCTCTTCACGATGCGGCCGTCGTACATGACGTGCACGAAGTCGGGGACGATGTAGTTGAGGAGGCGCTGGTAGTGGGTGATGAGGAGGACGCCGAGCTTCTCGCCGCGCAGGGCGTTGACGCCTTCGGCGACGACCTTGAGGGCGTCGATGTCGAGACCCGAGTCCGTTTCGTCCATGAGGGCGAAGAGGGGCTCGAGCATGGCCATCTGAAGGATCTCGCAGCGCTTCTTTTCGCCGCCGGAGAAACCCTCGTTGACGGAGCGGGCGGTGAACTTCCGGTCGATCTTCAGCGCGTCCATCTTCTCGTAGAGCTTTTTGTAGAAGGCGGGAGCGTTGACGTTTTCGCCTTCGCCGAGGCGGGCCTGTTCGGCGGCGCGCAGGAAATTGGCGATGGAGACGCCGGGGACCTCGGCGGGATATTGAAAGGCGAGGAAGATGCCGGCGCGGGCGCGTTCATCGGGCTCCATTTCGAGGATGGATTCGCCGTCGATGAGCACATCGCCGCCGGTGATGGCGTAGTCGGGATGGCCGGCGATGGCCTTGGAGAGCGTCGATTTGCCGGTGCCGTTGGGCCCCATGATGGCGTGCACCTCGCCGGTTTTGATCGTGAGGTTCAGGCCCTTCACGATGGGCGTTTCGGGCGTGTCGACGAGCGCGACGGTGAGGTCTCGGATTTCGAGGGTGTTCATGTGACGTTAGTAAAAGGGAGAAGTGAAAGGGAGTGAGTGAAAGGGGGGAGTCGGGAGATTCAGGCGGTGGGGGCTTTGCCGTGGAAGTTGATTTCGATGTGGCGGGCCGTGTAGCCGGAAGGGAGCAAGGCGCGGAGCTGTTCCAGCAGGTTGGTCGGCAGGTCGACATCGAGGGTGGCGCCGTTTTCGTCATGGAAGTGAGCGTGCGGCACCAGGTTGGGGCAGTAGCGCGTGGGGGCGCGCTCGAAATTGACGGCGCGCACCAAGCCATGCTGCACGAGCGCCTCCAGGCAGTTGTAAACGGTGGCCAGGGAAATGGACGGCATGGCCTCCTTGACGCGGGCAAACACTTCGTCGGCCGTGGGATGGTCGCGTTTGCCGAGCAGCACCTCATAGACGGTCTCGCGCTGCGGGGTGGGACGCAGGCCGGCGGCGATGAGCCGTTCGGCAAGGTGGAAGGTGGGAGATTGAGTGGCGGACATGGCTCGGAGGGAGTCGGGCACCGAATTTGGAATGGTTCCAATTCGCAAGAAGGAATTGGAATTATTCTAAGTTTTGGGGCGAATTGGTGCCGGAAGGCGGCGGATGGCGGAGGCGCAGGGGGGACCGGTCCGGAGCGCACAGCCAGGAATGCCCGTGGTATTCACACTGTAGCAGGAACTTGTAGCACAGACATTCCTGTCTGTGTGCCCTGCCCCTCGGCGCCGATCCGGCAGGCACAGGCAGGAATGCCTGTGGTACCCCAGAGTCGCCTGCCGGGTCGCGCACCGCGGGTTTCGCGGTCTCAGGCTGGAGCGAAGTCCTTGGTATGCAGCGCCCGAGCCTCGGCCAACTGCCTGGCGCTGAACGCGGGGGCGGAGGCGGCACCGGCGCAGTCGGCAATCTCGCTCACCTTGCTTGACCCGGCCAGAACCGTGGAAATCCCGGGTTGGTCGAGCACCCAGCGCAGGGCGGCCTGGGCGAGAGTGGTGCAATCACCCGTGACGAGGGCGCGGCGGTAAGCCTCGGCGGCGGCCACCCGTTCGGTGATCTCTGCGCGGGAGTAGCGGGCGTTGAGATGGCCGGGAGGAAAGGTGGTGTCGGGCGTGTAGACTCCCGCGAGAAAACCGTTGGCAAGCGATTCGCGGGCAACGAGGCCGATGTTCAGCGCGGCGAGGTCGTCGATAAGCCCGCAGTTTTCGCGATTCATCAGACTGTAGACCAGCTGCACGACGTCGATCCGGCCGTCGGCGGCCCATTGCCGGGTCATTTCGCTGGTCTTCTCCGGGAGCGAGAGGGAATGACCGACGAAACGGACTTTCCCGCTGGCCTTCAGAGCATCGAGCGCGCCCCAGACGCTGTCCTCGATCTGTTCGGGTCCGAAGGGGGAATGAAAAAACAGCACGTCGATGCGATCGGTGCCGAGGCGGCGGAGGCTGTCTTCCACCGAACGCGTGACACCCTCGGCATGATAGAACGTGTTGAGGTGCCCGAGTGTGGGGTAGCGGCCGAACTTGGTGGCGATCGTCACGCGGTCACGGTCGGCGCCGAGGGCGCGGCCGAGCACGGTTTCGGCGATGCCGTCCTCGTCCTTGGTGCCGTAGAGGGGCGCGGTATCGAAGAGCGTGATCCCGAGATCGAGCGCGGCCCGGATGGCGTCGTGGGCTTCGGTGTGGGCGACGCCGCCGTAAATGGGGGAGCCGAAGGACCAGGTGCCGAGGCTGACTTCGCTGACGGAGAGCCCGGTGCGACCGAGGACACGATAATTCATGGGGCGGAGGAGTGGGGGAGCAGGGGGCGGAGGCGGGCGGCCGCGGCGGCAACAAAGGCGGCGGTGAAGGTGCGGCCGAGTTCGGCGGTGGCCGGGCGCGGATCGGGTCCCCACACGGCATCGTCGGCGAGGGTGGGTACGCGGTCGGCGGGCAGTCGGGAGAGGTCGATGCAATCCGGATCGGATGCCATCAGGAGGGCAACTTCACCGAGGGCGGCGTGGTTGACCACGAACAGCTCCGGCGGGACCAGATCCGTCTCGGAGGTGGCGATGAACGTGGTTCGGGTGGCCGCGTCATCGGCCCGGCGGGCCTCCTCTTTGAGGATGTCGTAATGAGGCTGGCCTACGTGGCCGCAGAGCACGAAGACCACCTGGTAGCTCTCGTCGGCCAACTGGGCGAAATACTCGCGGGCGACCAGGCGCAGCGTGGTTTCGGAGAAGTCGATGGAGTGGCGCGGGAATTGGAGATCGGGCGCGGTTTTGATGGTGTTGGCGCCGAGACTGACGGCGGGGTAGACGAGTCCGCCGACCTCCCGGGCGAGGGCGAGGCAAAGGGCGTGAGCCTTCAGGCTGTCGAGACCGGTGGCGGCATGGCGACCGTGGTACTCGAGCGCGCCCCACGGCAGGTAGGCGACCGGAACGGCGGCGGCGATCGCCTCGATCTCCGCGGGCATGAGACGTTCGATCCGGCCCCAGGGTGGGGGCGCGTCGGGATTGGACGGGTCGAGGCGCACGAAAGGAGTGCGCTGCCCTGCCCGAGGGCGGGCAAGTTGAAAGATAGTGAAAAACGGGGCGCGGCACGCTCCCCGTTTTTTACTCCTGCTCGGCGAGCCAGCGTTCGGCTTCGATGGCGGCCTGGCAACCCATGCCGGCGGCGGTGATGGCTTGGCGATAGACGTGGTCGGCGCAGTCGCCCGCGACGTAGACGCCGGGGACGTTGGTCTTCACCTGCGAGCCGGCGGCGGGTTTGAAATATCCGTTGGACTCGGTCTCGAGGGCGGAGGCGAAGGGGCCGGTGTTGGGAATATGGCCGATGGCGACGAAGAGACCCTTGATGGGCAGGGTGCTTTCCTCGCCGGTCTTCACGTTCTTGATGCGCAGGCCGCTGACGGCGCCTTGTTCAACGCCTTCGACGGCGAGGGGAACGCTGTCCCAGACGGGCACGACCTTCTCATGGGCGAGCACGCGGTCGGCCATGATCTTGGAGGCGCGCAGTTCGTCGCGGCGGTGGACCAGGTAAACCTTGCTGCAGAAGCGGGTGAGGAAGAGGGCTTCCTCGGCTGCACTGTCGCCGCCGCCGATCACGGCGACATCCATCTTGCGGTAGAAGGCGCCGTCGCAGGTCGCGCAGGTGGTCACGCCCTTGCCGCCGAAGAGTTCCTTTTCGCCGGGCACACCGGTCATGCGCGGGGAGGCGCCGGTGGCGATGATGACGGTGTGGGCGAGGATGGTTTTGCCGGCGCAGACCAGTTGCTTGGGCGAGCTGCTGAAGTCGACCGAGTCGACCAGCGACTGCTGGAAGCGGGCGCCGAAGCGGGTGGCCTGCTTGCGCAGGTTGTCCATGAGCATGAAACCGTCGATGCCCTCGGGGAAGCCGGGGAAGTTCTCGACCTCGGAGGTGGTGGTGAGCTGGCCGCCGGGTTGGGTGCCTTCGAGGACCAGGGGGTTGAGGTTGGCGCGACCGGTGTAGATGGCGGCGGTGAGACCGGCGCAGCCGGTGCCCACAATGACGACGTTTTCGACGGAGGAATCACTCATGGAAGGGACTACGGAGAGCGTGAAACCGCAGTCGCGACAAGCGTGATTGTCCGATTGCCTCGAGTCGGTCCGGTGATTGTTGTGCGGGTTGATGAAGATCGGCGTAGTCGGTGGTGGATTGGTGGGATTGGCCACGGCCTGGAAGCTGCGTTCGGCGATGCCGGCGGCGGGGATCGTGTTGTGGGAGAAGGAGGCGGGATTTGGACGGCACCAGAGCACGCACAACAGCGGCGTGCTGCACGCCGGACTCTACTACAAGCCGGGCTCGGCCAAGGCCCGGCTGGCGGTGGCGGGCATTCGCGAAATGACTGCGTTCTGCCGGGAGCGCGGGGTGCCGCATGAAATATGCGGCAAGGTCGTGGTGGCGACCGATGACGCGGAGGTGGAGCGGCTGCGCACGCTGCTGGAACGAGGGACGGCAAACGGGCTGGCCGGACTGCGCTGGCTGTCGCAAGCCGAGCTGCGCGAGCGTGAACCGCATGCCGCGGGCGTGGCCGCCGTGCTGGTACCGCAGGAGGGCATCGTGGACTACGCGGCGGTCATCGAAGCGTTGGTCATGGCGAACCGGGAGGCGGGGGTCGAACTGTTGGCGGGTGCCCCGGTCCGGGCGATCGCACGGGATGGCGATGGCTGGCGCGTGACCCATGGCCAGGCCGAGACCGTGGTGGACTTCATCGTCAATTGCGCGGGGCTGCACTGCGACAAGGTGAGTGTATTTGCGGGCGAGGCGCGGGGCACGCGCATCGTGCCGTTCCGGGGCGAGTACTACACGCTGCGGGCGGAGCGGCGGCATCTGGTGAAGCACCTGATCTACCCGGTGCCGGATCCGACCTTTCCCTTCCTCGGCGTGCACTTCACGCGCATGATCGGCGGAGGGGTCGAGGCGGGGCCCAACGCCATCCTCGCCACCGCGCGCGAGGGTTATCGCAAGACCGATGTGCGGCTGGGCGAGCTGTTCGACGCGTTGACGTTTCCCGGCCTCTGGCGGTTCATGCGGCAACACGGACGCATGTGCTGGGACGAGGTGCGGCGGTCGTTCAGCAAGGAGTTGTTCTGCGCCTCGTTGCAGCGGCTCGTGCCCGAGATCGCGATGGCCGATCTCGCGCCGGGCGGAGCCGGCGTGCGGGCGCAGGCGATGACACCGGCCGGGACGCTGGTGCAGGATTTTGATCTGATCGAGCGCGACAATGCGCTGCACGTGCTCAACGCGCCGAGTCCGGCGGCGACGGCCTCGCTCGCGATCGGGGCGGAGATTGCGGCCAGGGTCGCAGCCCGTGTATCCGATAAGCGATGACGCCGAGCCGGATCTCCCGGGGGCGCGAATCAGTCGTCGATCGGGAGCCGGTCTTCGGCGAGGCGGACGAAGTAGGAGACGCCGTGCGGCAGGGCGGCGTCGTTGAAGTCGTAGGCGGGATGGTGCACGCCGGCGGTGTCGCCGTTGCCGGTGAGGATGTAGGCACCGGGACGTTCGAGCAGCATAAAGGCGAAGTCCTCGCCGCCCATGATCGCGGGTTCGTCGGGATTCACCGCGTCGTCCCGTCCGGCGACGGCCCGGGCGGCGGCCAGGGCGTGGGCGGTTTCCCGCGGGTGGTTGGCCATGACCGGGTAGCCCGGCAGGTGTTCGACCTCGATCGTCGCGCCGAAGGTGGCGCCGATGCCGGCGGCGATTTCGTCGATGCGGCGCAGGGCGCCATCGCGGGACTCCGCGGCCATGGCGCGCACGGTGCCTTTGAGCTCCACGCCGGGCGGGATGACGTTGAAGGCCTGGCTGGCGGTGGTGAAGCTGGTGACCGACACGACGAGCGGGGCCATGGGATCGGCGCTGCGCGAGACGATCGTCTGCAGCGCGAGGGTGAGGTGCGCGGCGACGACGGTGGGATCGATGGTCTGGTGCGGCTTGGCGGCGTGACCGCCGCGGCCCTGCACTTGAATGCGAAACTGATCGGTCGAGGCGAAGAACGCGCCCGGGCGGATGCCGAAATGGCCCACGGGCAGGTTGGGCATGTTGTGCATGCCATAGATTTCGGTGATGCCGAAACGGGTCATGAGTCCGTCCTCGCACATGGCCTTGCCGCCGGCGCCGCCTTCTTCGGCGGGCTGGAAGACCACGGCCACGGAGCCGTCGAAGTGGCGGGTCTCGGCCAGGATGGCGGCGGCGCCCAGCAGGATGGTGGTGTGCCCGTCATGTCCGCAGGCATGCATGACGCCCGCATTTTGGGAGGCGTAGGGCAGGCCGGTCTGTTCGGTGATCGGCAGGGCATCCATGTCCGCCCGCAGGCCGACGACACGTCCGGATCCGCGGGACCGACCATGGATCACGCCGACGACGCCGGTGCGGCCGATGCCCGTGACCACCTCGTCGCAGCCGAAGGAGCGCAGCTTTTCGGCGACGATCCCGGCGGTGCGGTGGGTGTCGTAAAGCAATTCGGGATGGGCGTGGAAGTCACGTCGCCAGGCCGTTAGTTCGGGCAGCAGGGCGTCGATACGAGGATGAGTGGGCATGGGAGCGTTGAGAAGAATGGCAGGAACTCCACTCGCTCACGCTCGTAGCTTCGAGCATGAACATGGGACCCGTGGCTACGAGCGCGTGGATAAACGGAGCCCGTGGCTATGAGCGTGAGCGAGTGGATCAGTGGGTCCCGCGGGTCAGCGATCGAGACTGCCGCGGACCTGGTCGAGCACGGGGCTGCGCGCCACCACGGGTCGCACTTCAACGGTGAGGCCGAGCGGCAGGCCGGGGCATTCGCGGGCGATGGCGGTGGCCTCGTCGAGATCGGCGACAGTGAGGAAAAAATAGCCGCCGACGACTTCAGTGGCCTCGGCGTAGGGGCCGTCTTTGATGCGTTCGCCGTGGGGACCGGAAACCACGCGGCCCTCGAGCCCAAGCGGGTTGGCGGACGCGACCTTGCCGGCGGCGGCGAGGCGCTCGAACCAGGCATTCCAGCGCTGGGTCATCTGTTCACGTTCTTCGGGCGTGAGGTGGGCGTGGGTCTCGGGCCCGGCGTTGCGAAAGAGGAGAAGGTAGGAGGAGGAGACGGAGGCCATGGGAGGGTTGCGGTGGAGGTGATTGCTTTAGGGCGTGTCCGAGTGGGAGGGTGGGGACGCGAAGCGCGACACCAAGGTTCCGGCTATTTGATCGACGGGTTTCCAAGTGCCGCCGCGATTGCAGGCGATGAGCACGGCAAGATCGATCTCCGGCGCCAGGTAGACGACACAGTTCCAGCGCCCGTTGTCACCGGCATGGTACAGGATGCGGCCGGTATCGGTGGCGCGGGAACCGCGGGCCCAGGACCGCGTGCCCACATACCAGCCGGCGGCGTAGTCGGTTCCCGTGGCAGGTTGATGGAGGGTCGCAAAATCGAGCCGAAGGCGGGCCTCCTGGTGGGGGTTGTGCGGATCGCCGCGCAGGTGAAGCGCGGCAAAGCGCGACCAGTCCATCAGCGACAGGTGTACGCGCCCGGCGGGATTGGCTGCGGCGGGAAAGTCGGCCTGGGGGCTGCCGGGATCAAAGGGTGTGTTGCGGGTGAAGGGCAGCGGCAGGTAACGGAGCCAGCGCGAACCGTGGCCCCAGGGCTCGTCGATTCGACCGGAAGTCCCGGGAGGGCCGAAGCCCGCGGTCGAGAGTTGCAGGGCGTTGAAGACCTGGGACTGGAGCAAGTGTTCGATCGATTGACCGGTGAGCTGCTCGGCCAGGGTGGCGACGATGAGGTAGTTGGTATTGCAGTAGTGAAATACCGAGCCCGGAGCTGTCGGAGGCGGATGCGACAGGACGGTGGCGATATAGGCTCGGCGCTGGGCCGGCAGATCCGCGTTCGGCCCGCGGGTCAGGCGCAGGAAGTCGCCCCGACGATCGCGGGCGCCGGAGGTGTGGGTCAGGAGTTGCGCGAGGGTAACGTCACGCCAAGCCGGGTGCAGGGAAGCGCCGTTGGCCTCCCAAAGCTCACGGAGCGTTCCGTCCCAGTCCAGACGGTGCTCGGTCACCAAGGTGGCGATCACCGTTGCGGTCATTGCCTTGCTGCCGGACGCGATTTCCCAGCGGTCGGTCAAGCTGACGGCGACATTGCTGCCACGTTTGCGTACCCCGGCCACGCCTTGGGCAATCACCTCATCGCCTCGAATTACCAAGGCGGCGGCGCCTGGAATGTCGGCGGCGCTGATGACTGACTGCAGCAGGGGGCTCAGGTCGATCGGCGGTGCCGTCTCGGCGTGCAGTGGTCCGCTCGCAAACGAGCACAGGCTCACCAACAGGCAGGTCGTGACGCGGCTGCGTTGCACGGAAGGGCGGGGGGGGCAGTCGAGGGCGGTTCAGGGTTTCGGTTCGTAACCCTGCCACACCCATTCGAGGGCATGAGGCAGGGTCTGCGCTTTCACCCGTCGGTCGACATGCAGGGAGTTGAGGGAGAACACGTATTGGTAGGCGTAGCCTTGGTCGCGGAGCACGGCGGCCATGCGATGGTTGGCCATGACCCAGTCGTGCATGCCGTCGCGCATGACGTTCGGGTTGAGCAGGTCCTGATCGCTCACGTGCATCCAGATGCGGATGGGCTTGGGTTCGGTGGCGGCGATGAGGCGGTTGTGGTACTCCCAGGCGCCGCCGGGAGTGACGGGGTCGTAGGGCCACTGCTGGTTGATGTAGGTGCCGGAATACGAGATCACGCGCCGGTACCATTCCGGGTGATACCAGGCCATGGTGAACGCCGCGGCGGCCCCCGAGCTACCGCCCATCGCGGCCCGCCCGTCGGGATCATCGGTGAGCGTCACCTGTGCCTGCGCCTCGACTGCCGGGAGGACCTCGGCCTCGATGAACTCGGCGAATTTGCCCGACATCGTGTCATACTCGAGTCCGCGTTGACTGCCCTGGGCATCGCCGCCGCCGTTGGCGATCATGATGGCGACGAGGGGCGGCACGCGGCCTTGGGCAATGAGGTTGTCGAGCGAGTGCACCAGGAGTTCGTCGACCTGGCCGGACTCCTTGGGACCGTCGTGCGAAACGAGGAAGGGGGCGGGGGATCCCGGCTCGTATTGAGCGGGCACATACACGGTGATCTGTCGCTGGTAGGGCTGCGGGTGCGTCTGTACGATCAGCGTGAGCGGATTGTCCGGATCGACCGTGCCGAAGGCCTCCCGGGCGATTCCCGGATAGAAACGGCTGTCCGCCGAGTTCATGACGAACTGGACGATGCGTCCGTGGGGCACGCCGGGTTGTTCCTGCGTTTCGGGCGCCGGGGTGTAGTCGGGTCCCACCAGCCAGTCGCCTTCGGCATCGAGCGGCGGAAGGGCGCCCGGGGCGGCGCGTAGCCCGGTTGTGCCGACGGGGGCGCCGGCGACACGAAAGGCCGGCGCGCCGGGGCCATCAGGGGCGCGGACGGGCGGTGGTGGGCGAGGGGGACGGGGATCGGCGGCGAGGAGCGCGCCGCTGAGGAGGGGCAGCAGCAGGAGCGCGACGAAGCGCGAGGTGGGGGAGGTCGTCATGGGGTAGGGGAAAAGCCAGCGAGGGAACGCGGAAAAACTCAAACCCGCAGCATGGCGCGAAATCCGCGGACGGCATAATAGGACTGGGCGCCGTTGTGGTAGGTGAAGACGCGGCCGTAGCGGCGGTCACCGAAGAGGGCGCCGCCGAGCCGGCGCACCTCGGGCGGAGTCGCGAGCCAGCTGGACGTCTTCAGGTCGAATTCGCCCAAGGTCTGGAGGTGACGGTATTGCTCCTCCGTTAGCAGCTCCACGCCCATGGCGGCGGCGGTGTCGATCGCATTGCCGGCCGGCTGGTGGGCCTTGCGTGATTCCCAGCCGGCCCGGTCGTAGCACAGGCTGGTGCGGCCCTTGGGCGTTTCGGGGGAGCAGTCGAAGAAGAGGAACTCACCCGTTTTTTCGTCGCGTCCCACCACGTCCGGCTCGCCGCCGGTGGCTTCCATTTCATGAAGCGAACGCAGTTTGTCGGGGCGGGCCAGCAGCTTCGATTTCACCTCGGCCCAAGGCAGATCCCGATGGCGACCTGGGTTTTGCGCGAATCGTTTCTCCAGACGATCAAGGAGGACGGAATTTCCCGAGGAGCTTGGTTTCATTCTGCCGAAAGACGGAACAGGAATCCGCGGTCGGCGCAAATGTCGAAGTTCCCGCCCGGCTACGGTTTGCCGGGAGCGATCCCATTCGGGACCTACGGCACGAGGTAGATTTCCAACAGCACGACTCCACTGCTCTGCTCGGCTGACGATGCGCTCATGGTGTAGGCGCCAGGAGCGAGTTCGATGAGCATGGCGGCGTCGGTCGCGGTCTCGGCCAAAGGAAAGGCGCCGACGATCGGCGAGACGTAGCGGATCTGCGCGGCGTCGTCTTCTTGGTGCCAGGTTTCGGCCCGACGGAGGACTTCGCCGGCGGCCGACATCAGCACGAGTTCGGGATTTGGCAGCGTTTCCTCGACGCCGAATTCGGAAAGTCCGGGACCGACCGCGCGCAACAACACCCGGGCCGGGCGACCGAATCCGGCGTAGTCGTGGAGGACGAAACCGGCCGTGGCCGTCTCGTGCCCGGGACCGGTGCGGGCGCGCAGCGAGAGATTGGCGAGTCCCTTGCGGCTGTCGGTCGCCTCGTAGATTTCCAGCAGACCGGGGCCGTTGGATTCGCCTGTGTTCACCAGTTGCAGGGTGAAGGGCGTCGCGTCCGGCAGACCGCGTTCCAGAGCCGCATCGGTGCTGCCGGCGGACAGGGGAAAGGCGCCGACGCGGGAGCCGACAAGGTCGAAGCGGCCCTTGGCTGCCGGCGTGGGCGCCCAGGTGTCGTTCTCGTCGATCTGGTTGTTGCCCGCGTCATAGAGCCGGATGGCGGGATCCGAGACCGGAGCTGCGATGCCGTGAGGGATCAGGCCGGGACCGACCCCGCGGAACAGGAGCCAGGGACCGGGGCCGGCGCCTCGGGTGCCACTGAAGCCGGTTTGTTCGGATCGAACGTCGGCGGCAGGGTGAAGGGGAGGGCGCTGCCGTTGGCGCTCACCCGGTAGGGAACCTGTGGCGTGATGAACGTCCCATCCGCCAGCATGGCCAGTGGCAGGCCTGCGGTTTCTGGGAGCGTGACCGTCTGCAGAACACGACCGGTGTCGTCGAGCGCAATCAACTGACGGCTGCCGTAGGAAGCGGGGTAGCGGTGCAACCATACCGTGCCGTCGCTGCAAGTGGCGACGAAGGTTCCGGGGTCATCGAGGTCCGCCGTAAAAGTGGGATCCACGATGGCGGGTAACGGGGCTTCGATATTGATGACGACCGTGTTGAGGCTGAACTCCGACCGGGGGCCGTGGGTCACGTGAACGCGGTAGTTGCCCGCATCCCCGGCGGTCAGGGCGGCAATTTTATACTCCGGGGAGGTCGCGTCGGCGATGGGTTCCTCGTTGTGATACCACTGGTAAGATGCTGCCGTTGGCAGGGAATCGGCGGATGAGTACGGCTGCACGGAGAGCGTGAGCCGTGTGCCGGGGGCGAAATGAGTGGGGCGGCTGCGCGGTTCGCCCGACTGAGAGATCTGGATCAGATATTCGGCCGCGAGCCTGGGGGACAGCCCCAGCAGGGCGGTGGTGAGGAGCAGCAAACGAAAGGAGGATGGCATGGGCATCGGATTCGACAAACGGCTGCGGCGAAACCGCTACCGCGGTGGCGGTGCGCTTCACCACCCGTAGGAGCGTTTGATGCGGAGGGCTTCGTAGAGGTCGGGGGGGAGCTCCTGGAGGAAGCGGCTGGGGGCGTTCATCATGCCACCGGGGCCGGGGCGGGAGGCGACCTTGGGGTAGCAGAGGTAAAGCTCGTTCTTGGCCCGGGTGACCGCGACGTAGAAGAGGCGACGTTCTTCCTCGACGTCGCCGGCCTCGATGGAGCGGCGGGTGGGGAACTGGCCGTCGGCGCAGCCGATGACGAAGACGACGTCGTATTCGAGGCCCTTGGCCTGGTGCACGGTGGTGAGCTTGATCGCTTCCTGATCGGGGTCGACCGAGCGGTCGCTGGTCTCGCCGTTGAGCAGCACGATCTGCGCGAGCAGGTCCTGCATCTCGTTGTAACGCGCGGCGAAGCCGGCCAGGGCGCTCAATTCGTCGAGGCGGTCGATGTAGTCGGCGAAGGCGCCCTTGAGGTAGTCGCCATACCAACCGTCGAGGGCGACTTCGACCGTGATCTGCGGGGTCTCGTTGCGCATGGCGTCGGCGACCTGGCGGAGCGAGGCGCAGAAGCTGGGCCATTCATCCTTGGCCCCCTTGGGCACCTTGCTCAGCACGTCGTCGGTGGTGAGGGCGTCGACGAAGTCCTGCTGCATGAGACGGGCGTGATCGAGGGCGGCGGCGTAGATTTTCTGGGCGCCTTTTTCGCCGACCTTGGGCAGGAGGCTGACGACGCGCTGCCAGGCGGATTCGTCGCTCGGGTTGTAGACGAAGCGCAGCAGGGCAACCAGGTCGCGTACGTGCTGGCGTTCGAAGAACTTCACGCCCGATGTAATGTGATAGGGGATACCGGCGCGGGAGAAGGCGAGCTGCGCCTCAAGGGCGACGAAGTGCGAGCGGTAGAGCACGGCGATCTCGTGGGCCGAAACGCCCTCGTCCTCGACCAGGGCGCGGATGCGTTTGATGAGAAACTCGGCCTGTTCGCGATCGTCCATGGTCTGGACGACGTAGGGTTTCTGGGAGTGGGCGCGGTGGGCGCGCAGTTCCTTGTCGAAGTGGCGGCCGACGGGTTGGGCGAGCAGGACGCCGTTGGCGAGGTTGAGGATCTGGGGCGTCGAGCGGTAATTGGTCTCGATGCGGTGGAGGGTGGACCCGGGATGCCGGTCCAGGAAGGTCATGATGTTCTCGAAGTTGGCGCCGCGCCAGGAGTAGATGCACTGGGCGTCGTCGCCCACGGCCATGATGCGGTGGTGTGGGGCGAGGGCATCGACGATCTGGGACTGGATGGTGTTGGTGTCCTGATACTCGTCGACGAGCAGGTGCTGAAAGCGGCGGGCGAAGTAGTCGGTCACCTGTTGGTCCTCCTGGAGCAGCTTGAGCCAGAGCTCGAGCAGGTCGTCGTAGTCGACGACGTTCTGGCTGCGTTTGCTCTCCTCGTAGGCCTTGGCGAAGGTGGGCAGGGAGACGGCGATGTCGCGGTATTGCGGGTAATGATCGTCGACGGTCTGGGCGAGGGACTTCTGGGTGTTGCGCGACATGGAGATCACGCTGAAGAGCGGGCCGGGGCGGGGGTTGGTCTTGTCCTTGAAGAAGGACTTGTGCTCGGCCTCGACGGTGCGCTTGAGGAGCGACTCGGACTCGTCGGCATCGAGGATGGTGAAGTTGCGCGGGAGTTTGACGGCGGCGGACTCGCCGAACATGCGCAGGGCCCGGTTGCCGAGGCTGTGAAAGGTTCCGCCCCAGAAGCGATTGGCCTCGACGCCGGTGAGGTCGTGCACGCGGTGGAGCATCTCCTTGGCGGCCTTGTTGGTGAAGGTGAGCAGCATGATCTCGCCGGCGGGGATGCCCTGGTGGAGCAGCCAGGCGACCCGATAAGTGAGCGTGCGGGTCTTGCCGGAACCGGCGCCGGCAAGCACGAGGACGGGCCCGGGCGGAGCGGTGACGGCGTTGTATTGCTCGTCATTGAGCTCGGCGCGGAAGTCGATGGGCGGAAAGCCGGGGCGGGTCGGGGCGTCGTCGTCGCGGTCGAGAATAAAATCCATGAAGCGCTCACGGTCGCGTTTTCACGGGCGGGTGCAAAGCGGAAAGCGCCGGAGGACGGAGGTCGGAGGGCGGAAGTCGGAGAGCAGACCCAAAAGGAGAACGGACGTCTCGTCCGTTTACTCGCACTGCAACGGACGGAGAGGTCCGTTCTCCCGATTCCCGGCCGCCGCAACAACGCCGTCCGGAGGCCGGCGTCCACCTCAATCACGGTACTTGCGGGTGGACGTGGGCCTCCGGACCGCGTCGTTTCAGTGAAATTCTCGGCAGTTGCGGGATTGCCGCGGGGCGCCGCGGGTGACACGATGCAAACCAATGGCTGCACGCACAGGTCATCAGTTGCGACGGGGCGGGAGACGGTGGGTGGTGGTATTGGCGGTGGCGGCGGCGGGGCTGATCCTTTGGGCGGTGGCGTTGAAGCGCGCTGGCGACGAACGGACGGCGGGCATCGTGGGGGCGTTGGGATTTTTTGCAGCGGTGTGGGCCGGATTGGCGGGGCTGACCGGCGGGGCGCAGGGACGGAATCAGCAGGAGCAGGCGTTGCGGGCGCAGTTCCCCGACGAACCGTGGCAGTGGAAGCCGGAGTGGCACGACCGGGCGATCAAGGGCGGCGCGCGCGGCGAGGCATTCATGTTCGGCTTGTTCGGGCTGGCGTTCATGGGACTGAGCGCGCCCGGGGTGTGGGCAATTCCGGCCGAGTTGCGCAAAGGCAACGTGCTCATCCTGCTGGTGCTGCTGTTCTGGGCGATCGGGCTGTGGATGCTGGTGCTGGCGTGGAAGCGGCTGCGACATCACCGGCGGCTGGGCACGCTGGTGTTTCACCCGGAGCCGTTGCCGGGCTCGTGGGGCGGCTTCGTCGGCGGAGTGATTCACATCCCGCGCGGGGCCGAACTGCGTGACCGCGTGACGCTCCGGCTGCGCAATCTGCGGCTCACCGAAACCGGATCGGGCAAGAGTCGTCGCACCAACGAACGCGTGTTGTGGGAAACGGATGCGGCGCTCGATCGCTCGAAGTTGGGCAACTCGGCCCGGCTGCACGACGTGCCGGTCCTATTCCAGGTGCCGCGCGGACCCGGACAGCCCACCGATGAGCGTGACCGGAAGGATCGGGTGGTCTGGCGCCTGCAGATCGAGGCCCCGCTGGTCGGCGGCGACGCGGTGAACACCTCGTTCGAGATTCCGGTGTTCGATCGGGGCGAGTCGTTGGAGCCGACGGCGGGAGGCCCGTTGCTGGAGTCCGAGTTGCGACGCGAGCCGATCGATTACCTCGCCGAGGCCGGCGTGACTGAAACACGCGAAGCCGGCGTACGGGTGTGGCGCTTTCATCAACCGGGCGTGCGGGGCGGGGCGGTGATGCTGGCGGTCATGACCGCGATCTTCGGTGCGGTGGCGTGGTTCGTGCCGGTCTGGCTGATCAAGATCGGGTTCGGCGCCTTCGCGCTGCTCCTGGCCGCAATGTTGCCGGGCATGATCTGGCAGCGGTCGGAACTGCGGTTGAGCGAGCGTGAGTTGGAGGTGGTGCGCACGTCGTTGCGCGGACGCCGGGTGAAGCGGGTGGCGCGAAACGAGGTGGGTGACGTGGCGCTGAAGGAATCGATGACCAGTGGCGACAAGCGCTACCTGCGGCTGACGCTCATCGGCGTTCCAGGTGTCGATGCGCAGACCCCGCATCCGCATGAGCACTTCCAGGCCCGCAAGGCTCGCTTTCGCTGGCGCAAGCGTCCTGACGATCCGGATACGCAGCGCGTGCTGCGGGAGACGCCCCGCTTCGAGATCGAGGTGGCGGGTTACCTGCGGGGCACGCGGGCGGCCGAGCAAGTGCGGGAGCACCTGTTGGAAGCGTTTTGCCCCTGACAAGAAACGGAGAGGCAGTAGCCGGACCGATTTGTTTTTTAACCACGGATGGACACCGATGGCTTCGGCTACCGCCTACGCACTGGAACAAGGAGATTGGGAACTTAATATCGGACTTTCGTGAAACAGTGATTGGCCGAACGGTAGTGAGGCATGTCCGTGTCCATCCGTGGTCAAAAGACGGGTCTGAGGCGGCTCCTCTTCAGAAGATCGTGACGGCGACGTTTACGCCGGCGGTGACGATGGAGACCATGCTCATGAGCTTGATGAGGATGTTGAGCGACGGGCCGGCGGTGTCCTTGAAGGGATCGCCCACGGTGTCGCCGATGACGGCGGCTTTGTGGGCGGCGGAACCCTTGCCGCCGTGGTGGCCTTCCTCGATGTATTTCTTGGCGTTGTCCCAGGCGCCGCCCGAGTTGGCCATGAACACGGCCAGCACGAAGCCGGTGGAGAGGCCGCCGCCGAGCAGGCCGAAGGTGCCGGGGACGCCGTAGAGGATGCCGACGAAGATGGGCACCGCGACCGCGATGACGGAGGGCAGCAGCATTTCACGCTGCGCGCCGGCGGTGGAGATGGCGACGCAGCGGGCGTAGTCGGGCACGGCCTTGCCCTCGAGGATGCCGGGGATTTCGCGGAACTGGCGGCGCACCTCCTCGACCATGCGGCCGGCGGCGCGGCCCACGGCGTTGATCGTGAGGCCGCAGAAGAGGAAGGCCATCATGGAGCCGATGAAGATGCCGAGCAGCACCTTGGGATTCATGAGATTGACCTGAAAATACTCCATGAACTGGGGCAGCGAAGCGAAGGCGGTGGCGACGACCTCGCCGCTGCGCAGGACGAAGCTGTCCTGGTCGTTGTGCAGCATGGCGATCTTGAGTTCCTCGACATAGGAGGCGAGCAGGGCGAGGGCGGTGAGCGCGGCGGAGCCGATGGCGAAACCCTTGCCGGTGGCGGCGGTGGTGTTGCCGAGCGAGTCGAGCGCGTCGGTGCGGCGGCGCACCTCTGGGCCGAGGCCGGCCATCTCGGCGTTGCCGCCGGCGTTGTCGGCGATGGGGCCATAGGCATCCGTCGCGAGCGTGAGGCCGAGGGTGGAAAGCATGCCGACCGCGGCGATGCCGATGCCGTAGAGACCGAGCGAGATGGAGTCGGGATTGAAGTTCCAGGAACCGGCGGCGAAGCCGTAGGCGAGGGTGGTGCCGATGACGATGGCGACGACGGGCACCACGGTGCTCATCATGCCGACTCCGAGGCCGGAGATGATGACCGTGGCCGGGCCGGTGCGGGCGTGGTCGCTGATGCCGCGGGTCGGCTGGTATTCCTGCGAAGTGTAGTATTCGGTGGCCTTGCCGATGACGATGCCGGTGATGAGGCCGACCACGATGGCGCCCCAGATGCCGGTGTAGTTGGGCAGGTCGAGGGCGCGGAGAATGAGGTAGGAGGCGGCGATGATGAGCACGGAACTCAGGTTGACGCCGCGGCCGAGGGCATTGAGCAGGTCGCGCTGGGAGGCACCCTTTTTCACGCGCACGGCGAAGATGCCGATAATGGACAGGATCGTGCCGACCGCGGCCACGAGCATGGGCGCAATGACGGACTTGTAGGCGGCAGTGGCATCGCCGGTGGCGGCAAAGGCGGCCGCACCGAGGGCGGCGGTGGCGAGGATGGAACCGACGTAGGATTCGTAGAGGTCGGCGCCCATGCCGGCGACGTCGCCGACATTGTCACCGACATTGTCGGCAATGGTGGCGGGATTGCGCGGATCGTCCTCGGGAATGCCGGCCTCGACCTTGCCCACGAGATCGGCACCAACGTCGGCGGCTTTGGTGAAGATGCCGCCGCCGACGCGGGCGAAGAGGGCCTGGAGCGAGGCACCCATGCCGAAGGTCAGCATGGTGGTGGTGATGACCAGGAGTTTCTGCACCGGGTCGGCGTGGGTGACGAAGCGGTTGAGCACGACGAACCAGACGGAGATATCGAGCAGGGCGAGTCCGACCACCACGAGCCCCATGACGGCGCCGCTGCGGAAGGCGAGGCGCAGGCCGGCGTCGAGCGACTGGCTGGCCGCGTGGGCCACGCGGGAGGACGCGTAGGTGGCCGTCTTCATGCCGAAGAAACCGGCGAGTCCCGAGAAGAAGCCACCGGTCAGGAAGGCGAAGGGCACCCAGGCGTTCTGCAGGCCGAGGCCGTAGGCCAGCCAGGCAAAGACGCCGGTGAGCACGAGGAAGAAAACGCCGACGATTTTGTATTGTTGTTGCAGATACGCCATGGCTCCGGCTCGCACATGGCCGGCGATTTCGGCCATGCGGGGCGTGCCCTCGGGGGCGGCCTTCATACGGCGATAGAACCACGCGGCGAAACCCAGCGCGCACGCGGAAGCGATCGGGACGAACCAGAATAGGGAGGAGCTCATGACGGGAAAACGGAGATCGGGGCGCGGGCCGGTCCCCCGCGACCGCGCGGCGCGGGAGGGCAGGGGACGGAGCGGACGTGAATCACTCGCCCCAGGTGCTCAGCGCGGAGCGCCACCAGGGATAGTGGTTGGTCTCGAGGGCGGCGCGGTCGGGGAAGGGGAAGAAGCGGAAGCCCCCGCCGGCCTGGGCGACGAAGAAGCCGCGGTTGATGGTGCGGAAGAGCACATCCTGCTGCAGGAAGCGGATGACGGTCTTGGTGGGTTTGCCGACCTTGGTGCGCAGTTCGCGCAGGCAATCACGCAGGTGTTCGAGATTGCTGTAGGGCAGGTCCTCGACGTTGTCGGCCTCGGGGTCGTCGGCCAGGCGCTGGAGGTCGAGTTCGGCGAAAACGAGCGTGGGCACCGAAACGCGTTGGGCGGGATCGGTGATCTGGGCGGCGAACTTGCGCGGTCCGAGGGTGCTCACGACGCGCGGCGTGATGGGGGCGAATTCCTGATAGAGGTGAAAGCGCGGACCCTCGACGCGGAAGTAGTCGGCGGGCAGCAGCTCGAGGACACGGCCGTCGTTGGTGACCAGGTAGAGGGCCTCGAGGGCGTCGAGCGGCGTGTGTTCGAGCACGCGGTAGATGGAGAGATACGCGGAGTGGCGGGGATTGAGGGTGTCGCCGCGTTCGAGGTCGGGGGAAACCTCGAGTTCCTGGAGTTTTTGGGCGGCGTAGTCGTCGGCCAGACGGAAGAACAAGGCCTGACCGCGGGCGCGTTTGCGGGAGCCGGTGGCGAGGTAGGCGCCGAAACTGGCGGGGGCGAGATGGGAGGCGACGAGGGCCTCGGGGAGAAGCGACAGGTAGAGATGCGGTTTCATGGCTGAACGCGGGCGCGGACGTTCAGCATAAACAACGGGCGCGGAGCAGGCTGCGCGCGATTTGGCGAGGGATGGGCGTGCGTTGCGGTGCGGGTGGCTGCGCGCGCTCAGTTCGGCTCGGTGATGAGGTGGTGCTGGTTGATGGCGAGGCCGCGCAGTTCCTGGCGCTGGCCGGAGGGCCATTGGATGACGAGGCGGCGGATGCGGGTGTCTTCGCCGAGGCCAAAGGTGAGGCTGTCATCGGACTGGGCGAGATAACCGAGCTGCGGCGAAAGGGTGCGCACCGTCACGTGGCGCGGGGTGTGCAGCTCGACGCGGGCGCCGTGCGCGCTCGGGTGACTGCGGGTGGCGCGCAGGGTGATGCGCAGCCAGGGCGGATTGGCGCGCAGGTCGTTGCGCAGGTAGACGGCCGGGCCCTGGTTCTGGGCGATCACGAGATCAAGGTCACCGTCGCCATCGAAATCGGCGGTGGCGGTACCCCGGGCGGTGAAGGGCTGCGGCAGCCCGTCGATGGCCAGGCTGTCGGCGCGGTGCCAGGCCGTGTTGTCGTCCCAGTAGAGTGCCGGAGCGGATGCATAAGGGGCGTCGGCTTCGATGCGGGCGAAGTCGGACTCCATGAAGCCGTGGGCGGAGAAGACGTCGCGGTGACCGTCGAGATCGTAGTCCAATGCGACCAGTCCGCCGAGGGTGATGGTGTCGGTTTCTCCCTCCGGCGCCCGCGAGCGCTGCCCGGGCGCGAGCGCACGCAGGAGCGGGCCGAGGTCGTCGCCGCTGTTGACCGGCGCAAGGGGCAGCGAACCCGCGGTCGCGAGGCCGGCGGCGAGACCTTCACGGCGCAGCGTCTCGGTGGAGACCCAGGGCGCAAAACCCCCGTCGCGCCGGCCGAGGAAGAGGGCGGGTTCGCCGGTGTGGAAGTGCAGCAGAAGGTCGAGGAGGCCGTCGTGGTCGGCATCGAGCGGCGAAAGGGACAGGGCCTTGGCGCGGGGGAAGCCGGTCAGCGGATCGACGGGACGCAGCCCGGCCTGATCACGAACGACGGAGAAGGTGCCGTCACCGTGGTTTCGATACACGGTGGGGAACACGTCGAGGAAGCCGACGGGGGTGCCATAGGAGCGGCCGACGCGGGCGAAGTTGATGGCGCCGGCGAGGCCGGCCTCGGCCGGCCAGCGGAGGTAGTGGGTGACGATGAGGTCGAGCCGGCCGTCGTGGTCGAAGTCGAACCAGGCGGCGCCGGTGCTCCAGTCGTTGTCCTGGCCGGCGACGCCGGCGGCGGCGGTGACCTCGCTGAAGGTGTTGTCGCCGTTGTTGCGGAAGAGGCGGTCGGCTCCGATGCAGGTGACGAACAGATCGGCATCGCCGTCGTTGTCGTAGTCGCCGCTGACGGCGGCCATGGCGTTCATGACCACGTCGAGGCCGGCGGCGGCGGTGATGTCGGTGAAGCGGCCGGTGCCGTCATTGACGTAAAGCGCGCTGGTGGCGGGGGTCTGCCAGGCGCTGTCGGACCAGGGCCAGGGCGCCCCGTTGGGGAAAAAGAGGTCGGGGAGGTGATCGCCGTTGGCATCAAACACGGTCACCCCGCCGCCGAGGGAAACCGGCGCGGGAGCGGAGCCATGGCGATGGGTGAAGGCGAGGCCGGCCTCGGCGGTGGTGTTGGTGAAGCGTACCTGGGGAGCCGGGCGGGCGGTGTCGTTGCTGGGGAAAAGCCAGGCGAAGAGCACATTGAGCGCGATGGAGGCCACAATGAGGGGCAGCAGCACCGGCAGCAGCGGCGGAACGGCCGCGCGGGCGGGCGGCGGCGAAACGAGGTCGGTGGCAGTGCTGCTGCTGGGGGGCACGGTGGGTTTCTTACAGAAGGAAACGGAGAGAACGAAGGAAGAAGACGCAGGGCGACGACACTCTTTGTTGCCTTTGTTACCTTCTGTAAAAGAACTGCCTGCTGATGAGTTCCACCAGCGGCGCGCGTTCATGGCTTCGGTACAGCGGAGTACTGCTGCTGTGGACGTTGGTGGGGCTGGCGTTTGCGAGTCAGTTTTATCTGTCGAGCTCACTGATCGGCCGGTCGGTGTCGTGGGGGGAGGCGATCAGCTATTCGCTGGGGGACTGGTATGTGTGGGCGGTGCTGTCGGTGCCGATCCTGCTGCTGGCCCGGCGGTATCCGCCCGATGAGGCGCGGCCGTTGCGGGTGGGGGCGATCCATCTCGGCGCGGCGCTGGCGATCTCGTTGCTCTACGTGGTGCTGCGCGCGCTGGTGGGGCAGGCGCACGGCTGGCTGATCGAGGAGCCGGTGGGATTCGGCGAAGTGTTCCGGCCGCTGCTGGTGAAGACCTTTCCCTTCAACCTGCTGGTTTACGGGGTGATCTTTTCGGCCAGCCACGCGCTCGACTACTACCGCAAGTACCATGAGCGCACGGTGCACGCCCTGGAGCTGGAAAAGCACCTGGCGGAGGCGCGGCTGCAGGCGCTGTTGCGGCAGCTCAAGCCGCACTTTCTGTTCAATACCCTCAACGGCATTGCCTCGCTCATGCACAGTGACGTGGATGCGGCCGACCGCATGCTGGTGCGGTTGAGCGAGCTGTTGCGGCTGACCATGAACCAGTCGGGCCAGCCCCTCACGCGCCTGGCGGACGAAGTGGCCTTTGTGCAGAAGTACCTGGACATCGAACGCATCCGGTTCGGCGATCGCTTCACGGTGGCGGTCGAGGTGGAGCCGGCCGTGCGGCAGTGGGAGGTGCCGAGTCTGCTGCTGCAGCCGCTGGTGGAAAACGCGATAAAGCACGGCCTGGAGCCGCGCGCGGAGGGGGGCGGCCGCATCGAAGTGTCGGCGCAGGTGGCGGGCGAACAATTGGAGATCCTGGTGGTGGACAACGGCGTGGGCATGCCGCCGGGCGGGTTCAGCCGGGAAGGTATCGGGGTGGGCAATACGCGGGCGCGGCTGCGCGAGCTCTACGGCGACGCCCACACGTTTGCGCTGGAGCAATCGCCGGGCGGCGGGCTTTGCGTGCGGATCCGGCTGCCCCGCTCGACCGATCAAATCGGGGCTCCGAAGGGCGATGGCGCAAAAAGCCGCGAGCAGTCGGCAAGGGGTGCGTAGGCGTTTTTGGGTCTTTTCGCGCCTAATTATGCCCATCATAAGTGCTCCCATGTCGGCTATGCGTGTATTGATCGTGGATGACGAGCCCCTTGCCCGGGAGCGGCTGCGGCGTTTGATCGAGCGCGAACCGGAGGTTGAACTGGTGGGCGAGTGTGGCAACGGCACGGCGGCCATTTCCCGGCTGAGCGAAGGCGGGGTGGACATCCTTTTCATCGACATGGAAATGCCCGGAGCCAACGGCCTCGAGGTGCTGGCCCGGATGCCCACGGTGGACCGGCCGGCCGTGGTCTTTGCGACGGCGCATGAGAGTTTCGCCCTCGATGCGTTCGAGGTGCAGGCGGTGGATTACCTGTTGAAGCCCTTCGACCGGGAGCGTTTTCAGATCGCCCTGGAGCGGGCGCGGGAATGGCGCGAGACCCACGCGCGGGAGAGTGGCCCGAATGGCGGCAATGGTGGCGCCGGCGGGAGCGGCGAGGCGCCCGGGCGCCTGAGCTTCAAGGTCGATGGCCGGCTGGTGCTGCTGACGCCGGCGGAAATCGACTGGGTGGAAGCGGCCGACAACTATGTCGTGCTGCACACGGCGGCGGGCCCGCGCCACATGGTGCGCGACACCATGGCGGCCATGGAGCGCCGGCTGGGGAAAGAGCGGTTTCTGCGGGCGAATCGCTCTGCGCTGGTGCGCATCGATGAGATCAAGGAAGTACGTCCCAGTGCGCACGGCGACTATACGCTGGTGCTGCGCAAGGGGGCGGAACTGCCGTTGAGTCGCAGCCTGCGCGGGAAGCTGGATACGCTGTTCGGCGGGTGACGGCGGGAAGGCGGCCGGCCGCAGCGGGAGAAGAGCCATTCGCCCCCGGTTTGGGGCAAGTTATCCCGGTAGGCTTCTCTTTCGTCCGGCGATTCGTTTTGTTCGCTTTCGCATCAAGGTTGGTTCACGCAAACAAAACACGCGCTGCCTTCGAGTTTGGGACGAGGTGGCGCGTGTATGTTTTTGGGGGGTAGCAATCGCCGGGAATGGACGGCGACAGAAGGTCCGGTCAGCCGTGGCTACGAGCGTGAGCGAGTGGGCGTTCAACCACTCGCTCACGCTCGTAGCCACGGGCCGGACGGCCCGGGTTTATTCCGGCGGCGGGTTCAGCCGGAAGGCGCGGTAGCTGTGCGGGGCGAGGGTGAGCGGTACCGCGTGCGGACCGGGTTCCGGCGGGCGGTCCCAGCGGGTGAAGGTCCGGCGTTGCTCGCCGGTCAACGACTCGCCGGTAACCAGATCCTCGATCGCGGCACGGTCACGGCCGGTGACCACCGTGATGGCGGTGGGGGTGTCGCGGAAGGATTGCACCACGAAGGTGTCGTTGTCGTAGAGGAAAAGGCAAACGCCGCCGGGACCTTCGAGCTGCACGGGCAGGTGTTTCGTAATCGCGGCGCGGATGTCGTTGAGCGCGGCGGGGGCGATCTCGGCAAAGTCGGCGAAGTTCTCTGGAATGGTGAGCACCTGCAACTGGCCGTCGAGGTAGTCGGCGTCGTGCAGGAGCGGCCAGCCGTTGGGGCCGTCGACGGCGGAGACGAGTTCCCACGAATCATTGGTGCGGTAGGTTATCTGGGGAATGAGGATGGCCTTGTCGCCGCCCACGAGGCGTCGGCGGGTGACGTAGTCCTTCACCAGGGCGACGCGGCCGGAGTGCTCGATCTCGGCGATGTGCTGCAGCCCGCGATCCTGCAGCAGGCGGAGCAATCCGCTGGTGATGACGGCGGTGTGGCCGGCAGCGAGGTGGTCGGTGATCTTCCGGACGATCTCCGGATCCTCGGCGGCCTGCGCGGTGAGCAGGACGATGGGCTCGCCGACGGGGAACTCCGGCACGACGTCCATGGGCAGCCCGGCCATGCCGAGAAAATTTTGAAGGAAGGCTTCGCCGGTCGCGCGGTGGGGGCGGTAGGATTTGAGTCCGATGGGGCGGCCGAGTTCTCCGAGGACGCGGTCGATGTCGGCAAAGGTCTGGCCGGCCACGCTGGCGAAGTTGGCGTCGGGCGGCAGGGTATCGAAGTCGAAACTGGTGGGCCGGTCCTGCCACGGACCGCGCAGGGCGGGAGTGATGGGATTGCCGATGATGTCGAACTGGAAGAGGGTGATCTCCCGGGCTTTGGCGAGCAGGGTGAGTTCGAGTTGTTCGGCGTAGCGGTCGGTGGTGAAGGAGGCGAAGATATCAACCCAGCCGCCGCCATTGCGACCGGGGGCGATGTTCTCGAAGGTGCGGATGATGTTGTAGCTCAGGTAGGGCTGGAGGTGCTGGGCGGAGGTGACGGCGTCGCGCGTTTCGGTGCCGGAGTAGATACCGTCGAAGAGGGTCGGTCCGGTGGCGAGATCGAAGCCGAGAGCGGCGAAGTGGTCATACCAATTTGGATACTTGATGACGACCTGGACGTCCGGATTGACCGCCCGCGCGGGTTCGATGACGAGGTCCCGGGCCGCGGCGTTCATGACGTCGAGCCGGTATTGCGTCCAGGTGCGGTCGCCCTTGGCGGCGACGTCGTGGGCGGACTTGGTGGAGGTGAAGAAGAAGTCGTCGAGAATGAACTCGTTGAAATGACGGGCGGTGTGCTCGGCGATCTCGCGCACCTGGGCGCGGTGTTCAGGATTTGAATACGAGAAGGTTTCGAAGCGGTTGGGTTCGTCGATGGTGTAGGTGATGCCCCCGGCGGTCTTCACGCCGCGCGCGGCGAAGAAGGCCTTGGCGGCCTCGAGGGTGGCGGCGTCGACGATCAGCAGGTCGCGATGGGTTTCCAGGTAGACCTTGTCGATGTGAACCTGGGAGGAAATGCGGGCCCAGTGCTCCTCGAGCCAGGCCGGGTCGGCCATCTTCTGTACCTCGTAGGCCCGCGTGTAGACGGCGACCTCGAAGTGGTCGTAGGCGCGGGAGATCGTCGCCAGGGCAAGGGCAAGCAGGGGAGGGAGAGCGGCGCGGAGCATGCGGGTCGGGCGGGTTGAAGGCGGACGGCGGACTCGCCGGTCGCTGCGCGGCGACTCTGCCGGGTGGGGGCAGGAAGTCAGCGTACCAATGACTCTAGCGTTTGAACGGGGGCTGGAGTCACGGAGTGCCGACGGCGCTCAAAGATCGATGAACACCAGTTGCCCGGAAGCGGTGTCGGGCACGATGAGCGTGCCGGTGGCGCGATCGAGGTAATGATCGGCGGCCGACCTGGCGGTGTGCAGGAGACGCGGCGGATGGCCGTTGGGGGCACGGACGAAGATTTTCCCGGTGCGCACTTCGGTCACAATGAGATTGCCGGCGGAATCGGTTTCGACCCCGTCGCCGGAGCGGTGGCCGGACGCGATCACCTGCGGTTCCTGTCCGGCGGCGATGGCGAGGATGTCGCCGAGGAAAAAGGCACACACCAGGATGCGGCCGTCCGGTTCGACGAAGAGTCCGTTGGGATAACGCATCAGCGGACTCGGCCCGAACACGAGGGTGACCGTGCCCTCCCAGGAGACGTGGTAGATGCGGCCGGGCGGCGCTTTGGCGAGCACGCCGGGGTCGTCGGTGGGCAGCAGGCCGTCGGGACCGTTGGCCTCCCAGATGGGACCCATTTCGGTGACATAGACCCCGCGGCCCGCGGGATCGAGGGCGACGTCGTTGAGAAAGGTGGGCGGGGTGGGGAAGGCGTCGGGGCCGGCAAGGGCGGATTTGGCGCCGGTCTGGTCGAGTTTCCAGACCGTCTGCATGTCGGCGAACACGAGGTGCTCGCCGGAAAAGACGATGCCCTTGGGCTGATCGAAACCGGTGGCGAAGACCGAGATCTGGCCGTCGGCGGTGACGCGGCGTACCTCGCCATCGGTCGTGGACGCAGGGTCGTTGCCGTCACGGGAACCCATCATGGTCACATAGTAGTGACCGTCCCAGCCCCGGGTCAGGCTCTCGGGGGCGACGCCGACATCGAGGGTGCGAACGGCCGCCGCGGCGGAGGTGGCGGCGAGTAGGGTGGCGCTGAATACAGCGGTCAGGCGGGGGCGGGGCATGCGGGGCAGTTTGGCGAGGCGGTGGCAGGGGGCGAAGGTCGTACGAGTTTGACGTTAAGGGATGCGGAAGGATTGCGACGCGACTCGCGCTTGCGGAACCTGAACGGCTGCCTTGTGTCGCAGATTCCGCTTTGCCGCTGCCACCCATGTCCACCCCGCTTCGTTTCCCGAGTCTTCCTTCACTGCGCACTGCGCTGGTGGCCCTCTGTACGCTCCTGCCGGGCGCGGCCTCCCTGCGGGCCGATATTCAGGATATGGCGGTGGTGGCGGTGACGGACATGACCCCGGAGGGGCGCAGGCGCCTGCCGGTCACGCCGGAGAATCCGGCCTACTATCAGGCGGTGACGGCGGGCTTCCAGGATTTCGGTCGAGGCATGGCGGGGGAGCGCGAACCGGAGAACGACGCCTTTCTGCAGGTGGTGTTGCGCGAGTTGAAGAAGCAGGGCTACATTCCGGCGACCGGCGACCACAAGCCCACGCTGGTGCTCGGTTTCTCGTGGGGCAGCATGCGCGGGGACCTCGGCGGCGCGCTCACGGTGTTGGGGGGCGACAAGCTCGACCTGATGGACGAGGTGAAGGAGCCGGTGGGCCTCAATCCGAAGCAGTGGCTGCGTGGCCTGCGCAGTGAAAAAGCCGATCGCGTATTGGAGCTGGCGAAGGGCGATCTCTTTGTGATGAACATCGCGGCCTATGATCGCGATGCGTTGATTCGGGGTCGGCGGGTGGCGCTGTGGAACACCCGCATCGCCAGCCCGGCGCGCGGGGTGTGGGCGGCCGATGCGCTGCCGGTGCTGGTGACGGTGGGCGCGCCGGCGATCGGCCGGGAAACGCAGACGCCGGAGTTGACGACGGTGCGCGAGGGATTCGGTCGGCCGGGCGACGTGCAGATCGGCGAGCTGAGGGTGGTCGACGAGGAGTTCGACCTGAAGGAGCTGCAGATCCTCGACATGACCAAGGACACCGGCGGCGATGAGACGCGCGGCGAGGGGGAGAAATAAGGGACTTCCGACCACCAGGTTGAAGATATTCAACCGCGAAGTGCGCGAAGAGACGCGAAAGACTCGTGAACGTGGGGTGACCCGCCGCTTTTTCGAGGGAAACGGACCGAATCGAAAGGACCGCTGTCCGTCGTCGGGTTCTTCGCGTCTCTTCGCGTACTTCGCGGTATAATTCCTCCCTGCTCCGTGCCGTGCCTTCCCGGTGCTCTCTGTGTGACCCATCCCATAGGCGATTTGAACGGCGCCTCGCCGGGACGGTTGTCGGAGATTTTAGTCCAGGATCCGTGGTCCGTAGTCCATGGTCCGAGTCAGCGCCTCGTCAGGCTTTGGGACGACGGGAACGCAGGTGCCGAAAGAGGCGGCGCATCAGCAGTTCGCCGTTGTCGAGCAAGGTCGCGACCCAGCCCGACTCGCCGGCGATGAGAAAGCCGGCGAGGGCGAAGAAGACCACCGCCGGTCCCGGCAGGATCATGAGCGGGATGCCGATAAGGATGCAGATGACGGCCAGCGCGAGCAGCAGGATGCGGCTCCACTGCGAACCCTCGGCCCGCCTCTCGCGCTCGCGCCGCCGGTAGCGGGCGCGAAAGCGTTGGCCCGGCTCGGCGTGGCGAAATTCCTGCCAGTAGTGACGAAGGCGACGGCGCATGGAGCGGACGACGGTCGGGCCGGGCGAAGCGGAGCGGCACCGGCACCGGTGGCGGGCCTCAGAACTTGAGGTGCTTGAGGGTGAGGCCCTGGTTGATGAGTTGGTTGAGGGACTCGATGCCGATCTTGAGGTGATCGGTGACGTAGGTGTCATCGACCGCGGCGTCGCTTTCGGCGGTCTTCACGCCCTCGGGAAGCATGGGTTGATCGCTGACGAGGAGGAGGACGCCGGTGGTGATCTCGTTGTAGAAGCCGGTCATGAAGATGGTGGCCGTTTCCATGTCGATCGCGATGGCGCGGATCTTCTTCAGGTAGCGTTTGAATTTGGCGTCGTGCTCCCAGACGCGGCGGTTGGTGGTGTAGACCGTGCCGGTCCAGTAATCGCGGGCAAAGTCGCGGATGGTGGTCGAGATGGCTTTCTGCAGGGCGAAGGATGGCAGGGCGGGAACCTCGGGCGGAAAGTAGTCGTTGCTGGTGCCGTCGCCGCGGATGGCGGCGATGGGCAGGATGAGATCGCCGAGTTCGGCGCGATGCTTGAGGCCGCCGCATTTGCCGAGAAAGAGCACGGCCTTGGGTTTGATGGCGGTGAGCAGGTCCATGACCGTGGCCGCGGTGGCGCTGCCCATGCCGAAATTTATGATGGTTATGCGGCCCGCGGTGGCGGAGGTCATGGCCTTGTCCTTTCCGCGAATGGGCACGCGGTGCCAGCGGGCGAACAGTTTCACGTAGCGCGAAAAGTTGGTGAGGAGAATGTGATCACCAAACTCATCGAGCGGGACTCCGGTGTAGCGCGGCAGCCAGTTTTCCACGATTTGCCGTCGGGTCTTGAGGCCTTGCCGGGTGGGGGACGCGGAGGGCGAGGACGACGGGGCGGCGGCGGCGGCGGCGGACGTGACGGGCTTGGGCATAAGTTGCCGCCCACGGTAGATGGAGGCGGAGGATTGTCGATGCCTCTTCAGACGCAGCGGTCCGGGGGCACCGGGGTGCGGAAGGAATTGCCGGGTGGGTCTGCGAAAATGCGACAGCGCGATTGCCGGAATTGATGGCAGATGCGCAAACTATTGCAAAATAATCGGATACATTCCTTGGCATGGCCGATGCATGGGGCGATGCACCTATGCTCCATCTCACCTCCACGACCCCGGTTCCGGTTGCTTCGGCTGATGCGCTTTGGCGCGAGATCAGTGAAGCGGCTCATGAGAGCTGCCTGGCCAAGTGCACGGGGCGCCACCGGGAGGCGCGACAGTTGATGGAGCACACGTTGCCGCTCGTGATCCGCGAGTGGTCGCAAGCCTGCGGCCTGCCCGTGGCGGAGCGCAAGGAGCGCCTGCGTCGGCTGTTCGAGCAGGTCCAGGAACGGGTGGCATCGGCGATCATCAGTCGCCGGCTCGCCGAGGAGAGCCTGCCGCCGGAGGAGCGCCGCAGCCGCGTGCTCGGGCGCCCGCTGCAGCTCACCCGCCGCATCCCGATCCACGACGTCGCCGGGATGCTCGATGCCCTCAACGAGATGGAGCAGCGCTGGAACCCGACCGCCGGCGCCCGCGCCGCCCGCCCCCTTTCAAAACCCGCTTTGGCGCCCGCCTGAGCCGGTAACGAAAAATCAAATACCAACTCGGATTCAACCAACCGATTCCCTCCAACCAACAATACGAAAGTCAGATCATGAACGCCAAAACCTCCAACAACTCCAAGGCCAAGGTCCTTACCGCCGACACCACGCTCACCCAGAACGCCCCGCTGCTGGTGGGTTTCGACTGGGGCACCAACATGTCCCGCGTCTACGCCGCGCCGCTCGGCTCGAGCGAAGCGCTGGTCGACGAAAGCATTCCCACCGTGGTGGGCTACGCGAAGGACGAGGTCCTCGCCGGCGTCATTCCCGGCGATGAGACGGTCGTCTTCGGCGCGATGGCTCTCAAACACAAGCTGCACCTCAACCTGGTGCGCCCGCTCGAGGGCGGCGTGATCCAGGACACGAAGGCCGCGCGCCTCTTTGCCCAGCACATCAAGTCCAAGCTCGGCGAGGGCAACTCCGAGGTGCGCGCTGTCATCGGCATGCCCGCGAGCTCCGACCTCGAAGCGCGCGAGAATGCCCGCGAGGCCGTCCATGGCGTGTTCAACAAGGTCCTGTTCGTGCCGGAGCCTTTCCTGGCCGCCCTCGGTTACCGCCAGGAGGAGAAGCTGCGTGACATCGACTACCAGGATCCCGTGCTCAACTCCCTTTACGTCGATATCGGTGCCGGCTCGGCCGACGTCTGCCTCGTGCAGGGGCATTATCCGACCACCGAGGATCAACTCACCTCAAAGCTGGCCGGCGACGCCGTCGACCGTCTCATCCTCGAAAAGATCCTCGCGGCTTATCCCGATTGCGGTCTCACCCTGCCGCGCGTGCGCACGATCAAGGAAAAGCATTCCTGGGTGCTGTCGGAGGATGCCGCCACGCCGGCCATCGCGACCATCATGGTCGGCGGCAAGCCCCGCAAGATCGACGTCACCACGCAGGTCGGCGAAGGTTGCCAGGCCTTGCTGGAGGAGGTCTTCAACATGACCAAGGAACTCATCGCCCGGGCCGATCCCGACAGCGTCGAGGAGTTGCTGCAGAACGTCATCGTCACCGGTGGCGGCAGCCTCATCAAGGGCTTCGGCGTCGCGCTGCAGACCAAGCTGCTCGAGGAAGGTTTCGAGAACCCGCGCGTGCATGTGCTGGGCGACAACTACAAGGACTTCGTGGCCAAGGGTGCGCTCAAGACCGCAGCCCGCGCCCGCGAAGATCAGTGGCAGTCGCTGCTCGGCTGAGGCCGGCTCCGCGGCGGCTGCAGCCCGGGTGCCGGCGAAACCGGCTCCGGCTGTGGACCGAGGTGAAACGATTTGGGCGCGCAGCGGGTGGTCGCTGCCACGAACGCCTCACCTGCGCGCCCCAGAATTTGGAGTTTCCCGGCGGTGGTTGCCGCCGGGATGATCTGACTCCTGTTGGTATCAGCCCCCGGCCCCGCGCCGGGGGCTGTTTGCCGTCGCGGGGCGACGAGACCGGACGGAAACACAGACAGGAATGTCTGTGGTACCTCAGCGGCAACGGAGACTTGTAGCACAGACATTCCTGTCTGTGTGGCGTTGCCCGGCTCGGGAGAGCCAGGATGAGCACGTGGGTACGGCGATGGGAGGTGGGTCGCCGAACGCAGTGGGTCCCGCTTCTCCTGAAGCTACTCTCTTTCCTTCGGCACCTGCAGGTCGCTGAGCTTGATGACGTGGGTGAAGCGAACCTGGGCCTGCTTGTCGATGCACGTGACGAGCAACTCGCGTTCGGCTCCCTCGCCCCGTACGTCGATGCGCACGAAATTCTGGTCGCCCACCAAGGTGCCGGGAATGACGTGCGGATCCTGGGCCCGTTCGCTTTCGGCGACATTCCAGGAGCCGCTGCTCAGCGGCGAAGAGGTGATCTCGTAGACTCTGCGGCCATCCGGCAGGTCGCGCTGGTACATGCCCGAGAAATGGACGTCGCCGGTGAGGAAAACGACGCCCGAAAGCTGATGCTCCACGATGAAGTCCATCAGTTCCTCACGTTCGCGGCGGTAGAGTTCGTGGCTTTCGCCCGCGGGCTGGGTTTGCAGCATCTGGTTGCCGGTGGCGATGAAGAGAAACTTGAAATGGCGCAGTTCCTGGGCGGCGAGGAGCGACTGTTTCAACCATTCCAACTGCCGGCGGCCCCACTGGGTTTTTTCCGGGTGGCGGTCCTGATCGAGGCCGGCCGCGTCCCGGTAGTAGTGGTTGTCCATCATGAAAAACGCGGCGTCGCCCCAGAAAAACTTGTGGTAGACGCCCGGGTGATCGCGTTCGCCGTAGGTGTGGTTGCCCCAGTAGGCCTGAAAGATGTCGAGGGCGAGTTCCTTGTATTCGAAAGACCAATTCGAGTCGTTGGGCCCGTAGTCGTGGTCGTCCCAGGTGGCGTAGTGGTGCATGCTGCCCAGGAGCTTCTGCATGGCCGGGATGGCCCGATCGTGCATGGGTCGGTACCACATGCCGCTGACGGAGTCGTAGTCCGGCTCGCGCCAATACCAGTTGTCACCGGTCCAAACCATGAAATCGGCGCCGCTTTCGCCCATGAGTTCGAAGGTGTGCGTGGTCTTGCCGTAGCCCTCGCCGGGACGGTCGTAGACGGGGTCGTTGATGTAGGCGCAGGACCCGACGAGAAAGCTGAAAGCGGGTGCGGGCTTCCGCCATTCCCAGAGATCCTGGGTGGCAAAGCGGGCGGGGGCGGGGAAGGCCTGTTCCTCGCCGTCGATCGTGATGCGGTAGGCATAGGTGCCACCCATTTCGAGCAGCCCCGGGCGAAAGTGGTGGATCTGGCCGCCGGCGGGATGGACGGGCGGATCGCGATGCGTGATCGTGCGGGCCGTGTCGGGTTTGCCGAGCTGCCAGTAGGTGAGGCTGACTTCCGAGGCGTCGCGCGTCTCCAGCCACAGGAATACTTCGCGGTGTGCCCGGTAACCCAGCATCGGGCCCGACACGAGTTCGCCGGCGGCGAGCGTGCGCAGCGGTCCCAGCAGGAGCGCAGCCAGGCAGCTGAGGAGAGCAAGGGGCAACCGAGAGCAAAATCCGTTGGTCATAAGGGCGTTGAATCACTTTGCGGCAAAAACGCAAAACGGGACGTGAAACGATGGTGCGGCGATTTGGTGGCAGCAGGGTGCCGGCTTGGTGAGCCGATCGGGATCGCCCCCTGCGACCACGTCCTTGCGGGATCCGAACGGCGTGAGCGGAGTCAATTTGGTGGTGACCTTGGCATTTCCCTTCGATTTCGTTTCCGTCCCGTCACCGCGCCGCCGCACCTTGGCCTCTGAGAAGCGATGATGAATTTTACCCCGCGACGATAATGGCAACACACCTGCGTTTTCTCCCTCTGGTTGGATTGTTTTCCGGGTTGGGAGTGACCCTGTGCCTCACGCCTGTCGCCGCGCAGACCGCGGTTCAGGCCGAACTCGATGAACTCAAGCAGATGAGTGTCGAGGAGCTGCTCCAGTACAAGGTCACCTCCGTTTCGCTCACTCCCGAGACGTGGAACAACGCTCCGGACAGCGTGTTTGTCCTGCGCGGCTTCTCGGCCCGCGCGACCGGCGCGTCGCGGTTGCCCGACCTGCTTCGCCTGGCGCCCAATCTGTTCGTCAGCCAGAATACTTCGGCGACCTGGGGCATCAGTTCCCGCGGTTTCCTGCGGGCCAACGGCGCGGCCAACAAACTGCTGGTGTTGATCGATGGCCGCACGGTCTATTCTCCGCTGTTTTCCAATGTCTTCTGGGAGGCGCAGGACATCTTCATGCCCGATTTGGACAGCATCGAGATCATCAGCGGCCCGGCGGGGTCGACCTGGGGCTCCAACGCCGTCAACGGCGTGATCAACGTCGTCACGAAGTCCGCGCACGACACGCAGGGCGGGCTCGTTTACGCCGGTGGCGGCGGCCACGAGCGACTGTCGGCGGGCCTGCGCTACGGCGGTGAGTTCGGTCGCAGCGGAGCGTTTCGCGTCTATGCCAAGGCCGCCGATTTCGACTCCACCCTCGCTGCCGATGGACGGGATGACGGTCAGGATGACTGGACCTTTCAGCAGACGGGCTTTCGGGCAGACTTCGGGACACCCGGCCTGGCGGAGTGGACCGTACAGGGCGATGCTTACCGCGGACGCTACGGCGCAGCCCCGCCAGTGGAGAACCAGGCGGACGGCGGCAACCTCATGCTCAAGTGGAACCGGTACTTCGCGGACGACAGTCTGTTCGTGCGGATGTACCATGATCAGATCCTGCTCGACATCAACGGCGACTACCGGGCGCGCACCCGCATCAGCGACTTCGAGCTGAAGCACCTGCACGATTCCGGTGAGCCCTGGCAGCTCCTGTGGGGCGCCGGCTACCGCCTCATCAACGACGAGGTGATCGAGACCGAGGGCCTGGCGATCCTGCCCGACGACCTCAAGTTCGAGCTATGGTCCCTGTATGGCCAATATCGGCAGGCCTTTTTCGACCGGGAGCTGGAGCTCACCGCGGGGCTGCGTTTGGAGCACAACCACTTTACGGGTTGGGAGACCCAGCCGAACCTGCGCCTGGCCTGGCGGCCGGTTCGCAACCATACCCTGTGGGCGTCGGTCTCGCGCACGACCCGCACGCCGTCGCGCTTGGAGACCGGGTTCTTCGCGCCCGAGGAACCGCCCCATTTCATCGTGGGCAATCCGGACTTCCGGTCCGAGATCCTCACGGCCGGCGAGATCGGCTGGCGCGGGCAGCCGACCGCCACCGTTTCGGTGACCTCCACGCTGTTCTGGCACGAGTACGAGCAGCTGCGCGGGGTCGAGTTTGCCGAGCCCGGAATCATTACCCAGGGCAACGGGGTGGCCGGTCGCAGCCAAGGGGTGGAGCTGTTCGTCGACTGGGATGCGACCGACTGGTGGCGCGTGCGGTTAGGCGGTTTCGCCATCGATCAGGACACTTGGGTGGCGCCGGGGGAGATGGACATCGAGGCGGCCCTGGGAGAGACGAGCTACCCGGATTTTCAGGTCTTCCTGCGCAGCGGCTTTCGCCTCCATCCGGACTGGAGCCTCTGGCTCAGCCTGCGTCACGTGGACGAAGTGCCGGTGTATGAAAACGGCTATCAGCCGGTTCCCGCCTATACGGAACTCGATGCCCGGGTGGCGTGGCGACCGCGCCCCGGCCTCGAGTTTTCCCTCACGGGGCGCAACCTCCTGGACGCCTCCCACCCCGAAATCGGCCTGCCTTCCGAACGACGGGAAGTGCGGCGCAGTATCCACGCGAAAATACGATGGGACTTTTGAGGCACAGTCCAGGAGCGTGGAGCGGTCGTTGTATCGCCGCCGTCGGGATCTGCCTGGCCCTGGCGGGCAAGGGCGTCGCGCAGAGCGCCGAGGAATCCAACCTGAAGGCCGCCTTCCTGTATAACTTCGTCACCTTCGTCGAGTGGCCGGAGAACGCCTTTCCGGATCCGGAGTCGCCGATTCTGATCGGCGTGCTGGGGGACGACCCGTTCCGCGGAGCCCTCGACCGGGTGGTGCGGGGCGAGCGGCTCAACCAGCGGCCGCTGCAGGTGCGACATTTTTCGCAGTTCAGCAGCGAAGCCCGGGACTGCCACATCCTCTACGTTGGTCATGCCGATCAACGCCAGGCCGCGCAGGTGTTGTGGCGCCTGCGCGGGGCGCCGGTGCTCACCGTGAGCGACACGCCCGGTTTTGCGCGAATCGGCGGCGTGGTGGAACTGCGGGTGGAGGGCGGCTACCTGCGCCTGGACATCAACCCGGCGGCGGCGCGGGAGGCGGATTTGAGCGTTAGTTCCAAGCTGTTGCGTTTGGCCACGATCGTCCCTGGAACCGTGACACCATGATGAAATTCGCCGACCTTCCGGTTCAACGGAAGCTCCACTTTGCCATGATGCTGTGCAGCGTGAGCGCGCTGCTCCTGGCCTGCGGTGCGTTCATGATGTTCGAATTCATGAACTCGAGCCGCTCGCTGCAGCAGACCGTCACCACCCTGGGTCGCGTCATGGCCGACAACAGCACCGCGGCCGTCGCCTTCGAGGACCGGCCCGCAGCGGAGGAAATTCTCAACTCGTTGCGGGCGGAACCCCAGATCACCGCGGCCGCCTTGTATGACCTCGATGGCCGGCTGTTTGCCAGCTACGAGAGCGGCGCGGCCGGCGGGCTGCCCGGGGTGGCGCCGGAGGAACTGGGACTGCGCGACAGCCGGGGGGTCGTCGCGGGAACCTTTCCCATCCAGGAAGGCTCCCTGCGGCTCGGCACGGTTTTTCTGCAGGCAAGCAAACGCCAGATGGTCGTCCGCCTCACGACCGATGCGATGGTCACCCTCGTGGTGTTGATCTCGGCGATCCTGCTGGCGTGGCTGGTGGCATCCTCCCTGCGGCGCAGTCTGGCGCGACCGATCCTGGAGCTGGCGCGCACGGCCGAGGCGATCTCGGTGACGCAGGACTTCAGCCTCCGCGCCCACAAATACGGCGGCGACGAATTCGGCAAACTCACCGGCGTCTTCAACTCCCTCATCGAACGCACGGGCACCGCCGTGCAGGCCCTGCGGGAAAGCGAGGAACGGTTTCGACGCATGGCCGATGGTGCGCCCGTGCTCATCTGGATGACCGATGAGCATGGCAAGTGCACCTGGTTCAACCAGCGCTGGCTCGATTTTGTGGGCGCGGCCATGAGTTCCGAGGTGGGCTACGGCTGGACCCGGCATGTGCATCCGGATTCGCGCGGGGAACGGGTGGCCGGCTTCGAACGGGTGATGCGGGCCCGCGAAATGCTGGAACTGGAATACCGCCTGCGCCGGCATGACGGCGAGTACCGCTGGATGAGCGTCACCGGCCAGCCGCGCTACGAGGCGGGCGGCAAATTCACCGGCTACATCGGCGTCTGCATCGACGTATCCGACCGCCGCGCCGCGCAACAGGAAATGGCGCGGGCCCGCGACGAAGCGGTTGCCGCCTCCAAGGCCAAGGACGAGTTTCTCGCCGCGCTTTCCCACGAACTGCGCACCCCCCTCAACCCCGTGCTGGTCGTGGCCAGCGAGGCGGCGCAGGATCCTTCCCTGGCACCGGAGGTGCGCGAAAACTTCGAGCTCATCGCCCGCAACGTCGGCCTGGAGGCGCGCCTCATCGACGACCTGCTCGACCTCACCCGCATCACCCGCGGCAAACTCACCCTCGATCTGCGGCCCGTGGATATCCACGTCATTCTCCGCGATGCCCTGCTGACGGCACTGAGCGACATCACCAGCAAGCACATCACGGTCGAAACCCGCTTCAATGCCGAACAGCACGTCGTGGAAGGCGACAGTGTGCGCCTTCAGCAGGTGTTTTGGAACGTCGTCAGCAACGCCGTGAAATTCACGCCCCCGGGCGGCAGCATTTCGGTCAGCAGCCGCTGGCTCGAGGCGGATCGTCTCCTGGTCGTGACCGTGACCGACTCCGGCATCGGGCTCACGGCGGCGGAACTGGCTCGGATCTTCGACGCCTTCGTGCAGGGTGATCATGCCGAGGGCACCAGCACCCACCGCTTCGGTGGCATGGGGCTGGGTCTGGCCATCTCCAAGATGATGGTCGGACTTCACGGCGGCTCGATTGCCGCCTCCAGCGCCGGTCGGGGGCAGGGGGCGACCTTCGTGGTGGAGCTGCCCACTACGGAAAAGAAGATCGAGGTCCCGTCAAAGCCCCCGCTGGAGATGCCGGCGGCGAACGCGGAGTCCCGGGCCGATCCGGCCTCGTCGCCTGCGACCGGCGAGATCTCGGTGCTGCTGGTCGAGGATCACGAATCGACGCGCCGCGCGCTGGAGATCGTGCTCAAGCGCCGTCGCCTCCAGGTGGATACAGCCGGCTCCCTGGCCGAGGCCCGGCAGCGCATCGGTACCGGCAAGCATTACGACCTGCTCATCTCCGACATCGGTCTGCCGGATGGCGATGGCTACACGCTCCTGCGCGAGTTGCGCCGATCCGGTCACGACGTGACCGGCATCGCCCTGAGCGGCTACGGCATGGAAGAGGATCTGTCGCGTTCGCGCCAGGCCGGTTTCTCCGAGCACCTCATCAAACCGATCAACGTGCGCGAACTCGACCAGATGCTCGAGCGGCGGCTCGGCTCGCGCAACGGTGGCAGGCCGACCTGACGCGCCGTCATCGGCGGTGCTCCACTCAGGTGCCGGCGAGGGCGTTGGTCGTGTTGAGGTGCTCGGCGCCGGTATACTTCTCCGATTGCTCGTCGGCGTGGTAGGAGGAGCGCACCATCGCGCCGCTTTCCACGACGCCGAAACCGATCTTCAGGCCGAACTCCTTCCAGTGGGCAAACTCGTCGGGATGCACCCAGCGATCGATTTTCCAGTGCCGCGGCGTGGGCTGCAGGTATTGGCCGATGGTGAGGATGTCGATGCCGTCGCTCACCAGGTCGCGCAGGGTCTGTTCGATCTCCTCGCGACGCTCGCCGAGACCGAGCATGATGCCGGTCTTGGTGGTGCAGCCGCGGGACTTGGCGTGGCGCAGCACGGAGCGCGAGCGATCGTAGCGGGCCTGCACGCGCACGGGCTTCTGCAGGCGTTCGACGGTTTCGACGTTGTGGTTGTAAATGTCGGGCGCGGCCTCGAGCACGGTGTCGACCTGGTCGAGCCGGCCCTTGAAGTCGGGCACCAGCACCTCGATGGCGGTATTCGGATTACGGTGACGCACGGCGCGAATGGTGGCGGCCCAGATCCCGGCGCCGCCATCGGCCAGCTCATCGCGGGCGACGGAGGTGATGACGCAGTGCTTGAGATTCATGCGCGCCACGGCGTCGGCGACGCGGGCGGGCTCGGCGATGTCGTACTCGGTCGGGCGGCCGGTCTGGATCGCACAGAAATTGCAGGAGCGCGTGCAGATGTTGCCGAGGATCATCACGGTGGCGGTGCCGCGCGACCAGCACTCGCCCAGGTTGGGGCACTGGGCGCTCTGGCAGACGGTGTGGAGCTGGTGGGTGTCCACGAGTTGGCGCACGGCCGAGTAGCCGGGGCCGGACGGCAGTTTGGCACGAAGCCAGGAGGGTTTACGCGTGGTGTCGGTCAGATCCATGGGTCGGAAAGAACCACCAATGGACATGAATGACGTCGAATCACAAGCAACCAGTCCGCTCGCGCGCCATCCATAAGCCCGGTCGCTGGCGGTCATTCGCCCGGCCGCAGCGGACTCAAGGGGCCTCGGGCCTGCCGGATCGCGCGTCCTGTGCGGCTGGTAACCCGTCGTTTGGAATGAGGTTTGTCCTCAAACCACCGCGCGGTCGAGCAAGGCCCTGACGCGGGCGATGAGTTCGGTCGCGCTGAAGGGCTTGTTCAGGAGGGCGGAAGGGAAGGGGCGGGGGCCGCGGTCGCGGTCGAAGACCTCCTCGACGTTGCCGGAAATCAGCAGCACCGGCTGATGGGGCAGGCGCCGGTGGAACTCGGCGGCGAAGCCGCTGGCCTGCCGCATGTCGGCCGTGCCGGCGATGCACAGCAGATCAAAGGTCCCGTTGGTGTCCAGCAAGGCGCGCGCTTCGCTGGTCTCGTGGGCGGGAAACACATCAAACCCCTCCCGCACGAGCGTTCGTTCCATCAACGCGAGCAGCACCGGCTGCTCCTCGACCAGCAGGATGCGCGAGGGACGTTCCGCGTCGGCGCCGCGTGATTCGGGCGGAGCGGCCTCCGTGGCGGGAGGCGCCGGGGATTCGGGAAAGGTGAGTGCAAAGCGGGAGCCCCGGCCGAGTTCGCTGTGCCACTCGAGCGAGCCGCCGCAGTCAGCGACGAACTGCCGCACCATGGTCAGACCCAGCCCGGTGCCCTTGCCCTCGGCCTTGGTGGTGAAGAAGGGCTGGAACAGGCGCTCGCCGGTCTCGGCGGAGAACCCGCAACCTGTATCCGAAACCGAGATACGCACCCGGCGCGGTCCGTCCGGCGGGGCGGCGTCGAGGTCGGCAAGGCCGAGGGTGATGCGGCCCCCGTCGGGCATGGCGTCGCGGGCGTTGAGCAGGAGATTGAGCAGCGCCTGCTGGAGGTCGGCCATGTCCACGAGCAGGTGGCGCTCGCTGGTGCCTTCCACCACCAAGGTGACGCCGGCGGGCATGATACGGGTGGCCAACCGGCTGACGGTGCTCACCACCCGGCTGGCGCTCACGGGGGCGGGATTGGCGCAGCCGCGCCGGCTGAGCGTGAGCAGGTGGCGGGTCGTCTGGGCGGCGTTGCGGGTCGCGGTGACGATGTCGTGCACCAGCTCGCGTTCATCGGGCGGAATCTCGGCCCTCAGCAGCATCTCGGTGGAACACAGGACGACGGTGAGCGCGTTGTTGACATCGTGGGCGACGCCGCCGGCGAGTTTGCCCAGGGCTTCAAAATGCTGGTTGGCCTGCATGGTCCGCTCCATCTCGTGCCGCGCAGTGATGGCGGCCTCGCGCTGCTGTTGCTCGCGGGCCCGCGCGGCCAGCGTGCGTTCCAGCAGGCCGATGAGCGAGTGCGTGGCGAAACGCACCCCGACCAGACAGATGGCGCAAACGACGTAGGTGCGGGCCGCGATGGACACCGCCGCGGCGGCCTCGATGTTGCGGGGAGCGGAGACCCAGCCGGCTTGCAGCAGGATCAAGTGTCCACCGGCCACCAGCCCGTAGATGGCCAGCACCGCCAGACCGGCAGTGCCCCCCAGCAGGAATTCCGTGGCGATCACAACGATGAGCCAGCTGGCGCCGGCGCCCATGAAGGGACCGAAGTCGAACATCGCGACCACCACCATGACGATGGTTGATCCGATCAACGCGCGCGACCGCACGAGAGCGCTGGGATGGCGGCGCCACGCCATGAGGCTGGCGGGCAGCAGCAGAAAGACGGTTACGACCAGCGGGTGGGCCCACAACTGCAGGTTGGGCGCAAACATCAACAGCAGCACCAGCACCGGCGCCGCCACGATCACTCCCCACATGAAACGGCGGAGGGTGGCGGCACGCACGGCCGCGAGACTGTCGGCGGGGGGAGCCGGCAGCGTCGAATTTGCTGGAGCGACGGACATGCGCGGGGACGGGGTAGGGTGGGGATCGCGAGAAAGTGGGCGCGAACGAGTCGAGTTTTGCCGGCCCAGCGGCAGGCAGCGTGGGCACGCTTAAGGCGAACGCAAGCCCCGTGTCGCCAACTGCTTCGGACAGTTGGCTCTCTGGCTCTCCCGGACTCGCGCTGACGGGCTTCCACTTCGGGTGCCTTTCCACTGATTTCCCCAACCACGAATGGACTCGAATCTACACGAATGGGAAATCCGCTGCAGATCCCCGCGGACTATTCCTGCTAATTGGTGTGCATTCGCGGTTAAAAAGGACAACCAGCCCTCACCACGATTGTCGCGGTTCAGGTGTTTGTCGGGGCAACGAACTCCGGCCATAGCGCGGTGAACTCGCGGGCAAGGATGGTGCGCACCCTATCCATCGGCGGCGGGGTCGGCAGTTCGGCGGCCAGGGAGGTCACGGTGCCATGGGCGGTCGCAATGCCGCAGGGCACGATGCCGCCGAAATGCGAGAGGTTGGGGGCGACGTTGAGGGCGAAACCGTGATAAGCGATCCAGCGCCGCACGGCTACCCCGATGGCGGCGATTTTGCGCGTGCCCACCCAGATGCCGGTCAAACCCTCCCGGCGGACGGCAGTGAGACCGCAGGCGCCGACGGCGCGAATCATGACGTCCTCCAGAAAACGCAGGTAGGCGTGCAGGTCGCGCACGGCGGAAAGGTCCACGATCGGGTAGCCCACGATCTGTCCCGGACCGTGGTAGGTGATGTCGCCGCCGCGATTGGTCGAGGCCACGCTGATGCCCTGCGCGGAAAGACGTTCCGGTTCCCACAGCAGATGTCCGGCGGCGCCGGTGCGCAGGCCCACGGTGTAGACGGGTTCGTGTTCGGTGAAGACGAGCGTGTCCCCGATGTCGCCGGCGATGCGCTGTTCCACCAGGCGCAACTGCCGGGCGGTCGCATCCGCGTAGGCGGTGCGACCCCAGTCGATGACGTTGACACTTGATGACGCGGTGGGGCGCATGCTGCGCAGGCTGGGTGTTTCCGGGCGCGGCGCAACCTCGTCTCGGCCCGGCGGCGGCGGGGGAGAGGTGGACGCTCCACGCCCTAGGGCAGCATCGCGGTGTCGCTTTCCGTTGCCGCGAAGGGCAGCGTCGGCACCAGCCACACGATCAGCACCCCCAGCAGGGCGGTGGCGCCCAGCACGAGGGTGATGGGCCAGCGCAGGCCGCGGGCGCCGCCGAACACCGCGATGGCGGTCTTGAGCAGGGAGTTGGCCACGGCGCCGAGGATCACGGCCCGGGCGGCGAGGTCCAGGGCCAAACCGCCGCTGCTCTGGTTGCGGGCCATGGAGAGCGCAATGGCGTTCACGTCGGTTAGACCGGAGACGAAGCTCAGCGGCAGGATGCTCTCCTGCCAGTCCGATTGCAGGGCGGCTTTGACGAGGAAGGCAAAGGCGGCGTAGAGCAGGGCAAACTTGATGGCGGTGCGCAGGCTGAGGGGATTGCTCACGCCGGGCGACTCCACCTTGCCATGGTCGCGCGAGCGCACGAAATACCACACGGCGAAGAGCAGGGTGGGCGCGGCCATGAGGGCCAGCGGCAGGGCGGTGGCCAGGGCCAGGGAAGGATTGATCACGGCAATGACGGCGACCACCCGCGGCGACATCACGGCGCAGGCCAGGGTGATGGCGAGGGCGTAGTGCAGCGAGAGATCCGGCTTTTCCTTGCTGCTGCGGGTAAAGGCGAGGGTGGCGGCGGTGCTGGACGCGAGTCCGCCGAGCAGGCCGGTGAGCAGAATGCCGGCCCGGGCGCCGAGCAGGCGCATGGCGACGTAACCGGCGAAGCCGACGCCGGAGATCAGCACGACCATCATCCAGGTCGAGTAGGGATTGAAGCCCTCGAAGGGTCCCATGTCGCGATCGGGCACGAGAGGCAGAACCACGCCGGTGATGGCGGCAAACTGCAGGGCCGCGCGCACGTCCTCGGCGGTGAAATGGCGGGTCCAGGCGTGGATGGGCTGCTTGATGCCGATCATCACGATGGTGAGCGCGGTCACGAGCACGGCGGCCTGCTTGGCGTCCCAGGCGACGAGCGCGCCGACCAGGAGCGTGAGCAGAGTGGCGGCGAAACTCGTCCCGCCGCCGTGACCCTCCTCCATCGTTTTGATGCGGGTCACGATCTGCTGGGCGGCGATGACCAGGACGAGGGTGGGCAGGACCCACGGCGCGCCCTGAGTGGTGGCGCCGCCGAGGCAGCCCAGCATCCCCCAGAGCGAGTGCGTGCGCACGCCACCGAAATCGACCGGACTTTCGCGCTCCTTGCCCTGTTCGCGCCACTGGCGGATGAGACCGATCAAGGCGCCGAGCGCGGCGCTGGCGGCGATGGCGGCGAGGGTGAGCGACATGGGTGCAGCCTACGCGCCCGCCGCCGCCTGACAACCGTGTTCAGTTGTTTGATACACCTGCCGGATCGAGCAGGTAGATCTCGAGCAGGGCTTCCGCTGGCCCGGCGCCTTCGCCAGCGTGGACTTGGGCGGTGTAGGCGCCGGGGGGGAGCTTGACGAGCAGGGCAGCGTCGGCGGAGTCGGCCGGCAGCGGAAAGGCTCCTACGGCTTCGGCGACCGCAGCGATCTCCGGGTCGTTCTGCCAGCCGTCGTTCTTTGCCTGCTCGGCGGTATGGCGGTAGAGTCGGAGCACCGGATCGGACAAGGGCGAAGACACGCCGTAAGTCGCGAGCGACGGACCGACGGCCCGGATGAGAACGCGGGCAGGCCCGTCGCCTTCCAGCACAAAGCCGCCGATAAGCACGTCTGTGCCGGTACCGGCGGTTGCCCGCAGCGACACGTTGGTCAGCACCCGGTCTTGATCGATACCGGCGTCGTAGATTTCAAGCAGTCCGGCGCCGCCCGGCACGCCGTCTCGCGGCCGCACGGTGGCGGTGAAGGGCTCGGGCCCTAGGGCTGGGTTGAGGGCCGCGCCGAAATGATAGGGATCGTCGCTGCCGGAATCACCGACCAGCCCGTCGGGCAGCGGGAAGGCGCCGAGCCGGTCCGCCACGGCGGTGATCGCGGGATCAAGTACGGAGAGCGGCGAGTGGGGCGAAGGCGAACCGTCGGCAAGGTGCAGCACCAGTTCGGGGGCGCCCATCAACGGCGTGGGATCGAGCGCGGACCAATACGGTCGCAGGCCGTTCCCGATCGAGCGAATCAGCAGATCACGGGGGGCATTTCCCCGAAGGACGAGACCGGCATACTGCGGGGCGTCTCCGGCGACGCGACTGCGGGCTGAAAAATTGGTCAGCCGGGTGGTGTTGGACCGAATGGTCAGCTCCGCCGCCGCACTGGTGTAGCTTGCATCCGGATACGAGACCACGGCGTGGTAGATTCCGGCGTCCCCGGCCCGCGTCTCCGCGATCTCGAGGTGCGGGCCGGTCGCGCCCGCGAGGCTGACCTCGTCCTTGAACCACTGGATGCTGGCGTCGGTGAGGTCGCCAAGTCCGATGGCGAAGGAAGTCGGGCTGCCGGCCGTCACGCTGCGATCGGCGGGACTGATTAACACGCTGCGGTCTGTCACTTGGGCATACCGATCGATCGTGCCGTAGGATGTGGGGAATGGCTCGATCACACCCGAGGGAAGTGGAATTTCGTGGGTGGGAGCCCAGAGGCTGTTGTCCGGGGTGATCACCGCTCCCCACAGCGGGAGGCGACTGGAACCGGAGGACAATACGGGCTCCGGCCAACCGTCCGGTCCCAGCACCTCGTGGTTGCTGAGCAGGCGTCCGTCGCCCAGGAATTCAAACGAATTGTCCGCTCGATCAACCGGCAGAGCGAACGCGGGATCGAAGGTGCCGTCCGGGTGCAGTCGGAGATATACCAGACTACGGGTCAGATCATGATCCCATTGTCCGCCGAGCATGATCGTGCCGTCCGGCCCGAGACGCGCGTGGTTGGATACGAACCCGGCGGGAGGTTTCAGGGCAAAATCCGGGTCGGGCGTACCGTCCGCTTCGAGGTGAAACACGCGTCCGCTTTGCTCGCCTGTCTTCGAATAGTATCTCGTGCGGACGAGGAGGGAGCCGTCGTCGAGTTCCACCGCTTGGTCAATGATCCCTTCACTGCTAACGCTTTCGTCGATCAGGACGGCAGTCATGGTCACAAAGTTCGGCAACGGTTCGAGAGCGGCGAAAGGGAACGGCAATCGCCGAGCTTCGGAACCGTCGCGATTGAGCCAGATCAGGTGAGTCCTGTTTTCGGGATACGCTTCATCATGCCAGGCCACCAGCAGTTCACCGGAGCGGCCCTCGCGCAGCCAGGTGAGAGTCTCCCGACTCAGCTCGTCGGACAGTCCCCCGAGTTCGTTGATTTCACCGGTGGCGGTGACATGCACGGTGCGCCATCGGTAGCCTTCGCCCCAGTAGGTGGGAGCCAGGCGCTGCCAGGCAATGAGACCTCCGTCCCGCAGGGGGAGCACCGGGTAGACCCGGGGCGGTGCAAAGGTGGGGTCGAGCGTACCATCGGCGAGAAAGCGGGCGGTGCCGTCGCGCGTTTCGCCGTCGATGTGGGTAAAGCGACCGCTGACGGTGACGCCGCCGTGTTCGTCGTGGGCGCGGAGATAGACCTCGGAGCCGGGCTCGCGCCGCGTGAACGAGTGGGGGAGGGGAGTCCACTCCGTGTCGGAGGCGAGGACCAGGCGTTGAGCCGATTCCTCCGGAGTGTCGATGTCGGTTTCTTCGCGCAGCAGCATGGTACCGTTGGGTGCAACGGCGAGCAGTACGACGGCGGCCGGGGTTGCGAGCGACGCCGGCCAACTGCGGTCGAGGGTCAGATCAGCATTGAGTCGGACGAGATGCTGCATGGAGCGCGCTTCACTGCGGTGTTGCCAGAATCGTCCGAGGATCCGGCCATCCGGCAGTGCATTGAGATTCCCGACTGTCCACGCAGCGTTGGGACTGGTGCCGGTGAGTGACGAGGTCGAGCGCAATTGACCGGCGTAATCGTAGGATCGCACTTTGCCCGAATCGCCGACGACGACACGATCGGCGGTGATGACCATTTCGTCGATCCGGACGTCGTCCAGTCTCCAGGAGAAGGTCGGATCGATGCTGCCGTTGGCGGTCAGCCGCAGCAGATCGTGATGCTGGGCGCCCTGGCTGAAGCTGCGCCGCCAGACGAGCACCCGACCCGCCGAGTCCACAAAGGCCCGCTGGGTCTGGGCGCCCTCGATGTTGATTTCTGGCGCGTAGATCGGATCGAGGATACCGTTGGCGTAGAAGCGCGCGATGCCGGCGCGAGTCTGACCGGCGATTTCATCGAGCTGGAGTCCATAAACCACCAGTGAATCGTCCGGGAGCACCAATGCGCCGGAGTAGTTTTTCAGCGTGATGGGGGCGGCGTCGTCGGCGACGCTGCCATCGGCGGTGAGCCGGCGGATCACCGTAGAGGATTCGACGGGGATGATGGGGGGATCAAGTCTGACGCCCGGGATTGCTATGGCCCACGCCCCGCCGTCGCTGGTGGTGCCTATGATCTGGAAGCTGCTTTGCCGCTCGAGGTCCGCGAGGGTGGGATCCACTGAGCCGTCCGGCCGGAGCCGAGCCAAGCCCGACTGGCGGGTGCCATTCACGTGGGTGAAGGCCGGCCAGGTGGCGAAGACCAGAAAACGGTTGGTCGAGTCCGCCACGGCCTGAACGTCGCGGGTGACGTCTGTTTCATAAATCAGTTCCGGCGCGAATGACGGATCCGGTTGCCAAACTTCGGCGGTGGTGATCGAAGCGCTGAACGCGGCAGCGATCCCGAGAACAGAGATGGGAATCGACTTCATAGCGGGGGAGGATGCCGGCCAGCGTCCCGGACGGTGACGATCCGTCGGGAGGGCGCAATGCCGAAGCGGCGCCGCGCTGGCTCGCCTTTGGGTTTGCCCTGAATCGCCGGGTTTTCCACGGTGACCGATTCAATGAGCGAACAGACACCGGTGGACAACAGCCACGACCAACACGCCGTGCGTCGGCAGAAGCTGGCCGAATTGCGCGCGATGGGCGACGACCCGTTTCGCAGCAACATCACGCCGACGCATTTTTCCGCGGATGCCAAGGCGCTCTACGTCGAGGGCGAGGACGAGACAGTCGAGGTCACCGTCGCCGGCCGGCTCGTCACCTTCCGGGTGCAGGGCGGCAGCTCGTTCGTGAAGATCCAGGATCAGCAGGGACAGATCCAACTCTACTTCCGCAAGGACGTGCTCGGCGAGGAGCGTTACCTGGTCTTCAAGAAGCAGCTCGACCTGGGCGACTACCTCGGCGTCACCGGCAAGCTCTTCAAGACCAAGACCGGCGAGATCACCGTCCGCGTCGAGTCCTTCACCGTCGTGGCCAAGGCTCTCCGACCGCTGCCGGAAAAGTGGCACGGCCTGTCCGACGCCGAGAAGGTCTATCGTCAGCGTTACCTCGATCTGGTGGTCAACCAGGAGTCGCGCAGCCGCCTCCTCACCCGTTCGAAGATCGTCTCGCAGATCCGCCGCTTTCTCGAGGCGCGCCATTTCCTTGAGGTCGAGACGCCCGTCCTCCAGGCCGTCGCCGGCGGCGCCGCCGCCCGTCCGTTCGAGACGCATCACAACGCCCTGGGCGTCGACTTCGTGCTGCGGATCTCGCTCGAGCTGTACCTGAAGCGCCTGCTCGTGGGCGGCATCGACCGCGTCTTCGAGATCGGTCGCAACTTCCGCAACGAGGGCATCTCCCCGCGCCACAATCCCGAGTTCACCATGCTCGAGGTGTATCAGGCCTACAGCGACTACCGCGGCATGATGGTGCTGGTGAAGGACCTCCTGCAGTCGATCTGCCGCGAAGTCCTCGGCACCACCCGCATCACCCACGCCGCGAGCGGCCAGGAGATTGAGTTCGACGGCGAGTGGCGCGAGGTCTCCTACAAGGATCTCCTGCGCCAGACCACCGGCGAGCCCGGCTGGTTCGAGCTGCCCAAGGACGACAAGATCGCCCGGGCCGAATCCCTCGGCTGCAAGGTCAACCCGGCCTGGGAGGAGTTCGAGATCACCAACGAAATCTTCTCCAAGAAGATCGAGCCCACCCTCATCCAGCCCACGTTCGTCACGCACCTGCCCAAGGAGCTGTGTCCGCTGGCCAAGCTCAATGCCGAGGACCCGGGCGTGCTCGACGTTTTCGAACTCATCATCGGCGGCATGGAGATCGCGCCGGCCTACAGCGAGCAGAACGACCCCGACGTGCAACGTGCGATGTTCGAGGCGCAGGCGGGCGAGGAGCAGCAGAAGATCGACCACGACTTCCTGCTCGCGCTCGAGCACGGCATGCCCCCGGCCGGCGGCATGGGCATCGGCATCGACCGCCTCTGCA
>CBFGUO010000018.1:0-109487 GCA_965652375.1 uncultured Opitutus sp.
TGGGTTGTGCGCTTGCGCTGCGGGGCGGGCTTGCTTGGGGTGGGGATTTTCAGCGCTTTTCGGCATGCGTGGATTCAATCGCCTGATGACTGTCTGTCTGGCTGCGGCCGTTTTCACGGTTTGGGGGGCGGGCTGTGGCCGCGAAACGAAGGCGCCGCCCGCCCAGCGGACGGCGCCCGGCCGCGAGCCGGAGGCGGGGCTCTCGCATCCGCAGCCTGATCCGCAGCTCACGTTTCGGGCGCGGCCCATCGGTGAGGCGGCGGTGGGGCGGCCTTGGATCACGCATGTCTCGGTGGTCGACCTCGATGCCGACGGCGCCCTCGACGTACTGGCCTGCGATGCGGTCACGGATTCGGTGCGCTGGCTGCGACAGGTGGGGCCGCGGGAGTTTGTCGAATCGGTGATCGGTCAAATGGTGAAAGCTCCGGCGCGCGCCGAGCCCTGTGATTACGACGGCGACGGCGATCTGGATGTGTTGGTGGCCGGCATGGGCCAGATTCTGCCCAACAACGACGCCATCGGCGCGGTCGTGGTGCTGGAGAATGACGGCGCGCAACGTTTCACCAACCGGGTCATCCGGGAAGCGGTGCCGCGGGTGACCGATGTGCGCGGCACGGATTTCGACGGCGACGGTGACATCGATCTCGTCGTGGGACAGTTTGGCTACGCCACCGGCGAGGCCAACCTGTTGCGTCGTCAGGCCGACGGCAGTTATCGGACGGAGCGGCTGCTGGGCCTGCCAGGGACGATTCACACACCGATCGCGGATTTCAACGGCGACCGGGCGCCGGACCTCGCGGTGCTGGTTTCGCAGGAGTGGGAGGAGGTGCATGTGTTCGACAATGGAGGCGGCAACCCGCGCGAACGGGTGGTCTGGGGCTCGACCAATGAGGACTTCGGCTCCAGCGGCCTGACGGTGGCCGATCTCGATCGGGATGGCGACCCCGACCTGTTGCTCACCAACGGCGATGCCTTCGACTACGCCCGTCCGGGGAGTCGTCCCTGGCATGGGCTGCAATGGCTGGAAAACGGGCGGGGCAACTTCACCTATCATCGCATCGGAGCGTTCCCGGGCGCGTTCAGTCCCGTGGCGGTGGACCTCAACGGCGACCGGCAGCTGGATATCGTGACGACCTCAGGATTCAACGATTGGGAGGACCCCGAGGCGGTGTCGCTGATGGCGTGGATCAATGACGGTGCGCAGCAGTTCCGGCCGGTGGTATTGGCGAACACGCCCACGCATCTCATCAGTGTGGCGGCGGCCGACTTCGACGGGGACGGTATCCCGGAACTGGTGACGGGGGCGCTGCACGCCTACCCGCCGTGGGGCGGGGAGAGTCGGATCCTGTTGTGGGAGAAACAGCCATGAAGCGTCCCCGGGGCAGTCTGGTGCTGGCGGGCGGCCTCGCGCTCCTCGCGTTGGCGGGGGGCTGCCGCCGGTCGCAACCGGACGAGGTTGCGCCGCCGCTTTGGGGCGACGTGCAACTCGACGAACGCGAATTGGCGCGTCTGCCGCCGAGCTTCGGCGAGGCGCTGGAGCAAGCGCGGCGCCGGGCCGCGCCCGGGGCGGACCCCGCGACCCACGATCCGGGGGCGGTGGCCGAACTTCTGCAGGCCAACGGTTTTTATCCCGAGGCGGCGGAGCGTTGGCAGGCCCTGCTCGCGCTTGATCCGGCAAAGGCGAAGTGGACCTATTTTCTGGCCGACGTGTATCGGCAAACCGGTGACGATGCCGCGGCGCACGTCCTGATGCAGCGGGTGGTCGAGCTGGCGCCGACCTACGGCCGGGCCTGGCTCCGGGTGGGCGATCATGCCTTCAAACAGGGTGACCTGGCCGCGGCGCGAGCGGCCTACGAACGGTTGTTGACCCTCGAACCGGGATCTTCCTACGGCGAGCTCGGGCTGGCCCGCGTCGAGGCGCGTTCGGGTCAGGTCGATGCGGCGATGGCCCGCCTGCGGAGTCTGATCGAACGCGATCCCGGCTTTGTGTCGGCGCACAGCGTGCTGGCGCAGGTCTTGGACGAAACCGGGCGCCCGCAGGAGGCGGAGGCGGCGCGACGGGCGGCGGCGGCGCTGCCGCGCTTCGTGGAGGCGGAGGATCCCTGGCTGCGCGAATTGTATCAGAAAAGTCACGACCCGGAACGGCTGGTGTTATGGGGCACGTATGCGCGGCATGCGGGACGGCTCGACGAGGCGGCGCGGTTTTTCGAACTCGCCATCGAGCGGGCGCCCGAGCGGTCGGCGGCATATGAATTTCTCGGCCGGATGCGGGCCGCGGGCGGGGCCCACGCCGAGGCGGTGGAGGTGTTGCGCCGCGGCCTGATGCTGGCGGATGCGACCGAGACGATGGTGGTGGAGCTGGTGGAAGCGTTGATGGTGCGGCGGCAGTTGGACGAGGCGCTGGCGGCGGCCGAGCGCGGGTTGGCACGTTTTGGCGAATCGGCCCTGATCATGAACGCCCTGGGGCGGGTGCAGGCCCTGCGCGGTGAGCCGGTGGCGGCCCTGTCGGCCTTTGACCGCGCGCTGGCCTGGCTGCCGAACTATGCGGATCCGGCGCTTAATCAGGCCCTGGTGCAGCTCGGCCAAGGCGATCGGACGGCGGCGCAGGCGGCGTTGGACGAGGCCCTGCGGCGGCAGCCGGCGTTTCCGCGGGCGCGGGTGTTGCGGGCGGAGATGGCGATGGCGGAGGGCGACCTCATGACTGCGCTCGACGCGTTGCAGGCGGCCTATGAACAATCGCCGGGCGTGCCGGAGGTGAAGCAGGCGCTCGCGCGATGGTTCGAGGTGGCGATCGATGATCGCCTGGCCGCGGGCGACCGGGCGATGGCGGAACGGCTCGCGCGGGAAGGCGGACGGCTGTTGCCGGAGATTGCGGATGCCTTGCAGGCGCGGGTGGGCGAGGAGGGAAAGGGCGTGAGTGAAAGGGAAAGGGAGTGAGGGAAAGGGGCACGGCTCCCGAATGTTCGCTTCCCGTTTCTACCTACTTGCTCCCTCCTTTTCACCTTCACTCTCCCGCTGCAGCGTGAGCGTCATGAAAACGCTGTTGGGGTCTTCGGTGTAGTCGGCAAAGGGGCCGCAGCGGATGAAGCCGTGGCGTTCGTAGAGGCGATGGGCGGGAGCAAATTCCGGTTGGGATCCGGTTTCGAGGCTGAGCCGGCGCAAGCCGCGGTCGCGGGCGGTGCCGATGATGTGACGCAGGAGGGTGGCGGCCACGCCCCGGCGCAGGTGGGCCCGGGCGGTGCGCATCGATTTCACTTCGCCGTGGGTGGTGTCGAGGGTCTTGAGGGCGCCGCAGCCGAGCAGCTGGCCATCGAGCCGAGCGCACCAGAACGTGATTTCGGGGCGGCGCAATCCGTTAAGATCAAGTGCATGGACGCTCTCCGGCGGGGAGATGCGGTGCATGTCGTCGAGGTGCTCCTGGAGCAGGGCAATAATGTCGGGTGCGGTGAGATCGTCGGCGAGGATTTGCATGGGAAGATTCGCCGAGGCAGAAGCAGGATTCATGCAGGAGGGAGGGGAGGGGAGGGGAGAGGGAGTGAGTGAAAGTGAAAGGGGTGAGGGAACGACTGAAATGAGCGGGAGAATGAATACTTGAGTTCCGCTGCCTTCCCTTTCCCTCACTCCCTTTCCCTCTTCACTTCCCCACTCCCTTTCACTCCGCCCTCAGATGAGCATGCCGGCGATGGAGGCGGGGATGAAGCAGGCGAGGGAGCCGCCGAGCAGGGCGCGCCAGCCGAGCTGGGCGAGGTCGTGGCGGCGTTCGGGGGCGAGGGCGCCGATGCCGCCGATCTGGATGCCGATCGAGACGAGGTTGGAGAAGCCGCAGAGGGCGTAGGTGAGGATGATGCGGGTGCGTTCGTCGGTGAGTTCACCGCTGGCGTACAGGGTGTTCATCGAAAAGTAGGCGACGAATTCGTTGAGCACGGTTTTTTGGCCGAGCAGGTTGCCGGCGAGGAGGAGGTGGCCGCTGTCGATGCCCATGAGCCAGGCGAGGGGGGCGCCGATGATACCGAGGATGAACTCCATGGAAAACTTGTCGAAGACGCCGCCGGTGAGGGAGGCCACCAGGCCGTTGAGGCCGGTCCATTCACCGAGCAGATCGCCGAGGCCGAAGTTGATCATGGCGACCAGGGCGGTGAATACGATGAGCATGGCGCCGACGTTGACGGCGAGCCGCACACCATCGGTCGTGCCGGCGCAGATGGCGTCGAGGATGTTGGCGCCGAACTTGTCGCGCGGGATGTCGATATGGGTATCGACCGGCTCTTCCTGGGGCAGGAGGATCTTGGCGATGACGAGGGCGCAGGGGGCGGAGATGACGGATTTGGTGAGCAGGTGGGTGGCGAAGGCGATGCGGGCGGCGGGATCGTCGCCGCCGAGCAGGGCAATGTAGACGGCCATGACACCGCCGGCGATCGTGGCCATGCCCCCGATCATAATGGCCATGAGTTCGGAGCGCGTCATGCGGTCGAGGTAGGGCTTGATGAGCAAGGGGGCCTCGGTCTGGCCGACAAAGATATTGGCCGAGGCCGACATGCTTTCGGCGCCGCCGAGCTTCATGGTCTTCGACATGAGCCAGGCGAAGACGTAGACGACGCGCTGCAGGATGCCCAGGTAGTAGAGCATGGCGGTGAGCGCCGCGAAGAAGATGATGGTGGGCAGGATGGTGACGGCGAAGACAGGGCCTCCGGTGGTGAAGGGCAGGCCCTCGACGTTGCCGCCGGCGATGTTGTTGAGCCACCCGAAGACGAGCCCGGTGCCGGCGCTGGTGAAGTCGATGATCTTGACGAAGAAGGCGCTGACGACCTCGAAGAGCGCGCGCACGAAGGAGACCTTGAGCACGATGATGGCGACGATCACCTGCAGCAGCATGCCGGTCCCGACGAGTTTCCAATCGATCGCCCGTCGATTGTTGCTGAAGGCATACGCGATGCCGGTAAACGCAGCCATGCCAAGCAGGCCGCGGAGGATGGGAACCAGGGTATCCATGAGGTGGAGAGAGGAGGAGCTGTTTTCTAACCACGAATGGACACGAATTCACACGAATGACGTAACCGGGGCGACTGCGGATCGCTGGTCCGAAGCGATTCGTGTCAATTTGTGTCCATTCGTGGTTCCTTCACAATGAGTTGGCGGGGAGCTTGCGGTTTGGGTGGGGTGGGGCGAGAACGTTCTCTGTCATGACCGTCGAAGAACGTCTGCGGAAACACCTCGCCCAAACGCCCGATACTGCGGCCGCCAACTGGGTGGCGCCCAACGCGACGGTGGTCGGCGACGTGGTGCTCGGGCCGCAGTCCTCGGTCTTCTACGGCGCGGTGCTGCGCGGTGACATCGCGCGCATCCGGGTGGGCGAGGGCACGAACCTCCAGGACAACTGCATCGTCCACCTGGCGGACGATCTCGACGCCCTCATCGGCGCCTGGTGCACGATTGGCCACGCGGCCATCATCCACGCCTGCACCATCGAGGACGAATGCCTCATCGGCATGAATGCCACCGTCCTCGACGGCGCGCGGATTGGCGCGCGCAGCCTGATCGCCGCCGGGGCGGTTGTCACCCCGCGCACCGTCGTGCCGCCGGGGTCGATGGTGGTGGGGGCGCCGGGCAAGGTCCTGCGCACCTTGTCCGAGACGGAGCAGGCGGCGCTCAAGGGCTGGGCCGAGAAATACCTCGCCGTGTCGGCCGCCCATGCCCGGTTGGGGCGCGGCGAAAAAATCTGAACCTTTTCTGTAAGAGATCGGCCGCGGGCGGCCACTCATGGGGTGAACCGATGATTTCCGCCGACCCACATGAACAACGCTTTGCCGATTGGCTGGAGGAGCACGGAGCGATTCCGCACAAGCTGAGCCGCGCCTATGCTCCCGAGGCGGTCGACGAGGCCGAGTTGCACCAGGAAATGCTGGTGCAACTGTGGCGTTCGCTGCCGCGGTTTCGCGACCAGGCCAAAGCCTCGACCTGGATCTACCGGGTGTGTCTCAACACCGCGCTCACCTGGCGGCGTACGGAAAAGCGACGCCAGGGCCGCGTGGTGCCGCAGCCGGAATCCGTCGCGGCCGCCGCCTGCGAAGACCGCGGCCCGGACGCGGTGCAGGATCAGCGCGACCTGATGGCCGTGCTGATGCGGACCGTGCGCCAGCTGCCGGCGACCGACCGGTCGTTGATCGTGCTGGCGCTCGACGGGCTGAGCTACCGGGAGATCGCCGAGGTCACCGGCATGAGTGAAAATCACGTGGGCGTGGCCCTTTCGCGGGCCCGCCAAAAACTGTCCGATCTATTGAAGGAGGTAAGCAATGAACTTTGAAGACCTGCAACGGGCGTGGCAGCACGACGCGGCCTCGTCCTCCCGTCCGGTTGATGCCGCGCTGCTCGCCGAGGTGCGCAAGGGCAGCCGCGCCTTTGCCCGATCCATTTTCTGGCGCGATGTGCGCGAGGTGGCGGCCAGCGTCTTCGTCGCGGCCGTGTTTGCCAAGGTGGCGCTCGACGCCGAAGCCGAAGGAGCATCGGCCTGGCCTGCCTGGGTGGCGGCAATCCTGCCCTTGGGCGTGGCCCTCTTCTTTCTGATCGACCGGTTGTTGATGCACCGCCGCGCCCGGCCGCGAGGTGAAACGGTGGCCGCCGAGCTCGAGCGGGCGGCGCAGGCGGTGCGCCACCAGATCCGGCTGCTGCGCAAGGTGCTGTGGTGGTATATCCTGCCGCTGGCGATGTGCTCGGTGATGCTCGGCCTGCAACTGCTCCTCTACGCGCCGGCCAGCTTCCCGATCTGGGCGCGCTGGGCGGCGGCGGTGCTGATCCTGGTGCCGACGGTCCTTTTCGACTGGTGGGTCTGGCGGCTCAATCAAAAGGCCGTGCGCCAGCAGTTGCAGCCCCGTCTGACCGAGCTCGAGCAACAGCGTGATGCCCTCTGCCCCCGCGATTGACGCCACGACGCCGGGGCCACCGGAGCCGGGCAGACCCGCGAGGAAACGGGACCCAAACCATGGCGCCGGGCTTGAGTCCGGAACCGGCCCGCGCATGCTGCGCGCATGAAAATTGGCGTCCCCAAGGAAATCAAAATCGGTGAAACGCGGGTCGCGATGACCCCCAATCTCTGCCGCCGGGTCATCGGCCTGGGCGGTGAGGTGCTGGTGGAAAAAGGGGCGGGCCTGCGGGCCGGTTTCACCGACGAGCAATACCGCAAGGCCGGTGCCCACATTGTGAATACGGCGGCGCGGCTCTGGAACGCCGCCGAACTGATCGTGAAGGTGAAGGAGCCGCTGGAGGCGGAGTTCAAATACTTCCGCAGCGACCTCACCCTGTTCACCTACCTTCACCTTGCCGCCTGTCCCGACCTGGCGGCGGCGCTGGTGAAGAAGAAGGTGCTGAGCATCGCCTACGAATCGGTGGAGGCACCGAGCGGTTTCCTGCCCCTGCTCAAGCCCATGTCGCACATCGCGGGCCGGCTCTCGATCCAGACGGGCGCCTACCTGCTGCAGACCCAGAATGGCGGTTCGGGCGTCCTGCTGGGCGGCATCCCCGGCACCATGCCGGGGCGGGTGGCGGTGATCGGCGCCGGCAATTCCGGTGCGCACGCGGTGCGCATGGCGATGGGCATGGGCGCGCGCACGGCCGTGCTCGATCTCGATCTGCGCAAGCTGGAGACGCTCGATGAGGAATACCGCGGCGGCCTGGTCACGCTCATGGCCAACCCGGCCAACATCGAGCTGGCGGTGGCCGACTGCGATTTGTTGATCGGCGCCGTGCTGGTGCCCAACGCCAAGGCGCCGACGGTGGTGAGCAAGGAGATGGTGAAGAAAATGCGGCCCGGCAGCGTGATCGTCGACATCGCCATCGATCAGGGCGGCTGCGTGGAAACGATCCGTCCGACCTCCCACCTGGAGCCCACCTACGTGAAGTATGGGGTGGTGCACTACGCGGTGCCCAACATGCCGGCTCTGGTGGGGCGCACTTCCACGGTGGCGCTGACGCAGGCGACGGAGCCGTATCTGGTGCAGATGGTTTCGCAGGGCATCGAGGCGGCGCTGGCCGGCCATCCGGGTCTGGCCAAAGGCGTGAACACGCGCGACGGTGCGGTGGTGAACGCCGCGGTGGCCCAGGCGCTCGGCTACGATTGAGGAGCGGTTGACAAATCCGGACCCGAACCGGTTCGACCGCAAAGTGGGATTGCGAATCCGGTGCCTGCGCCTTGACTGAGCGGCCCATGAAGACGGTGACTCGACGGATCGGTCTTGGGGCGTTGGCGATGCTGTGTGCCGGCCTGTCGTCGCGCGCCGCCCCCCGCTGGCACAAAGCCGAGACGCCGCATTTTGAAGTGTATTCGTCGGCCAACAAGGCGGAGACGCGCGAGATCATTGCCGACCTGGAGTTGTTTCACGAAACGGTCACGACGATGTTCTCGATCAAGCCGCAGGTGGAGCGGCGCACGCGCATCGTGATCTTCGGCCGTGAGCGGGATCTGGAGCCCTATAAACCCGATCTCTCGACCCCGCCGGACGATTCGATGGCCTACGACGTCTCCCGCCGCCGGTTTACGCCGGTGGGGGCGCAGATGCTGGAAACGCCGGAGCGGGTACGCCTGGATCGAAGCCTGGCCGAAATCCAGGCTGCGCGCCTCAACGCCATGCGGGTGGGACTCACGGGCAATGATGGTTCGCTCGTGCCGGCGGCGCCCGATACCGTTGATGAGCAGCACGCCTACTCGGTGGCGCATCCCGACGAGACCCTCATCGTGATGTCGGGCGAGGACGAGTGGGAGAAGAGCAAGGCCACGCTCTACGGCCGCCACATGGTGACCCTGCTGCAGAACGCCGGGGTGGAGGGTCCGCGGTGGTTTCTCGAAGGCATGGCGGAGTTGATGGCGACCTTCGACATCCGCCGCGAAACCTGCGTGCTGGGTCGGGCCAGCGGAGAGCTGTTGAGCTTCATGCGGGAGCTGAACTACCTGATGCCCTGGGAGGAGTTTTTTGCCGTCGCGGCCGACTCCCGGGAATACCAGCAGCTCGGCAACCGCGATCTGTTCAGCGGCCAGGCCTGGCTGCTCCTGCACTACTGCTACTTCAGCCAGGAACGATCCGCCGAGTGGCGGCAGACGCTCATCCAGTGGGTCGAGGACGTGCAGCGCGGGGAAGGCGACATGGTCGAACTGCTGCAGCGGCACCTCGGCGTCACGCCCGCCGAGCTTTCCCGGGAACTGATGGCGTATTGTTATGGCGACAACTTCCCGGGCCTGATGACCGAGCGGCCGGAGGACGCCGAGGGGCAGCGGGTGAAGCTGGCTCGCATGCCGGCCGACGATGCCGAGAATGTGCTGCTCGACGTGCGCGTCCGGCTCACGCGGGATGAGGAGGCGGTGCGGGAATTGCAGGCCCGGGTGGCGCGGGATCCGGCGGACGTCGACGCCCTGCGGCTGCTTGGGATCGACGCCATGCTGCGGGGCGACGACGCGGCGCAGACCGACTATTGGGATCAAGCCAAGGTGGCCGGCGCCAGTGAGGCGGCGGTGATTCGCCAAGGGGCGATCGCCGGGCTGCGGGCGCGGGTGGAGGAGGTCGATCCGCAAAACCTCATCGCCGATGAGCAGGCCGCGGTCTGGCGCACGGAGTTGGAGGAGGCGCTGCGGCTCGATCCGTCCGACGAAGTGACGCTGCAATGGCTGGGTTGGCTGGAAGCCCTGGCGGAGACCCCTTCGATCGAGAACATGAACCGCGTGCAGCGGGCGGTGACCCACGGTATGGCGCAGCCCGACTTCGTGCTGATGGCGGTGGCGATCATGCGGGCTCGGGTGGGCGACATGGAAACCGCTCGCGAGATCGCGGCGCGCTTCGAAGGCTGGGACCGCTGGCGCTGGCGCGGGGTGGTGGAACGCGTGAATGCAGCGATCGGCGAAAAGACCGCCCAGGCAGCGCCGGAGCGCCACACGGAAGGGTGAGGAGCGGGCGCACTCCAGCGGGTTGCCTCCGAGTTGGTGAAGACCGAGGTTGGGGTTGCGGTGCGAGGGAAGAGTCCGTTTTCCTGCGGCGTCCATGTTTCATCCGCATTTTTTACGCCCGGTTTTGGCGGGAATGGGTCTATTGGTGTTATCCGCCCTTTCGGCTCAGGCGAGATGGGTGAAGGCGGTCACGCCGCATTTTGAAGTCTATACGGCGGCGAGCCGCGGTGAGACCCGGGAGATTGTGGGGGATCTCGAACTCTTTCACCGAGTGGTTTCCCAGCTGTTTGGTGGTCGGCAATGGGTGGAGGAACAAACCCGATTGGTGATGTTTGACCGGCACCGGGATTTCGCCGCCGTTGTTCCTGACCGGGCGACCGAATTGTCGAAAATTGGTGCGATCGTGAATGCACAGGAGGACTCGTCGTTTATGGCGATGTCCGGCGAATCGCACTGGAAATACTCCAAGATTCTCGTGCAGGGCATCTACACCCATACGGTGTTGCAGCGGCTTGGCCTGCATGAGCAGGCATGGTTCGCGCGGGGCGCCTCGGTGATGTTTTCGATGTTTGAGGTCGGCCGGGAAGAAGTGGTGCTGGGACGGGCTCCGTTGGAGCTGGTTGATCGCCTGAACAAAATGGACCGGCTGTTGCCGCTGGAGACACTGTTCTCGGCCACGCAGCAAGAGTGGGGGGACTACGGGTTCCATCAACGTCGCATGATGGATGCCCACGCGTGGCTCTTGATGCACTACGCGTTTTTCAGTGCGGAGCGTTCCCGAGAGTGGCGCGCAGCGATTCTGGGACTCGTCTACGAGGTGCAGTTCGGCAACACCGACTGGAATGCCTTGGTGCAGGCACATCTGGGGGTTGACCTGGAGACGCTCCAAGCGGAACTCACCGCTTATGCCCGCCACCGTCGGTATGCGACCGTGGTGCTGCCGCATCCGGAGGGCTGGACGGGACGCGAATTGGACTACGATCGGGTGGACCCTGTGGAGATGGCGGACGTGATGCTGGAAACCCGCATCCGCCTGGCTCGGGACCAGACGGCCATTACGGAAATTCTCGAGCGCCTCGAAACGGAGCCGAGAGTCCGTCTCTATGAACTCGCGGGTCTGCACGCCCTGTACAACCGGCAGCCGCAACTGGCGTTTGCGCGCTGGCGGAAAGCGATCGAGGCAGGCTCGGAGGATCCCTATGTGGTGAGGGCGGAGGCTCAGTTTACGGTGGTTGACCGGGTCCATCGCGGGTTGTTGGACCTGCAGTTTTCCGCCGAGGAGGCGACCACCCTGCGCGCAGCTCTGGAACGTTCGCTGGAACTGAATCCATCCGACCAATACGCATTGCAGTGGCTGGCGTGGCTCGAGGCACTGGCGGAGGAACCGTCGGTGGCCCATATGAATCGAGTGCAGCGGGCGGTCAGGGACATGGTCCGTCCAGAACTCACGTTGTTGGCGATTGCCGTTTTCCGCCTGCGGGCCGGTGACCTTGAGACCGCGCGCGCGATCATCGAACCTTATCAGCTGAACACGCGGCGCAACTGGCAATGGAAGCAAGCCGTCCTGTCGATTGAGAGAAAGCTCGCCGCAACCTCCCCGGCCGAAGGCTGAAACCGGCTGTTCCACTGCCGATCCCCCGTATCGCGCATTCTCGATGGGGGGACGCGTCGTGGATACGTTCCCGCAAACGTAAGAGTTCGGAGGATCCGGCTCGTGCGTTGAGCTTTTGGCGGCGTCCCCTTGAAATCCGCGCCATGTTACCCCGCGGATATCGGCGCCGGTTGGTCTGGCGCGTCGGCCTGCTTGTCGGCGTGTGTGCGGGCGGATTGTCCCCGGGGCGCGCGGAGTGGACGATCGGGCGCACGCCCAGCTTCGAATTGATCTCGGAAGTGGGTCCGGAGCGCGGTGAGGAGGTGTTGCGCTGGCTGGAGACTTTCCGTCACGCCGTGAAGGCGCGACTGCAGGTCGAGGCCGACCGGCGGATTCCGACCACCGTGTTTCTGTTCGCCAACGACGCCTCATACGGGCCCTACAAGCCGGTGGTGGCGGGAGAGGTGTCGTCGCGGTCGGGTCATCTCCACGCACCGCTGCACCGAGTGGTGCTGGCGGTGCACAACAATGTCTCGGACGATCTGTTTCAGGCGCAGCTCTTTCACCATTATGCGCACGCGCTGATCGCCGAGGCGGGGTTTCGGCCTGCGCCGTGGCTGGAAGAAGGTTTGGCGGCGGTAATGGGCAGCTTCCGGGTGCAGGACAACGGCTACGCCTTTCTGCGCTATCATGCCGATGTGCTGCCAATCGACGGCGTGCAGGCGCCGGTGGGCCACATGCACAACAGCTACGTGGAGGAATATCGCACCATGCAGGGCAGCTACACGCGGCTGCGTCGGCTCGCCGACTACGGACGAATCATTCGCGAGGGCAACGCGGCGGCGGACCTGCACCACTTCGGGGCGAGCAATCTTTACTACCTGCAGTCGTGGCTGCTGGTGCACTACGCGCTCTTCAGCGAGGACCGGCTTGCCTACGGGCCGCGGCTGTGGCGTTACGCGCTGGCCCCGCGCGGCGATGACGAAGCGCAGCTCGATTGGCTGGAGAAGGCCATGGGGATGAACGAACGCAAATTGCGGCGACAATTGGAGCGTTACTACGAGGGCGGGCGCTGGACCGATCTGGCCGGGCCGATTCCCGGCGTGTTGCAGGACATCAATCCGCGTTGGACGGTTGGTAGTGCGCCGCGGATGGCGGAGGAACTGGCGATGCTGAGCCTGCTCAGCCGACCCTCGGAAGAGACGCGGGCGGCGGTCGCCGCGTTGCCGGGGAGCGCCGAAGGCTCAAGCCGTCCGACCGAAGCCCTGGCGGCGGAGGCGTGGGCCCGCGGTGATGCAGCGGGGGCAGTGGAGCTGGCCCGGGCGGCGGTGGCGGCGGGATCGATCAACAGTACGATGTTCACGCTGGTCGCCCAGGCGGCGTTGGATCGCTTTGGTGATCAAGTACGGCAGGCTGGGGTGATTTCCGCGGATGCCGCGGCCGACATCCGGATGCATTTTGAGCGCGCGGTGGCGCTCGATCCGGGCAACGAGGAGGCCTGGTCGGGCCTGGCTTGGCTGGAGGCGCAGGCGGTGGAGATCGACCATGCCAACACGGGACAGCTGCTCGAGCGGATCACCACAATGAAGCGGCCCGAGCTGGCGCTGGCCGGATTGGCGGTGGTGCGCTGGCGTATCGGTGACGAGGATACCGCTCGGCAGTGGGTGACGCAGCTGGAAGCCGATCCGGACTGGTCCGGCGCGGGCAAGGTCCGCGCCCTGGCGGAAGCCATGGCGGCGGCGCGGTAGGCGGGGCCCCTGACCGAAGGCGGGCGAGTGGTGAGGGAGATTGACCCGAGGCAAAGGGGCTTGTTGGGATGAGCCCGTGCACCGACGACTGGTCGATGATGAGCGAATATCGCGAACAACGTCCGGAAGAAGAATAGCGACGGAGCGATGAATCCGAGTCGAGTCTTCAGTTGCGCGAGCTTGATGTTGTTGGCGGTTTGCGCCGGTTCGAGCACTCGCGCCGAGACCTGGCGCTATGCGGAGTCGCCGCATTTCGAGGTCTATTCGCTGGCTCGTGCCGGAGAGAGCCGTGAGTTGCTCGAGCATTTGGAACTCTTTCGGGCAACCTTTGCCGAGCAACTCGGACTGCCGATGTGGCGCGGGCCGCGAACGACCGTCGTTTTGTTTCGCCATCACCAGGATTTCGATGCCTACAAGCCGCGGGTGAAGGGGAAGCCTGGGCGCTGGCGCACTACTGCCTCTTTGGAAAAAACCAGGTGCCACGTGGCGCCCTGCGGGATTTCGCCTCGCGGTGCGAGGCTGAGCCTGCTGGGTCGATTTATCGCTTGTTTGAAGAAAATTTTGGTCTCCGCCTGACTGAATTGGAGCGTCACCTTGAGGCGTATGTGCGTGAAGGACGTTACTCGGTGCGGCGAATGGATGCGCCGGAGACCTGGCCGGGAAAGGACGCAATCTGGAGCAAGGCAGATCCCCTCGCCGTGGACATGGTCCTGCTGCAATTGAAGGCGAGACTGGCGCGGGATCCTGCAGCAGCTTTTCTCGCGCGGCAGATGCATGAGGCGCATCCCTCCGATCCGCGACCGTTCGAGATCCTAGGCGCCGTGGCCTTGCTCGAAGATCGCGTCGATCTGGCGCTTGATCATTGGCGGTCGGCGGCGGAGCGTGGTTCGCGCAATGGGTTCGTGCATCTGGTATCGGTTGAGAAGGAACTGGGAACCTGGCTGGACGGGGGGCGGTTGAATCAGCGAATCCCGGCTTCGATGGCTGCTCGCATTCGGGAGCAGTTGAGTGAAGCGCGGAAATGGAACGTAGCGCAGCGATTTGACGATTATTGGACCCTGTGGCTGGAGGCGTTTGCCGCGGAGTCCGACAGCTCGCGTATTGACGAGATACGCAGTCGGATAAACGGACATCCGAAGGGAGCGGAGATGCGGCTGGCGCTGGCCGTCTGGTTCCATCGTTGCGGGCGTGAATCGGAGGCGAAGACCCTGGTCGAGGAGTTGTTGTTGTCCCCGCCGGACCGAAGGACGGATTTGCTGCAGCAACTGGCAGCCGCGTATGAGATGCACTGGACGGTGCCGGCGGAGCGAAAACCGGCGATCCGGTTCGACCTGTCCCTACCTCGGGACTGACGTCAATCGGCTCCCGGAAAACGCCCGAAAAAAAGCCCCGGTGGAAACCGGGGCTTTCAGCGAGGAGGGAAGGCCAAAGCTGGGCGACGGATCAACCCTCGACAATCTTGATCGACTTCACCTCCACCCGGTCGATGGGGGTGCTTTTCTCGCCGCCGCCGCCGTGTTTGGTGGGGACGGTGGCGATCTGCTCCAGAACCGAGTCGCCGGCGGTGAGTTGGCCGAAGGCGGTGTATTGCCGGTCGAGGAAACCGGCGTCGCCGTGGCAGATGAAGAACTGGCAGCCCGCGCTGTCGGGGTGGGCGGCGCGCGCCATGGAGATGACGCCGCGGGCGTGGTGGCGGTCGTTGAACTCGGCCTTCACCTTGTAGCCCGGGTCGCCCGTGCCGGGCATGCCGCTGGCGCCTTCCTTGGTATTGGGGCAGCCGCCCTGGATCATGAAGCCCTTGATGATGCGATGGAAGGCGGTGCCGTTGTAGAAGCCTTCCCGGGCGAGTTTCTTGAAGTTCTCCACCGTCTTGGGCGCCACGTCGGGCCAGAAGGAGAGAGTCATGTCGCCGTAGGTGGTGGAGATGACGGCGACTTCGTTGGTGGAGTTTTCGGTGCTCATAAGAATTGGTAAAGGGTCGAGCATCGCGACCGGGGGGAGGCGCGGTCAAGCCTCGGTGTCCCGGGGGCCCGCAGGGCGCGCCGGTCGGGCTGCGACCCGGGGCATGGAGCCACTGCGGGGCGGACGGCCGTGCTCGGTGCTTTGAGCCGCTCCAAGCGCCCGCGCTCCGCCCTCGGCCACGGGTCGTCGCCCGGAATTTGTCACCTAATGGGTGACAAGTTCCGGGGAGGTGCAGGCGGCGGGGACACTTGCCACCTCATGGGTGACAGGGGGTGGGGGCGAGGGAATGGCTCGAGAAGGAGACCGTGGAGGGGAATGAGAAGGATTGTTGAGGGAGCGCGGGCTTGCTCGGTGGGGCGGCGCGGCGCAGCTTGGGCGGCTGTGCCGTATTTTGATCACAATGCGACGACCCCGTTGAGCGCCGTGGCGCGGGAAGCCTGGTTGAAGGCGCAGGACGAGGCGTGGCAGAATCCCTCGAGTCTGCATCGGGCGGGGACGCGGGTGGGCCTGCGGCTGCAGGCGGCCCGCGAAAAGCTGGCGGCCGTGCTGGGCGCCGAGGCGGAGCGTGTCGTCTTCACGGGCGGGGCGACGGAGGCGATCGACGCGATCATGCAACACCTGTCGGAGCGGGTGGCGCCGGAGGCGCGGATCGCGATCAGTCTCACCGAGCACCCGGCGACCTGGGGCGCGGCGGGCAGCTACTTCGACAAGGCACAGTTGCTCGGTCTGCCGGCCAACTTCGGCGGGCAGGTGGTGATGGAACGTGTCGACGAAGCGTTGGCGGCGGGGGTGCAGGCGGTCGTAGTGATGGCGGCCAACAACGAGACCGGAGTGATCCAGCCCTGGCGCGAGATCGCCGCCAAATGCCGCGCCGCCGGGGTGCCGCTGGTGTGCGACGCGACGCAGTGGCTGGGGAAACTGCCGGCGGACGGGCTGGCCGAGGTGGATTGGGTGTTTGGCTCGGCGCATAAATTCGGCGGACCGAAAGGCACGGGGTTTCTGCTGCGACCGGCGACGGAAAACGGCTTCGTGATGCGGCGGGGCGGCGGGCAGGAAAAGGGACAGCGCGGCGGCACCGAGGATTTTCCGGGAGTGGCGGCGATGGTGGCAGCGTTGCTGGAGCTCGAACAGAAGAAGGTGCTGTTCGAAGACGAACGGCTGCGCACGCGCCGCGCCTTCGAGGCGGAGATCACCCGGCGGCTGGAGGGCGCGCGGGTGCTGGGCCCGGCGGTAGACCGGCTCTGGAACACGGTGGCGCTGGTGGTGCCGCACGGGGAAAACACGCGCTGGGTGGCCCAGCTCGACCGGCGCGGCTTCGAGGTTTCGAGCGGATCGGCCTGTGCCAGCGGCAAGGACAAACCCTCGCACGTGCTGGCGGCGATGGGCGTGCCGGGCGAGGACGCGCGGCGGGTGATCCGGATCAGCGCCGGTTGGGACACGACGCCGAGCGACTGGCAGGCGCTGGCCGACGCGCTGGTGGACGTTGCCCGGGAAACGAAACCGGCGGCGAACGTGGTGTCGGACTAAAGCAGGCAGGAGCGATCGGGACGCTGTTTTGTTAACCACGAATGGGCACGAATTCACACGAATAGGTATGTCGCCATTGCCTCGTGGTATTCGTGTCTGTTCGTGTCCCTTCGTGGTTGAACAAACGATTCGGGAGTTCTGATGCAGATACGGCGGATCGCAGTGCAGCAGTTTCGGAACATCGTGGGGGCGGCGCTGGAGCTGGAGGGTCGACTGCATTTTTTGGTCGGCCGCAACGGGCAGGGGAAAACCAACCTGCTGGAGGCGGCGGGCTTCGTCACGGCGCTGCGGTCGTTTCGTTCGGCCGACGCCAAGACCTTGATCACGCAGGGCGCGGACGAGGCGGCGATCGCGGTCGAGATGGAGCATGAAGTCGAGGGCGACACGCGGCTTACGATCAAGGTGCGGCCGGGGGCCAAGGAGGTGTGGCTGGAGGCGACCAAGGTCGGTCGGCTGGCGGAGCTGATCGGACGCTTTCCGACGGTGGTGTTTTCCTCGCAGGACCAGCAACTCGTGCGCGGCTCACCGGGCGGGCGGCGGCGCTGGTTGGATCTGACTTTGTCGGCGACCGACGGCGCCTATTTTCGGGCCCTGCAGGCCTACCACCGGGCGCTGGCCGAACGGAATGCCCTGCTCAAACGCGAGGCGCCGGCGGCGCAGCTGGATGCCTTCGAGAGGGTGATGGCAGAGCACGGGGCGGTGTTGGTGGCGGCGCGACGGGTCGCGCTGGCCGCGCTGGCCACCGACCTGACGGATGCGTATGCGCACATCGCGGAGCGGGCGGAGCCGGCGGCCTTTGCCTACGCGGTGGACGTGGATGCCGACGATGCCGACGTACTGCGTGCGAAATTGGAGGCGGGGCGGCGGCGGGACCTGGCGCTGCGCTCGACGGGCAACGGTCCGCATCGCGACGATTTTGATTTTCTGCTGCGCGGTCGCGCCGCCAAGGACTTCGCTTCGGAGGGCCAGCAGCGGGCGCTGGTCCTGTCGCTGCGGCTGGCCCAGGCGGCGTGGTTTTGGAGCAAGCGGCAGGTGCAGCCGGTATTGCTGGCCGACGACGTGCTGGGCGAGCTCGATCCGGTGCGGCGCGAGCGGTTCTGGAGCGCCGTGCCGGCGGAAGCGCAGGTGATAGCCACGGGCACGAGCGCGCCCGATGAGAGCCTGGGGCGTTGGCAGGTGTTTGAGGTGAGTGACGGGCGGTTCCAGCCGCGGTGAGCGGGAGGCTCAGCGTGCGGCGAGGGCGGGCGTCGGTTTTTGTGGAGGCGGGGCGGCGGGGCGACGCGGCGCGGGAGTGGAGTCGAACGTGTCCCCGCGGGCGCCGACGAGCGTGGAGAGATCACTGACGACCTTGCGGGTGGTGGCGGCCTGGGCGTTGAGTTCCTCGGCGGCGCTGGCGGTTTCCTCGGCGCTGGCGGCGTTGCCCTGGGTGACCTGGTCCATCTGGGCGACGGCGGTCGAAACCTGGCCGATGCCCTGGGTCTGCTCGAGGGAGGCGGTGGCGATTTCGGCGACCAGTTCATCGACCTTGCGAGCCTTGGTCACGATCTCGTTGAAGCTGGCCGCGACCTGGCCGCTGATCTGCACGCCGCGCTCGCTGCGTGTCACCGATTCCTCGATACGCTCGGCGGTTTCGCGGGCGGATGTGGCGGAGCGTTGGGCGAGGTTGCGCACCTCGTCGGCGACGACGGCAAAGCCGGCGCCCGCCTCGCCGGCCCGGGCGGCCTCGACGGCGGCGTTGAGCGCGAGGATGTTGGTCTGGAAGGCGATTTCATCGATGGTCTTGACGATGCGGGCGATGCTGCCGGAGGAGTCGCGAATCTCGTCCATGGCCTGGCGCATGGTGTCGATGTTGGTGGCGCCGTGATCGGCGGCCTGACGGGTTTGCCGGGCCAGGGTCTTGGCTTCCTGGGCGGCGTCGGCGTTGCGCTTGGTCATGCTGGATATTTCCTCGAGCGAGGCGCTGGTCTCCTCGAGGGCGGCGGCCTGTTCGCTGGCGCCGGAGGCGAGCGACTGGCTGGAGAGGGCGACCTGACCGGCGGCGGCGGTGGTCTCGGCGGAGGCGTGGCTGAGGCTGCCCATGGCGGTTTTGATGCGATCGAGCAGCACCACGGTGGAGCGGGCGGTGTAGCCAGCCAGACCGAGGCCGACGACGCCGCCGATCAGGAGCAGGGACAGGCTAAAGGTGCGGGCGCGGTGGTAGCGGGCGGTGGCGGCGTCGAATTCTTCGCGCGCGACGCGCAGCTGGAGATCGCACAGGTCGGTGACCTTGGCGGTGAGCGGGTCGATGGTGAGGTAGAGCGGGCCATCGAAGTCCGCGAGTTGGCCGCGCAGATCGCCGGGGTGGACGGCGAGCGTTTTCTCGAGGGCGTCGATGGCGGCCTCGACCGGCGGGAGGAGCGACTGCAGGTCCTGGGCGAGCCTCGTCTCCTCGGGCGTGAGGGCGGTGGCGAGGTAGGCATCGAGCTGAGCGGCGATATCCTCGCGCGCGGTGCGCACGCCGGCAAGGGCCTCGCGGCCGGAGAGCAGGCCGGCGTTGGCTTTGTTGACGGCGTCGATGATGTGCACGGCGTAGTCGTCGGAGATGCGCTTGAGCTGCTGCAGCGGTATGACGCGGTCGCGGTAGACCGTTTCGAGACCTTGCTCCATTTCCCGCAGGAATCGGAGCCCCAGGAGACCGATGATGACCGCCACAGCGGTGAGAATGACCGTGGGAAGGACGAACTTCACGGCCAGGCGGCTTTGTTGGATGATTTGCATGCGGGCGGAGTGATTAGAAACGCTGATGCTAATCGGCTTGGCGGACGCGGACTTTACTCGTTTTCGGTGAAGATCATGTGTCGATGATCCTTACCAGGTGACGGATCGGTCGAGGCGAGGGGGGAGGTGCGCAACGTTGCCCAATTCGTGGGGGGACTTGCCCGGGAACGCACTTGCTTCACCGCGGCTTCTGCCTGCTGCTGGACGGCTTATGGATTTGGAGCCTTGGCAATGGATACTGGCCCTGACGGCGGCGCTGTTTATCGGGGTGTCGAAAACGGCGGTGGGAGGCCTGGGCCTGTTGTCGGTGGCGCTGCTGGCCAACTTTGTGCTGCCGGCCAAGGAGGCGAGTGGCTTTGTGCTGCCGCTGCTCATCTGTGGTGACCTGGTGGCGGTGAAGGCCTACCGGGTCCACACGCAGTGGAAGCATCTGGTCCGGCTGTCCCCGTGGACGATTGCGGGGGTGTTGTTGGGTTGGGTGGCGATGGGGCGGATCGATGATCGGCAGGCCAACCTGTTGATCGGCGGGATCGTGATCCTGATGGTGGGGCTGCATCTGTGGCGGCGGCGGCGCGGCGAGGAAGCGGCGCGGGTGGGATTTGCGTTCGGGGCCTTTATCGGAGTGATGGCGGGTTTCACGACGCTCGTGGCCAATGCGGCGGGTCCCCTGATGGCGATCTACCTGCTGGCGATGCGGCTGCCGAAGATGGAGTTCATGGGCACGGGCTCGGTGTTCTTTTTCCTGCTCAACAGCTTCAAGGTGCCCTTCATGGTGAACCTGGACCTGATCACGTGGGAGAGTGCGCGGGGCAACCTGGTGTTGGCGCCGGCCGTGTTTGCGGGCGCCTTCATCGGTCGGTGGCTGTTGCCGAAGATCGACCAGCGGCTGTTCGAAAATCTGGCGCTGTGGGCGAGCCTGGCGGCCGGGGTGAAGTTGTTGTTTTGAGGCCGAGAGGCAGCCGGCTTTCTTAACCACGAATGGACCCGGACCGAACGACCACAGGTTTTTAACCACGAATGGACACGAATAGACACGAATGTCGGTGGATTAAGAACGTGAGACCGGAATAATTCGTGTTCATTCGTGCCCATTCGTGGTTGAACCCGTTTCTGTACCTATGGCGCGAATGACGGTCAGAGACATGTGGGCGGCAAAGTTGGCGGGCAAGGAGGTGCCGGCGGCCTCGGCCGTGCCGCCGCGCGCGGGGGCGACGCCGCGAGCGCTGCCCAACATGCAGCGCCGGGCTTTCGATGGGCAGGTGTTGGGGATCGATCCGTCGTTGCGGGGGACGGGCTTGGCGCTGATCGAGTTCCTGCCGGGCAAGCCGCCGCTGTTGTTGCGTTGCCAGACGGTGAAGGTGCACCCGAAGCGGCCCATGCCGGAGGCGCTGGCGGAGATCCATCGCGCGATCACGCGGTTCCTGGAGGAGTTCGGCGTGAGGCATGTGGCGCTGGAGCAGACGATCTACGTGCAGAATTTCCAGACCGCGCAGATTCTGGGCGCGGCGCGGGGGGCGGCGATCGCGGCGGCGGCGCTGCGGGAGATGCCGGTTTTTGAGTATCCGCCGCTGCGGGTTAAGCAGGCGGTGGTCGGTGTGGGCCGGGCGAGCAAGGAGCAGGTGGCGCGCACGGTGATGGGGCTGCTGGGCCACGGCCGGGCGCTGGCGCCGGACGAGGCGGATGCGGCGGGAGTTGCGCTGTGCCATGCGTTCACCTGGCGGGGGTGAGGCGGGGCGAGGGACGTGGGACGCGGGACGCGAAGCGTGGGGCTGAACGAAATCTCGATTAATGGGAGTGCGTTTGTGCCGATAAAGAAGACAAAGCCGGTCGCTCGGCTCGGATCTTCACCACAAACACACCACACCCAACAGCGTGAAGGATTTCGGAGCAGCGACCGGCTCTTGCCTTTTTGCAGGACAAGGGACGAGGGGCGCGGGACGTGGGACGAGGGGGCGGAAGGAGGGGGCTGGAAGCTCCCCCAAAAAAAACCGGCGGTCACAGGACCGCCGGTGGGACTAACCAATACTGACAAAAAAGGCGTCGCTAGAACGAGAACGTGTTGGTGAACGCGATCGTGCGCGGTTCCGGTATGCGGTAGGTGCCGGGGCTGCCGTCGGGTTGGGCGGTCACCGGTATCAGATCTTTGGATGCGAAGAGGTTTCGCACGTTGATCTGGCCGCGCCACTTGATGCGTTCGGTGAGCTGGTGCTCGTAGCCGAGCCAGAGGTCGACGGCGTCCTCGGACGGGCCGTAGTGGCGCATGTCGACGTCGTAGCCGTCACCGGTCGAGTTGAGGCCGAAGCCGATGACCTGACGGTCCTGCCAGCGGTAGCTCATGCCCACATTGGCGCCCTTGAGCAGACCCTCCTGGAAGGAGTAGTTGGCGGTGGCGTTGAAGCGCCACGGGCGCAGCTCGGGTACGGCGCTGTTGTTGAGCGCGAGCGCGAGCTTGTAGTTGGGAATGACCTCGTTGTTGAACTTGTCGCGCACGGTGCCGCCGGCGCCCTCCTGAAGGGCCCAGTTGCCATTGCCCCAGAGGCGCATGTCGCCCATCGGGCCCTGGTAGTCTTCCCAGCGCTTTTCGATCCACTCGGAGTAGGCTTGCGCGAGGTTGAGGCGGCGGGCGTCGGTCTTGGAGGCGTTGAACGCGAAGTCGAGGCCCTTGACGGGCTGGGCGATGAGTTCGAACTCGGTGCCCTTGGACAGGGTGTCGCCGGTGACGGCGACGGAGTTCATCGACCAGGAACCGCTGCCGGTGGCGTAGCCGCTCATACCCCAGGCATTGACGAAGGCGTCGGGCACGGGATTGGCCAGCCAATCGTCGGTCGAGGCGCGCTGGATGTCGTATTGGGCGTCGACTTCGGCCTGCGTGTAGGGGCCGGGGCCGGCGGGCTGCCAGCGGAGGATGTGGCCGGCGCCGTAGGCGGAGGCGGCGGAGGTGGTGCCGTAGTTGCCGTCGCCGGGCCAGTTGCCGGAGTTGATCGACAGCTGGTAGGCGGCGGCCTGGCCCCAGGCTTCACCGGCGCCGATGAGGTAGGCGTTGCCGAGCTCGCCGGACAGGGTGGCGTTGGTGACCGAGGTCTCGTAGCGGTTGACCTTCAACATGAGTTTGTTGTCGAAGGCAGTGAGAGTGACGCCGTAGTCCTGGGTTTCACCGGCGGGGGCGGGGATGGGCGCGCCGAGGATGTCCTTGCGGGAGGCGTCGGGCTGGAAGTTCTCCGACTCGTTGTAGAAGAGCGAGAGGCCGAGGCCGCCGGGCAGCTTGTCCATGATGGCACGCGGGGTGTGGACGACGAGGCTGTAGGTCTTGGTCTCGCCTTCGACGACGTCCCAGCTGCGGCCATTGGTGGCGTCGTCGGGACCCGTCGGCAGGCGGAAGTTGGCATTGTTGGCGCTGTCGATGATGCCGAGGACCTTGTTGGGCGCGCCGGCGTTGAGGGCGGTGGCCTGGTCCTTGCGCCAGCCGACCATGGGGACGACGTTGCCGCCGAAGAGGTAGCCCTGCCACACGACGACCTGCGACTCGATCTGCTGGGAGGAGAGGGAGGCGTTGGTGAAGGGGCCGCTGTCCTGATCGGGCACGACGACGGGCACCTGATAGGTGCGGAAGCCGGGGATGGTGGTGTCCCACTGGCCGACGGTGCCGCTCTGGCCGACGACGGGCGCGGTGATGCGGTCGAGCTGAAGGCCCGAGGCGCTGGCAGTGCCGCGGAGGTCGGGGCCGAGGTAGATCACCGGCGTGAGGTCGCGGCCGGCCTGGCCGACGGCGATGTTGGCGACGGGATCGTATCCGGCGCCCACATACCAGTTGACCCAGTTGCGGCCGTCGGTGTTCTCCTCGTAGTCGGAGTAGGCGGCGGTGAAGTTGTGGCTGCCGAGAATCTCGGCGAGCTTGGAGTCACGGTCCATGACGTCGGCGAAGTCGAACTTGCCGAAGGCGGTCAGGCGGACCGTCTCGCGCTCGCGGTGGGTGTAGCCGGAGCCGGCGGAACCGCCGCCCATGATGGTCATGGGACGACCGACATTCGGGTTGGCCGAGCCGTCGGAGAAGGTCGACATGACATCGACCGTGATGGCGGCGGCGTCCCCGGAGATGGCGTTGCGGTAGCCCCACTCGGAGTCCTGCAGGTCGTAGGCGACCTCGAAGCCGAGGCGGTCGTCGAGGAAGGTCTGGGAGAGGTTGAGGTTGAGGGCGTCGAACTTGTTCCAGTTTCGCTTGTTGTCCCCTTCGAGCAGGTTGTTGTAGTAGTCGAAGATCGTGGGATCGGTGAGCGACTTGGCCTTGAAGGGACTGATGAGGTGGCCCGGCAGTTGGGCGTTCTTGGCGTAGGCCGAGTAGTTCTGGATGCCCTTGTAGGACCCGTTGACGGTGTTGTTCTGGGTATCCGGATCGGTGGCCTGCGGGAAGTTCTGCACGTTGGCGCCGAAGATCAGGCGTTGCACGGAGCTGTCGGCTTCGAAGGTGCTGACGAGGCCATCCCAGATGCGGTTGCCCGCGGCGCCGAGCCAGGGGGTGTAGGCCGCGTTGCCCAGGGTGGTGAGGTCGTTGGAATCCTGATACGTGTAGGTGGCCTTGTTCATCGCGCCGAACCAGGGCGTGATGGAATCGATGGGCGGCGTCAGGCGCGGGTTGTTGGCATCGACGTCACCGCTCTCGTAGTTGACGCGGAACGAGGTACGCATGCTGTCGCGATCGAAGATCTTCGGGTCGAAGCGGAGGGCGGCGAAGATGCGTTTGTCGTCGCGGAAGGCCGGCTTCTGCTTGTAGTTGGTCTGGTCGTCGAGGAAGGCGAGCTGGACGGCGAGGGTGTCCTCGATGACTTCCTTGTTGAAGCGGCCGGAGAAGCGCATGGAACCGAAGCTGCCGAATTGGGCCTCGACCTCGTTTTCATCGCGGAAGGTGGCGGCGTTGATCGAGCTGTTGATAATGCCGGCGGGGGAGCCGATACCGAAGAGCACGGAGTTGGCGCCGCGCTGCAGGTCGACGCGGCCGACGTTGTAGGAATCCCACGGAATATCGGTGAGGTAGAAGTCGCGCAGGTTGTCGGCCGAGGCCAGGCCGCGGACGCGGGTGTTGGAGACCGGCTGGGTATAGGCGGTGGTATCGATGATGGCGCCGTCGCCGCCGCCGGTGAAATTACCGCCCTGGCCGGCGACTTCGGTGCCGGTGGTGTAGACGAGCAGATCGGCGGCGTTCCGGGAGTTGGTGTCCTGGAGGAACTTCTCCGTGATGACCGAGACGGCCGATCCGACGTCGCGCAGTTCGGTGCGGACGCGCGTGCCGGCGAGGGTGGCGTTGGCGCGGTAGGAATCGGCGTCTTCCGACGATTCCACCAGGAAGGGAGACAGGACGATCGTCTCCTCATCGAGATCGGATTGCACGGAATCCGAGGCTGCCTGGGCCCAGGTCCTGGGGGTGGCAGCGAGTAACAGGGCGGCAAGGGTGGTGCCGACCTTCGCGTATTTGCGGCTCATAGGTTCTTGTTTGGTTTTAGGGGTTTCCGGGGACCGGGGTATGCCGATCACGGGAGGGTGGCCTCGCTTAGGGTATGAGGCGTAGCCGCAAAACTACCGGTGAATCCCCTGGCAGGGGAATGAGTTCGCTTGTGCTGATCATGAACTATTTTGCCGCGCGCCTCCCCCGGTGCCGGTCAATTAAGCGAACAAAAAAAGTATTCCGTCGGTTTTACTTCACAAGTCGCTGAAGAACAGCATGGAAGCTCCTGTTTAACGGTGAGCCGGTGAGGAAGGAAATGCCCACCCTGGGGGCTCAAACCATTACTATTTTTGGTTCTGGAATTAAGATTCTTTCCTGAGTTGCTCCCACGGCTGAATTTCCTTTTTTCGGGATGATGAGACCTCAGGTCCTGCTCGTCTTCATGATGTTTTACGAAGAATGCTCCGCGATGTTGCGGGGAGTGGCGCACTACGAGCGGTCGCACCGGCCGTGGCAGGCGTATCTGGATGACGAGGCGAAGGCGGAGATCGATCCCCGCTGGGTGCGGAGCAAGCCGTGGTCGGGCGTGATCAGTCGCCACACCACGCCGGGCATGGTGCGGGAATGCCAGCAATTGGGCATCCCGCTGGTGGATCTGAGTGACACCGAACCCTACGAGGGGGTGCCGAAGGTACGGCCCGACAACTACGCCATCGGGCACATGGGGGCGGAGCATTTCATGGAGCGCGGTTTCCGGGAGGTCGCCTTTTCGGGCTTCTCGAACTACGCGTGGGCGCGGGAGCGGCGGGACGGCTTTGTCGAGGCCAACCGTCTGGGCGGCATCGAGTGCAATGTGTTCGAGGTCGACTATCCGGGCGACCTTACGCCGGTGTGGGACCAGGAGCAGACCGAGGTGCTCGCCCAGTGGCTCACCAGCCTGCCCAAGCCCGTGGGGGTGCTGGCCTGCAATGACATGCGGGCGTTGCAGGTCATGGCGGCCTGCCAGGCGGCGAATATTCTGGTGCCGGAGGAGGTGGCGGTGTTGGGCGCCAACAATGACGCGATCCGCTGCGATCTGTCGTTCCCGCCGCTGTCCAGCGTGGCGACCGATCCCTTCCAGTCGGGCTATCGGGCGGCGGAGCTGCTCGACCATTTGATGAAGGGGGATGACCTGGAAAACAGCTACATCCGGATCGATCCGCGCGGGGTGGTGGCGCGGCAGTCGAGCGATGTGCTGGCGGTCGACGACCGCAACGTGGCGGCGGCCTTGAGCTACATCCGCGAGCACGCCTGCTCGGGCATCACGGTGGAGCAGGTGCTGCGGCATGCCGCAGCGTCGCGCAGCCAGCTGGAAAAGAAGTTTCGGCGGTTCTTCGGGCGTTCACCGCAGGCGGAGATCCGGCGGGTGCAGGTGGAGCGGATCAAGCAGCTGTTGGTGGAGACGGATTTTCCGCTCAAGAAGATCGCGGAGCTCGCGGGCTTCGAACACGTCGAATACATGAGCGTGGTCTTCAAGCGCATCACGGCCATCACGCCGGGCGAGTATCGGCGTCGGCACCAGGAGGGCCCGAAGCGGAGCTGAGACCCGGGGACGGTCGGGCGGATGCATTCCGTGCTTTCGCTCGGACTTGATTCCGGCACGATGGCCGGTTTCCCGTTATCAACGAGCCCATGTCCCGACGCGAAGAAGAGCCCACCCCTGTGACGGAATCGGATGACGACGGCGAGGCCGTCTCGCCGCGGGAGAAACCGATGGCGTTTTTCGACCATCTGGAGGAGCTGCGGTGGACACTGGTGAAGAGTGCGATCGCCTTCACGGTGTGCGCCGTGCTGGTGGGCCTGTTCCTCAAGGAGTTCAACCACCTGCTGCTGTTGCCGCTGGAGTGGGTGAAGACGGACTATGCGGATTTCCAGCTCGATCTGGGTACGGTGAGCGTGATGGAGAGCTTCACGGTGGTCATCCAGATGTGTTTCATCGGCGGCCTGGTGCTGGCGGCGCCGTTCATTCTGTTTTTCATCGGGCAGTTTGTGGCGCCGGCGCTGCATGAGCGGGAGTTGAAACTGGTGCTGCCGGGCTGTGCGGCGGCGCTGGTGCTGTTCCTGTTGGGGGTGGCGTTCAGCTTCTTCCTGCTCGTGCCGGGCACGATGCGGGTGTCGATCGAGTTGAACGAGTTGTTCGGCTTCACGATGCGGTGGACGCCCGGCTCCTATTATGGCGTGTTGATCTGGCTGTGCCTGGGGGTGGGGGCGGCGTTTGAATTCCCGCTGTTGATTGTCCTGCTGGTGCACCTCGGTCTGGTGACGAGCGCGAAGCTGCGCGGCTGGTGGCGCCACTCGGTGATCCTCTGCTTCGTGGTGGCGGCGATCGTGACGCCGACGCCGGACCCGATAAACCAGTCGGTCCTGGCCCTGTCGCTTTACGCGCTGTACTGGATCGCGATCGTTGCGGCGGTGCGGGTGGAGAAGCGCCAGGCGGCAGCGGAAGACGTGTTGTGAGGGCCGGCCCAGCCCGGGATGCTTTTTTAAAGCATCAGTCTTCCGTGCGGAGTTTGGTGACGAGGGCGGGGTTGGCCTCGAGGTGTTCGGTCAGGCGGGCGAGGGCGGCAAAGGTTTCTGGGCTGACGTGGTGTTCCATGCCCTCGACGTCGCGGGAGATGACCTGTTCATCGAGGCCGAGCAGGCCGAGAAAGCGGGTGAGCAGTTCGTGACGGTGGGCGATATGGGCGGCCACCGCCTGGCCGGTTTCGGTGAGCACCATGCCGCGGTATTTTTCGTATTTCACCAGGCCCTCGGCATCGAGGCGCTGCACCATGGTGGTGACGCTGGCCTGGGAGATCTTCAACTCCGCCGCGATGTCGACCACCCGGGCGTAACCCTTGGTCTGGATTAGCTCGCTGATCCGCTCGAGGTAGTCCTCGACAGCGGAGGTGGTGCGGGGAAGCGACGGGCGGTGAGTTTGTGCCACGACTGGAATGAAAGCGTCGCGGCGCAGTGGTCAAAGGCTAAACCCGGCCCGCAGGCACGACGGGGCCGGGCGGCGGTTTATTTGCGCGCGTTGAGCTGCTTCTGGTAGCGGGCGACCATGCGCAGCATCCACAGGGCGAGCCAGAACACGCCACTGATGCAGGCGGCGGTGCCGGCCGACCACAGGTAGATCATCGCCGGGTCGCGGGACGGCACGTGCGAGGGCAGCACCAGAAACGTGAACGCGAGGAAGAACGCGCCCACGAGGACGATATCGATGATGAAGTCGAACTTGCGGATCATGGTGAGCAGAAAGAGGCGAGCTTGCGCCGGAGAGTCGATAGGAAAGTTTCGGGCGCCGGAGGGGGGGCGGTGGGGGGGCGCTCCTGGATGGGACGAATGGGACGTATGGGACCTATGTGGTGGGGCAGGCCATAGGTCCCATTCTCCAGCGGCTTACGACCGGTAGGCGCGGGCGGCGACCGTCGGCGAAGGGGCGACACTCGCAACCGCGGGCGCGGGGCGCTGCAGGCTGCCGCGGAGCAGAAGCTGCTCGTTTTCGCGGCTGAGATGCAAGGTCTGCAAAATGCGTTCGCGCAGGCGGGCGACCTCGGCCCGGGCGTCCGAGGTGAGGTGGTTGGGCCGGTAGTCGTGCAGGGCGGGCAGCACGGTGTTGAGCCGTTCCAGGAGATGTTCGCGGCGTTCGCGCAAGTGGGGATCCTGGCTGTGGGTGCCCGCCTTGAGGGCACGGTTTTCGGCGAGGTGCAAAGCGTAGGCTTCGTCGCAGGTGGCGGCGAATTCGGAGAGGTTCGGGTTCATGGGTGCGAGGCGGTGGTCGTTTGGTCTTCTGGGGGAAGACCGTTGAGGAGAAGTCCGATGTCGGCGCGTTCGCGTTCCATCTCCTCCAGGTGATTGATGCGCCAGGCGGCCATTTGGGCGATTTCCTGCAGGCCCACGGCTTCCTCCGGCGTAATGCGATCGAGGATGTCGCGGTACATTTCGATGGCGTCGTTGGTCAAGCCGAGCCGTTCGCGGCAGAGGGCAGCCTGGTAGGTGGCGGGGAGGCGCCACGCGGGGTCTTCGTCGAGGGCGGCGAGGGTGTCGTAGATATGGCGGGCGTGGCCGAACTCGCCGCGCTGGAAGAAGGTGTTGGCGAGTTCGTTGCCGGTGCGGCGCTGCCAGTAGGCCCAGGCGGTGGGGTCGACGGCCTGCTCCTCGCGCGAGGCCTGCAGGAGGCGGAGGGTGTGGGTGAGGGCTTCATCGGCGCGGCCGAGCTCGCGCAGGGCGGTGGTGGCGTGGTGCAGGGCGGCGGGCACGTGCACGTCGCGCGGATACTGGTCGATGAATTCGTTGACGGCAGCGACGACGGCTTCGTAGCGGCCGGCGGCGGAGCGCCCCTCGATGACCTTGAATGCGCCGAGGGCGCGGTCACTCGGGGCCAGTTCGAGCAGGGCGAAACGGTTGAAGTAGCGTTCGGCCTCCTCGTAGCGGCCGGCGCGCAGATGGGTTTCGGCGATCTCGTATTGGGCGGTGCGGGCGAGCTGGCGGTAGCGTTCCACCCAGGCGTCATCCGGAATGCGCAGCGTCGCCTGCAGGACGGCGTAGAAGCGCGACATGGCCAGGCGATCGGCCCCCAGTGCGCGGTGCAGGCGACCGGCATCGAGCAGGGCCTTGGCGGTGTAGGGCGAGCCGGGGTGGTCCTTGATGAAGCGCTCGAGGATGGCGACGGCCCGGGTGCGTTCGTTCAGGGCCTGGTAGGCTTTGGCGAGGCCGAGCAGGGCATCGATTTCCATCTCGGCCGGGGCATGGTTTTCCAGCACTTTGAAATAGGCCGTGACTGCGCCTTCCGGGTTGTTGGCGGCCGCCTGGCTCTCGCCCAGTCGCATGAGACTTTCCAGGGCAGCCCGGTTGAGTTCGGACGTACTGCGCTGGGTGGCGATGAAGCCGTGGTAGTCGGCCCCGGTGGCGGGGGCGGCGGGCGTGGACGGCGGTTCCGCGGCGGGCGGCTCGGGCTCCGGCGCCATCGGCGTGACCGGGGTCGGCGTGGCGGGGGCCTCGCGGGTCACGGCGTCCAGCGAAGCGTCGTGCTCCAACGGCGCGGCGTGCAGCACGGCCGGGGCGAGATCCGGGCCCGGACTCGGCTCCGCCGTATCGGCGCGACCCGCGAGCGGGGCGGCGAAGAGGAGGAGGAGCGCGAATCGGGAGCGAGGAATCATTGCTTACGGTAGGTCGCCTTGGAGGGCACCGACGGGAGGCGGAAGAAGGGCATGATGTCCTCCGGCCGGGCGCCCGACAGATTGTCCTCGTTGAGGATGATCGGCGGCGGTCCCTTGGGCTTGTCGGCTTCGGCGGTGGCGTCGTTGGCGGTCTGGGCGTCGGGATTGGTGGGTTCGCCGGCGATGGCGGCGTCGAGATCGGAGGTGTTGGGCAGGGCGAAGTTAAAATCGCCGAATTCGCCGAAGGGGCTGCCGGGCAGACCGGCGGCAGACGCGGCGGGATCGGCGGAGTTGGCCGAGCCGGCCTCGGGATCCTCGCCCTCGGGTGTGAGGGGGTCGATCTTGAGGACGACGGGCGGTCGCTCCGGCGCGGCAAAGCGTAATGGTGTGGGAACCAGCATCGCCAGGTAGGGATGCGTGGACGGCGAGGGCGCGTGAACGGTGGCGCGGCGGGGCACATTCGGATGAGCGAGTGCCGCCGGGGTGGACAACGCACAGGCCGAGACCATCAACGCACGCAACGCTGCGCGCAAAGGCGCAGGCGACTTCCGGACAGGGGAAGGCTTGAGAATCATGTGCGGCTGTTTGGGTCGTGGGCTTCACGTGGGTCGATCCGGTTTCCAAACTTCTGAATCGGTCCGGGAGGGCCGGACCTTTAGAACGAGTTGCCGGGGGATCCGGAGCGGCTGGACGACCGCGACCGGCAGGCGGACTGGTTCAAGGGAAAGACCCGCACTCCGTGGGTTGAGGACGGAATGCGGGGCTCGCAGGGTGGTGAGCGACCGGGCAGCGCTGAAGCGAAGCCGGTTTCACCGAAAGGGAGGGAACGGGGTTCAGGCCGTGACGGGTTCGGCCTTTTCGAGGGAGGCCTTGGCGTCCTCGAGCGAGTCGTGGAAGCGCCAGCTGCGGGTGTCCTCGAAGCCCTTGCACTCCTGCACGATGGGGCCGGAGCCGACCATGGAGAACTGGAGGCCCAGTTCGCGGCAGGTGTTCATGGCGCCGACGAGGAGTTTGATGACGTTCATGTCGAGGCGCTTGAGCTCCGAGAGGTCGATGAGGGCCTTCGCGATGCCGGCATCGACCGCGTCGGAGATCTTGGGCTTGAGGTAGGTGTTGACCTCGTGGATGGCGGAGGCGCCGGTCTGCTCCGGGAGGCGCATGACGAAGAAGTCGCCGTCCTGGGAGAAGTAGCGCTGGGAGGTGTCGAGATTCATCGCCTTGGCGATCTTGGTCTCCAGCTCGTTGACATCGAGGGGCTTGGTAACCAAGGCGGAGAACCCGACCTGCTGGGCCTGGTTTTGGGCGGCGATGTCGGTCTTCACCACCAGGGCGAAGATGGGCGTATACTTGGTCTTTACCTGGGTGCGGAGCAGGCGGAAGAGGGTGTAGGCCGACTCCTCGGGCAGCGACAGGGAGATCATGATGAGGTCCGGCACGGTGCGCCCGCAGAAGTCGATGGCCTCGCCGGTGGTGTGGGTGCCGGTGATCTGCCAGGGGGTGTGCTTGAGGCCCTCGGTGATCTGCTGGATGATGGCCGGCTTGTCCTCGACGACGAGGATGTTGGCCGGATCGAAGATGGACTTGGCCTTGGTGGGGGCGTCGGTGATGGGCTTGAGGTCGATGATGCGGCCGACTTTCTCGATGAGCACGTCCTCCTTGAAGGGTTTCACGATGTAGTCGCGGATGCCGATCTTGGCGATCTTGAGGACGTTGTCGCGGCCGCCCTCGGCCGTGAGCATGACGACGGGGATGGCCTTGGTCTGCGGGTCGGACTTGAGCTTGGTGAGCATTTCGACGCCGTCCATGACGGGCATGGTGATGTCGAGGAGGATGACGTCGGGCATCTCCTTGGCGGCGGCGGCCAAACCCTCGACGCCGTTGGCGGCCTCGATGATTTCGCAATCGTAGGACTTGAAAGCCTTCTTAACGATGATGCGGACGGTTTTGGAGTCGTCCACGGTGAGGACTTTGTAGCGCATGGTGGGAGCGGGGAGCGGAGGGTTGGTTGTGATTATTCGCCTTGTTTCATCAACAGGTCGGCCACGAGGGTGTGGCCGCCGACATCGAAGTGGTAGATGCGGCGGGCGGCGGAGCGGACGGGCTCGATGGTGAAGTTGCTGCCGCGCAAAATGGAAGGGATGGTAAGCTTGCAGGGGTAACCCACGTCGCAGAGCTGGTTCTTGAAGGCGCCGACGGTCATGTTGGTGAGTTCGCCGATGGCGTCGTTGACGACCTCGTCCTCACACTCGGCGAGTTCCTCGGGTTCCATGTCGAGCAGGCCGCAGGCGACATCTTCGGCAAAGGGTATTTCGAGGTAGAGGTAGATGAGGCCGGTGATCTCGCCGATGAAGCCGACGGTGCCGACGATTTGCTGGCCCTTGAGTTCGAGGGCGTCGACCTTGTGGGCGTTGATGAGCTCCTGCTGGCTGTCCCGCAGGACGGCGGTTTTTCCGAGCATGGTGCTGAAGACATCTTGGACCGCCCGGGACAGGGTGTCCTGGAATACGGCGTCACTGATTGTTTCGACGAGTGGCATAGGGCGGCGATTCAGAGGTTAATGTAAGCCTTGTTGTTATCGGCCACCTGACGGCGAATTTAGGGAAAAAGAACGGAGCGGGGGAAAAAAGAGGGGTGGGGCGAGGGGCGAGGGAGGAGGCGAATGGGACGCATGGAACAGATACGGAGCGGCAGGCAACCGGTCTCATACGTCCTATAGGTCCCATACGTCCCATCCTAGGATGGGCCCGCACGCTCCTCGCCCTCTCCCCTCCTCAGTCGTTGCCGGGGATCTCTTCGCCCTGCTTGCGGTATTCGGCGATCTTGTTGCGCAGGGTGCGGATGGAGATCTGCAGCTGTTCGGCGGCCTTGGTGCGATTGCCGCCGGTGGAGCGCAAGGTGTCGAGGATGGCGCGTTTTTCCATCTCATGCAGCGGCATGGGCTCCGAGGGAGCCAGGCCGGTGGCGGGATCGGTGGCGGGGTAGGGGGCTTCCTCCTCCAGAAAAGTTTCCTCGTCGGGCGCGGGCGAGGGGTCGATCTCGACCGCGGCCGGCGGGATCAGGGGGCCGGGTTGTGCGGCGTGGATGGGCTCGTGGCGGGAGGTGTCGAGCGGGATCGGCGGGGATTCGGGACGCGGTGCGCCGGCCGGGGCGAGCGGAGCGGGGTGGCTTGCCGCCGGCAGAGGCGCGGGCTCGGGGCGCGCGGCCGGGAAAATGGAAGGCGGCAGGGACGGGAGGTTCAGCTGCGCGCTGGAGATGGGCCGGCCTTCCTCGCCGAGGATGACGGCGCGCTCGATGGTGTTCTGCAGTTCGCGCACGTTGCCGGGCCAGGGGTAGCGTTCGAGGGCGCGGGTGGCCTGGTCGGTGAAGCCGGGCAGGGCGAGGCGATGGCGTTTGGCGAAGCGGTTGAGGAAGGTGTTGGCCAAGGCCTCGATGTCTTCGGGGCGATCACGCAAGGGCGGCACGTGGACGGGGAAGACGTTGAGCCGGTAATAGAGGTCGGAGCGGAATTCGCCGCGCTCGACCGAGCGCTCGAGGTGGCGGTTGGAGGTGGCGAGGATGCGCACGTTGACCTTGATGGTCTTGGAGCCGCCGACCCGCTCGAACTCGCGTTCCTGGAGCACGCGCAGGAGCTTGGCCTGGAGGGAGGGCGGGATTTCGCTCACCTCGTCGAGGAGCAGCGTGCCCTTGTGGGCGAGTTCGAAGCGGCCCTCGCGGCGGGTGGTGGCGCCGGTGAAGGCGCCGCGCTCGTGGCCGAAGAGCTCGCTCTCGATGAGGGTTTCGGAAAGGGCGGCGCAGTTGACCTTGATATAAGGCTCATTGCGGCGGCTGGACTGCCGGTACAGTTCGCGGGCGATCATCTCCTTGCCGGTGCCGTTTTCCCCGGTGACGAGCACGGTGACATCGGACGGGGCGACGCGGCCGATGAGCTGTTTGAGGCGCGCCATGGACGGGCTGCGGCCGAAGACCAGGCCATCGCCGCCGGTCTGCTCCTGCTCGTTGAGGTAGCGATTGACCCGCAGGAGCTGGATGAAGGACTCGCTCTTGTTGAGGACGACGTCGATCTGCGAGGCGGAGAAAGGCTTGATGAGGTAGTCGAACGCGCCGATGCGCATGCAAGTCACGGCGTGTTCGATCGTGCCGTGGCCGGTGATCATGACGACGAGGGGCCGGTCGGGCATGGCGACGATGCGCTCGAGAAAGTGTTGCCCGTCGCCATCGGGCAGCCGCACATCGAGGATCACCAGGTCGAAAACTTCCCGCGCCAATTCGGCCTCCCCCTCCCGGATCGAGCCGGCGATGGTGACGTTGTATTTGCGCCGGCGCAGGAGTTCGCCGAGGGAGCGTTGGATAAGCGGTTCGTCGTCAACGACCAATATTCTCTCTAGAGGCATGCCGGTTGGGGGTGGAGAACCTAGTGAGGACCGCGCGTGGGTGGAAAGGGGAAAACGGTCCGTAGTTTTTGTTAAAGTCTCGGCCGGAGTGGCCGATGCCATGGCTTACCCGTCATGCGCCCGCTCTCTTTTCTCTCCCAAGTCGAAGACACGATCCGCAGCCTGAATCCCGGGGCGCTACCCGGGCAAACCTCGCGGGCGATCGATTTCCGGCAGGGTCTGGCCCGGCTGCAACTCACGCCGGCCGGGGACATCGTGGCGGTGCAATGCTTCGAACTCGCCGACGGACGCGACTGCCTCAAGGCCGTCATCCACTGGGCGGGCAGCGAGGTGACGCGCGAAGTCGCGGTCTATCCCAATGAGGTCAATCGCATGACCATTTGGAAGGAATCCGCCACGCGCCTGGCCGAGATGTGGCTGGCGGGAGCGCCGGGAGCGGCAACCACGACCTCGATCTCGCCGCACGCGATGGTCGAAGACGACGAAGCCCTGCAGGCCAGCGCCTGAGGGCTGCGGTGAGCGGGTGGGGCCTATAGGACGAATGGGACCTATAGGACGTATGGTGCGTGGCAAATCCGCCAGATTGCCCGGGTCCCATGAGGCCCATGGGACCCATGAGTCCTATTTCCTGACTGCGCCTTACGCGGTGCCGTCGAAGCGGCGCTGCGAGGAAGCGGCCGGGCGCCGGTAGGCATTGCGCGTCGGGCGCAGCCGGGCGCGGGCATAGCGCAACTGGTCGAGTTCTTCGCGGGCGGCATCCTGGGCCTGCACGAAGCGGGCGCGGAGGTCGCCGAGAAGCTGGGCACTGCGACGCAGGGCGCTTTCCTGGCGGTCGGGCCGGGCGAGGAGGGTCGGCATGAGCCGGCCGGCGCGTTCGATGGCCTCGAGGGCGGCCTCCCAGGCTCCGGTGCCCGAGCGGCTGAGGGCTCGGTGCAGCAGCGACTCGAGGTCGCGGGTGAGCTGGGCGGTGGAGGCCGGCATGAAAAAAGGGGCGAGGGACGAGGGGCGAGTGACGATAGGTGGGCGGCGCGGGGAGCCGGTGGTGGCGGGCGGCGCGAGGGGGCCGGACGGCCCGGGAACTCAGGCGACCTGCGCGTTCGGCGATTCCTGGCGGCGCAGCATCTCGGCCCAACCGTCACGCAGCTCGGTGACCAGGTTCAGGACCTCCTGGATGGCATCCACATCCTTCTTGATGTTGGCCTCGTGCAGCCGGCGCTGGTAGTAGTCGTAGAGGCGGTCGAGGTTGGCGGCGTAGTCGCCTCCGGCCTCGTGGTTGAGGTTGGACTGAAGCTCGGCGAGGATGGCTCCCGCCCGGCTGAGGGCCGTATGCACGACCGCGATACGCTGGATCTCGTCATGCTGCGGGGAGAACCCGTCGATGGCTTGGCGAAGAAAACGCAGGGTCCCGTCGTAGAGCATGAGCACGAGCTGGCCGGGGGAGGCGCTGAGTACGGCTTGATTCTGATACTGACGAGCGTAGGCGGCTGGCATCATAGGGCGTGGGGGAGGCTCAGGCCTCGGCGGAGACTTTGGTCAAAAGTTCGCGGGCGATGGCGTCGATCACCTCGCGGGGGGGATACTCGGGATCGTGGACGAACGGGCGGGCGCGTTCGATGACTTCGGTGCGGATTTCGGGATGACGGGCGAGCTCGGCTTTGATGTGAGCGGAGGCGCCGGAGTAGATCTGGTCCTTGCCGGAATCGACGCGACTGGCGGCCCGGTTCTTGCGGGCCGCGTCGTCGGTGATGGGCACGGACGGGCGGTTGGATGGTGACGTGGAGTGAATCATTTGTTTGGTCCTTTGATTCGTTGAGGGCGTGCCCTCCGAAGAGGGAACTATGTTATTTGGAAAGCTTATCGGTCCGGACGGGGGCGGGTTTAGGTCAAATTAACGTAAGGCGGAGCCGTTCAGCGGGCGGGGAGGGTCGCGACCAGGGTATCGGCGGCGTAAGCGACGAAGCGGGCGGGACTTTGCAGAGCGGTCGAGCTGAGGTCGGCGGGCCCGGGCGCGCCTTGGAGCTGATGGCGGCGGGCGCCGGCGGCCACGTTGGCCTGGGCGGCGTCGAAAAGCTCATCGGTGGCCCAGAGGTTGGCGCCGGTGTCGAGACGTACGAGACGCGTGCGCAGGCCCACGGAAAGGGGCGGGTAGGGTGAATAGGAGGTGACGTCGATGAAGAGCACGGCGTCGGCCCCGGTCTGTTCTCGCAGGACGGTGAAGAGGTGGGCGGGGAGGGCGGAGGTCGAGCCCACGGCCGGTTCCTTCACCCAGGTGCGCAATTGCTCGCGGGAGACGGGTACGGTCTCGAAGCGGGCGGCGCGGGTGAGCGCGGTGATGAAGGCGCGATCGATGTTGGCCAGGGACGTGTCGTCGAGCGGGCGGGGCGACCAGGCGGGCAGGAGGGCGACCCGGCGCACTTCGATGGGGAGGATGTCGGGACGGGCCACGTTGGTGGGCTTGTAGGACGGCGTGAGGGGATCGACGGCGAGACGGTCGGGCACGGATTCGCAGCCGGCGGTGGTGAAGAGCAGGAGGGCGCTGCCCAGAAGCAGCGGAGCGACGCGCTGGACCGCGAAGCGGGAAAAGGGCCGGGAACTCATGGGCTACTTCTTACTGCTGGAAGAGCTGTAAGTGAACGTCGGAATCGAGGCGAGTTGCTGCGACATCAGCTGGATCTCGGACTGGGCGCGTTCCATGGCGATGAAGCTCGCCTCGAGTACTTCGCGGCGCTGGGTGAGGCGGCGTTCGGCGTCGGCGATCTGTTGATCGATGGACTTGTTGGAGTCGGTGAGGGCCGTTTGCTGGGATTCCAGGTAACCGCCGCTGCCGTCGTCACCGATGTAATTGGTGAGCACGGCATCGAAGCGGGCGAAGAAGCCGGTGTCGGCGGTGGTGAAGAATTCGGCGACATCCTCGGCGTTGTTGTTCAACGCATCGTCGAGTTTGGCGCTGTTGGTGATGGAGAGGGTACTGAACTCGGAGGAGAAATCGATGCCGAGATTCTCGAGGCGGGAAATGGTGCCGGAGAGGCCGCCGACTTCTGCGAAAACATTGGCGCGCAGCTGCCGGCCCCAGTCCTGCACCTCGCGGTTGGAGGAGAGGGTGGAGGTGGCGACGCCGCTGGAGCTGGTGGTGATCTTGGTGGCGTCGTCGATGTAGCTCTGGACCGCGTTGTATTTGGTGATGAAGGTGTTGATGGCGTCCTTCATCGCGGCGGTGTCGGCCGAGACGGTGATGTCCTGGGAGGCGACGGAATTGACGGTGAGGTCGAGCCCGGTGATACCGTGGACGTCGGCGGAAAGGGTGTTGCTGGTGCTGGTGAGGGTGCTGCCGCCGTCGACGGTGAACTCAGCGTTGACGCCGCGCTGGAGGCTGGCGCCGGCACCGGTGGTGAGGCCGAGGGCGGCGAGCAGGCCGCCGGCCGATTCGCTGACGCCCAGGCCGATGTCGCCGGTCTTCGTATTGGTGAGCGTCATACGATCGGCGGCGGCGTCGTAGGCGGCGGTGACGCCGGCGCCGGCGGCGTTGATGCGGCTGATGATGTCGTCGATCGAGTCGTCGTTGACGTTGTAGTCGATCGAGACGCCGTTGATGGCGAAGCTGCCGTTGCCGGAGCCGTCGACTGCGGTGATGGCGGTCTTGAGGCGGGCGTCGACGAGGGCGGCGTTGCGGTCGGCGGTGCCGAGGCCCGTGGCGGAGGTGACGGTGCCGGTGCCGTTGTTGGCGAGTTTGGCGACCGTGAGGAAGTTGGAGGTGTCGTTGGCGGCGCCGAGCACGATCTCCGAGCCGCTGGAGAGTGAGATGGTGTCGGTGACGTTGTCGTAGGCGGCGGTGACGTTGCCGCCGGTGGCGGTGGAGATGGCGTCGAAGACGTCCTGCAGGGAGTCGGCGGTATCGACGGTGACTTGGGCGCCGTTGACGGTGAAGGTGCCGGCCGTGACGGCGGTGGCGGTGGGCAGGGCCGACAGAGTGACGCCGGAGACATCGGAACTGGTGGCGATGCCCTCGGCGACATCGGCGGCGCCGCGCTGGGAGGCGGCGGTCGCGAGGCGGGTGACGTTGAAGGTGTGGGTGCCGGTGCTGGCGCCGGCGGAGACCGACGGGCTCCAGGTGGAGGCGGTGGTCGAGGAGGAGGCCTTGCGGCCCGCGAAAAGATCGGCGTCGTCGAGGGCGTTGTTGGCGGTCTGCAGGGCCTTGAGGCGGGTGCCCAGTTCGGTGAGGGCGCTGTTTTTGCGGAGGTTGACGACCTGCTCGGTCTCCAGGCGCTGGATGGGCACGCGCTCGAGCGACATGAGGGTATCGACGAGGGATTTCCAGTCGAAGCCCGAAGCGAGTCCTGCAAGTTGTAGTCCGGCCATGGTGTAATGAAGATGTAGGTGCGCAATCGGCGCGGGGGGCGGAAACTTGAGGGGATTCGGGCAAAAAGCCGCCGGCCGAAGTTTTTCACACAAAGGCAAAATTCCGCGCTAAAGCCGCGCTTCAGCCGTCCCGTAAACAAGGGCAAGCCCAGCAGTCGCCGGGCCCGAAGTGACCGGACTTCCCCCTCATCCGGTCCGTCGCCCTACGGACAGGGCAACTCATCAAGGAAGATACCATGTCAGTCGTCATTAACACCAACTCCGCGGCGTCGGTTGCGTCCAACAACCTTGCCGCTTCGAACAGCATGCTGCAAAAGAGCCTCAACCGGCTCTCCAGTGGCTCCAAGATCGTCTCCCCGGCCGATGACGCCGGCGGCCTCGCCGTTTCCATGAAACTTTCGGCAGCCGCCCGTCGCTCGGGTGCGGCAGCGATCAACATCAGCAACACCGTTTCGTTCCTGCAAACGCAGGACGGCGTGCTCAAGGTTGCCGGCAAGGTCCTCGAACGTATGGGCGAACTGAAGACGCTCTACTCCGATCCGACCAAGAACAGCTCCGACCTGGCCAACTACGACAAGGAGTTCACCGCTCTGCAGTCGCAGCTTACGGCCCTCACCAGTGAGAAGTTCAACGGCAACAACCTCTTCGGCACCACGGCCCTGTCCGTGGCGGTCTCGGAGGACGGCACCAACACCACCTCGATCGCGGCCCGCGACCTGTCGAGCACCTCGGCCGGTGTCGGCGTCCTCGTCGCCTCCTCGGTGACCGATCTGGGTGACGTCACGCTGTCCAACATCACGACCGCGCTGCAAAACGTGTCGACCTTCCGCGCCGAAAACGGAGCGGAGCAAAGCCGACTCGGATTTGCCCAGGAGTTGCTGACCGTCAACAAGGCCAACCTCGAGGCCGCCTCCTCCCGCATCGTCGACGTGGACGTCGCGGAAGAGTCGACCCAATTGGCACGATGGAACACCCTCGTGCAGGCAGGCACCGCCATGCTCACCCAGGCCAACCAGAGCGCTCAGACGGCGCTCAAGTTGCTCAACGGGTAAGCGTAGCGCCTCCCTGATACTGCCCTGAACCGGCTCTCCATTCCGGTTCACGTCCCGCGGGCCATCGTCGATTGGTCCCGACCGGCCCGCGGGGCAGGCCCCCTCCATCGTTCCTTGGCTTTCCACTAGCAGCCAGCTCCCCCTCGCAGGGTGACATTTTGATGCAAATGCATCAATCGGTGCGGCCCGCGCCGTTCTCCAACGGGCCCGTGGCGACGACGGACGTCGCATACATCAAGGAAAGATAATACCATGGCAGTGGTAATTAACACCAACACCGCGGCGTCGATGGCAGCCAACAACCTCGCCGCGTCCAACTCGATGCTGCAAAAGAGCCTCAACCGGCTCTCCAGCGGTTCGAAAATCGTCAACCCTTCTGATGACGCCGGTGGTCTCGCCGTGTCGATGAAGCTCTCCGCCGCCGCGAAACGTTCCGGCGCCGTGCAGACCAACATCGGTAACGCCGTTTCCTTCCTGCAGACTCAGGATGGAGCCCTCAAAGTGGCTGGCAAGGTCCTGGATCGTATGTCCGAGCTCAAGACGCTCTACAGCGATCCGACCAAGAACAGCTCCGACCTCGCCAACTACGACAAGGAGTTCACCGCTCTGCAGACCCAGTTGACTGCGGTTGCCGGTGAGAAGTTCAACAGCGTCAGCCTCTTCGGCTCCAGCTCTTTGACCGTCAACACGACCGAAGATCAGACCTCCGCCTCCGTGTCGTTGGCCGGCCGTGATCTCACCAGCACCTCCACGGGTGTGGGCGCCCTCACCGCTTCGTCGGTGACCGACCTCGGTGACATCGCCCTGTCCGACATCACGACCGCCATCCAGAACGTCGCCACTTTCCGTGCGGCCAATGGTGCGGAGCAAAGCCGTCTCGGTTTCGCCAACGAGCTCGTCTCGGTCAACAAGGCCAACCTCGAAGCCGCTACCAGCCGCATCACCGATGTGGACGTGGCCGAAGAGTCGACGCAACTCGCGCGATACAACACCCTGGTCCAGGCCGGCACCGCGATGCTCTCGCAGGCCAACGGCTCGGCCCAGACGGCCCTCCGCCTCCTCGGTTAATCGAGGCAGGTTTCCTAAGTAATGACGTATTGATTCGGTTCCTTCCAAAGCTACCCCCACGCGGTCTGGACGCCGCGTGGGGGGATGCTTGGGTGAGCTCCCGGAAAAGAAAGAGCACTGAACGATTTTCCCTCGCTGCCCGCCTCCAACGGGACGCATCGGTAAAGAATCAAAACGCGCGTTTGCCGCCCTGTCGGCGAGCGCGCGTTTTGGCGTACATACGGGACGCGGGACGAGGGGCGAGGGACGAGGGGTGAGGGAGACGGGGTGAGGGAGGGCGGACGTCGGCACGCCCAAGGCGTGCAAGCCTCCGGACGGCGTCGTTTCATCCGGCTTGGTGCATGGGTGGACTGCGGCACGTCGAAGGCGTGCAATGCAAGCGTCCGGTTGCGGTGGAGTGGCGGAGGACGGAGCTCCTGCTCCGTTGGGCGTTGGGCGGGTGACATCACCGAGCCACTGAGATCACCGCGTCGGCAAGTTCTGCCGCATCCCGAATTGGGCGGACGCGCACGTTCAACCGCGCATTACGAGCGAACGCTTATGTGGTTTGTCCCGAAGGTGATGTGCGTCTCAACCGAATCTTGGCACGCGGCAAGCAACCACAGGAAGCGTGACGTGAAGCACCGTTCACTCAGCACCGCGTGATCGCCGATTGGTCCCGGAGATCACCCCTGCCGCGAGCCTCCTCGCGGCGGGAGCTGGGAGGTGAGTCACCCGCTTGGCCGTCCGCCTTCACTCCCGCCTGTCCCGCTTCCCCGTTCCTTTCACTTCCCCTGCTCCCTGCTCCTTCCACCTTCCCTCCTTCTCACTCAAAATGAACCTTCTTCTTACCGGCGGCTGCGGCTACATCGGCTCGGCCTTCACTCAGACTCTCCTCGCTCTCGGGCACGAAGTGACGGTCATCGATGCCGGCTGGCACGGCTGCAACCTGCCGCCGCACCCTTACCTGACCCTGCAGCTGGTCGAGTTGCATCGCGCGCCGTCCCTTGATCTCACCGGCTTCGATGCGATCGTTCACCTGGCGGGGATCACCGATGCGGAAACCGCCTCGAGCAACGTCGACCTGGTTTGGGAGACCCAGGTCGGAGTCACGGCGATGCTGGTCGAACAAGCCATCAATGCCGGCGTGCCGCATTTCATCCATTGCAGTCCGGCGGCTTTGGGTGGTGAGCACGGGCGGGCGATCGCCCACGCCGAACGTCTGCTGTTGGGCTATCGCGACGAGCTCCGGGTCGACATCGTGCGTCCCGGTTACGTGTGTGGCGTGTCGCCCCGCATGCGCCTGGATCTTCCGCTCAATCTTTATGCGATGCAGGCGCTCACGCGCGGCCGCATCACGGTCGACGGGGCCACGGTGACCGCGCCGCACACTCACCTGCGGGATCTCATCCGGCTGTTCACGACGCTGCTCGAGCGCAGTTCGCTCCCGGCTGGGGTGCACGACGCCGGCTTCGAGACCTGCACGCACCTGGACCTCGCCCTGCGCGTCGCCGCCCAGATCCCGGCCGACATCGAACTTGCCGCCGATGCGACGGCGTATCCATTCAGCTCCGACAACGACAGCGACGTTCTCACCGGCCACGGTTTCCTGCCCACCTACACCCTTGATGACGCCATCTGGGAAATCGCCGCCGAATACCGCATGGGCCGCCTGCGCGACGAAGAGCGCTACTACAACGCCGGCGCCACCCGCGACCTCTTGCACGCAGCGTAGGCGGTGTGTTGCCCGTGGCGCGGGCCTCAGGCCACGGACGGCACCCTTTGCTCGATCGTCGGGGGTGGCGTCGGTTGAATGAAGGTGACCGGATCGACACCGATGCGCTCCGCGACCTGGGCGGCGTTGGCCAGCAGCTGACGCGAATTGACAGGATCAATGGTGCGCAGGTCGTGGCCGACCTGGGTCATGCCATCGCAGTAGATCCAGGCATCGTCCGCGTCCTTGGCTGCCTTGGCCGCCTCCACCAGAATTTGCACCGCCAGGATTTTGCGTCCTTGGCGAATCAATGCCTGCGCCTTGGCTCTCATTTTTTGTCGTTCCAGGTGTGCTGCGACAAACTCCGGATTGGGTGCCTTGTCGGGCGACCAGGCGGCCATGATCTGGGTCAGCGTTTGGGTGCGCTGGCGGGCGATCGTCGCCTTGTCGGGCGCATCGCGCAGCCACTGTTTCAAATCTTCCCATAGCACGGGCCCAATAGCGTCGATATGATACCGTTCATCGACCAATGCCGCGGCGCGCATACCGATGGCTTGTGCCCCTTCCGGATCCTGCATGAGGTCGTACGTTTCACGGGCCAGCGCGGCGGTGTCGAGGTAGGGGACGACGCGTCCGCCGCCCAATTCGCAGAATTCCGGTCCGCCCCCGGCGCGGTCAAAGCAGAGCACGGGCAGCGTCAGCGCGGCGGCCTCGAGCATGGCGAGGGGGAAAGGATCCTCCCGCGATGTCATCCAGAACACGTTACCGAGCGACAGCAGGGCGTGGGGATCCGCCAACTCGCCAGCGAAGATCAAAGCGTCGCCCAGGCCGAGTTTCTCGGCGTCGCTGCGCAAGGTGAAGCGCATGCCGGCGTCCTTGCCCCCGCCGATCCACACGAAGCGGATGTCGCGGTCGGCGCCGGCGAGTTCCCTGAGTTGCTGCGCGGCGCGCGCAAATACATCCACGCCCTTGCGCAGGTCGATCGTACCGCAGCCTATCACGATGAAGGCCTCGGCAGGCAACTGGAAGCGAGTGCGCAGGCCTGCCTCATCGCGAGCCACCGCTCGGCGACGAGCAAGGGTGGCGTCGATCATCTCGTAGTGCACGGCGATGCGCTCGACGGGGACATCAAACCGATGACTGAAGCTGCGGGCGACCGCCCGGGCGCACGCGACAAACCGGGTGGTGTGCCGCAGCATGCGGGCGATGCGATGGGCACCGGTCCACTGATAGCCGCAGTCCAGTTCGTGGAGGTGCGTTACAACCGGCACGTCACCGATGCCGATCGAGTCGATGATCTCACCGCACAGGCAAGTGTTGGCGTAGATCAGGTCGTAGTGCGCCAGCGCGTTGGAATGAGTGCGTAGTTCGGACCGATGCAGCACCCGGCCGGTCTCGGCGAAGTCGGCTTCGAGTGGTCCGCCTTTGCCCAGAAGAATCTCAAACTCGATCTCCACCTGCGCTGTCCGCAGCCACCGCAGAAAATGCAGCAGGAACATGGGCGCTCCCGTGCGCGTGGCCTCGTGGGAAATAAAAAGGAGGCGCGGTCGCTGGGGCATCGTTTGTGGTCGGGTTGAATGCTTCGGCTAGGCGGCCTGAGCCGAGGTATCTTCGATTGGCAGTTGGCGGGAATTGCATACGGCCGGTCGTCGCAACACGCATTGCACGCTCGTTGTGGAGAGTTCTTCGTCGCTCATTTTTTGGAAGCGAGCACTCAAGTGCTTGCGGAAACCCGCCGGCATGGAGCCACGCGTGTTGCGATACTCGATGATTTCGAATCCGACGCGCTCAAAGTGAGGACGGATCTCGCACGAGCGCAAACGGTTCGTCAGCCCATCCGACCAGTTCTCATTTTCGGCCAGGAACGACCAAAAGTGGTGGTGTTTGCTCCCGTAGGCGCGGTGGTCAACGAGATCGATCAGATGAAATGCGACGCCGCCTGGTTTCAGGAGCTTGAACATGCGGTCGGCCGCCACGCCGAAGTCGAGAAAATGCTCCAATACTGCGCGAGACGTCATGATGTCGAACGATGCCTCGGCAAGCGCTGGACTGTGGATGTCGGTCACACAATGCCGCATCGGTGTTCTGGCCACACCTGCCTTGAGGTTCCCAGCTTCCAAGGCGGCGAGATCGAACATGGCCAACCTCCGGAGGAACTCTGCTCGAGGCAGATCACTCCAGTGCCAACGGTCGGGAAAAGCGAGGCAATCGCACAGAAGGTCGAAGAGCGCTTCCGCCGCGCGTTGTTCGGGGGCATTTTCCAGGTCCAGCCCCAGCGTGCTTTCGGCGCCGTTGAGATACATCGCCGTGGAGATCCCGAACGGATGATACGTGCCGCAGCCGAGATCGCAGTAGTGTTTCCCGACGAGTGACACGAAGGGGGCGAGGTTGGAATACCCTTCGTAGGCCACCTCGTGAACTCGTCGCGGTGCGTGGCGCCATTCCGGTCGGGATCGAAGTTCACGGCGAAGGGCGGTGAATATGTTCTCCAGCTGGATCCAATGCATGGATTTGAGGTTCTGTGACATGGAATGGTGGGTGGGTTAGGCGGCTTGTTTGAGATGGGCTGAGAGCTTGTCGGCCTGTTCCTTGATCAGTAGTGCACGGGTGGGATCGAGTGATCGCAGGTCGAGGAAAACCATCTTCAGGGTTTCCAGTAGAAAGTGCGGCTCCTTCAATCCGGCTGCGGCCTGTGCGAGCTTGAGAAGCAGATCGACTGCTTCCTCTCGGCGTCGCTGGCGGACGAGTTGCTTCGCCTGAGCCCGGGCCTGCTGGAGTTGTTGGCGGCAGAGGTCAAGGGGGGAGGGGGCGGGACGGACCAGCGCCGGCCAGATCTTCCGGAAGGCCTCCGGTGCGAGGCGGCAATCGGCCCCGATCAGGGCTTCGCCGGTTGTCACATCGGTGACGCCATCACGCGGTGCCGCGCGGAATCGTTGGAGGAAAGCCTCCTGTTTCTGCAACACCTCGTCGGCCAGCAACGCGTTGAGCCGGCCTGGATGCTGCGACCAAGTGGAATCGCGACTCAGTTGCTCGGCCCCGCGCTGCGGCTGGGTGCCGTGGACGGACAGGCGGGCGCCAAAGGCAAGGGCGTAGGGCACGTGGCTGCCCCAGCCGTTGGTCGTGACGCATTCAAACTGCTCAAACAGGACACGCATACGCACCAACGCGTGGCGGTCGTTGACCTGGGCGCCGTCCACGATGGCGAACCCATAGCGTGAAAATTCGTCGATCCACAGGCCGTTGCGGCGGCAGTCCGGGTGCACGCAAACGGCGATTTGGTCGAAATCGCCCGCGATGGCGTGGATCTCCTCTGCATAGCGGGCAAAGGCTGTGCGATCGGGGTAGGACTCCCCCGTCAGTGTGTGGGTCGGCATCACTAGCAGGCTCCGCGGCAAACGGGTGACGCCGGTCGGCCGGGTGTAGGTGATTGGCAAACCGATGGCCTGGGCCCGCTTGAATCCGGCGGCGCGCAGCAAGGCGGCTTGATCCGGCCGGCCGACCAACACCGGCCGATCCTGCGCCTGCGGGGCGTTGTAAACCAGCGGCTCCGCGGCGACGCCGTGCCACGGGGCGAAACACCCGTGCTGCCAGATCGCGCCGATTTCGAAATGCTCCGGCAGCGTCATACCGGCGTAGGCCGCCGCGACGTGCAGGGCGCCGTAGTGATCGCTCCAGCCGTCCTCATGACGGCCGCGATGGGCGAAGGGAACAACGTCGGGCAGTTGGACGATCATCAGGCGGCGGACGGGACAATGGCGTTGGCGACCACGGCGTGCTCGGCGCGAAGCAGCGGAATGTCGCGAAGAACTGGATACGCCAGACCGGCGCCTGCGCTTACGTAGGCATCGGGGCCGGCGGTCACCGGGGTGCCGGTGAGGGGACACTGCCATGGCGACGCGGGAGCCGGGTTGGCGTGGCGCGGAGCCGGTTCGATGGTCACCACGCCACTGGGGTTGAGCGGGTTGGCCACATGCTCCAGCAGGCGCGGTTCACCGACGCGGGCGCCGAGGGATTGCGCCGTCGCCGCGAGATCGCGCACGTAACCGTGGGAGCGCATGCGGGCCTGGGCTTCCGGCGGCGCGAGTTCGTAGATGGGTTCGACGAGCACGACGGCGCGGCGGGCCACCCGCAGCAGTTCACGCAGGGCCGCCTCCTCGCGGCCGCCATTGGGCTCGAGGGAATGCGAGGTATACACCACATCGATACTCTGGTCCGCGAACGGGAGCGTGAACAGGTCGCCGACGACCAGCCGGGCGTCGACCCCCTGTTCGCGCAGCCACGCCCGGCCGACGGAGCACCGGGACCAACTCAGGTCGAGACCGTGAACGGTGTCCGGTATCGCGGGGAGCTTATTCACGACGCCAGCCAGGGTGGTGGCTTCGCCGCAACCGACTTCGAGCAGGGAGGCGCCGTTTTCCGCCCACGGCGCGAGCAGGTCGGCCAGTTGCCGGGTCCAACGTTCGGCGTAATCCGGATTGGCGCGCATGCCGGCGACGTAGGAGCCGGCCTGCAGGTCGTAGGCGACGAGGGTGGCGACCATGCTGTTGCTCCCGGCACCGGTCGTCGCGCGAGCGAAGGCCATGGCGTTTTCGCCGCGTTGGTAGGCGGCGCGCATGCCGGTGATGAGGTGAGCGAGTTGGGGAGCGTCGGAAGTCATGGGAGGATGCGCGAACGGTTAGTTGATTTCCCGCACGAGTTGGTAGGCCTCGGCGGCGGGCAGGTGGGCGACGCTGCCCCAGCGCTGGGCGGCCGCACGGATCACTGCCGGAGAGCGCGGATGTGGGAAGGGCTGCACCTCGCTCTCGTAGATGTTCATGGCGGCGATCTTCTTCTCGAGGTGGTCGGCGATGTTAAAGAACACCTGGGGCTGAAACCGTGGCTCAAACTGCTGAAAACTCCACTCGGTGGAGGAACCGACTTCGTAGGCGTAAACCCGTCGCACCGGACAACGGCCGGTGGGCCGGGTGGCGGTGAGCGTGGCGCGGAAGGTGATCACGTGATCCTGGTTCAGGTCGCCGCCGTGTTGGGTGAAGACGATTTCGGGCTGCACGCGCACGATCTCACGCTCGATAGTCTGGGTCACGTCCAACAGTGGGACGGTGTCCATCTTCTGATCGGGATATCCCGCAAGTTGCACGCCCTGCGCGCCCAGCAGTGCGGCGGCGCGACGGCTGCGTTCATGGTGCACTTCAAGTTGGCCCGCGTCCCTGGCGGGATCGAAGTCCGCGCGCGAGGTCAGCCCATTGGCAAGAATGAGCACGTGGATGCTGGCGCCTTCGGCCGCCAGGCGGGCGATGGTGCCGCCGCAACCGAGGACTTCGTCGTCGGGGTGGGCTGCGATCACGAGCACGTTCATGCCGCGGCCTCCAGGTCGTTCCAGCTCAAGGGAGTGCCCCGCGGAAGGTCGCGGGTGGCGACCCGACCCAACACGGCGTCCCAATGGCGCGGCTCCAGGCCGTGGGCCGGCCGCACGATGCGCAGGTTGTCGGGGTTGAGCGGTTCACCGGCCTTGACGTCGCGCGCGACGAAGATCGAGCGGCGGAAACCCCGGTTGGCTTCCTCCTTCGGTGACAGCGCGTAGCTCACGTCCCCCAGGGCCTGCTCGGCGGTGCGCACCGCGTCGACCATGGCGCGGAACTCGGCCGGCTCGAGCGAGAAGGCGCGGTCCGGGCTGGGATCGAGGCGCGAGAGGGTGAAGTGTTTTTCAATGATGTTCGCGCCCAAGGCCACGGCGGCCACCGGGGCGGCGATGCCGAGCGAATGGTCAGACAGGCCGGCGACCACTTGATGGGTTTGGGCGAGATCCTGAATCGTCCGCAGGTTCATGGTGTGCACGGGCGCCGGATACGCACTGGTGCACTTGAGCAGCGCGAGCTGGCGGCCCCCAGCGTCGCGAAACGCGGCCACGGCCTCGGCGATCTCGGCGGGCGTCGCCATGCCGGTTGACATGATGACGGGCTTGCCGGTGCGCGCGATCCGACGGATCAGCGGCAGATCGTTGGCCTCGAACGAGGCGATCTTGTGCGCCGGCACGTCCATGTCTTCGAGAAACTCGAGGGAACTGTCGTCGAACGGAGTCGAGAAACAGTGTAGCCCCAACGATTCCGCCAATGCCTTCAAACGCGGCTGCCAGTCCCAGGGGGTGTAGGCCTCGCCGTAAAGGTCATGCAGGTGACGCCCGGACCAAAGCGACTCGCCCTGGATCTCAAACAACGGACTGCGCACGTCGAGCGTCATGGTGTCGGCGGTATAGGTCTGCAGTTTGATAGCATCGGCGCCCGCATCCTTGGCCGCCCGCACGATGTCGGCCGCGCGCGTGAAGCTCTGGCCGTGGTTGCCGGACATTTCGGCAATGATGTAGGTCGGCTGCCCCGGACCGATGGGGCGACCGGCGACTGCAAAGGAAGGGTCGCAGGCTGCGACGGGAGCGGTGCGCATCATGGCGTGGCGTGGTTAAGGGGGACAATCCGCACCGAGGCGGTGAGTTGACCGCGGTGCAGGCGGGCTTGGGTGAATTCGAGCCGGACGTCACCGCGCTCGAGGAAGGCCGGCGGATAACCTTCGGCGTCCAACATGCGGATGAAGTCGTAGAGCTCGCCGGCTGGCGCGTTCTCGGGCAGCGCGCTGTCCGCCGGGCGGCGCCGATGAAACACGGTCACGCGGCCGCGTTGCGCGCGCGGCGTGGGTTGGCGGGTGATCATCGTTTTGATCATGGTCGCGGCGAGTTCGGAGGCGCGCACGAGGATGTCCTGAGCGCTGCCCCGGAGGTCCAGGCGACGTTTCAAATAGACCGGCCCCGCGTCCATTTCGTCGGTCATGCGCAGGGCGGTCAGTCGGGTCTGGCGATGGCCGCGAAGAATGAGGTTCTGCAGCGGGCTTCCGCCGCGACCGTAGGGGACGTCGGTCATGTGGAAGCAGACACACTCGAACGCGCTGAAGATCTCGGCCGGCACCTTCCACGACCAGTGCAGGAAGAAGACGTAGCGCGGATTGATCCGGCCCAGGGCGGCGGGCGTGAGCCGATCCCGCCGAGCGATGAAATGCCAGCGGCCGCGCAACGTGGAGATGCGTTCGCGAAACACGGTGCGGTTCCACGGTTTGCAGCCGACGACGACGTAGGACGGGGCCGCCGCAGCGGTGGATTGGGTCTTCGAACTCATGCGGTGCTCCCGGCGTCGATGGTGAGTTCGGTGCCGGTGACGCGGGCGGCGTCTCCGGAAAGTAAATATGCGACGCCGCCGGCGACGTCCTCGGTGCGGGCGAGCGTGCGCAGCGCGGAACGGCGTTCAATGGCGGCGAGCTTTTCGCCTTCGAGGCCGGCCGTCATGTCGGTCTGCATGTAGCCGGGCGAAACGGCGTTGACCGTGATGCCGGCGCGACCGACTTCGCGGGCGAGCGAGCGGGTGAAGCCGAGCAGGGCGGCCTTGCTCGCGCCGTAAACCGACAGGCCGCTGAAGCCAGTGGAACCGATGATGGAGGCGATGTTGATGACCCGTCCGGTGCGCTCGATGAGCATGGAGCGCAGGGCGTATTTGGTCAGGACGATCGTGCCGGTGACGTTGACCAGCATGATCTCAGCGATCTGGGAATCGTGCATCGTCGCCAACACGCCATCGTGGGCGATGGCGGCGTTGTTGACCAGGCCGTAGAGGGGACCGTGGGCGTCGGTTACGCCCTTGACGAAGGGGTGCAACGAGGCGGTATCGGCCAGATCCAATGGCGCATAAACGACGCGGTCGGCGGACTCCGCGATGAAGGCCTCAAGCGGAGCGGTGATCTTTCGGCCGGCTGCAACAACCCGGTAACCGTCGGTCGCGAGCCGCCGCACCAGGGCCAGGCCGAGGCCGCGGGTGCCACCGGTGACGAGGACAAGGCGTGTTTCGTCGGACGAGTTCATACGCGCGCGAGTTTGCCGGCTGCGGTGACATCGAGGTCACCGGACCATTGAACGAAGGCAGGCACTTGGTAGGGCGCCAGGCGGGCCTTGCAGTGCGAGAGAATTGATTGTTTGAGGACCGCGCGGTCGGTGTCGGGCTGCGGCACCACGATCGCCTCAACCAAGGCGCCCATGATCGGGTTGCGGCGGGCCTGCACCTTCACCTGTTGGACGCCGGTGACCAAACGGATGCAGGACTCGACCTCTTCCGGATAAACTTTGTTGCCGCCGACATTGATGGCCCCGTTCGCCCGGCCGAGAAAGTGGACGCGATCGCCCTCAAGCTGGACGCGGTCGCCGGTGTTGATCCAACCGTCGCGATCCGCGAGCGCCTGGTTGGTGCCGAGGAAGCGCTGGACCGTCAGACGTGGGCGCAACCAGAGAATATTCTCCGCGTCGATCTGCAGCTCCACGCCGTTCGGCGGCTGCGTCAGGAATGCGGCCGGGAATCCGGCGCGGCCATCTGTGACCGAAAAACCGACCCCGGCTTCCGTCGACGCGTAGATATGCGTGATGCGGGCCGACGGATAACGTCGAGACAACAGGTCGAGAATCGTTGCGTCGGCAACCTCGCCCCCGAGTGTGATGCGGGTGAGAGGCCAGCGCTCGGCGCCTGGTGCCATCATCAAACGTCGCCATAGGGAAGGCGTGGCCGACAATCCATTGCAGCCCGCCGCGATCAGGCTGTTGAACGTGCGCTCGATCCCGGCGCTGCGATCGGTGAACACGAGTCGGGATCCACCCAACAGGGCCTGCAACAGCACCTGCAGTCCGGCGAAGCGGCTAAGTTCGTAGACGAGTCCCCAAATGAGGGCGTTGCCCTTGCCTGGGTCGGTGCGGACAGTGCGAGTGAGGGTGGTGAGCGTATGGGCGACGAGCTTGGGTTCGCCAGTGGTTCCGGAGGTCGGCACAATCCATTGCGTTTCGAAGCGGGCCGGTGAAACCACGACCGGACCGTATGCGGTCGGACCCGAAAGATCGTTGCGGTCGGTGATCAGTTGGTCGGTCGCGGCCAGCGGCAGATAGCGGTCCAGTTGTTCCTGGCTCCAACTTGCTGGCACCAGCAGCACCGACTCGCAGCGACCATCCGCCGCCAGCAGGGCAGTGGCCAGATTGTGGTCATCGCCAAAGGCCAGCGCGAGGCGCTGCCCGCGAATGTCGTCCTGCCACGTCCTCACGCTAGCGCGCACGTCGGCGACGGTTCGCCAGGCGGAACCATCGTTCCACAGCGAATCGGCGTCAACGCGTTGCGAGAGAGCGTGAAGGAGAGGCGACATCAAGCGTGGGCGTGGGCGGAAAATTTTTCGTAGACGGCCACCAGCTCACCGAAGGTGCGTGGGTAGTAGGCGTCGGTCATGAGGATGAAGGGATCGTAGCCGAGCTCGCCCTCCAGCCGGGCGATGAGGACCGCGAAGCCGAGCGAATCGAGGCCGCTTTGCAGCAGCATCAGATCATCGGCGAAGGTGGTGGGAGACGGGGCGCCGGCCTCGGTGAGGGCTTCGGCGAACTGGTGCTCAAGAGTGGTGCGGATGTTCATGATAAAACGGGTGTGGTGGAAGCGGTGAGCAGTTTCTGCAGGGCCGGCCGGATCCGGCCGCGCGCATCCCACCACTCTTCGGCCAGGACGGAGAGGCGGTGCACATCGACCCAGCTGCCGTCGCGGCGCGCGTGGCGACGTAGAATGCCTTCAAGCTGAAAGCCCATGCGAGCGTGCATACGCAGCGGGGCTTCGTTGCAGGCCATGACTTCACAGCTGACCTTTTGCAGTCCGAGCGCATCGAAGGCGTGGTCCAGCACCAGAGACTCGGCCGCAGCACCGACGCCGCGCAGCCGCGCGCCGGGCACCGCGATATACATGCCAAAGTCGGCGCGCGCGTTTTCCAGATCGATGTCCGTCAGGTAGACCGAACCCACGGGTTGATCGTCCGCCGCGACGATCCAATGCCGCCGTGAGCGGTCAGTCGGCAGGCGATCAAGCCAGGCGACATGTCGCTCCCAGACCAAGGGGGCCTGCGAATACATGTGGCGCGCCACGTCGGGCAACTGCCGCCAGTCGAACAAGCGCCGGGCATGAACCGCCGGATCGATGTCGAGCAACGTGACCATCAGGCCGCGTCCTCCATTTGGCGAATGATGCGATCGACCCCGGCGCCATCGACGAGACTCCGCGCGCGGTCGGACATGCGCTGGCGTTGCGGCACGTCGGCCAACAGGGCGGCGACGTGCGGCGCTACTTCGGTCGCCCGCTGGATGTGGCGCACGATGCCGAGATCGGCGAGCGCGCGGGTGGCGGGAATCTGATTGTCGGCCACGGGCAACACCACGGCCGGCAGGCCGAGGTAGGCGAGTTCCCACAGCGTCGTGCCGCCCGCGGTGACCGCGAGATCGGCCCAGCTCATGAGCGTTGGCATGTTGGGATCCGCGGTGATGAGCCGCAACCAGTTGCCGACCGTCACGGTCTCGGCGGCGAAGGCCTCAAGTTCGGCGCGGTGGCGGTGCAGCGGGCCGACGATGGCGATCACCTCGATACCGAAAATGGTGGCCAGTTCCTGCAGGACCTCGGCCGTTTGATTGGTCGGATCGCTGCCGCCGAAGGTCACGAGTACCCGGGAGGCCAGGCTGCGCACCTGCGCGCGCGGCGGTTCACGATGCAGAAATTCATCTCGCAGCAACACAAAGGGCAGACCCAGCGCCAGCCGCCCGTCGCCTTCGCGTTTGGCGTACCAATCGGCGTTGGCCGTTACGTTTTGGTTCACCAGCAGGTCGGCGGCATAGCCGTCGAGATCGCCGCAATCGTCCAACAGCATGAGCCGGATGCCGGACTGGCGCACGCGGCGCTGCCAGTTTGCACTGAAGCGATAACCATCCGCCACGATCCAAGTCGCCGCGGTCGACCGGGCGATGTTCGCGGTCAGTTCGGCATCGGTTGCGCTGCCCACGTCGGTGACGATGGTTTCCAGCCTGCAATGGTTGCGGGTCAGCAGCTCTGCGGCGGACTCGGTCCACTCCGCGGCCACGACCACGACGCGACCGCCGGTACGGCGCCAGCCCTGGGCGAGTGCCAGGCAACGCATCAGGTGACCGGCCCCGATGTGGGGGCTGGTGTCGACCCGGATGACAAGCGTGGACGGGCGTTCAGACATGGACGGCGGGAAAACGGGCCTCGGCGACGGCCCAATCTTCAGGAGTATCCAAGTCCTGGACACACTCACGGGGGAGCTTCACCGCGCGGCAGCGGGCTGCGAACACGATGTCGTGCCGGGCGAAGGCCGCGCGCCGGCCCCAATAGAATTGCCCGGCGTCGTGCAGGGCCTCGGGCAGATCCTGCGATCGCTTCATCATGTTCTCCGGCCAAATCATCGAGATGGTTCCGTCGGCGGAGGACTTCAGGGCGCGGTGGATCGGATATTCGAATGTCGTGACGCCGAGGACGAAGTCGGTCTCCGCGTCGGTCGCCAACAGGAAGTGGCCGGCAGCGAATGCCTCGGCCGTGATAAAGGGATTGGCGTAGGCGCAGCAGGCGAGTGCGACGCGAGAGCAGTTCTCCTCCCACCATGCCAGGGCATGTTCGACGACGGGCAGCGTGGGGGTGAAATCATCGGCGAGCGAGGCCGGGCGGCGGAACGGCGCCTCGGCACCGTGTTCTTCTGCGATGGTGGCGATCTCCTCGTCGTCGGTCGTCACCACCACGTGGTCGAAAACACCCGATTGGCGCGCGGCGGCAATCGTCCACGCGATGAGGGGGCGTCCGGCGAACAGCTTTACGTTCTTGCGCGGGATGCGTTTGCTGCCGCCGCGGGCTGGAATGATGCAAAGGGTCTTCATGCGACGGCGAAGGTGCTGTTGGCGGGGGTGGGGTTCAGATCGAGGATGCTGGCGATGACGCGTTGCACGTCTTCGTCGGTCATCGACGGAAACAGGGGGAGACTGAGCGTGTGACGGTAGTAGTTCTCGGCTACCGGACATTTGCCGCGGCCATAGCCGTAGGTGCGGCGATACCACGGTTGCAGGTGCACGGGGATGTAGTGCACCTGGGTGCCCACGCCGGCCGCGCGCAGGCGCTGCATCACCTCCGTGCGCGTCTGGCGCAGTCGAGTAAAGTCAAGCTGGGCGACGTAGAGGTGCCAGGAGGTGAAGGACGCGTCCGCGTTGTTGCGCAGGCCCGGGGTCCTGATCCAGTTGGTCTGGCCAAAGGCGGCGTTGTAGGCGGCAACGATGGCCCGGCGCCGGTCCAACGTTTCCGGCAGGCGGTCGAGTTGAGACAGTCCGAGCGCGCACTGCAGGTCGGTCAGGCGGTAGTTGTAGCCCAGCTCCTGCATTTCGTAGACCCATGGTCCCTCGTCCTCGCGGAACTGCGTGAACTGGACCGGGTCACGTTCCACCCCATGCGAGCGCAGGCGACGGGCGGCGGCGGCCCAGTCGGCGTGATTTGTCAGCATCATCCCGCCTTCGCCCGTGGTGAGGGTTTTGACCGGGTGAAAACTGAACACGGTAGCGTCGGCCCACGGGTGGCCGCCGATCCTGAATATCTGGTCATGGTGGTCGGGGTGGGTGAACGCGCCGCCGATGGCGTGGCTGGCGTCTTCGATGATCACGGCGCCGCGCTCGCGGGCCAGGGAGGCGATGGCCGGCAGGTCAGCGGTCTGCCCGGCGAAATCGACCGGGATGACGGCGCGGACATCGGGCTTCCAGGTTTCGGCCAGGGCATCGGGTGACAGCGTGTAGTCGGTCGCGTCAATGTCCGCAAAGTCCGGCGTGGCGCCGGCCATCGCAGCCACGTTGGCCGAGGAGAGGAAGGTATTGGGAGAGGTGACGACACGATCGCCCGGCCCGATGCCGGCGACGCGAAGCGCGAGGTGCAGGGCAGCGGTGGCGCTGTTGACAGCGACGGCATGGCGGGCACCGCAAAGTTCGGCGATGCGTTGCTCAAAGCGTTCGATCAACGGTCCCTGGGTGAGGTAGTCCGAGCGTAGCACCGCGGTGACAGCGGCGATATCGTCATCGGTGATGGTCTGGCGTCCGTAGGGAAGCATCGGGGACCAAGCGTGCGTCGGCGGTTCAGGCGACTTGCCAGACTTGCTCGCCGGCGACGGTGCCGGCGGGCTGCGGGGCGCGCAGGGGGAGGGGGACGGGCTGACCGGTGGCGAGCAGGTGTTCGACGATCATGGTGCGTAGCTCGCCCACACTGAGGAAGTCCTCGTTGGCGCCGCTTTCGTAGTGAAAGCCCGCCGCCACCCGCGTGCCGTGGTTGGTCTGGCAGTATTGATCGACCGAATACGAGGCACCGGTCGGGAGGATGGCGTAGTAGTCACCGAGGTCGACGGTGTTGAGGCTGTCGGAAGGCGTGATCATCTCTTCGTGGATCTTCTCGCCGGGGCGGATTCCGATCACGCGGTGTTCACAGTCGGGGCCGATCGCCTGGGCGAGGTCGGTGATGCGGTAGGAGGGAATCTTGGGTACGAGGATTTCACCGCCCCAGGCGTGGGCGATGCTCCACAGGACCATCTCCACCCCTTCCTGCAGCGAAATGTTGAAGCGGGTCATGTTGGGGTCGGTGATCGGCAGGACGCCGGTCTTGCGCTTCTCCAGGAAGAACGGGATGACCGAACCGCGGCTGCCCATGACGTTGCCGTAGCGCACCACCGAAAAACGCAGGTCGCGGCTGCCGCGGATGTTGTTGGCGGCGACGAAGAGTTTGTCGGAGCAGAGCTTGGTGGCGCCGTAGAGGTTGATGGGCGCGGCGGCCTTGTCGGTCGAGAGGGCGACGACGCGACGCACGCCGGAATCGAGGCAGGCCTCGATGAGGTTGTTGGCACCGAGCACGTTGGTCTTGATGCACTCGAAGGGGTTGTATTCCGCGGTGGGGACCTGCTTGAGGGCGGCGGCGTGCACGACGATGTCGATGCCCTCGAGGGCGCGGCGCAGGCGTTTCTCGTCGCGGATGTCGCCGATGAAGTAGCGGATGGCCTTGTGCTCGCGCGGGGAGAACTCCTGCGCCATCTCGAACTGCTTGAGTTCGTCGCGCGAGTAGATGACGAGCCGCTTCACTTTGGGGTGGCGTTCGAGCACGGTGCGCACGAAGGCCTTGCCGAACGAGCCGGTGCCGCCGGTGAGCAGAATGGAGGCCTGGTCGAGCGGGTTCGAGGAGTTCGATGACTTGTTCATGAGAATATCGGGCGGGGGTTCAGGCGGCGCGGAGGGCGGCCGGGGTGTGGCGGTCCAGAACGGTAAGGGTGTGGGCGATCATCTGCTCGACGCGGAACAGTTGGCGGGCCCGGGCATGCGAGGCGGCGCCGAGGCGGGCACGCAACGCGGCGTCGGCGCTCCAGGCGCGGAAGGTGTCGGCCAGCTGGGCCACGGCGGCCGGGGCGCGTTTGGCGGGATCGGGCAAGAGCTGGCCCGTGTCGCCCAGCTCCTCGGGGATGCCGCTGATGGCGGTGGCGACCACGGGCAGTCCCTTGGCCATCGCTTCCATGATCGCGATGGGCATGCCTTCGCTGAGGGAGGTGAGCGTGAAAATGTCGGCGGCGTTCAACCAGGGCGTGACGTCGGTCTGGTGGCCGATGAGGCGGATGCGCTGGGTGAGGCCGAGGCGCTTGATCTCAGTAATGAGTTGTTCGCCAAGTTCGCCGGTGCCGGCCCACACGCAGACCAGATTGGTGGCGGCCTGCTGCTTCGCGAGGTGGGCGATGGCGTGGAGCTGAATCACGTGGCCCTTGACGGCAGACAGGCGGGCGGCGGTGAAGCTCACCACGGCGTCGGCTGGGATGCGGTGCTGGGCGCGCAGGCGTTGGCGGGTCTCATGGTCGCGCGGCGCGAAGAAGGATTCCGGCACGCCGTAGAAGACGACCTCGCCCTTGTCGGAGGGCAGGCGGAACACGCGGCGCAGCAACTCGAGGTTTTCCGAGGAAACGGCGATCACTGCGCGCGCGTGCTGGTATTGGCGGGCAAGCACGGGCAGGCAGGCGGCAAAGCGTTCGGCGAGGTAGGCGGCGACGAATCCGACCGTGATCACGAACGGGATCTCGCGAGAAATGGCGACGTGCTTTGCGGCCATGTTGGAGACCGGACAGCAATCGGAGAACAGCACGAAGTCGGGATCGAGCCGGCTGAACGCGCGCTCGGCGTCGGCGGTGTCGGTGATGGTGCGCGGGAAGTTGGTGCCGGTGTCGTAGCTGATCCACTCGTGGCCGATGCCGAGTTCACGTTGCGCGGCGATGACCGGGTGCTCGCTGGGCGTCTGCACGATCGTCACCTGGTGACCGGCCGCCACGAGACCGCGGGCGATGCGGTCGTTGTAGCTGGCCACGCCGCCCTTGTCGGGGTCGTCGGTGTAGATGGCGATGTGCATTCGGTGAGGGAGGAAGGAGGAGTAAAAGTGAAAGGGACGTGCTCCAGGTCTCAGGCGGCGCGGCGTTGGTTCAGGCGCGCTCCGATGACGGTGAGGCAGGCGCGTTCGTTGAGGTGCCGGGTCTTGACTTCGGGCAAACCGGTGAGTTGGCCGGCGATGTGTCGCAGGGAGAACAGCCGGGCTTCGGCCAGCAGGTCGGCGGGCAACACGATCTCGGTCTCGGTATCCCGCGTGAGGACGGTCAGGCGCTCCGCCTCCTGCACGGTGGTAAAGGTCGCCCGACGGCGGTCCACGCCCCACGGACTGGCGTGGGCGAGATAGGCGTTGCGCATCTCGTTGTAGAGGGGATCACGTTCGATGCGGGCGGCGACGTTGGAGGCAGGAGCGACGTCAAATTGATTGGAGACGCGCTCCTCCTGCGTGTGGTCGATGAAGTCGAGCAGGTCGGGCGTGATTTCCTCACGCGCGAATCCGGCAGCGATGAGCCGGTCATAGAAATCCTCATCGTCGCGGCCGTAGGTACGGATGATTTCCGAGTAGCCGTTCACAGCCTCGAACTGGTCCTTGCTGAAGAAGCACTGGCCGTTGACGGAAGGTTTTCCGACGGCTGAACCCGACCGCCAGTGCCCGGCGCGAAAATGAGCGGCGTCCGGAGTGAGCTGGAGCAGGCTGGCCTGCGGCAGGCAGTCGGCGTCGCACTTGAGGATGAGCGGTTTGGTGGCGTGCCGGACTCCGATGTTGTAGGCGTAGGAGAGGATCCAGCGCGGTTCGTCGGTCACGCGCACGATGCGCACCCGCGGGTCGAGGTCGCGCAGGTCGTCGAGCGGACGGTCGTTCGACCAGTCGACGACGATGACTTCGTCGATGCCCGCCAAGCCCAGCCAGTGCGGCAGCGAGCGGCGGAGGTGCTGCTCGCGGTTTTTGCAGGCGGTGACGAGGGAAACCATGACGGCGGCCGCGGTCGGAAGAGGTTAACCGGCGATTTCGAATCGGCCGTCCGGATCACTCGGCGGCAACGTGGTCAGGAAGTCGGTGACGCGGGGGTCATGGGCGGCGACCTGGTTGAGCACCTCGACAATCTGGCCGAGCAGCTCCGTGTGATTCGCATCGCGCGCCAGCTCACCGAGCATGAGCCAGGAATCGAGGTCGGTCGTGTTGAGACGGATGGCGGTTTCGAGCGCGGTGATGGCGTCGGCCGGGTTGCCCGATTGGGCGAAGGCAGTGGCGAGTTCGCGCCAGATGGCGGCGCCGGCTTCGCCACTCTGAACCACGCCGAGCAGATAGAGAGCGGCACGATCGTGGCGCTGCAGCGCGGCGCTGGCTCGGGCCATGATGAGCCGAGCGGTCTCGGATTGAGGCAAAACGCCGAGCACACGTGATGCCTGAGCGATTGCATCGTCCGGCAGGCCTGCTTCCAGGAGGCTCGCCGCGGTGGCGAGGGCGGTGTCATTATCCTCGTCCAGGCCGGCCGTCAGGATCTCACGGTTGGCGCGGAATCCCTGAGGACCGGCCTCGCTGAGCGTTTCGTAGGCGTGCATGACCAGGGCGGCGAACGCATCGCTGGCGGCGAGCGAGTCGAGGAACGCCGGAGTGCCGTTCATGGCAGTGCGGAGCCGTGTGACCAGGGCGGCGCGAGCGCTTTCGTCGGCGGCAAGCGCCGCAGCGCGAGTGAGGGCCTCGTCGGCGTTCTGAAAAACGCAGTCGTCGAGGTCCAGGGCGCGCAACAGGCCGGCGGTGCGTCGGGAGCGTCGGGTCGGGCCCTCCCGGGTCAGCACCGGCAGGCGAGCGTGCAGGGCCACCAGGGCGGCGTGATCATCGGCAACCGGATAGGTGTCGAGATAGAGGTCGGCGAGTTGCAGCAATCCGGCAAGATCGGTGAGCGAATCGGGCGTATCGGTCACGATATGCAGGCGTTCGGCGGTGACACCCACCGCGGCGAGTGCATCCAGAAAGCGTGACTCGAGCTGGTCGTTGGACAGCTCTTCGGCCATGGGCCGGAAAACGATGAGATGGGAGTCCGGCGTCGCGGCGAGCAGGCGCGCCCATTGCTCTCGAACTTCCGCGGTGAGGCAGGGCGTGGCAGCGGCGCTGGTGAACACCACGGCATCCGTCGGAATGTCGAGGGCGTCACGGCTCCAATGCGGTTCGCTCGGCTCGTTGAGTTCTGCGCCGAAGGTGTAGGCCGTGCCCGTGCCGGGCAACAAGGCGAGGCGTTCGCTGTAGTCCGCTCCGGGATCGTCGGTCCGCTCAGTTCGGTCACCGGAAATAAACAAATCGATTTCCGGCAGGCCGGTGGTGGCGGGGCAGAGGGGAGTGGCGACCTGCAGCGGCGCCACGCGATGGGAGGCGAGCACGGCGAGCTGATCGTTTGCGGTGCTGAGGTCGCCGGCGAACACCAGCACGTCGAGGCCGGCGAGTTGCAGCGTCGAAAGCTGCCCGGAGAGATCGGTGCCGAGTGGATTGTATTCCGAAGCCCGCAGGCGGCAGTGGGTCGCGAACTCGTCGTTGGCGTCTTCGAGCGGGAAGAGCGCGAGTTCGAAGCGCTGCGGATCGAGGTTTTCGAACAACGGCAGCGTGGCAAAGGTCTCGAATGAAGCGCCGAAGGAGTGGGCGACGAATCCGAGACGCAGCGGCCGACCGAAGAGCGCGAAAGCCTCCGGCGGAATCGCATTGCGGGCGTCGGTGCTCAGGATGCGCTTCAGGATGCGACCGCGGGCTTCGGCATGTCGCCGCAGGTTGCCGGATCCCGCGATCAGCGGAGTGAGGTTGCCCACCTCGAGATAGGCGGTGACGGCGGCCCGAACTGCGGCGGAACCGCCGTTGCGCTCCACCCACTTGGCGAGCGACTCCAGACGAGGCAGGATGGCGTCGGCATAACGATCGGCGTCGCCTACCTTCACGAAGGCATGCGGAGGCGCGAAGGACCAGCGGGCATAGGTTCCCAGCAGCGCGTTGGGCACCGCGTCGAACTCGGGGGCGTGGGTCCAGCGCCAGGCCGGAGCCAGCAGCATGCCGGCCACCAGCGAGCTCGCGCCGGAGCCTTGGCAGCGCTCGAGCAGGGCGGCTTCCTCGGAGTCGTGCGGCAGGTCATGCAGGGGGCTGGTGACTACGGCTTCCAGATTGCCGAGAATGGACGCCGCCAGCGGATCGCGCTCGGTTCCTTCGAGAACGGCGCGGGCCAGGTCGAGCCGCGCGGTGCGGAACGTGGCGATGGCGGCTGGATCGGTGGGGGCGGACGCAGCGGCCAGGAGGGCGGCTTCAAAACGGGTGGTAAGCAGGGACGTGGCGCTGGGCGCAGAGACGACCTTGGAAGCGGCGGCGACGGGCAAAATCATGGTGCGTGCCCGGATGCATGAGCAGTGCCACAGATTCTACACGATATGTAAGTGACGGAAAATCAACCGGAAGAAAATCAAACAGCTTGCTCCGGGAGGGCAGAAATCGGCCCGACAACATTCCAAGGACCGGGATCGGCAGGTTTTGCCTGCGGAGGGGGAAAGGTCGGGGGCGCCGAGAATTTTGTCACCTATTGGGTGACAAGCGGCCGGGGGCGGCAGGAATTTTGTCACCTATTGGGTGACAAGGGGTCGGGGGTGGGTGCGGTCAGGCGACGGCGACGGCTACGGCGGCGGTCGCTTGGGGGGCGGCGGCGTTGAGCCAGAGGTGGCGGAGGGTGGCGCCGAAGCGGGCGGCCTGGCCGGCGTGGTCCATGAGCGGGCTGGCCTGCAACTCGGCGCGGAGGCCGGTGCTGAGGCGTGCAAGTTTTTCTCGGTCGGTGATGAGTTCGCGGGCGATGCGCAGGTAGTCGTCGGGATTGGCGGCGATCCACTCGGGGTGGCCCACGGCATTCAGTAGGGAGACGCCGACGCGGTTGGCGTGACGGTCGCCGGCGAGCGTAACGACCGGGCGTCCCATCCAAAGGGCTTCACAGGTAGTGGTCGTCCCGTGGTAGGGCAGCGGATCGAGCGCGACATCGATTTCCCGATAAAGTGCAAGGTGGCTCATCGTGTCGGACGTGCGGCCGCGCAGATCCAGGCGGGCGGTGTCGATACCGTGGGCGGCAAAGCGGCGGCGCACGGTGTCGGCGAGGTCGGTTTGCTCGAGACCGGCGCTCTTGAGCACGAGGCGGCTCGCGGGGACCTGGTTGAGGAGCTGCGACCAAAGCGCGATCGTGGCGTCGCTCACCTTGGTCAAGGCATTGAACGAGCCGAAGGTGGGCGGGCGGGCAGGCGGCACGGCGACGGGCGGCGGTGCGACCGAAGTCTCTGCCTCGGGCGGCGGCGCGTAGGACCAGAGCGTATCGGCAAAGCGAACGAGTTGTTCGCTCGCTCGCGCCTCGCTGGCGGGCTCGATCGGATCGGTGTAGGCGTCCACGAGACGGTAGTCCATCGACGAGAGGCCGGTCGTGTCGGGGTAGCCGAGGTAGTTGATCTGGAGCGGGGCGATGCGGCGCGCAAAGACGCCGAGGCGGTGTAACCCGGTGTGACCGGCGAGATCGATGGCCAGGTGCGGGCGGAGGGCGCGCAGGCGTTGGGTTACGGCAGCGTCGGACTGACCGTGAATGTTTTCCCAATGGTCGGCGAGCTGGCGGAGGGTTTGGGAAATGTCGTCCTCGAGGTGGTGATCGTGGAGGAGGAGGATCTCGAAGGCGTCGCGATCGAGGTGCTGGAGCAGCGGCAGGAGAAACCAGGCCACCGAGTGCCGGCGCAGGTCCTGAGAGATGAAGGCCACGCGCAGACGGGACGGGGCGGGAGCGTCGGGTTGCAGGCGCAGGCTGGCGGTCGTGCGGTCCTCGAGTGGCGCGAGTTGCTCGCCGAAGGCGCGATGCTCGGTGGCGAGCTGCGCGGGGGTGATGTCGTCGAGGTAGTGCAGCGTGAGCAGGCGTCCGCTGCGGGCTTCGAGGTCGTGCGGATCGAGGGCGAGCGCGGCGCCGAAAGCGGCGGCGGCTTCGGGCAGCCGGTAACTTTGCTGCAGGAGCAGGGCGCGGGCGGTGTGCGCCTTGGGCAGGGCGGGATCGAGCGTGAGCGCACGATCGAGCGCGGCCTCGGCCGCGGCCAGCTCGCCGGTGTAGACCAGCGCGATCCCGAGGTTGCACCAGGCTTGCGGCCAGTCGGGGTTGGCGACGGTGGCGGCGCGAAAATGCGGCACGGCGGCGGCGTGCCCGTGGGTGATCAGCGTGAGCGAGCCGAGCCGATCGTGCGCTTCGGCATGACGTGCATCGGCCTGCACGGCCGCCTGGAATGCGGCGCCGGCCTCGACGAGACGGCCGAGTGCCTGGAGGGCGATGCCGTGACGCATGGCGCAGGTGGCATCGGCGGGCTTGAGCTGTCGGGCGCGCGCGAGGAGGTCGAGGGCGAGGCGCGGACTGTTGCGCTGCAATTCCAGGGTGCCGGAGAGGTGCCAGGCATCGAAGGCCTGCGGGGCGAGGCGGCGCACCTGCGCGTAGTCGCGTGCGGCCGCGTCGAACTGGCCGGCGCGGTGCGCGGCAAAGGCGCGCTGGAGAAGCTGGGCGGGGGTCATGCGAGAGCGGGCGGGGGCGGGCCCTAAGCCGCGGCGGCGTGGGCTGGCAGCTCCGCGACTTCGCCGTGCCAACAGGCTTCGAGGGCGGTGGCGAATCGGCGGGCTTGACCGGCGTGATCGAGCAAGGGCGAGGCCTGCATGGCCGCGCGGAGCGTGCGCGTTTGCAGGTCGCGCAGGGCGTTGCGATCCGCCGCAAGTTGGCGGGCGAGGTCGATGTAGTCCTCTTCGCTGGCGGCGATCCACTCGGGGTGGCCGATTGCGGAAAGGAGGGAGGCGCCGACGCGGTTGGCGTGGCGTTGGCCGGCGAGGGTGACCACGGGGCGGCCCATCCACAGGGCTTCGCAGGTGGTGGTCGTGCCGTGGTAGGGCAGGGGATCGAGCGCGATGTCGATCCCGGCGTAGTCGGCGAGATGGCCGGCGGTGTCGGGCCGGCTGGGCAGAACCTCGATGCGCGCGGGGTCGATGCCGGCCCGGCCGGCCGCGGCGCTTGCGGCCTCCGGCGACAGGCCGGGGCTCTTGAGCACGAGGCGGGAGCCGCGCACGGCCTTCAAAACCTTTGCCCAGACTTCGAGGGTGCGTGGGGAGACTTTGGCAAAGTTGTTGAAGGAGCCGAAGGTGAGGGGTCCGCCGGCGGCGCCCGGTCCGGGCTGCGGATCGCCGGCTTCGGGCGGCGGCTGGTAGGCCCAGGCGGTGGAGGCGAAGCGCACGCGGGTTTCGGTGGTGTGCGGGCAGGCCTGGTCGGCCGGATCGGTCACCGCATCAACGAGGCGGTAGTCGATCGCGGGCACGCCGGTCGTGTCGGGGTAGCCCAGGTAGGTGAGTTGCACGGGGGCGATGCGTTCGGCGAAGGCGGCGAGACGATTGCCGCCGGTATGGCCGCCGAGTTCGACGGCGAGGTCGAGGGCGTCGGCGCGGGCGACTTTCACGAAGTCGGGTACGGAGAGTGAAACGGTTTCACGCCAGACATCGGCCAGCTGCCGGAGCTCGGCGGAAATCTCGTCGGTGATCCCGTGATCGTGGTAGAGCGTGATTAGGAAGCGGCTGCGGTCGAGGTGGCGCAGGAGCGGCAGCATGAACCAGGCGACGGAGTGCCGGCGAAAATCGGCCGAGACGAAGCCGATGCGCAGGCGACGGCCGATGGAGGAGCGGGCGGTGAGCCGGTGCGCCTTGGGGAGGGCGGAGCGCCAGGCGGACAGGGCGGCGGCGTGCGCGGCATCGTCGCGCTCGTCGAGGTATTGCCGGCACAGCAGGCGGGCGCTGTGGGCGGCGAGGTGGCCGGGTTCGCGGCGCAGGTGTTGATCGTAATCCGCGAGCGCCTCGGGCAGGCGGTGCAGTTGCTGCAGGGCGATGGCGCGGCCGTAACGAGCCCGCGGATACGGCTGCCGCGCACCGAGGGCGGCATCCTGCGCGGCGAGACCGGCGGCGGGTTCACCGAGCAGGCAGTGGGTTTGCCCGAGGTTGTAGGCGTACTGGCCGTTGGCCGGCTCGATGGCGGCGGCCCGGCGGTGGCATTCCAGGGCCTCGGCGATGGCGCCACGGGACTTGAGCACGATGCCCAGATTGTCCCAGGCCTCCGCCATGGGTGGTTCGGAGTCCGTGAGGGCGCGCAGGCGTTGTTCGGCGGCTTCGAGGCGACCGGCGGCGCGCTCGGCCAGGGCGAGCCGGAGGAGGCAGACGCGGTCGCGCGGGCTGACGCGGTGCGCGGCGGAGAGCAGGCGCAGGGCCTGGTCGGAGTTGCCCTGCTGAAGGGCCACCAGGCCGCTGAGATGCAGGGCATCGAAGTTGCGCTGATCCAGACGCAGGACGGCTGCATAGCGGGCGGCGGCGTCGGCGAGTCGGCCGGCCCGGTGGAGGCGCAGGGCATCCTGCAGCAGCGAGGTCACGGAGGTTGGAGTAGGCACTATCACCCGGGTGATCGGCACCGCAGGCCCCAGCTTTAGCGGAAGATTTCCCCGAGAAAGTGGCGGATTCCATTCAACCGGGACGGCGGCGGACCGATAGGTCAGGTAGCACCCGGCCCGGCAGGGCCTTCGATCACATGGTTTCCACAGAATTTTCCACCATCCCGCCTGCGACGGGACCGTATCCGGAGGATGAAATCCGGAAACGGCTGGAGGCGTGCCCCAAACTTGCCTCCCTGCAAAGTGTGAACCGCGCCCTGGCGGGTTTGGTGAACTCGGAGCAAAGCTACAACGCCCAGATCGCGGAGATCATCCGGCGCGATCCGTCGCTGACCACGCGCCTGCTGCGCATGGTCAACAGCGTGTTCTTCGGGCTCACCGCCAAGGTGAGCAACATCGAGGAGGCCGTCTTTTATCTGGGCGTCCGCCAGATTCGCGAATTGTCGATGGCGACGCCGGTGCTGGAGGAACTCGAACGAATCAGCCCGACCGGGGTGCATCTGCCGTGGAGAGAATTGTGGAAACACTCGATCGGTTGCGCGATCATGAGCCGCGAGGTGCTGGGCTCGACCGCGCTGATGCTCGATGACGATACGGATTACATCATCGGTCTGCTGCATCACATCGGCAAGGTCGGCATGGCGCTCGCCTTCCCGGCGGAGACGGCGATGATCACCCGCGGTCTCTACGAGACTCCGGAGGAAGTGGTCGAGAAGGAGCAGGAGCTCATCGGCTGGGACCACGCTCAGATCGGCGCGGCCTACCTGGAGCGCCACCGGCTTGCCCCCGAAATCGTGGCGGCGGTGCGCTGGCATCACGATCCCTTGAAGGCCGGCGAGCACAGTGCGTTTGCCGCGGCGGTGCAGTTGGCCGACCACATGGTGCGTTCCGTCGATATCCAGAACGGCTTCGAAAAACTGGCGCCGGTTGAGCCCGGTTCGTGGCGGGAGCTGCCCGCCTGGAACATCCTGTTCCAAGGTGAAACGCGGGAGGAGGAGATGGCGGAGACGGCGATCAACAATGCCTTGCGCCGGCTCCCGGGCATGTTGAACGGACTGGTGTGATGCCCATGAGCACCGAGATCACAGCCTGCGCCGCGACTCCTCCGGTTGACGCCGGGGCCTTGGTGTCGGCCTGGACCGAGAGCATGGAGCTCGCGGTGGTGTGTGATCGCGAGCATGTGATCCTGGCCTGTAATCCCGCTTTTGCCCGCAAGTTCGGCGGACGCGAGGAATGGCTGGGACGACGTCTCGACGAGCGGGTGCATCCCGACGACTCCCTCGAGTGGCGCAACGCCGGCACACGCCTCGACCTGCGGCCCTGGCACATCTCGCGCGAGCACCGCTGGCAGACCGTGCAGGGCTGGCGCTGGATCGCCTGGGAGGAGACCGGTCTGCGCGCCGAGGACGGCGAGGTGTGGGCGGTGCGCATGATCGGCCGCGACGTGACCAAGCGCCGCCTGGGCGAAGAACATTTTTCCAAACTGGCGAAGGCCATCGACCAGAGCCCGACCGCGGTGGTGCTTTCGACCCCCGAGGGCCAGGTGCAGTATGTAAATCCTCGATACACCGAGATCACCGGCCTCACGCTGGAGGAGATCTTCGAGCAGGAGATCGAGGTGCTCGGCCGCGGTTTTGATGATCCCGCCAAGTACCGCGACGTGCTGGAGCAGGTGCGCCGCGGCGGATCGTGGAGCGGTGAAGTCTGCTCATGGGGGCGGGACGAAAAGGAACTGTGGGAGTTCGTGCAGATCACGCCCATCCGCAACCATGCCGACGAGGTCGTGCAGTTCCTGTGCCTGCGCGAGGACATCACGCAGCGCAAGACCCTCGAGCTGCAGCTGCGCCAGGCGCAGAAGATGGACAGCCTCGGCACGCTCGCCGGCGGTATCGCCCACGACTTCAACAACATCATCGCGATCGTGAAGGGGTATACGGAGTTCTGCCTGAGCCGCACCGAGGATGCGTCGCTGCAGCGTTACCTGGGCGAGATCCACAAGGCCTCCCAGCGCGCGGTGGGTCTGGTGCGCCAGATCCTCACCTTCTCCCGCAAGGCCGAGGTGAGCACCCGTCCGGTCGACATCAACGCGCTGCTCAACGAGCTCGGTCGCCTGTTTTCCGAGACCTTCCCGCGCACGATCGAATTTCAATTCAACCTGGCGCCGGACCTGCCGGCCCTGATCGCCGACCCCAACCAGTTGCAGCAGGTCATCATGAACCTGTGTGTGAATGCGCGTGACGCCATGCCCGACGGCGGTCGCTTGCGACTGGCGAGCTCGCGGGTGCGCGGCAACCAGATCTCCGATCAGCAGAACATCGACCCGAAGCGCGACTACGTGTGCATCACCATCGCCGACAACGGTCAGGGCATGCCGCCGGATGTGCGGGCGCGGATTTTCGAACCGTTCTTCACCACCAAGATGAAGAAGGGCGGCACCGGGCTCGGCCTGTCGGTTGTCTACGGGATCGTGGTCAACCACCAGGGCGCGCTCACGGTCGAGAGTGCGCCGGGCAAGGGCACGACGTTCAAGGCGTACTTCCCCTTGGTGGAATCGAGGGACAAGCAGGGTGCGGTCGTCGAAACCGAGAAGCGCACGGTCCCGCGGGGCACCGAAAACCTGCTCATCGTCGAGGACGAAGAGAGCCTGCGCGAGCTGCTGGGCACCGCGATGAAGGAACTCGGCTACTCGATCGAGACGGCTGAGCACGGCCTGGCCGCGGCCGAGCGCCTGCTCAACGGCGGCGGAGCCGATCTCGATGCGATTCTGCTCGATCTCAATCTACCCGGCATGAACGGCATTGAGGTACTGCGCTCGGTGCGACGCATCCGGCCACAGTTGCCTGTGATCATCATCAGCGGCAATGTCGGTCGCGATCATCGCGAACAGCTCGACCAGCTCGGGGTCGGCGACGTGATCGTGAAACCCTACAGCCTGGCGGACATCGGCCAAAGGCTGCGCGCGGTGCTCGACAAGGCGAAGGCCTGAGTTGGGGGAGGCGTGAGCGCCACCCTCATGGGACCTATGGGACGAATAGGACCTATGGTACTCCCGTTATTTGGGCCATCGGTCCCAAAGGTCCTATATGTCCCATGGGGAGACGGCGCCCGCCCCCGTCCCGCGTCCCGTTCCTACGCGGCCGCGTCTTCGGCGGTGGGGTCGCCGAGGTAGCGCTTCAGCGCCGCCGCGACCGCACTTTGGTGGATCGGCTTGGGAATGTAGTCGTTCATGCCGGCCTCCAGGCAGCGCTCGCGGTCGCCCTGCATGGCGTTGGCCGTCATGGCGACGATGGGGATGGCGTGGTTGCGCACCGCCGAGTCGGATGACCGGATGACGGCGGTGGCTTCGAAGCCGTCCATTTCCGGCATCTGGCAATCCATGAACACGAGGTCGTAGTCGATTTCCTCGAGCACCTTCACGGCTTCGCGTCCGTTGCCGACCGTGTCGACGTGGCAGCCGAATTTTTTCACCATGGCGCGGGCGACCTTTTGGTTGACCGCGTTGTCCTCGACCAGCAGGACGCGGAAGGCGTCGTAGCGGTCGATTTTCACCGGGTGCGGCGGGCGCGTCGTCGTCGTGCCGGTCGAAGTGTCGAGCATGCGCAGCAGGGACATGAGCGGGTCGCGCCGCACGGGTTTGGCCAGCCGTTCCTTGTAGACGCCGAGCAGCGACGATTCCACCGGCAGGGTCATCGGATGCATCCACACCAGGCGGATGCCGGGCTGTTCGCTTTCCACCGGCAGTTTGCAGGCGAAGCGCAGCAATTTGTCCGGCGGCAGTTCGGAGGAAACCAGCACGAGGTCGTAGGGCTGCGCGGTGAGGGCGGCGCGACGCAGCTCCTCGGTGGCGGCTGCGAGATCGGTCACCTCGTGGTGCCAGAGGACGCACTGGCCGAGCAGGCTGCCGATCTGCAGCCGGGTGGCATCGCGGGGCTCGATGACGAGGGTGCGGGTATCGACCTTGGGCGGCCGCGGCTGGGCCTTGGCGGCCAGCGGCAGGTCGGCGGTGAACCAGAAAGTGGAGCCGTTGCCGCGTTCGCTTTCCACGCCGATGTCGCCGCCCATGAGGATGGCGAGCTGGCGGCAGATGGCGAGGCCCAGGCCGGTGCCGCCGTATTTGCGGGTGGTCGAGCTGTCGATCTGGCTGAAGGGGAGGAAGAGCTGCGACTGGCGGTCCTTGGGAATGCCGATGCCGGAGTCGCGCACGGCGAAGCGCACCTTGGGCACCGCGCCGGCCGGGGCCGGCTGCACCAGTGTAGCCGAAACAGTGATACGGCCCTGCGAGGTGAACTTGACGGCGTTGCCCAGCAGGTTGACGAGGATCTGCCGCAGGCGCCCGGGATCGCCCTTGACCCGGGCGGGGACCGACGGATCGACGTGGCCGACGATCTCGAGTTTCTTCTCGAGCGCGCGCACCGCGAGGACGTCGACGGCTTCCTCGACCGTGTCGCGCACGTCGAAGTCGATGTGCTCGAGGTCGAGCCGGCCGGCCTCGATCTTGGAGAAGTCGAGGATGTCGTTGATGACCTGCAGGAGGTTTTCGCCGGACGTGCGCACGATCTCGAGGTAGCTGCGCTGCTCGGCGGTGAGGGTCGTCTGGAGGAGCAGTCCGGTCATGCCGATCACGCCGTTCATCGGCGTGCGGATCTCGTGCGACATGTTGGCGAGGAAGGCGCTCTTGGCGAGGTTGGCGGCCTCGGCCTGGGCGGCGAGTTCCTTGGAATGGGCGAAGGCTTCCTGGAGCTGCTGGTTGGTGGACTCGAGATCCTCCTTGGAGCGGTGCAGGCTTTCTTCGGTGCTCTTCAGCTCGGTGATGTCGGCGATGTGGCCATGCCAGAGGGTCGAGCCGTCGGATTCGCGGGACGGGTTGGCGTGCACCAAGAGCCAGCGCATCTGGCCGGTGGGCGGTATGACGCGGTATTCCTGACGCCAGGGCTGGAGGGTGCGGGCGGAGGCGTAGATGGCGTCGACCACCATCGCGAAGTCCTCGGGATGAAGGGAGGAGAAGATGGCGGAGGCGTCGTCGACCACCTGTTCCGGGGTGCGACCATAGATGTCGCGGATGCCATCGCTGGCGTAGGGCAGGCAGGACGTGCCGTCGGGGCGCAGCTTGAACTGGAACACCATGCCGGGCACGAGGGACGCGATCTTGTGCAGACGCTGGCTGGCCTCGGTGCGGGCGGCGTCGACGTGGCGACGCTCCGTCACGTCGTAGGCCATCGTGATGTGGCCGGCGAAGTTGCCCTTGCTGTCATGCACGGGGTCGATGCGCAGGCGCACCCAGTAGGCACGGCCCTCCCGGTTGTAATTGAGCACCTCCTCCTCGATGCTGGCGCCGGCGCGGATGCCTTCCTCGATGCGCAGCGAGGCGGCCACGTCGGTGGCGGGTCCGCGCAGCAGCTCGGCGATGGGCCGGCCGCGGACCTCGTCGGCATCGTAGCCGGTCAGGCGGGTGAAACCGTCGTTGACCCATTCGATCTCGCCGTCGGCGGTCGACATGATGACGGCGTTGGTTGTGCGGCTGGCCACCAGCGACAGGCGGCTCATCTCGGCCTGGGCGATCCGCCGGGCGGTGATGTCCTCCAGAAGGTAGAAGGTGTGGGTGATGGCCTCATGCTCGTCGCGCAGACAGGAGATCTGCGTGTGGGCCCAGAAGGTTTCATCGTCGCGGGTGCGGTGCAGGACGTCGCCGCTCCAGGCTTCGCCGAGCCGGAGGGCGCGGTCACGGGCGCTCAAAACTTCGACGGGTGTGCCGGTGGCCTGGATACAGCGGATATGGCGGCCGATGGCTTCCTCGGCGGAGTAGCCCGTGAGGATGGTGAAGGCCGGATTGACCTCGGTAATGTTGCCTTCGCGGTCGGTGACGACGACGGCGAGCGGGAGTTGGGAAAGGATGCGGGCGACGAGACTTTCGTAGGGACTGGCGGAGGGGGGCGCCTCGAGGGCCGAGCGATGGGACGTCGCGACGGGGGCGGTCGGGCGCACCTGCAGCAGGGCACCTGTGCCGATGCTCAGGCTGCAGGCGTGAAACGAGATTTCCGCGCCGGGTTCAAGGGGGGCTCCGGTGGGCGGCGGGAGAGGGTGCCGGGCCGCGCGGGCGGCTCCGCCCAGCACCCGCGCAAGATCGTCGGCCAGCTCGGAGTTCGCGGGCCAGAGCTCGGTCACGGTTTCGCCCGGCAGCAGGCGGCGGGGATCGTGTTCGCCGAGGCGCTCGGGGGGGAGGGCGCCCCAGGCGGCGTTGACGCCATGGAGCACACCGCGGTCGTCGCACCAGGCGGCCGGGAAGGGGAGTGCCTCGAGCAGACTGACGGCATCCGCTCCGAGCGATGCCGATTCGGCGACCGGCGAGCAAGGCTCGCCGGCGGCGAAGGGCGGCAGGGAGGGAATGGCGGTGTCGGACATCGAGAACGGGTGCGGCCAAACGCCCCGCGACTCCGTTGCAGCGGTGTCTCGAGGCGTTTTGGGAGCTCCCGCGCGAAAGCGCGGTGAAAGGGAGAAAGGGGATGAAAGGGAAGAAAGTCGGAGCGGAGGACGGGACGCCGGTCAGAACATGCGCTGGATCTGCCCCATCTCGTCGCCGCTCACCACCCGGTCGATGTCGAGCAGGGTCTTGACCACCCCCTTGACCTTGGCGAGACCAAGGAGGCAGGAGGTGTCGAGGCGGGTGCCAAACTCGGGGGTGGGCTCGATGTCGGAGTCGGCCAGGGTCACGACCTCTTCCACATTGTCGACGATGAGGCCCATCTGGTTGGTGCCGCTGGCCATCTGCACCTGGACGACGACGATGCAGGTGCGCTCGGAGACCTCGGCGTTGAGCCCGAACTTGAGGCGCAGGTCGATGACCGGGATGACCCGGCCGCGCAGGTTGATGACGCCCTTCACGTAGTGCGGCACCTGTGGAACCGGGGTTACCTTCTGGAGGCGAATGATTTCCCGAACCTTGAGCACGGCGATGCCGTAGGATTCCTGATCGAGGAAGACGGTGAGGTATTTGCCGGCGAGCTGGGTGGATTCGATGGTTTCGGTGGCGTTTGACATGGGCGCGGAGGTGATGGGGCTGCATCGGCACGAGGGGCCGGCGACTTCAGGGAAAAGTTGGGCCGATTTCTCGTGGTGATTTGGCGGTAAAGTTATCGGCCGGCGCGCCGAATTCATAAGCCACTTCCTCCAACCGTTTCTTTGCGGCCATGCCCATCTCACAGGAAAACCTCACCGCCATCGACGAACTCAGCAACCGGCTCGCCTCGGAGAGCTTCTTTATTCAGAGCGGCCGCGACGATGGGCTCATTCCCATTTACTCCCTGCTGGGCGAGCTGATCGAGCTGGGCGGGGACGACACCGAATTCCTGGCACCCTGCGTCGAGGTGCGGGCGGGACTCGACCTCCTGCTGGACAACGCGCAACCCTTCGACGACGCCAATATCGCGTTGGTCAAACGACTCATCGACTGGTTGCCGATGGCGATCCTCACGCGCCGGGCCGAGGATGACCTGCCGATGTGGGACGAGGACGCCCTGGAGGAGGCCCCGCAGGACGTGGCCGCCGCGGCTGCCGCCGCCGGTGAGTCGGAGGACGTCGCGCCGGTGACGACCGCGCCCGCAACCGCGCCCGTGGTCGATACGTCGATCGACACGCTGCTCGACCTCAACATGGAGGAAAACGCCGAGCTGCTCGCCGAATTTCACGCCGAAGCCGTCGATCACCTGCAACAGATCGAGGCGGCGTTGCTCGTCCTCGATGAGCACCCCAAGGACGCCGACGCGATGGCGTCGATGTTCCGTTCCTTCCATACCATCAAGGGCGTTTCCGGCTTCCTGAAACTCACCCCCATGCACACGCTCACGCACGAGGTCGAGTCGCTGCTCGACCTGGCGCGCAACGACGAACTGGACCTGACGCCGGCGATCATCACGGAGATCCTGCGCAGCCGCGACGCCGTGCAGGCGATGGTGCAGCAGATCACGGTTGCGCTGGAGCAGGGCGTATTGCCCGAGGAGGTCGTGCCCGTTTCCCATCTCATCGCCGCCGTCAAGCGCGTGGCGGTTCCCCGCGGCCAGGCGCCCGCCGCGCAAGTGGTTGAGTTCCCCGATGCCACGGCCGGTGAAGCCGAAGCCGCGGAGGCGGTGGCGGCCGCCCCCACCCACGCTCCCTCGGCCGAGCACAAGGACAAGGAGCCGGCGCGCCACCCGCCCAAGAAGGCCGCCGTGGCCCGTCCCGTCGCCGCGACCGCCACCGTGCGCGTCAACACCGAGAAACTCGACATCCTCATGAATGTCGTGGGCGAGCTGGTGATCGTGCAAAGCCAGCTCATGGAGTCTTCCCGTGAATCCGCCGGTGACAGCGTCGACGACGGCTCCACGCTCACCCGCAACCTCACCCAGCTTGGCCGCATCACCAAGGAGCTGCAGCACACCGCCATGTCCCTGCGCATGGTGCCGGTGAAGCCCACCTTCCAAAAGATGGAGCGTATCGCCCGCGACCTCTCGCGCGAGTGCGGCAAGAAGGTCTCCTTCCACGTGTCGGGGGAGGACACCGAGATCGACCGCAGCGTGGTCGAGGAAATTGCCGACCCGCTCGTGCACATGGTGCGCAACGCCATGGATCACGGCCTGGAGGATCCCGATGGTCGCGTCGCCGCCGGGAAGGATCCCGTGGGCAAGGTTTCCCTCAATGCCTATCACCAGGGCAGCAACATGGTGATCGAGCTCACCGACGACGGCCGGGGCATCGATCCGGCCAAGGTGCTCGCCAAGGCCCGCAAACAGGGACTGGTGGGCGAGAACCACGGCCTCGAAGAGAGCGAGATTTTCCAGCTCATTTTCCATCCCGGTTTCTCGACCGCCGAAAAAGTCACCGCCGTGTCCGGGCGCGGTGTCGGCATGGACGTGGTGAAGCGCAACATCGAGAAGCTGCGCGGCAAGATCGAGATCGAGTCCAAGCTCGGCCAGGGCTCCACCTTCCGCATCATGCTTCCGCTCACCATGGCCATCATCGACGGCCTCGTGGTGAAAGTGGGCGAGGACCGGTTCATCCTGCCGAGCACGTCGGTGCAGATGGCGCTGCGCCCGAGCAAGGAGATCCTCTCCAAGGTGCAGGGCACCGGCGAAGTCATCGACCACCGCGGCAAGATTCTTCCCATCACCCGCCTGCATCAGCAGTTCGGCATTCCCGGCGCCATCGAACAACCGACCGAGGGCATCATGGTCATCGTCGAAGCGGCCGGCCGCAGTCATGCGCTCCTCGTCGACGAGATGGTCAACAAGCAGGAAGTCGTGATCAAGAGCCTCGGTTCCTACCTGCAGGGCCTGCGTGGCGTTGCCGGCGGGGCGATCCTCGGCGACGGCAATATCGCGCTCATCCTCGACCCGGGCGAACTGTTCGAAGAAGCCGCCTGAGTCCTGTTTCCGTCCGTATCCGATAGAACCCTACGCCCTGATGAGCGAAATCCCGACCCTGGATCAAGTTTGCGAGCGCGCGCTGAAGTTGCCGTGCTCACCCTCCCTCATGCCCCGGCTGATTCAGGCGCTGGACGATCCCGAGACCGGTATCGAAGAGATCGGTGCGATCATCCAGATGGACGCCGCGCTGGCCTCGGCGACCCTGCGATTGGCCAACTCGGCCTACTTCAGCGGCGGCAGTCAGGTCGACACCCTCAATGCCGCGCTCATGCGGCTGGGCGTGCGCGAGATCTATCGCCTGAGCGCCCTGGCCCTGGTCGGCCGCTGGTTCAACCAGCCCATCGACGGCTACGGCTGGCAGCAGGGCGACTTCTGTCGCCTGTCCCTCGTCACGGCGGTGGCGGCGGAATACCTGGCCGAGTCCACGAGGCTGGCCGAGCCTGGCACCGCCTACGCGGCCGGGCTGGTGCACGAGATCGGCAAGATGGCCGTGGCGTATTCGTGCGCCGAATACTTCGGTGACATCCGCGCGCATCAGCGGGAGCACGGGGTGACGTGGGCGGAGTCCGAGACCGCGGTGCTGGGCTACAATCACATCGCGGCGGGCGCGGATCTGCTGCGCCGCTGGAATTTTCCGGCCAATCTCATTGCGCCGGTCGAGCACAACCCGCCCTCGCGCGACGTGCCGGAGGCGGATATGGCCCTGGTCATGGTGGTGCATGCCGGCAAATACATTGCCACTTCGATTGGCGCCGGCGTGGCGGAGGACGGATTCCTCTTCGAGCTCAAAGCCGACCTGCTCGACGAATGGAATCTCGGCGCCGAGGTGCTGGAGAAAGCCTTCCCGGTGGTGGTCGAGCGCGCCGAGCGCATGCTCAAGGACCGCATGACGACGGGGTCGATCGACCTGTGAGGCGGTCCGGCTGCCGCGATTCGGGCGTGGCCCGCTGCGGGAGCAGCGGGATTCCCGGAGCGGACGGCTTTCCTGGGGTGGTGGTCCTGTTGGTATCCGGATAGATCGGCCGCGCCCGCCGCGAGCGTTGTCGCCAGGGAGGCGTCGGGGGAGGGGGGGCCGTGCGGTCGTTAAAGCCGCTCAACCGGCTTGGCGCGGGCAACCCGATCCTCTTCCTCGAGGACAGTGGGCCGGGGAGCGGTTGCCGTGGGCCTGCGGTTGAGAAAGCGGCGGCGGAGCGAGGGACTGAGCAGGAAGGCACCCGTGCCCACGACGCCGATCACCACGGCAGCGCCGACCAAGGGGATGAGAATGGCCGCGCCCACCAGGACGGCGACGATGAGCAACAGGAGCATGATCAACGCCGCCAGCACGCGCACGACGGGGCTGCGGACGGGACGGCCATTGACGGTCACATTCAAACCCATGACGCGCAGTGAACACGCGCGCGGCGGTTTGGCGAACCCGGAATGGAGCTTTGCCCGCGGCGGACCGTCTCGCGCGCCGTGGTCTCAGCCCAGGCGGTGCTGGAGATCGCGGCCGGGGAGCTTGAGGCTCACCACGCCGGTCGCGATGTCGAGGTGCACGGTGCGGTTGATGTTGCCGCCGAGTTCCTCGTAGCTGGCGCGCAGGCCGTAGAGGGAAAGCAGCTTGCGGGTGGTGGCGATGTTGCGTTCGCCGATCTTGAACTGATCGGGGCCGTTGAGCACGCAGGCGCCTCCGGCCAGGAGGATGTTGACCCGCTGGCGCTCGGCGCGGATGCCGCGCAGCGCGTTGAAGAGCATGGGAATGCCGGTATCGGCAAACATGGCCGGCTTCTTGGTGGCGCGGTCGGGCGAGAGGGTCGAGTCGGGCAGCATCAGGTGCAGCAGGCCGCCGGCGCGCGCGATGGGGTCGAAGACCACGATGCCCACGCAGGACCCGAGCGCGAAGGTCGAGAGGGTGACGTGTTCGACGTTGGAAACCGCCATGTCGCCGACGCCGACCACCACCCGCTGGGCGAAGGACCGGGCGTGGCTGGCCGTGGGGGAGCCGAAGCCGCCGCGGTTGGGCGCGGGAACCTGGGGCCTGGGGGCGGCGAAGGCGCCGAAGACGTCGTTGATGCTGGCTGAACCGGCCATGGGAAACTCAGTTGTAGACCAGCAGGCGCTGGCTGATGGGGTTCACGTTGTGGTGGTTGCGCAGCTTGGTGATCATCGCTTCGCTGAGCGCCTGGCCTTCGCTCACCAGCAGCATGCCGTGCGGGCTGTAGAGACCACTGGCGAGCACCATGCCGGGCTGCAGCTCCGAGAGCAGCACCTCGCGGACGACCCGGGGCAGTTGGAAGCTTTCGGTCACCTTGAGCACCAGGCGCACGGCTTCGGGATCGAGCGCGCGCCCGCTTTCGGCGAGGATGGATTCGGCGGCCTTGGCCTTGGGCAGGCCGGTCTCGACGAACCACACCGCCGCGCCGAGGCAGCGGGCGGCCCAGGGAATGTGTTCGCCGGCGAGGCCGTCGGGGAAACCCTTGCCGTCAAAACGCTCGTGGTGGGCGCGGATGATCTCGCCCACGGCCGGTCGCGCATCGACGAAGGAGGCGAGGGTCTGGCTGTAGACGGGATGGTGCGAGATGATGTCGCGTTCGCGCTCCGAGAGGCGCTCGGGATGCTGGCGGAAGGCGCGTATGACCTCTCTGGATACGCCGATCAGGCCGAGGTCGCAGAGCCAGGCGGCGGTGCGCAGCACATCCTTTTCCTCGGCCTCGAAATGGTCGGTCTGGACCATGAGCTGCACGAGGTCGACGAGGGCGCGGGTGCGGCTGCCGAGGAAGGGATCGTAGGTGGCGAGGATGCGGCTGCACAGCTCGAGCGAGTGCTCGTAGCGTTCGGCGAGTTCCTTGTTGGCGGCGTCGAGTTCGCGGTTGGCGTGGTCGAGGTCCTTGACGCGGTCGCCGAGGCGCTCGTTGGCGACGGAGAGCTGGGTGTTGAGCCGTTGCGACTCCTCGAGCAACTGGGTGTTCTGTTCGAGCAGTTCGAAGCGCTGGCGGGCGTTGTCGACCGTGGCGATGAGCTCCTCGCGCAGCCAGGGCTTGGCGATGAAGCGGAAGATCTCGCCGCGGTTGATGGCGGCCACGACGGTGGGCAGGGAAAGGACGGCGGTGATGAGAACGCGGGAGGCGTTGGGCTGCATCTCCTTGCAGGCGACGAGAAACTCGAGGCCGGTCATGTCGGGCATGCGGTGGTCGGAGATGATGATGCCGAACTGCTGGTCGCGGACGAGTTCGAGAGCGCGCAGCGGGTGTTGCGCGGTGGCGACGTGGTAGCCTTCGCGCTCCAGGGTCTCGCGCAGGGCGATGAGCGCGGCGGCCTCGTCGTCGACCGCGAGCACGCAACGACTGAGGTCGGCGGGAGACTTGGCGGTCGCGGGATCGGGCATGGTGGCGAGGGATGAGGGCACGGGAAGCGCGGGGTCAGGCGTGAGTGGCGGCCATCGGGCGCTGCACCGGTTGTTCGAGCAGACCCATTATGTGGCGCGGGATCGAGCCCAGACTCACCTGGCTTTCGGAACCGCCCTGTTCCCAGGCGGCCCGCGGCATGCCGTAGACCACACAGGACGCCTCATCCTGCGAGAAGGTGCGGGCGCCGTGCTGGCGCAGGATGCCGAGTCCTTCGGCACCGTCCTTGCCCATGCCGGTGAGGATACCGCCGAGCGCGTAGGGACCGGCGCTTTCGGCGATGGATTTGAAGAGAACGTCGACGGCCGGGCGCTGGTGCCAGACCATGGGGCCGTTGATGACGTGGGCGACGTAGCGGGCGCCGTTCCAGCGCAGGGTGAGGTGGAAGTTGCCGGGGGCGACGAGAGCCAGGCCGGGCGTCAGTACGTCGCCGTCGCGGGCCTCCCGTACCTCGAATTTGCAGATGGCGTTGAGCCGGTCGGCGAAGGCGCGCGAGAAGGTCGGCGGAATGTGCTGCACGATCGCCATGGGCGGAATATCGGCCGGGAGGTTGATCATCACTTCGCGCAGGGCTTCGGTGCCGCCGGTCGAGGCGCCGAGGAGGATGAGGCGCTTGGGGTGGTGTTTGCGGATGTCCGGTACGGCGCGCAGCGGCGGCGGAGCGAGGGGTCGGGCGGTGGCCGGTCCGGGACGGAGGGCGCGTGAGGCCGGCGCCGGGGAAGCGTCGGGCGCGGGCGAAGGGGAGGCCGGGGCGGCGGCGGTCGGTGCGGGTGGTGCGGGTGATGTCTCGTGGAGGTCGGCCGCCGGACGCGGGCGGGATACGGCGGCGGCGCGGATCTTTTGCACCAGTTGCGGGCCGAGGTCGCCGATGGAGTAGGAGCCGTTGGGTTTGCCCAGGACTTCGACGGCACCGAGGCGCAGGGCCTCGAGCGCGTGGTGGGAGCCGGCCTGGGTGAGGGAACTCATGATCACCACGGGCAAGGGCCGTTGCTGCATGATGATGCGCAGGAAGGTGAGCCCGTCCATGCGCGGCATTTCGAGGTCGAGCGTGATGACGTCGGGGTTGGTCTCGATGATTTTGTCGCGGGCGAAATAGGGATCGATGGCCGTGCCGACGACCTCGATATCGGACTCTTTCGCGAGGACATCCTGCACCACGCGGCGCACGACGGCGGAATCATCGACGATGAGGACGCGAATGGGACGGGGAGGCATGACGGCGGGAGACGGTGAAATCGGGGCGGGCCGGGCGATCAGTCGGGTTTGCGGTAGATGGCCGGGGCGACGCCCTTGAGCTTGTGGTTGATGGCGGTGAGGCTCTCCGAGTGGCCGACCATGAGATAACCGCCGGGGACGAGCAGGCGGGTGAGCCGGTTGACCAGTTCCTCCTGGGTGGGCCGGTCGAAGTAGATCATCACATTGCGGCAGAAGATGACATGGAACGGCTCGGAGTAGGGAACGGCGGCGTCGAGGAGGTTGAGCTGCCGGAAGGTGATGCGTTTCTGCAGCGAGGACTTGATGCAGTACTTGCCATCCTGGGGACCGAAGCCGCGCAGGAAGTAGCGGGCGACCAGGGACCGCTCGATACGGTCGACCACGCTGGCGTCGTAGATGCCTTGGCGGGCGCGGGCGAGGATGCGATGGGAGATGTCGGTCGCCTCCATCCGCCAGCCCCATTTGTCGCGCGCCTCGAGTTCGGCGAGGGTGATGGCGAGGGAGTACGGTTCCTCCCCCGAAGAGCTGGCGGCGCTCCAGATGGCCAGGTGCGGCCAGCGCTGCTTGGCGGCGCGCTCGCGCAACTCGGGCCAGGCCCGGTCGCGGAGAAAGTCGAAGTGGGCCGGCTCGCGGAAGAAGAAGGTATGGTTGGTCGAGATGACGTCGATGAGATGCGACAACTCGTCGGTATCCGACTGGCCCTGCAGGAAGCGGCAGTAGTCGGTTATCGTGGCGATGTTCGTCGCGCGCAGACGCTTGCCCAGGCGCGCGGAGACCAAGGCCTTTTTATCCGGCCCCAGGTTGATTCGACTGTGGCGGTAAACCAAGTCGCGGATGAAATCGTAATCAGTATCGAGCATACCTGACCAGAGGCTAATTCGGTTCGCCGCCCCCGGACTGAAGAGGGAATCGTGAGGCGCGGCAAAAATAGCTGCGGCCGCTGAAATCCGCCGGCGGGGAAATTCTTGCCGGGCGAGTCGACGAGCGCGACAGCCGCAAGGCGTGCGAGCCGAATTGGGAGAAAGAATGAGTTTTAAGCCGCTGATAAAAAGAAACTAACGGCTCCCATCGCAACGTTGGCATCGGGCCTGCATCCGATGGGTCGTCATGATCAGCCCCGTATCGCAATCCACCAATTTTGCCCTCGCCGCCAAGTTGCTCGATGCGGCGGTGATGCGGCAGGAGGCGATCGCCACCAACATCGCCAATGCCGAGACGCCCGGCTACAAGCGGCTCGACCTCAATCCCGATTTTGCGCGGGAACTCGAGGCGCGCATGAGCCGGGGCGGCACGGTGGCCGAGATCGCCGGACTCCACCTCGAACTGAAGCCCGACGTCAACGCCCGCTCGATGCGCCAGGACGGCAACACGGTCGAGGTCGAGAAGGAGATTCTCGAAATGAACCGCAACACCGTGACCTACGAATTCCTCACCGACTACGTGAGCGGCAACTTCAAGGCCCTCAAGTTCGCCATCACCGGCCGCGGCTGACGCCTTCCGCCCGCCACTCGCTTCAACCGTTTCCCCGCACCGCCGCCATGAACCTGATCTCCGGAGTCGACGTTTCCGCCAGCGCCCTCAATGCCCAACGCACCCGCCTGGACATCGTTGCGCAAAACATCGCCAATGCTCACACCACCCGCGGCCCCAACGGCAAGGCCTACCAGCGCCAGGTCGTCGCCTTCGAAACCGAAATGATGCGGACCGGGAACGGCCCCGCCCTCGCAGGCATCCGCATCGCCGGCATCAACCGCGATCCGACCCCGGGGCAGCAGGTCAACGACCCGCAGCATCCCGATGCCGATGCCGACGGCATGGTGACCATGCCCAACGTCAATCTCGCCTTCGAGATGGTCGACCTCATCACCGCCTCCCGCGCCTACGAGGCCAACCTTTCCGTCGTTCGCAACGCCAAGCAGATGGCCATGAAGGCCCTGCAGATCGGCCGCTGACCCCGTCGCTCCTCCCCACTCCCGCGCCCGCCATGTCGCTCATCAGCTCCCTCGGATCCATTGCCGGCCCCTTCGGTCCGCGCCATCCCACGCTCACCCGGATCGACACGCCGCAGCCGCCGCCGCTGCGCACGGCGAGTCCGACCAGCCTGCCCGGCGCGGACACCGCGAGTTCGTTCAGCAAGCTCATCGATGCGGTCGAGTCCAAGCAGCTCGAGTCCGCCGCCGCCGCCCGCGACGTGATGCTGGGCCGCACCGACCAGATCCACCAGAGCGTTATCGCGATGCAGGAGGCCTCCGTCTCCCTCTCCCTCATGATCGAGACCCGCAACAAACTCGTCGAAGGCTACCAGGAACTCATGCGCATGCCCGTCTGATGCCGCGCTCCCCCGCCGCCCCGATCCCGCCGCCTGATTTTCCTCCCCATCGCTCCAATCGATGAAGTCCTTTCTCTCCTCCCTCCTCGGCCTCTGGAAAGAACTCGGTGTCAACCAACGCGTCTCGATCGTCGTCGCCGCCCTTGCGGTGATCGGCGGCCTCACCGCGCTCACCGTGTGGTCGAACCGCCCCGACTACCAGTTGCTCTTCGGCCGCCTCAGCGAGAAAGACGCCGCCGCGATCGTGTCCAGCCTGCAGGGGCAGGGCATTCCTTATGAGGTGTCGAGCGGCGGCACCGCCGTCTACGTGCCTTCCGAGCACGTGCACCGCCTGCGCATGGACCTGGCCTCCCGCGGTCTGCCCTCCGGCGAGGGCGTGGGCTTCGAGATATTCGACAAGAACCAGTTTGGCCTTTCCGACTTCATCCAGCGCACCAATTACCTGCGCGCCCTGCAGGGGGAACTCGCCCGCACCATCGCGCAGCTCGACGGCGTGCGCGCCGCGCGTGTCATGATCGTCCAGCCCGAGAGCCGTCTCCTGCTCACCGAGCAGGGCATCCGTCCCAGCGCTTCCGTTTTCCTGGAGATCTCCGCCAATCGGCTCGACACCGAGGCCGTCAATTCCGTGCGCCACCTGGTCGCCAACGCCGTCCAGGGCCTCGTGCCCGACGAGGTCGCCGTGATCGACCAGAAGGGCCGCGTCCTCTCCGCCGAACTCGAGGAGGACCCCATGCTTGCCAACGCTTCCTCGCAGATCCGCTACCGCCAGCAGGTCGAGGACTATTTTGCCAAGAAGGTGGAGACGATGCTCAAACCCGTGGTGGGCGAGGGCAACGTGGTCGTGCGCGTCTCGGCCGACATCGACACCGAGGCGGCCACCCTCACCGAGGAGCGTTACGATCCCGAGGCCCAGGTGGTGCGCAGCCAGACCGTAACGGAGGACTCGAACAATTCCCAGGAAGCCCGCGCCGGCGGCAATGTGGTGGGCATCAGCGCCAACACCCCGGAAGCGTCCGGCGTCCAGGGCAACAGCGGCGGCCCCACCTCCATCAACGAGCAGTCCCGCACCACGCGCACGACCGCCTACGAAATCAACCGGGTTCTCACCAACATCACCCGCACGCCCGGCACGGTGAAGCGGCTCACCGCCGCTGTATTCGTAGCGCCACTACCCGCGGGGGCCGACGGCACCGCCGTTCCCCGCACCGAGGAGCAGCTCACCGAATTGCGCCGCATCGTGATCAACGCCCTCGGCCTGCGTGCCGAGGAGGGCCAGAACCTCGACGAACTCGTCACCCTCACCGAAATGCCTTTCGCCGCCTCCCCGATCGTCGAGGAGGTATCCCGTCTCGAGGAGGTCACCCGCCTCCAACCACTCATCGACCTGGGCATGCGCATCGGCGGCTTCGCTCTCGCCGGGCTGCTCATGCTCATCTTCTGGCGCCAGCTCAAGAAGGCCCGGCCGGAGCCCGTGCCGCTCGAGGTCCTGCGCTTCGCCGAGGAGGCCCACGCCAACGCCAACAAGACCGGCACACTCACCCCCGAGCTCCTCACCGAACTCATCCGTCAGAAGCCCGCCAACGTCTCCACCGCCCTCCGCGACTGGGCCGGCTCCTCGTCCAAGAATTAAAGAACTCAGATCTCAGATATCAGCCCATCTCCCCCGCGCGCACTTGTCTCCGTCTCTCTGACCTCTGACCTCCGACCTCTGACCTCCGACCTCCGACCTCTGATCTCTGATCTCCGACCTCCGACCACTGACCTCCGAAATCTGACCTCCATGGCCGACATCGACTACAGCAAACTCAACAAGCAGCAAAAGCTCGCGCTCTTCCTGATCGTCATCGGTCCGGAAGCCGCCGCCGAGGTCCTGCGTGAGTTCGACGAGGTGGAAATCGAGGCACTCTGCCGCGAGATGAACCAGTTCACCATGGTCTCCGACGAGGTGCGCCAGCAGGTCGCCGAGGAATTCACGCCCGTCGTCGGTCGCAGCGTCGTCGCCACCCGCGGCGGCCTCGAATACGCCCGCGAGACCCTCATGCGCTCGCACGGCGACTACAAGGCCAACGCCATCCTCGGCCGCGTCGGCCTCGCCCCCACCGGCACCACCGTCGACATGGTCAACGACCTCGGTGAGATGGATGCCCGCCAGATCTTCAACCTCATCAAGCACGAGCAGCCACAGACCGTTTCCTTCATCCTGTCCTACCTGCCCGGCAGCAAATCCTCCGAGGTCTTCAGCCTCTTCGGTCCCGAGCAGCGCGAGGAGGTCCTCGAGCGTCTCGGCATCATCGAGAGTACCTCGGTCGAACTCGTCACCAAGATCGTCCGCAACCTCGGCAAGCACTTCGACAAGAAGACCCAGCCCAGCTACCACAACAGCGGTGGCGTGCGTTCCGTGGCCGACCTGCTCAACGGCCTCGACAAGGAGACCTCCAAGAATCTCCTCGGCCGCCTCGAAGAGCGCAACCCGGCCCTCGGCTCCGCCATCCGCCGCAAGCTCTTCAGCTTCGACGATCTCGGCCGCCTCACGCCGTCCGACCTGCAGCGCGTCCTGCGCGAGGTCGAGTCGTCCAGCCTCGCGGTCGCGATGAAGTCCGCCCCCGAATCGCTGCGCGAAAAGATCTACGGCGCCATCTCCAAGCGCGCCGCCGAGTCCCTCAAGGACGAGATCGACATGCTCGGCCCGGTCCGCGTCAAGGACGTCGAGACCGCCCAGGACGGCATCATCCAGATCGTCCGCCGCCTCGAGGAGGAAGGCGCGATCGCCACCGACGGCGCGGACGCCGCCGTCGTCACCTAGTCCCTCTCATTTCAGCATTTTCAATTTCAGCGTTTCTCCCATGTCCACCTCGACCCTCATCCGCTTCGACCGCCCCCTGCGCGGCGCCCGCCTCAAGGGCCAGCTCGCGGCGGTCTCGCACGAGGACATGGAGAAGGCGCGCACCGAGGCGTATCAACAAGGCCAGGACGCCGCTCGCGCCTTTGCCGACCAGCAGCTGGTCGAGATGCGCAGCGACCTGCAGGAGCTGCAGAACGGTCTCTTCAATGCCGTGCGCGACCTCGAGCCCGCGCTGGTCCAGCAGGTTCGCGAAGCGTTGCCGGAACTCGTGCTGGAAGCCACCCGCCGTCTGCTCGCCGCCTTCGAACCCGATGCCGAGCAGGTCAGCGCCGTCTGCCAGGACACGCTCGATCAACTCTATCCCGAGACCAACGGACTCGAACTGCGTCTCAGTTCCCGCGACGCCGACCTGCTCGAGACGCTCAACCCCGGCTGGATGCGCCGCTATCCCGACCTGCGCCTTACCCGGGACAGCCACCTGCGCGCCGGCGACTGCGTCGTCCACAGCCGTTTCGGTGTCACCGATGCCCGGCTCGACGCCAAACTAGACAACCTCGCCCACGAACTGAGGGGCGCCAGCTAGATCAAGTAGGATGTATGATGTTGGATGTATGAAGTAAGCCTTCCCGCCCGCCGACCACCTGCCCAACCGCATCATACATCTCACATCCTACATCAAACATCTCACATCCTATGACACCCTCCGCCGATCTCCGCGTATTCGTCGACGCCCTGCGCACCCAGGTGAAGCATGCGCCGGTCTCGCGCCGCGTCGGTCGGGTCACCGGCGTCACCGGTCTGGTGATCGAATCGGACGGTCCCAATGTGGGACTCGGCGAACTTTGCCGCCTGACCTCGGACCGCGGCGACTTCGGCGTCACCGCCGAGGTGGTGGGCTTTCGGGGCGAGCGCGTGCTGCTCATGCCGCTCGGTGAGACCGCCGGTCTGCACGCCGGTTGTGAGGTCACGGCCTGCGATCGTCCCCCTCTGCCCAAGCCCGGCCCCGGGCTGCTCGGTCGCGTGGTCGACGCCATCGGCAAACCTTTCGATGGTCTCGGCGCCATTCCCACCATGCGGGGTGACGCGGCCGCCGCCAATGTGCCGCATCCACTGCGCCGCCAGCGCATTCGGTCGCCCTTCGTCACGGGTGTCCGTGCCCTGGATACGTTCACACCGATGGGCAAGGGCCAGCGCGTGGGCATCTTCGCCGGTTCCGGCGTCGGCAAGTCGACCCTGCTCGGCATGATCGCCCGCAACTGCGAGGCCGACGCCGTGGTCATCGCCCTCGTCGGCGAGCGCGGTCGTGAAGTGCGCGAGTTCATCGAAAAGGATCTCGGCGAAGCCGGCCTCGCCCGCTCGGTCGTGGTCGTCGCCACCTCGGACACGCCCGCGCCGTTGCGCCTGCGCGCGGCCTTTACCGCCACCGCCATCGCCGAGCAGCTACGCGACGAGGGCAAAAACGTGCTCCTGCTCATGGATTCCGTGACCCGCTTCGCCATGGCGCAGCGCGAGATCGGCCTGGCCATCGGCGAACCCCCCGCCACCCGCGGTTACACGCCTTCGGTCTTCGCCATGCTGCCGCGCCTGCTGGAGCGCACCGGGGCAGGGGAGCGCGGCGCGATCACCGCCCTTTACACCGTGCTCGTCGAAGGCGACGACATGAACGAGCCCGTGGCCGACGCCGTGCGCGGCATCCTCGACGGCCACGTCGTGCTCTCGCGTGCCCTCGCGCACGCCAACCACTTCCCGGCCATTGATGTGCTGGAAAGCGTCAGCCGACTGGTCGGCGACGTGTGTCCACCGGAGGACGTCGCGGCCGTGGCCAAGGCCCGCGAACACCTCGCGGTTTATCGCAAGAACGAAGACCTGATCACCGTGGGCGCCTATCAGAAGGGCGCCAATCCGGGACTCGACGCGGCCGTGCAACGGCAGCCTGGCATCGTGAAGTTTCTGCGCCAGGGCATCCACGAGCACACCACCCGCGCCGTGTCCTTCCAACAACTCAAGGAAATCCTGTGATGAAACGTTTCAGCTTTCCCCTCCAAGCCGTGTCCACCGTCCGCGTGTGGAAGGAAGCCAAGGCCCGCGAGGCCCTCGCCGTCGCGGTGCAGGCCTACGTCGACGCCGAGGAACACCTCGCCGCGCTGCGCACCGAGGCCGACGAACTCGAAGGCATCGTGCGTCGCGCCCGCGAAAACCATTTCAAACCCGCCGATCAGGCCGCCTTCCTGCACGCCTACAGCGTCGCCGCCAACGCCGTCATCGACGGCGAGCGCGGGGTCGCCGAGGCCAACGCCGCGCTCGAGGAGGCCCGGTCCGACTGGCGCGACGCACGCGCCGCCCTCAAGGCCGTCGAGTCGCTCGAGAAACGCGCCCGCGAACGGCATCGCCTCGACCAGGCCCGCGAGGAACAGGCAATGCTCGATGAGCGCGCCGCCACCCTCCACGCCCGCTCCGGAGGGCTGTATTCATAATTCCGATATACGGCCGCCGGTCGCCGGCGGCTCCCGCACCCTGCTGCCATGAAAAAACTCCTTCCTGCTCTCACGATCCTGATCGGCGCCGGCCTCGGGCCCAGCGTTGGCCTCTTCGTGTTTGTGAAGGGTTCCGCACCCTTCATCCGCGAGGCGGTGGCTCGCCAGCAGGAGAAGACCGAGGCTGTTGTGATTCCCAAGAAGCCGTGGGATTTCTGGACGGTCGAAATCGACAAGCTGGCGGATGAACTCGAGGCGAAACTGGAAAACCTCGCCGACCGTGAGGCCGACCTCGTCGCCCGCGAGGCCCGCATGGCCGCGGCAATGGAGGAACTCAATCAGGCCCGCGCCGAGATCGATGCGCTGCGCAACGAACTCACCAAGCACGTCGGCCAGCTCAAGGAGTCGGAGATGAAAAACATCCGCGCCTTGGCGGCGACCTACGGCGACATGAAGCCGAGGGCCGCGATTCCGCTCCTGCGCACGCTCTCCGATGATACGATCATCAAGATTCTCGCCGTCTGGAAGCCCGACAACGTGCGTCCGCTCCTGGACGAAATTTCCAAAAACGCCGCCACCGATCCGGAGATGGTGCAGCGCGCCGGCGTCTGGTCCGAGCGTCTGCGCCTGCTGCCGCGCACCCCGGTCAGCGGCTGACGCCGACGGCGAGTGAGGAGTGAAAGGGATAAGTGAAACGGTCCCCTACTTCGTCCGTCCCTTTCCCTCTCACTCTCACTCCTCCCTTTCACTTTCCCTCTCACTCTTCACGCCATTTCCCCCTGGGAGCCACGGACGGCACCCGCGATTTGCCCAAGACGGGCCAGCCATGAATGAATTCGTCGTCCACTCCCACTTTGTTGCCGTTCGGTCCGATGCCGTCGGCCGATTCGCCCGGTGCCGGGCAAGCTTTGCTCACCGGCTCGCGGGCTGACGCAGCGCTGCTGGCCGGTTTCGCTTCGACGCCCGAGGGGTTGTTGTTCGAGGGCTTGATGCCGCTCCAGCCGGTGTCGGCCGACGCCAAGGCACTCGCTGCCGCCATCCTGGCACCGCAGGCGATCACGATCGACGGCGAGGCGAAGCCCGTCGCGGCGAACGACTCGACCCTATTCCCGCGCCGTCCGCAGGGGATTGAGTTCCCGCAACTGTCGGTGTTGCCCGGCGATATCGCCCAAGGTGAACCGTCGCTGGGTCGAGCAGCGCCGGGCATTCCGGGCTCGACCGCTGCGCCCCGCCGCGCAGAGGCGAACGCGGTGCCCGAGGGCGACGTCGCCGGGTTGCCGGTGCCCGTCCCGGCGGAACCGGAAGCCGGCGTTGAACCGGAAAAGACGGAGGCCGAAGGTCCGCGCCAGCGCCCGCAGGAGCTGTCGCTTGAGGGTCAGGAGGGGGCGCAGCGTGCCCCCGATCGCGTCGACCTCCCCGTCGTTGCCGCGCCGGCCTCGAACCCGACTGCACCGGTCGTCACTCCGGTGGCACGGCCGTCCGCCCGCTCGTCCGTCGTTGGCGCTGCCTCACCGACGACGGCGGGATCCGTTTCTCAATCAACGGACGAAACGACCCGCCAGCCTGGTGCCGCTGGTCCTGTGTCCCGTCCCGCTCCGGGTGACGGTGCTTCGGTTGCCGCCGCCCTTGTCGTCGCCCCGAGAGCATCCGCCGCAGCGGCGGAGGGTTCGGCTGAGCCGGTCGATCTGCCCAAAACAGCGATGGTGCGGGAAGCGTCCAGCCCGGAAGGCTCACCGGCCGCCGCTGCTGATCGATCGGCTCCGGCTCCGTCCGTCGTTGCGCCTGGTGACCTGCAGCGGGATTCGATCCAGGAGCCTATGGCCGTAGTCGCGGCGCAGAACCGTCCGGTTCCGGGCCAGACGGCCGTCCGGTCGCGGGCGGTTTTTGGTCCGGCAACGTCGGAGCCCACCTTGACCGTCGATGCGCCGACAGCACAACAAGCCCGCGTGAGCCCGGCAGCCGTGGTGGCGCCCGCCAACGGGCCGACGGCGGCCGCGATGCCGGCGACGCCGCACGTCCCGGTCGGCTCAACGGACGCGGCGGTGATGCCTGCGCCGAGCTCGACGGGTTTGGGCGGTGCCGCCTCGGCGCCGCATGCCGCCCCGGGGGCGGTTGCCTCTCCGCCCGCATCGTCGACGGCGTCCGTCCCCCTCTCGCCGCCGCCGGGTGAGCCCGCTTCCGTGCCCGCGCGTCCGGTGGCCGAGCCTGTGGCGGACGCTGCGGTCGCTCGCACGGCAGATGTTGCCGGGCTGGTGGATGACTCCCCGGCCGTAGCCTTGCCGCAGCAGGTGGAAGGATGGAAAAAACTTTTATTAAACGCGTATAAACAACGAGTAAAGTCAGACGCTGAAACGGTTGGCATCAAAGATGCAAAAGTCGACGGCGCCATGCCCGCTCTGCTCACCACCCCCTTCACCTCCGCCCCGTCCGCCGTCACGGCCGCGGGAACGCCGGAGGCGGCTTCCAGCCTTCCGGCGGAGTGGGTCGAGAAGCTCACCCAACTCACGGCCCGCGCCGAGCGCCTCGCGCCGGCCCGGCTCGAAGTGTCGCTCCCGATGCAGGGGGCGGAGGACCTTCGCGTGCGGGTTTCGTGCCGCGGCGGTCACATCTCCTGCGAATTTCACAACGCCTCCCCGGAGATGCAGCGGCTCTTTCTGCGGGAGTGGCCGGGACTCACCCAGCTCTTCGGACGCGAAAGCCCGCTGCGGGTGGAGCAACCGACCTTCGTGAATCTCAGCGATCCCCAGGATCGTTCCGGCGGTGAGTCGCCCTCCCGCCGCGAGCGGGAAGAGCGGGCCGCCCGGGACGAAGACGCCGCCATCGCCGCCTTCTTCGCCGGGCAACGCAAGTCCCATCGCCGCTCCGCCTGAGGAGCCTCCACCCCGAACGCCCAACCCTTCCCGTCATGCCTTCCGTCAACTCCACCACCTACCTGCCGGCCGCCGGTATGAGCCCCGCGGATACCGGTCCCCTGCGCGCGCCCAAACAGGTGCTCGGCCAGGAGGATTTCCTGAAGCTCCTCACCGTGCAGATGACCAAGCAGGACCCGCTCAAGCCCATGGAGGACACCGCCTTCATCGCGCAGATGGCGCAGTTCAGCTCGCTCGAGCAGATGAATTCCCTCACCCGCGACTTTGCCCTCCTGCGGGCCGACCAACAGATGACCACGGCCGGCAACCTCATCGGGCGCGAAGTGACGATCGACGACGGCGAGTCCTTCATCACCGGCACCGTTGATGCCGTTGATTCCTCCGACGAGAGCGGCGTGACCCTGCTCGTCAACGGCCAGAGCTACGACCTCTCGATGGTGCGTCGCATCACCACGCCCGCCCCCGGCGCCAACGCCGACCCTCTCTGAACGAAACCCACAACCTCCACCACACTTCCACCGCTTAACCTCCTCCGACCATGTCTCTTATCGGCACCCTTACCTCCGGCGTTTCCGCGATGCGCAGCTTCACCAAAGGCCTCGAAGTCATCGGCAACAACATCGCCAACGTGAACACCACCGGCTACAAGGCCTCCACCGCCTCCTTCTCCGACAGCTTTTCCAACACCCTCCAGGGCTCCTCCCCGTCCTCCGGCACCTCGTCCAACACCGCCGCCATCCAGGTCGGCACCGGTGTGCGGCTGGCGCAGATCAACGCCCGCTTTACCCAAGGCGCCCTCACCACGACCGGCAACGGCACCGACCTCGGCATTTCCGGCGCCGGCTTCTTCGTCGTGGAGAATCCCGTCGATGGCGCGCAGTTCGCCACCCGCGCCGGCAACTTCCGCACCGACGACCAGGGCTACCTGGTGAGCTCGCAGGGCTACCGTGTGCAGGGTCTCACGGGCGGCACCTCCCTGGCCGCCCCCGCCACGCTGGGCGATGTTCTCATCGGCGCCAACCCGCCCGCCGGCGAGACCCTCAAATCCTTCGCCATCGACAAGCTCGGCAACATCCAGGAATTTTACTCCGACGGCACCTCCGTCATCACCAACCGCGTCCTCCTGCAGAACTACAACGATCCGAGCGCGCTGCAGAAGGAAGGAGACAACCTCTTCTCCGGCTTCGCCGCCGCCGGCATCGTGGGCAACACCCCCATGGACGCCACCACCAACGGCCCGGGCGAGGGCGGCCTCGGCTCGATCCAGGCCGGCACCCTCGAGCTGTCCAACGTCGATCTCACCGAGGAGTTCGCCAACATGATCACGGCCCAGCGCTCCTTCCAGGCTTCCTCCCGCCTCGTCACCGTGTCCGACACCGTGCTCGAGGACATCGTCAACCTGAAGCGGTAAGCCCTGCCCGCCGCCTCGCAGCCCACCGTATTCCCATGGCCGATACATCCGACGCCTCCGGAGCCCGCGCCGCCAGGAGCGACAAGATGCCCGTCATCGCGTTGCTCGCCTCGCTGGTGCTCGCGCCGGCGCTCACCTTCGCGGTGGCGCAGTTCGTCCTCATCCCCGCGCTCAAGGCGGAACTCAACCCGGGTGCGGCCGATGAGGAAAAGCCCGCCGACGAACTCGCTGCCGAGGGCGGTGACGCGGCGTCGGGCGCCGCGCATGGGGAAAAAGGCGCGCTCGCCGGCGATCCGAAGTCCTACGTCTTCGAAAACATGGTTGTGAACCTCGCCGGCACCATGGGGACGCGTTACCTGAAGTGCTCCTTCGTGGTCACCGGCCGCGACGCCGGACTGCGCTCCGCCTTCGAGGGGCGCAAGATCCAGCTCACCGACGTCACCCTCAGCGTGCTCTCCTCGCTCTCCCTGGTGGAACTCGAGGAGGCCGGCGCCAAGAATCTCCTGCGCGAACGCCTGGTCAATTCCTACAACCAGGCCCTCGGCAAGGCCCTCGCGGAGCAGGTCTACTTCTCCGACTTCGTCATCCAGTAAGGCCGCTCCCGCGACCCGAAGCCCGCAACCCGCAGACCCATGGCCGACGACGACAACATCCTGTCCGACGACGATGGCGGCAACCCGTTCGACATCCTCGACCAGAGCGAGATCGACAAGCTGCTCAATTCGTCCGAGGTCGTTGAGGAGCAGGTCATGCTGCGGGCCGACGGCACCCGCGTCACCGGCGGGGTTCTGCCCAAGGTCGAGGATTACGATTTCCGCAATCCGGTCTTCCTCACGGAGGTCGAGCTGCGTCGGCTGCGCCTCATTCACGAAGAGTTCATCCGCTACCTGCAGGCCCGCCTCTCGCTCGTGCTGCGCATGGAGTTTTCGCTCAAGATGGCGAAGCTCACCACGCTCACCTATACCAAGTTCTGCGAGTCGCTGCCCAACCCGACGCACCTTTGCCTGTTCAAGGTCGACCCGCTCACCGGCGTCGGTGTGCTCGACTTCAACACCCGCCTCGCCCTCACCGTCGTCGACCGTCTGCTCGGCGGTCGCGGCCACTCGGTCAAGGCCGAGCGCTACCTCACCGAGATCGAGATCTCGCTGCTCGAGGACGTCATCAAGGAGATCCTCGACCAGTGGTGCGGCCAGTGGAAGTGGGACAAGGAGATGCACCCGCACCTCATCGGCCACGAGACCAACGGCCGCTTCCTGCAGACCTCCCCGCGCGACGCGATCGTGCTGCTGCTCACGATGGAGGCCGCCTTCGGCGACTGCTCCGAGGCCATCACCATCGGCGTGCCGTATTACATGATCGAGCCGATGGTGAAGTCCATCCACGCCCGGCGCGCCAAGGACACCGCGCCCGCCGCCGTGGTCATTCCGGACGCCATGTCGCCCTTGTGCGAGCACATCACCATGCCGGTGCGGGCGGAATGGCCGGCCTTTGAGACCTCCCTGCGCGAGCTCATGGCCCTGCGGCCCGGCGATCTGCTGCAGCTGCCCACCGCCATCACGGAGGAGACGCACATCACGCTCAACGGCACCCCCAAATTTGTTGGCCAGGTCGGTCTCGAAAACGACCGCGTGGCCGTGACCATTACCAAAAACCTGCCTGCAGAGGAAATCTCCCGCCATGCCCGGAACAATGGATGACAAGACCTTCGACCTCGTGCTGGACGTGAAAGTGAAAGTCACGGTCCAGCTCGGCCACTGCCAGCTGCCCATGCGCGAGGTGCTCGACCTCTCGCCGGGGGCCGTGATCCAGCTCAACCAGCACGCGACCGACCCGGTCGGTCTCTACGTCAACGACAAGCTCATCGCCTACGGCGAGGTCGTCGTGGTCGAGGAGAGTTTCGGCATCAAAATCACCGAGCTTGTCGGTTCGAAGCCGCCCGCCTCGTGACCGTTCTTTGCCCAATTTTTCGTCGCTTTACCAGCGTCACCCGCTGGCTGCTAGTGGTAGCCGGCTGCACTGGATTGGAGCTGGTGCAGCCGGCCTTGGCTGCCGACCCGGAACCCACGTCCGCGGCGACCGCGGCCGAGGGGGAATCCGCGACGACTGATACTTTCGGGGAGCCTGCCAGTTCCCCTGCTGCCGAGCGCGGCGGCGACACCGTCCTGTATCCGATTGATGGAGACTCTCGGGTTCTGGGTGGCGCCGCCGCGCCGGCGGACCAATTTTCCACCGGCTGGCTCGTCGCGGGCGTCGTACTGGTGGGCGCCGGCGCGTGGGTGTGGTTTCAACGCGCGCGTCCGGGAGGGCGCGCGGGCGCGGGCAAACTCATCGGGATCGAGGAGACCAAGTCCCTCGGCAATCGTCAGTTTCTGGTCGTGGCCTCGTGCGACGGCCGCCGCTTTCTGCTCGGAGTATCGCCGGGCCACATCAACACCCTGGCTGATCTCGACGACCTGCCTGCCAGCGCCGCGGTCCTGCCGCCCGCGCCGGAGGAGGTGCGATGAACCAGCCGCATCGGGCGGCAGCGTCCGCCTTTTTGCCCTGGTTGGGCCTGCTGCTCGCGCTGCTGTTGCCGACGGCGGCCCGCGCCCAGCCGGCGCCGGACTCGCCGACGGTCACCTTCGATCAACCCACGGCCGGCCAGCGGGCGGGGGAAGCCCAGGAGCCGGCGGCGGAGGGCAACGGCGGGCTTTCCCTGAACATCGGCCTGGAAGGCGAGGGTGGGGCCGGCAACGTGAGCGTCACCGTACAGCTCGTGCTGTTGATGACGGTGCTCACGCTCGCGCCGTCGCTCATCATGCTGATGACGAGTTTCACGCGCATCGTGATCGTGCTCGGTTTCGTGCGCACCGCCATCGGCGTGCCCAGTGCGCCCTCCAATCAGATCGTGATCGGCCTGGCCCTGTTTCTGACCTTCTTCATCATGGGACCGATCCTCGAACGCACCTACGACGGGGCGCTGGAGCCGTATCTGAATCGCGAGATCACCTCGAGTGAAGCGATCGAGCGGGCGTCGGTGCCCATGCGCGAGTTCATGCTCAAGCAGACCCGCACGCGCGACCTGGAGTTTTTCCTGCAGCTCGGCCGGTTTCCGCCGACGCGGGTCGACGAGCTGCCGATGCGGGTGGTCATACCGGCCTTCATCGTGAGCGAGCTGCAGACGGCGTTCCAGATGGGCTTTCTCATCTTCCTGCCCTTCCTCGTCATCGACGTGCTGGTCTCTTCGGTGCTCATGTCGCTGGGCATGATGATGATGCCGCCAGCCATCGTGTCGCTGCCCTTCAAACTCCTGCTCTTCGTGCTCGTCGACGGCTGGCACCTCGTCGTGCAGAGCCTCGTGCAGAGTTTCGCCACCTAGACGCCGCCTCATCCCTGTTTCAGCATCTCAGCATTTTAGCTTTCAGCTTTTTCCACCATGACTCCCGAAGCCGCCATCGATCTGTTCAAAGAGGTTGTCACCTTTGCCGTCTACCTTTGCGCGCCGTTTCTCATCATTCTCCTGATCGTGGGTCTGGTGATCAGTCTCCTGCAGTCGATCACGAGCATCCAGGAGCAGACGCTGACCTTTGTGCCGAAGATCCTGGTCTTTGCCGGCGCCAGCATCGCGATGGCGCCCTGGGCGATTCGCAGCGTGACCGAATTTGCCACCGAGATGATCACCCGCATGGGCGGCGTGACAACCTAGGCGGCGAGAGTCTTTGAACCTGAACCGCGAAGATCGCGAAAAGGCGCGAAGGCATGAAGACGTCGGCTGAGATATTTTCGCGTTCCATCGCGACCTTCGCGGTTGTTTCCTTCCTTCTGGCATGACCGTCGAATCGGCATTGGCCTGGGTGATGATCGGACTGCGGGCGGGCGGGCTGCTGATCATGATTCCCACGGTGGGGAACAAGCCCCTGCCGCCGACGGTGAAAGTCGCCTTTGCGCTCTGTCTGGCCACCCTGTTGACGCCGTTGGTACCGGTTGATGCGTCGGCGGTCGCGGGCTGGGGACCGCTGATCCTCGCCTGCCTCGGTGAGGTCTTTCTGGGATTGGCACTGGGTTGGGTGGGCAAGTTCATCTTTGCGGCGGTGGAGATGGCCGGACGCGTCATCACCAACGAAATCGGTCTGCGCGGCGCGCCGGGCTTCGACGCGCCCCGGCCGGACCAGGAGCCGCTGGCGGCGGCGATGATGTTCATCGCCGGGATCTTGTTTTTCGGTTTCGGGGCGCACCATCAAGTGATGGCGGCGTTTGCGCGCACCTTCGACCTGGTGCCGGCGGGGGCGGGCCGGCTCGGGCCGATGAGTCCCGAAGTGATGGTGCAGGGGACGGCGCACGTCATCGAACTCGGCTTGCGGATGTCGGCGCCGTTCATCGCCTTCAACTTTCTGGTGACGATGGCCTTTTCGATCCTGAGCAAGGCGGTGCCGAAGATGAACGTCTTCATCCTGAGTTTTCCGCTGAAGATCCTGGGCGGCCTCATGCTCTTCGCCGGTTTCGGCATGCTGATGGGCCGCTACTTGTACGTGGAATTCGACCGCATCCCCACGCTCCTGCTCGAACTCGCCGCGCGGTAGTCGGGGGGTGTTTGCATCCGCGGCGGAATGGGGGAACAATGGTGCGGTCCCGTCTCCGCACGTGACCGCGCCGCCTTTAGGCACCGTCCGCATGGTGCAAAGTCCGCAGCGGACCCGCTTCGGCTGGACGGTCGGGCGGTGTGGCTGCCCCACGTGTGATCCGAAGTGGCGGGATCGGCCGCCCGCACCGCCAACCGTTTTTGCCCCGCCATGACACGTTACCCCCTCTCTGTTCTTCGCGCCGATCTCCGTCCTCCGCAGTGGGGTCGTTTTCTCTGCTGCCGGATTGTCCTGTTCGCAACGCTGGCGACACCTCTGGTCTCGAGGGCGGTCGAATATCGCCCAACTGATCCGGTCCAGAGCGTGTCAATGCTACCCCGCCCGGCCGAGGAACGTGCCCACCGCAATGCCGAATCTTCACCGACCCGTTTCGACGTTGCTGACTCCAAACGGGTGGGCAGCGACAGTTCCCGGGCGGAGGTGTTGGCTCGGCTGGGGCCGCCGTCGGCGCGCGCCGGGCAGGCGGTGTGGATCTATCGAAACTACGAAGTGAGTGTCGCGGGTTCGACTGCCGCCCGCGCGGATACGCTGCTCGTCATCTTCCGGGACGATGTGGTGAGCCAACTGCGCTTGGTCGACGGCGCCGCCGTCGATCGGCTGCTCAGTCGAATGGATTCGCCCGACGGTTGATCGCACTTTTCACCGGTGGGTCCCTTGGTGCCGCGGCCCGGCCTTCTTCACGCGGTAAACTTTTCCCTGGTTCAAAGGACTTCCGGCGCGATCCGGGGTTGCGGGTGAGTCTTTCGATTTAGGGAAACTTGCAAGTGTTTGAAAAAAAGCGACTAGCACTTCACGACGACCAGCCGGCATGCGTCCTGCATTCCCTCGGCACACCCGCATGGCCGACGACCAGGACAAAGACTCCAAGACAGAAGCACCGACCGCGAAGCGTTTGGAGGATGCGATCGCGAAGGGCCAGTTTGCCAAATCGCAGGACCTGCAGGCGGTCGTGTTGCTGGTCGCCGCCCTCGGGGCGCTTGGACTCACCCTGACCCAGTCGGTTCAGACCGTGGTGGGGATGGCGGTGCGGACCTTTGCGGGTCTGGCCGAGGCGGAGGTCACGATCAAATCCGCGCCCTCCCACCTCATGACGATTCCCAACACTTCGCTCCCGGTGCTGTTGCCGGTGATGATCACGGCGGTGGTCGCCTCGCTGCTGGTGGGCGGGTTTCAGAGTGGCTTCAATCTCACGCCCAAGGTCTTCGAGTTCGATCCCAACAAGTTCAATCCGGTCAAAGGCTTTCAACGCATCTTTTCCAAGACGGCGGCGGTGCGGGGCGGACTCGACATCCTCAAGGTCATCGCCATCGCGATCGTGTTGCTCATCGCCGCCCGCGGGCTCGTGGCGGATCCGATGTTCAATGCGCCGATCGAGGCGGGCTATCTGGCGGAGTTCATGCATCGCGCCTCCCTCGCGTTTCTGGCTCGTCTCATCATCGCCATGGGCATCATCGCCGCGCTGTCCTACGCGTGGGAAAAGCACAAGACCGGCGAGGACATGAAAATGTCGCGCCAGGACATCAAGGACGAGAACAAGCAATCGGAAGGCAGCCCCGAGGCCAAGATGGCGATGCGCCGCATGGCCCGCCGGCTGATGCAGAAGCAAATGGTCGAAGCCGTGCCGACAGCCGACGTCGTCATCACCAATCCCACCCACTTCGCCATCGCGCTCAAATACGAGCGCGGCGTCGATTCCGCGCCCGTCGTGCTGGCCAAGGGCGAGAACCGTTTCGCGCAGCGCCTCAAGGCCATCGCCGCCGAACACGGGGTGCCGATGGTCGAAAACAAGCCCGTTGCCCGCTTCCTGTTCAAGGTCGGCAAGGTGGGCAGCCCCATTCCCTCGGAGCTCTTCCAGGCCGTGGCGCAGATCCTCGCCCACGTCTACCGCACCCACCGCTACTACTTTCACGAACTCAAGACCCGCCGGATGCTGCTGGCGCAGCAGCAGGCCAGCCGGGAGGCCGAGGTCTGACCCAGGCTGCCCCCGCGTTCGCCGCCCCGCGCCCACCGTATTCACTGATCCATTACCCTCCGTTGCCTTAACTCATGTCCGACGCCGCCGCCACTCCCGCCGCTCCCCGGTCCTTCGCCGAGAATCTGCTGCACCGGGCCGACCTGCTCTTCGCCGGTGTCCTGTTTGCCACGGTGTTGATGCTCATCCTGCCGATGCCGGCGATCATGCTCGATACGCTGCTGGCGATGAACATCGGCTGCGCGATGCTCGTGCTGCTGGTGGTGATCTACGTGAAGGATCCGCCCGAGTTCAGCGGTTTTCCCACCATCCTGTTGGCGCTCACGCTCTTCCGCCTCGCGCTCAACGTCCTGTCCACTCGCCTGATCCTCACCAAGGGCGAGGCCGGCAACGTGATCGATTCGTTCGGCAACTTTGTCATCCAGGGCAACTACATCGTCGGTTTCGTGGTGTTCCTGATTCTCATCGTGATCAACTTCATGGTGATCACGAAGGGAGCAGGCCGCATCGCCGAGGTGAGCGCCCGCTTCACCCTCGACGCGCTGCCCGGCAAACAGATGGCCATCGATGCCGAGCTCAACGCCGGCATCATCGACGAAACCACCGCGACGCGCCGCCGCCAGAAGGTGCAGAAGGAGGCCGATTTTTATGGCGCCATGGACGGTGCCTCGAAGTTCGTGCGCGGCGACGCCATCGCCGGCATCCTCATTACGCTGGTCAACATCATCGGTGGCTTCGCGATCGGCGCGCTGCAGATGGACCTCTCTCTGGCGGAAAGCGCGCAGAAGTTCACCCTCCTGTCGATCGGTGACGGCCTCGTCTCCCAGATCCCGGCGCTCGTGATCTCGGTCGCTGCCGGTATCCTGGTCACCCGCGCCTCGTCCAAGTCCGGCAACCTGGGCAGCCAGATCGGTCTGCAGTTCGTGCGCTATCCGCGGGCGATGAAGATCGCCGGCTGCATGCTCGGCTCCTTCGGCATCATGCCGGGCATGCCGCTGCTGCCCTTCGCCATCCTCGGGGGCCTTTGCTTCTATACCGGTCGGATGCTCGAGAAGCACCCAGTGGACCTGGACGACGACGATGTGCCCGCGGCCAAGAAGGAAGCGGCCGGCGATGCGTCCGGCGCCGACACCGCCGCGGGCGCCACCACCGGTACGGCCGCCGCCCGCGCCGAAAAGTCCCCGGCCGACGAACTCAAGAGCTGCCTCACACAGGACGTGTTTGCGATCGAGATCGGCTACGGTCTGCTGCCCCTGGTGGAGACGGCCAAGGGCGGCGAACTGCTCGGCCGCATCACCGGCGTGCGCAAGACGATCGCCCGCGAACGCGGTCTGCTGGTGCCGCCCATCAGCGTGCGGGACAACATCGAACTCGAGGCCAACGAATACCGTTTCCTCCTGCGCGGACGCGCCGTCGCCAAGGGTAGTGTGATGCCCGGCCGCTGGCTGGCCATGAACGTCTCCGGCAGCTCCATTTCCCTCCGCGGCGTGCCCACCAAGGAACCCGTCTTCGGCATCGACGCGGTGTGGGTGGACGAGCCGGAGAAGCGCAACGCCGAGCTCGGCAACTTCACCATCGTCGAGCCGTCCGCGGTGATGATCACGCACCTTTCCGAGACGCTGCGCAACGTGGGCCACCTGCTGCTCGGCCGGCAGGACGTGCAGCAGCTGATCGATCACGTGAAGGGCACGCACCCCGCGCTCGTTTCCGAACTGCTGCCCGATCTGGTCAATCTCGGCATCATCCAACGCGTATTGCAAAACCTGCTACGCGAGAACATCTCGATCACCAACCTGCCGCTCATTCTCGAGGGCATCGGCGACAACGCCCCGCTGACGAAGAATCCCGACGACCTGAGCGAGCGCGTCCGGCGTTCGCTCGGGCTGTATTTCGTGCCGGCGCACGAGGCGCAGCCGGGCATCCTCAAGGCTGCCACGCTCGATCCGCGCCTGGAGCAGCTTCTCGCCGCCAAGGTGCACCGCGGGGGCGGCGAGACGCTCCTGCTGCTCGACCCGGGCACGGCCCATCACCTCGTGAACAAGATCGCCGAGCGCGTCGCCGCCGCCACCCAGCTGGGCGAACCGCCGGTGCTGGTGGTGGGCGCCGAGATCCGCCTCGCGCTGCAACGCTTCCTCGAGCCCAGTTTCCCACGCCTGGCCGTGATCGCCTTCCAGGAGATCCCCTCCGCGACTGAGATCGAAAACGCCGGCCTCATCCCGGCGCCCGCGGGCGCTTCGTTCCAGCCCACGGTCATCGCCGGTCAGGCCCCGGCGAAGGCGGCGGCGTAGGCGGGAAACGGTGCAGATAACGCCTCCTGATCCAGCCACCCGCTCACGCTCGTAGCCACGGGCAGGGGCGCAGAAGCTCAGGGTTTGCGCGGGCACATGGCGTGCAGGACGGCGTCGATCAGGACGTGGGCGGACATCGGCTTGGTGAGCAGGGCGGTGCCTTCGGGCAGCAGCACGGTCACTTCGGGCGGCGGCTCGGTGCCGGACATCGCGATAAGGCCGATGCCGGGCGACCGCTCGCGCAGTTGATGCAGCAGCTCGGTGATCGGCAGGCCGGGCATCAGCACATCGGTCACGACCACCCGGATGTCATCCTGATGTTTGCCGAACAACAGGAGGGCGCGGTCCACGCTGTCGGCCGAGAGGACCCGGAACCGGGAGCACTGGAGGGCATGCAGCGCGGCCAGGCGGACGCCGGCATCGTCGTCGACCACCAGCACGGTGGCCCCGGCACCGTCGGGGAAGGAGGTCAGCCGCACGGTTTCAACGCTCGGCGCGACTGCTCCCACTCTCGCCGGCAGATGGATGACGAAGTCCGTGCCGCGGCCGAATTCGCTGTGTACGTCGATGTGTCCGCCCATGTCCTTGACGATCCCGGCCACGGTGGAGAGGCCGAGACCGGTGCCTTTACCGAGGCGTTTGGTGGTGAAGAAGGGATCGAAGATACGGTCGACGATCTCCGGCGGGATGCCGGTGCCGGTATCCGATACGGTGATACGGACGTAGGGGCCGGGCCGCGCGCCCACGTGGCGGGCGGCGGCTTCGTCGAGTTCGACATTGGCCGCGTCGAAACGCAGGGTGCCGCCGTCGGGCATGGCGTCGCGGGCGTTGGTGCCGAGGTTGAGCAGCACCTGGCTGAACTGGGTGGGGTTGGCCATGATGGCCCACAGCTTCTTCGGGTGAGTGGCGTCGATTTCGATGGAGGCGGGGACGGTCTCGCGCAGCAGTTCCGCCACATCGCGGATCGCGATGTGGGGCAGCAGCTCGCATTGTTCGGCGTCGGAGCCGCGGGCGAAGGCGAGGACCTGGCGCACCAGGTTGGCGCCATGGCGGGTGCTGTTTTCGATCACATCGACCATGCGGAGGTCGGCGGGGCGGGTGAGCGACTGCTGAAGGCAGTTGGCCGCCATGAGAATGGGGGAAAGGATGTTGTTGAGATCGTGTGCGATGCCGCCGGCGAGGGTGCCGATGCCCTCCATGCGCTGGGCGCGCAACAACTGGGATTCGAGCTGCTTCTGCTCGGTGATGTCGCTGATGAGGTGCAGAATGGACTTCGGGCGGCCCTGTTCGTCCCGCACGAGCGTCCAGCGGTTGTGGAAATGGCGGAGTCCGGTCGCAGGATCGCCGTGCAGCAGTTCCCCGCTCCAGAACCCAGCGGCGAGCACGGTGCTCATGGCTTCGGTGACGGAGGGGCCGGCTTCCTGGATAAACCAGTCGTGCAGGTTGTCGGCGGGAGGCCGGCCGTCGGGCCCGGCGAAGAGCGCGCGGGCGCTTTGATTGGCGAAGGTGAGTCGGCCTTGGAGATCGGTGACGCAGATGGCATCGCGCGCCTTGTCGAGCAACTCGGCCTGCTCGCGCACCTGGGCCTCGGCCGCCCGACGGAGGCGGTGGTGCTGCGACTGCTCGATTGCGCGGTTGATCGCGGCTACGAGCCGGGCCGGGCGATCCTTGAGCACATAGTCGGTGGCGCCGGCCTTGAGCGTCTCCACGGCGTTGTCCTCGCCGATCGTGCCGGAAAGGAAGATGAAGGGCTGCTCGATCGCCCGTTCCCGGGCGAGGGCGAGGGCCGAAAGTCCGTCGAAGTCGGGCAGGGCGAAGTCGGAGAGGATCAGGTCGAAATCCCCGTCATGCAGGGCGCGCAGGTAGGCATCCCGGCGGTCGACATGCCGGATGCGGCAGTCGGGCCACTCGGCCAGGAGGATGGCGTGAATGAGTTCGGCGTCGGTGGCGCTGTCTTCGAGATGAAGTACGCGGAGCGCGCGCGAGGGGGGAGGAGAGTCGGGCATCGGTGGAGAAGTCAGGTGATGGACCAGCGCGGGCGGGGAAGGCGGGAACCATCGGGACTCATGCGCAGAACAGCCGGGAGACAGGCCGTCGCATTCCTCCGGCAAGGAAGCGGGGGCGGGGGCAGGGGCGGCGGGCGGGGACGCGCAGCACCAACCGCGACTGTGGAACAGGAGTCATCGAGGTCGTGCCTTGCCCGCGGCCAGTTGCCGGCAAAACGCCGCAGGGTGGCCGGACCGATGGGGTGGGGCAAGTCCGCGTTGAACGGGCGCGCTCCCGCCGCGGAGGCCGGAAACCGACGAGCGCGTCGGGTCAGGATGAAGCCGGAGTCGGGCCCGGAATCCCTCCCGGCACCTGGTCGCGGAGATGGTGCCAGAGGTGATTGATTTTCTCGGCGATGATGGCCTCGGCCTTTTCGACTTCGGCGACGCGGGCGAGACGGTTTTCCTCGGCGATCTTGGCGAGGTCGTCGAGGTTGTAGAGATAGACGCCCTCCAGCTTGGCGGCGGCGGGTTCGATGTCGCGGGGCAGGGCGAGGTCGATGAGAAACAGCGGTTGGGCGCGACGCTTCTGCATGGCGGCGCGCACGGCATCGGCGTGGAGAATCGCTCCCGGGGCGGCGGTGGCGCAGCAGACGATGTCGAAATCGGCGAGGTTGGGCTCGACCTGTTCAAAGGGCAGGGCAGCGGCGCCGAGCCGGGTAGCGAGGTCCATGGCGCGGGCCAGGGTGCGGCTGGCGACGGTGACGTGGCGGGCGCCGCGGCTTTGGAAGGCCTTGGTGGTCTGTTCGCCGATTTCGCCCGCGCCCACGGCGAGGACGCGGGCGTCGTGCAGTTCGCCGAAGATGGTGCGGGCCAGGTCGACGGCGACGTTGGCGGTGCTCACCTGGCCTTCGTTGATGGCGGTGTGGGTGCGGACGTATTTGGCCGCCTGGAAGGCTTTCTGGAAGACCCGGTTGAGCACGGGGCCGGTGGTGCGGGCGGCCTGGGCGGCGGCGTAGGCATCCTTCACCTGGCCGAAGATTTCGTTTTCGCCGATGAGCTGCGATTCGAGCCCGGAGGACACCTTCACGAGATGGCGGATGGCCTCGGGGCCGGTGGCGAGGGAGCGCACGCCGGCGAAGTCGGCCGGGGCGATGCCCTGCGATTCACAGAAGCGGGTGGCGAGCGAGTCGATCGTGGTGCCGTTGGCGGCGACGCCGTAGAATTCGATCCGGTTGCAGGTGTTGAGAATGGCGAACTCGCCCAGGCCCGGCAGCTCGGCCAGTTCGCGGGCGAAGCGGGGCAGTTTTTCCGGCCCGAGGGCCAGCTTTTCGCGCCATTCCAGTGGCGTCGTGTGGTGACTGGCCCCCACGACAAACAAGGTTGATCCGGGCGTGCTCACGGGGCGGGGTGGGCGGGGGCGATGGCGACGGGAGCGGACTCCGGCTCGACGCGGTGACGACTGGAATTGACGGGGGCGAGAGAAAGCAGGGCGGCGGCGAAGAGGCCAATGGACCACCAGGCGAGGGTTTTGCCGTAGAGGCGGCCGGCGCGGCGGAGGCACCAGATGATGGCGTAGGCGGCCCACACCCCCAGCGTGGTGAAGAGCTTGCCGAGGTTGACGGACTCCGTGTGGGGCAGCCAGTGCACCGCGCCCACCGCCAGGGACGCGGCGAGCAGGGCGGTGCCGAAGGTGAGCAGCCGCGAGCTGATCGAGTCGAGGTCGCGGATGGCAGGCAGGAAGGCGAAGAAGCCGCTGAGGTGCTTGTTCTTCAGGCTGTAGTTGCGCAGAAGATACATGATCGAGGTCAGCGCCAGGAGGGCGTAGACGCCGTAGCTGAACAGGGCCAGCGCGGCGTGGAACTCGATCCAGGGGTTGTCGCCGAAGATGTTGGTGCGCCGGGTGGCGTCCCAGGCGGGAATGCCGAGGGACAGGGCGGTGAGCACGCTGGCGAGCACGGAGGTGAAGTAGCCGAGCAGGCTGAGGCGGAAGGCGGCGCCGACGACGAGGTAGAGCGCGGTGGCCGACCAGGCGGTGAACTGGAACAGTTCGAAGGTGTTGCCCAGGGGACAGCCCTTGACCTCGAGGCCGCGCAGGTAGAGGCCAAAAGTCTGCAGGGTGAAGCCGGCCGAGATGATGACATACATCACGGCGCGGGACTGCTTGCGGTCGCGCAGCAGCGCGAAGGTGCCGAGCAGGAAGCCCGCCAGGTAGCAGGCGGCGGCGATCCAAAGCCAGGTGCGGTCGTCGAAGGTCATCGCATGAAGATCACACGAAAGCCGCGCAAGGCAGGCAGGAAGTCAATTTTACAGGAGAAGAGTTGAACCACGAATGGACACGAATGCACACGAATCCGAAAAGGCAGGAGGAGGCGTTGTTTGGCGTGATCAACACCTGCGTGCTCGGCGATGATTATTCGTGTCTATCGGTGTCCATTCGTGGTTAAGAACCCTGAACCCTTGGGTCAGCCGACCAGGGCGCGGTTGATGGCGCTGGCGACGGCTTTGATCGAGGCGAGGTCGATGCTGCTGTCGATGCCGGCGCCGAAGAGCGGGCCGCGGTTTTCCGGTTTGATCTGGATGTAGGAGACGGCCTGCGCGCGGGCGCCGGAGCCGAGGGAGTGTTCGGCGTAGTTGAGGAACTCGAACTGCAGGACGCCGGCGTCGCGGATGGCGGCGACGAAGGCCGCGATCGGGCCGTTGCCCTCGCCGGTGAGCGTGCGCGCCTCGCCGTGGATGCGCAGGTCGGCTTCGCAGGTGACGACGCGGTCCTTCTCGGTGGTGCGGAAGTCGAGGACCTCAACGGGCGTGGTGCGATCGAGGTACTCGGCCTGGAAGGCGGCGAGCAGGTCGGCCGACGAGAGCTCGGTGCCGCGGGTATCGGCCAGGCGGTTGACGATGGGGCCGAACTCCTTGTGCATCGCCTTGGGCAGGGCGAAGCCGTATTCGTGTTCGAGGATGTAGGCGACGCCGCCCTTGCCCGACTGGGAGTTGATGCGGATGATGGCCTTGTAGTTGCGGCCGATGTCGGCGGGATCGATGGGGATGTAGAGCACGTCCCAGGGCTGGCCGGGCTGCTGCTGGTCCCAGGACTTTTTGATGGCATCCTGATGGGAGCCGGAGAAGGCGGTGAAGACCAGGTCGCCGGCGTAGGGCAAACGGGCGGGCACCTCCATGCGGGTGGTGCGTTCGTAGACCTCGCGGATGTCGTTGAGGTTGGAGAAGTCCAGTTGCGGGTCGATGCCGTGGGTGAGCAGGTTGAGCGCGACGGTGACGACGTCGAGGTTGCCGGTGCGCTCGCCGTTGCCGAAGAGGGTCCCCTCGACGCGGTCGGCGCCGGCCAGCAGGGCCAGTTCGGTCGCGGCGACGCCGGTGCCGCGGTCGTTGTGGGTGTGGAGGGAGACGATGGTGGCGTCGCGGCGGGTGAGGTGGCGGCACATCCACTCGATCTGGTCGGCGTGGACGTTGGGCGTGGCGTACTCAACCGTGGCGGGCAGGTTGAGAATGATCTTTTTGTCGGGCGTCGGCTGCCAGACGTCGGACACAGCTTCGCAGATTTCCAGGGCGAAGGGCAGTTCGGTGCTGGTGAAGCTCTCCGGCGAGTATTCCAGCTGCAGGTTCATGCCGGCGGCGATGAGCGGCGCGCCGTGCTGCTGCAGCAGGTGAATGGCGTCGGTGGCGATCTTCACGATCTGGGCCTTGGCGGCGCCGAAGACGTATTTGCGCTGGGCCGGCGAGGTCGAGTTGTAGAGATGAAAGATCACGTTCCGGGCGCCGCGGATGGCCTCGCAGGAGCGGGTGATGAGGTCCTCGCGGCATTGGCAGAGGATCTGGATCGAGACGTCGTCGGGGATGCGGTTCTCCTCGATGAGGCGGCGGCAGAAATCGAACTCGATCTGGGAGGCGGAAGGAAAGCCGACCTCGATCTGCTTGAAGCCGATGCGGACCAGCATGTCGAAGTACTCGAGCTTCTCCGAGACACTCATGGGCTGGGCGAGGGCCTGGTTGCCGTCGCGCAGGTCGACGCTGCACCAGACGGGGGCGGTCGAGAGGGTGCGGTTGGGCCATTGGCGGTCGGGCAGGTCGACCACGGGCAGAGGGCGGTATTTCGAGGGATTGAACGCGGACATGGAAGCGGAAGGGAAAGGAGAGAGTGAAAGGGAGGACGGGAAGGGAAAAGCCCGCAATTCAGCCCTCGCGACGGAGGGAGGCGGCTGCTCAAAGGGGAGGGTATGGACGCACAATCAGTCCCGCACGGGGACCCTCTCGGATCGTGCGTCTAGCTAAGTCGAAGGCGGAGCAGCGCGTTGGCGACGAATCGCATTATGCCCGGGTTATCGGCACGGGAGGGCGACGAGTCAAGGGGCGTAACCGAATTGCCGCGGGCGCGTCTTGATTCCCGTGTATGCAGGGTCTTGCCTCTCCCCATGTCCGCCGACGCCGAGCTTTTTGATTACAAAGCTTGTCTGGAGCAGGTGCGCACGGGAGACCAGGCGGCCGCCCGGGAGTTGGTGGATGCCTTGTATCCTCAAGTCATCAAAATCGTGCGTCGCCGTCTGCCCCGCTGGGTCGGGGAGGAGGACCTCGCCCAGGAGGTTTTTCTGAAGATGTTTTCCCGACTCGACCAGTATCGGGGCGATGTGCCCTTTGTGCACTGGGTCTCGCGGATCGCGATGACCACCGCCATCGACCACCTGCGCAAGCAGCAGCGCCGGCCGGAGCTGCGGTGGGCGGATCTCTCGGAGGACGAAGCCCAGGTGCTCGACGCCGTGACGGCCGACACCAAGGCCGAGGACGCCGGTGAGGCGCTGGCGGCGCGCGAGTTGCTGGGGAAGCTGATGGACCAGCTCAAGCCGGAGGACCGGCTGGTGCTGCAACTGCTCGACCTGGAGCAGAAAACCCTCGTCGAAGTGGGCGAGGAGACCGGCTGGAACACCACGCTGGTAAAAGTCCGGGCCTTTCGGGCCCGTCGGAAGTTGCAAAAACTGCTGAAGAAACTCGAAGCTGAGGAACGAACATGAAGCGCAAAGCAACACAGCTGGAGCGATTGCTCGACCGGGCGCGCCTGGCCCGGCCCGCAGGCGAGGACGAAATCGTCCTGGCGCCGCCGGGATTTGCCACCCGGGTGGTGGCGCGGGCGTGGGCGGCCCGCCGCGACGACGGCACGGTCTCGCTCGTCAATCTTCTGCTCACGCACGGGCGCCGGGCCCTGGTGGCCTCGGCCCTGCTGGCCGTGGTGAGTGTGGCCTTCAACCTGCCGGCGGTCGCCGACGACATCGAATACGACGTGCTGTCCGGTGACGATCCCGTCACCGCGATGCTCGATTACGCGCCATGAGTTCCCAACGTGCCTGGGTCGTGTGGCTGGTGCTCGCCGGGGTGTTTCTCGCCGGGGGCGTGACCGGCGGTTTTGTTTCCCTGCGCGTCGCCAAGGAGATGGTGCGCGACGGGCGTTCGGCCGGGCAGTTTGCCCCGCGTCACCTCGAGCGGCTCAAGGAAAAGCTCGCCCTCACCGCGGACCAGGAGGCGCAGATCAAACCCATCCTGGAAAAGACCTGGCGCACCCTGCGCGGCTATCGCCACGACAGCATCAATGCGATGCGCGCGATGGAGACGGAGATCACGGCGGTGCTGACGCCGGCCCAGCAGCAGCAGTATGTCGCCATGCAGGAGGAGCACCGTTCGCGCTGGCAAAAACTCACCGGACCCCGCGGCGACGGCAGTGACCGCCGGGGGCCGCCGCGCGAACCCATGGACGGCGATCGCCCCCTGCCGCCGGACGGCGTCGCGGGCGACGGCCGGCCGCCTCCGCCGCCTCCACCCAACTAATGCGCTGCCGCGACGCGCTTTGCTGACTTGTGCCCGCCGGGAGCGGTCGTTTTGTTGAGGTAATGTCCTCGCCGCTCCACGGCAAAAAAATCGTCCTCGGTGTCACCGGCTCCATCGCAGCCTACAAGGCGGCCGACCTGGTGAGCCAGTTGCGCAAGCAGGGCGCCGAGGTCTACCCGGTGCTCACGGCGGGCGGCGCGGAGTTCATCACGCCGCTGACGCTGCAGACCCTGGCCCGGCAGCCGGTGGCGGGCGACCTGTGGTCGGAAGGCAACGGCTGGCAACCGGGCCACGTGGAACTGGCCGACAAGGCCGATCTGCTCGTCGTCGCCCCGGCCACGGCCAATGTCATCGCCCAGTTTGCGCAGGGCTTGGCCCCCGATTTTCTGACCGCGCTGCACCTCGTCGCCCGGTGCCCGCTCCTGATCGCCCCCGCCATGAACGGCAAAATGTGGTCGCACCCCGCCACGACGGCCAACGTGGCGATCCTGCGTGGGCGCGGTGCCCATTTCATCGGCCCGGAAGAAGGCATGCTGGCCTGCGGCTACGAAGGCGAGGGACGCTTGTGGCCGGTCGAAGGCATTGTGCAAAAGATCCTTTCCCTGTTATCCGGCGGGAGTCCCCCTTCATGAGCAAACGCGCCTCCAGCATCCTCCTCTTCACCTACGACGCCCACATGGACGCTTCCGTCATGGGCTCCATCGACGATGCCTGCGAGCAGATGGGATTGGCCCGGGCCGACGGCCAGCGATTGACCTTCACGGCCCAGGGACACGCCAACGTGAAGCCGGAGGAAGGGGGCGTCGTGTGGGGCGTCCTTTGGGTGGTGCCCGCCACCGCCATGGTGCTGCTCGATGCCTGGGCCCGCGACCGCGGCCTGCAGCGCAACGTCATGTTCATCATAAGCCCGGCCGGGCCGCGCGTGCCGGCCACGACCTACTTTGCGCCCAACGCTCCGGAGGGCGATCCGAAGGCCGAGGAAGTCGAGGCCCTGGTGGCGGCGGCGCGCCACGCCAAGCTCGATTCGCGCTACCTCGCCAACCTCGAAACATTTCGCAAAGTTTCTCGTTGAATCCCGCCGAACCGCTGGCCCATGGTCCGCCTCGGCCAGGCGCCATGCATGGGCAGGCGCGCGAACTCCGCCAGGACCGGAAGGTAGCAACGGTAGCGACGTTCTCCCAGTGCCGTGGAGTGCCTGGCCACCTCTTTTTATTTTCGATTTTGGATTTCGGATTTTCGATTCGACCGCTTAGTTGAGCCCCATCTTGGCTGCAAAAGGTTACCAGGTCATTGCCCGCAAGTGGCGCCCGCAGACGTTTGACGACGTGGTGGGTCAGGATCACGTGGTGCGCACCCTGCGCAACGCGATCGCCCGTGACCGCATCGCCCACGCCTACCTCTTCGTGGGCCCGCGCGGCACCGGCAAGACCTCCACGGCCCGCATCTTCGCCAAGGCGCTCAACTGCACCGACGGGCC